>JANRJL010000106.1:0-13097 GCA_033763995.1 Rhodospirillaceae bacterium | reverse complement strand
CGCTCTTGCGCCCCGCCGTGGGGTCGGGGTGCGCTAGGTAGGGCGTGTAGAACACCGGCACCCCGAACATCTCGACCCGGGCGTTGCGGTAGTAAACCATTTCCTCCTGTTCGTCGTAGCGCACGCGCCCGGCCTTGATCTGCCACACCGGCTCGCGGCCCTCGCACAGGTCGCAGGCGGAATAAACCGCGTCGCTGAGCTCGTTGATGCGGCCTTCGCTGCGGCGAAAATCGCGGCTGGACAGGCGCGACTTGTCGGCCAAGAGAACGCGCACCTGCTCGGCGAAACCTTCCTTCAGGTCGCCTTTGATCTCGATGCGGTCGAAGAACATCACCGTGCCGTTCTTGTCGAGCAGGCTCACGTTGCCCGTGGCGACGGCAATGTCGGTGGTGCGGTTGTAGGTGACGGTATCGGCCAAGAGCACGCGGCCGTCGCGCGAGATCTCGACGCGGCCCAGGGCCTTGAGCGTGTCGGAGCCCTCGTCGTAGTTCATCTCCGTGGCTTCCACGACGGTTTGACTCTCGGGCGCGACTTGCGCCCGCGCGGGAAGCGCCGTACCGAGCGCCAGCGCCGTCACGACCCATCCCCACGCGATCAAATGTTTCGGCGTCATCAGCGCGGCGACACGGCGGGAGTTGAGGTCATCGGACGCGCCCGCAGCCACGGCACGGCCTGGGGTGAGATCAGTAAAAACGCGCCCACGGCGATGGGCACCAGGGCGACGGCATACATCATCGGCGCCCAGGCCGACGACTTCGCCGTGGCATTGAGCGCGCCCAGGCCGGCGGCTTGCAACACCACGACCGTCGCCACCGCGCCGCCGATGCGCAGGGCTTGACCGCGCCGGTCGAAGGGCCCCGCCAGCAGCCACGCCGCCGCGATCACGGCATTGGCCAACGCCGCCAAGGGTCCGGTCAGGCGTTGATGAGCCTCCGAGCGCATGCGCGCCACGAGGGCTTCGCTCAGGCCGTCCTCGGTATCCAAGCTGAGCAACTCCACGGTGGAGCGCTCGCGATTGTCCGGCGTGCGCGTGCCCCCGGGCGGGCCGATCTGACCGAGATCGACGGCGTAGGTTTCAAAGTACAGCACCGAGAGTTCGTCGCCGACGAGTTCCTGGCGGCTGCCGTTTTTCAATGTCACCACGGGTCCGCGTTCGCCGTCGCTCACCGCGCCGCGCTCGGCCAGGAGGGTCACGGCCTTGCCCGCGGCGCGTTTGTCGTCGACCATGAGGCCGATCAATTCGCCGTTGCCGTCGCGCCCGCGCACATAGACCGTCAGCCCGTCGCCCAGGCCGTTGAAGGCGCCCTCGCGCAGCATCACTTGCGAGACGTCGGTGCGGATGGTCCATTGCAGGTCCTTGAAGGCCCGCGCCCCGGCCGGAACCACGCTCGAGGTCATCGCCAGGCCCAGCCCCGTGAGCGCCAGGCCCGTGAGCACGGCCGGCAGGGCCAGTCCGGCGCGGCTCACGCCGGCGGCCTGAACCACCACCAACTCCTTGTCCATGGCGAGCTTGTTGTAAACGAACAGCACGACGAAGAAGAAGGCGATCGGCAGGATCAAGGTGAAAAACCCCGGCAGCATATAAACGGTCAGCTTGAGCCATGTGCCCAGCGGCAGGCCCTTGTTCATGACGAACTGCAGGAACCGCAGCGATTGCGTCAGCCAAACGATGAACACCAGCACGATGCTCACCATGGCGGTGCCGACCACGAGTTGGCGGGCGATATAGCGAATCAGTCCAAACATCGGCGCTGCGCGCGGGGTTCCAAGGGTTTGAGCTTCCTCGAGGATTTCGTATCATGGTCTGTCAGTCCGAGGAACATATGCCGATGCCGAAAGGCCATATTTCAGAGTCATGGCGTGCAATTGTGGCATGGCCCGCTTTGGCATTGGCTGCGGCCGTGATTGCAAGTGCGCTTGCAGCCCCGGCCGGGGCGGCGCAGCCCTGCGCCAGTTCCCAAGAAGCCGACGCCATCTATGTGCGCCACCTGCAAAGCCGGTTGGTGGTGGCGGCGCTGAGTTGCGGTCAGCAGGAGGCCTATAATGCCTTTGTCACGCGCCATAAAGCCGACCTGGGCCTTCACGGCCCCAAGCTGATCGCCTACTTTCAGCGCGCCGGCGGGGCCAAGGCGCTCAACAGCTTCGTCACCGAACTGGCCAACGCCGCCGCCGCCATCCGCGCGGCCAATCCCGAGGCCTTTTGCAACCAGACCTGGACGATGTTCTGGTCGCTGCAACAGCGCCCCGACGATTTGCGCACGCTGGCCCCCAGCCAGATCATTCCCGGTGTAACTCAACCTGCCGTGTGTCCGCCGCCGGGCGCGACGGGCAGCGCCCCAACGCAAACCGCCGCCCCCAAGACAGGGGCGGCGGCGCGTTAGCTTGAAGTCGGCGCGCGGGACTTTATTCCAGCACGATCTCGACGCGGCGGTTTTGCGGTTCCTTGACGCCGTCGCCGGTGGCGACCAGCGGCTGGGACTCGCCCTTGAACATCACCACGATCTCGTTGGCCGGAATGCCGAGACGCACCAATTCGGCCTTGACCGCGTTGCCGCGGCGTTCCGACAGGGCCAAGTTGTAAGCCGCCGAACCCGAGGTGTCGGCGTGACCGGTCAGGTCGATGCGCGCCTTGTTGTTGGACCTGGCGTAATTGGCCGCGTCCGTGACGATCTTTTGCGCGTCCGCGCGCAGGTTCGACTTGTCGAAGTCGAAGAACACGATGAAGTTCTGCGGAATCGCCGGGCGCGGCGGCGGGGCCGGCGGGGCCGGGGGCGCGGGCGGCGCCGGCTTCGGCGGCTCGGCCTTGGGCGCGGGCGGCGCGCCGAAGGCGTAGCGGAAGCCCAAGAGAATGTTGTGGCTGCGGTCGTCGTGATCGGAGATCACCGGCGTCGCGGTGGCGTTGTTGGCCGGGAAGCGGGCGTTGTTCAGACCGATGTAGCGGTACTCCAGGAACAGATCGAGCGCGTCGGTGGCGTTGAAATCCACGCCGGCGATGCCCTGCCACGAGAACTTCTTGTCCGTGCCGTCGAAGGTCGCCGAGGTGGGGCCGGCAAAGCCATTTTTCCAACCCAGCCACGTGAAGCCAGCACCCGCGCCGACGTAGGGGTTGATTCGGGCGTCGCGCGCCAAGTCGAACAGCAGGTTGCCCATGGTCGACCAGGCTTTCTGATCGCCGGTCCACGGAACGGCGCCGGTCGGCGTGATGAGGGTCTTCACTTCGCCTTCGCGGTAGCCCAGTTCCAGTTCGCCACGGAAGCCTTGCTCCCACTTGTAACCGAACGCGCCCACGGCGATGGGGCCGTTGTCGAAGGTCATTTCGCGGGCGTTGGCGCCGACCAGCAGGTTCGAGTTGCGCGGCATGTGATAGCCCAGCCCCAGGCCGACGTAGGGGCCCTGGTCGGCGGCGAAGGCGCCGGGCGCCAGCGCGACCATCGCCGTGCTCAACGCCAAGAGTTTGAATTTGTTCATAAAAGCAGGCCTCCACGACCCTGGATCAAAATACACGCATCGGGGGCACGATGGCCCCGCAACTCGCGATTATCAAGACTAAAACGCCCGGCGCTGCCAAAAGGTCATAATGTGTTGCAAGATAACACTATTCCCGGAGTTTTCTCAGGGCCGACGAGAGGTGGATCAGATGAAAAAAGATCACGATTTAAAAGGCTTAATGGCATTGCTCGCAATGGGGCTTTGCCTGAGTTCTCCAGTGCTGTCTCAAGACAGCCCGGCGCCCGCCACCGTCAGCGTGATGTCGCGCATGACCATGGTGGTGGCCGATATCGAGGCCTCGAAGCGCTTTTACACCTATGGGCTCGGCTACGAACTGCTCGGCGACAACGTCATCACCAATCCCGTCGTGAAAACGCAGATGGGCGTGGCGCAGGACCGCACGGTGCGGTTCGCCATTCTGCGCTCCAGCCACATGATCGAGGGCAAGAAACGCGAGGGGGCGCAACTGGGCCTGATCCAGGTGGGGAACCCTGCGCTGCCGGTCATGACACGGCCCGCCGGCGCCGACCTGGCCTCGGGCGAGACCATGATGGCCATGCGCACCACCAACATCGACTTGGTCTATGCGCGCATGAAGGAACTCAAGGCGCGCATCCTGCTGGAGCCGATGAAATCGCCCGACGGCAAGGAGACGGAACTGGTGGTTCACGACCCCGATGGCGTGCGCATTCACGTGGTGCAGCGCCCCGATCGTGAAGTGGCCGACCGCCCGGTCGAACAGCCCAAGTAGCGCAATTCCAAAGGAACATTCGATGAAAACGATCCTCGCAAGTTTGGTGCTCGCTCTCGGGTTGGCGTCGCCGCTGCAGGCACAGAACCCGGAGACGATTCTGCCGCGTAATCTGTTGCTCGTGAGCGACCTGGAAGCCTCCAAGAAATTCTACGCTTATGCGCTGGGCCTGGAGATCACGCGCGATGCGCCCATCGCCGATAAGATCACCTTCAAGCATCTGGGCATCGCCGAGACCCACACGGCGCACATCGTCGTGCTGCGGCCCAGCCCGACGCTCAACGGCCTGCCGCGCGAGAGCGCGATGTTGGCGCTGTTGCAAGTCAGCAATCCGCCGCTACCGAAGATTCAGCGCCCCGCCAACCTGGCGGTGGGCGAAGTGGCGCTGGCGCTGCGCACCAACGACATCGAAACGGTGATCAAACGGCTGAAGGAAATCGGCGCGACTTTCGCGGTCGAGCCGGTGCGCACACCCGACGGCCTGATCGAGATGGCGGTGCTGGACCCCGACGGGGTGCGCATGCAGATCAACCAACGGCCCGACAGCGAACGGGAAAAAGCGGCAAGGAAATGATTGGGCACCCTGGCTTGCCACCGGAGCCAGTATAGACTAAGTTAGCTAAGTCCATTTCCGGGAGGCCCGCCATGGCCATCGTCAACGTTCACGAGGCAAAAACGCACTTGTCGCGCCTGCTCGCGCGCGTGGCCGGCGGCGAGGAAATCGTCATCGGCAAGTCGGGCAAGCCCATCGCCAAGATCGTGCCGTTCACGCCGAAGGTTCAGCCGCTCAAACCCGGCATCGCCAAGGGCAAGATTTGGATCGCTGATAATTTTGACGACCCGCTGCCCGAGGAGATCATGAAAGTGTTTCGCGGCGAGGGTAAATGAAACTGCTGCTCGACAGCCACGTCTTGCTGTGGTGGCTGAACGATGATCATAGACTTAATGGGCGTGAGCGCGAGATCATAGCAGCCAGCCCGGGCTTAACGTACGCGAGCGCGGCGTCGTTGTGGGAACTTTCGATCAAACGAACATCAGGCCGTCTTCGCGCACCGGAGAATCTTGAAAGCCTGGTGCATCAATCGAAGTTACTGCCGTTGCCGATCTCGCTTGGCCATGCCGAAGCCGCGGGCCGATTGCCACTCCATCACACCGACCCCTTCGACCGCATGCTCATCGCCCAGGCGCGGATCGAGGGCTTGACCATCGTCACGCGGGACCG
The DNA here is from genome assembly GCA_033763995.1 of Rhodospirillaceae bacterium. Classification (GTDB taxonomy): domain Bacteria; phylum Pseudomonadota; class Alphaproteobacteria; order Rhodospirillales; family Rhodospirillaceae. The sequence goes on along the minus strand of JANRJL010000106.1, from coordinate 7,635 downwards.
CGAGATCGCGAAATACGACGTGCCGATCTTGAAGACCTAATCCACCACCTTGCCGGGGTTCATGAGGTTGGCCGGGTCCAGCGCGCGCTTGAGCTTGCGCATCAGGTCCAGCTCCACCGGGTCCTTGTAGTGCTTCATTTCCTCGATCTTGAGCAGGCCGATGCCGTGTTCGGCCGAGATCGAGCCGTTCATGCCCACCACCATGTCGTGCACCACGCGGTTCATGGCTTCCCACTGCGCGAGGTAAGCCGCTTTGTCCCGACCCACCGGCTGCGACACATTGAAGTGGACATTGCCGTCGCCCACATGCCCGAACGGCACCGGACGGCAGCCGGGGAATTTCGTCGTCACGGCCTGGGCGGCCTCGGCGATGAACTTCGGCACCAGCGATACCGGCACCGAGACATCGTGCTTGATGCTGCCGCCTTCGTGCTTTTGCGCTTCCGGCAGGCTCTCGCGGAGACGCCACAGCTTCTTGGCCTGCTCTTGGCTTTCGGCCACCACGGCGTCGGTGACGATGCCGCTCTCGAAGGCGGTCTCCAGCAGTTTGTCGAAGGTGCCGCGCAGCCCTGAGCCCGGCCGCGAGGTGGAAAACTCGATCAGCACATACCAATCATGTTTGGCTCCGAAGGGGTCGCCGCAGCCGGCGATGTGCTTCGCGCACATCTCGAGGCCGATGCGCGGGATCAGCTCGAAGGCCGTGACACTGTCGCCCGACAGCGCGCGGGCTTGGCTGAGCAGTTGCGTGACCGCGCCAAGCTCGCGCAGCGCGCACAGAGCCGTGGCGGTTTCCTTGGGGCGCGGGAACAGTTTCAGCACCGCGCCGGTGATGATGCCCAAGGTTCCTTCGGCGCCCACGAACAGGTGGCGCAAGGCGTAGCCGGTATTGTCCTTGCCGAGCGCCCGCATGCCGTTCCAGACGCGCCCGTCGGGCAGCACCACTTCCAGGCCCAGCACGAGGTCGCGCGTGTTGCCGTAGCGCAGCACGTTGATGCCGCCGGCGTTGGTCGCCAAATTTCCGCCGATCTGGCAACTGCCCTCGGCCGCGAGGCTCAGGGGGAAAATGCAATCGTGCTCCAGGGCGATGCGTTGGATGTCGGCCAGCACGCAGCCCGCGTCGACCGCGATGGTGAAATTCACCGGGTCGATGGCGCGCACCTTGTTCATGCGCCCCAGGCTGACGATGACTTCCGAGGCGTCCTCGTGGGGCGCGGCGCCGCCGCACAGCCCCGTGTTGCCGCCTTGGGGCACGATGGGGGTGTTGGATTTGGCGCAAGCGGCGACAATGCGCGCGACTTCGTCCGTGCGGCCGGGGCGCAGCACCAAAGCCGCCTTGCCGTGATAAAGCCCGCGCTCCTCGTGCAGATAGGGGGCCATTTCAGCCGTATCGGAGATAGCGGCCTTGGCGCCGACGATGTCGGTGAGTTGGTTTTGCAGGGCGTGGTCGAGGGGCACGCGGGGGCCTCGGGTCGAGTTGCGATTTCAGCCGGTGTTACGCGGCGCCGCCGCCCGGCGCAAGCGGTCGTTGAGCGCCAGGCCCACCCCCGTCTCGGGGACCGAGGCGACCGCGATACTCTTATATAGAGCAGGGTTGTCGGCCCGGCGCAGCAGGGCGAACAGGTTGGCGGCGGCCTCGGCCACGTCGCCCGTGGCGCTGAGGCTCATGTGCCCCGCCACGGGGCCGAAGCCGATCAGGCAATCGCCGGGCTGGGCCTCGACGGCGTTGAGCCGCAGCGGCAGGCGCGGGGCGTAGTGGCTCGCCAGTTGCCCGGGGGCCTTGGGTGCCGTCGGGTTATCGCCGCCCAGATTGATGGGCCCGATGACGGCCTCGATCTGCTCGCGGGTGACGGCGCCGGGACGCAACAGCTTGGGCGCGGCTTGGGTCAGGTCCAAGACTGTGGACTCAACCCCCACGCGGCAGCGCCCGCCGTCGATGATGAGATCGGGCGGCACGTCCAATGAAGCGGCCACATGGGCGGCCTCAGTGGGGCTCATGTAGCCCGAACGGTTGGCGCTGGGTGCGGCGAGGGGGCGGCCCGTCGTGCGCAAGATGTCGCGCGCCACGGGATGGTCGGGCATGCGCACGGCGACGCTGTCCAGGCCCGCCGTGACAAGTTTGGAAATCTTGGCCTCGGCGCGGCGCGGCAGCACCAGCGTCAACGGCCCCGGCCAAAACGCCTTCGCGAGTTTTTCGAAACGCGCATCGGTGTGTGCGATGGCCTGCACCCACTCGGGCGAGCCCACATGCACGATGAGGGGATTGAATGCCGGGCGGCCCTTGGCGGCGTAAATTTTTTCCACGGCCGCATCTTGCGTCGCATCGCCGCCCAAACCGTAAACCGTCTCGGTGGGAAGCGCCACCAGGCCGCCGGCGCGCAAGATCGCGGCGGCCCGCGCAATGGTTTCTGGCGTCGGTGGGGCGATGCTCAAGGCAAGCCCTCCACCAGAAAGCGTCCGTTGCGGAAGTCGGGCTTTTTATATCGCAGTTCCACGCCGGTCTGGTCGTGCACGCGCCCGCCGGCCGCGCGCACCAGCGCATGCCCGGCCGCCGTGTCCCACTCGCTGGTGGGGCCGAAACGGGGATAGAGATCCACCATGCCCTCGGCCACCAGGCCGAACTTGAGCGACGAGCTGATCTTAATCCGAGCTTCGATGCCGCGCTCGGCCAGGAACTTCTTCATGTTGTCGCTGATCTCGTGGGACTTGCTGCCCGCCACGGTGGGCACCCTGGGCCGCGCCCGGCAGCGGATCGGTGCTTTCACGCCGCCGCGCCACACCTCGGCGCGGGAGGCGCCGCCCGATTTTTCAGTAAGTGCGTTCACCACGCCCACATACAACGCATCGCGAGCCGGGGCGAAGACGATGCCCAGCACCGGCAGGCCGTCTTGCACGAAGGCGATGTTGACGGTGAACTCGTCGCCCTTCTTGACGAACTCCTTGGTGCCGTCGAGCGCGTCCACCAACCAGAAACTTTCGCCGTCAAACGTCGGCGGCCCGTGCGCCGCCACGCGCTCCTCGGCGACGATGGGAAACTTTGGCAGCAGTTGCTCCAAGTCCGCCAGCACGATGGCCTCGGCGGCCTGGTCGGCGGCGGTCACGGGCGAGGCATCGGCTTTCTTGAACACTTCGAAGTCGGTGCGGTGCACGGCCATGATGGCGGCACCCGCCGCCCGCGCCGTGTCGATCAGCCGGTCGGCCCAGGCGTTCAGCGTGGCGAAGTCGACGGCGGCGGTCGTCACGCCGCCCGCTTGGCCTTGGCCGCCTGGATCGCCTGCCAGATCTTGAGCGGCGACATGGGCATGTCGAGCGCCCGCACGCCCACGGGCCACAGCGCGTCGATCACGGCGTTGGCCACGCACGGCGTCGCGCCGATGGTGCCTGCTTCGCCGGCACCCTTGATGCCGAGCGCGTTGTTGGGTGTTGGCACTTCGGTGTAGGCGAACTTGAAGCGGGGCGTGCTATCCGCGCGCGGCATGGTGTAGTCCATGAAGGATCCGGTCACGAGCTGGGCGGTGTCCCTGTCGTAAACCGCGTGCTCGAACAAACATTGTCCAAGCCCCTGCACCGCGCCGCCGAGAATCTGGCCTTCCATCATCAGCGGGTTGAGCGCGTAACCCAGATCGTCCTGGATGGTGTAGTTGACGAACTCAATTTCGCCGGTGTCCTCGTCCACCTCCAATTCGCAGATGTGGCAACCGTTGGGGAACGTCGATCCCGTGGGCGCGTACATCTCGGAGGCGTAAAGGCCGGGCTTTTGCTCCGCCGGGCGCTTCTTGTCGTCGAAGCTGGCCGCGATGACGTCCTTCAGCGCCACCTTGCGGTCGGTGCCGGCGATCACGAACGCCCCGTTGGCGAACTCGATGTCCTTGGCCGAGGCTTCCAGCAGGTGCGACGCCAGCGCCTTGCCGTTCTCGATCATCTTGGCGACGGTGGCCTGCACCGCGCTGCCGCCCACGGGCACCGAGCGCGAGCCGCCCGTGCCGACGCCGGTGGGCACTTCGTCGGTGTCGCCCTGCTTTACCACGATGGCGTCGATGGGCAGGCCGAACATGTCGGCGGCGATCTGCGCGTAGGCCGTGCGGTGGCCCTGGCCATTGTCCTGCGTGCCGATGATGATGGTGAGCTTGCCGTCCTTCTCGAACTTGAGATGCGGTTGCTCGCCCTGGCCGCCGGCGCAGGCCTCGACGTAGTAGGACACACCCAGCCCGCGCAGCTTGCCGCGTTTCTTCGCTTCCGCGCGGCGCGCCTCGAAGCCCGCCACGTCGGCGCGCTTGTAAGCCGCATCCATCAGCTCCGCATAGCGGCCGGAATCGTACTTGTGGCCCAGCGCCGTCTTGAAGGGAAACTCATCGGCGCGTATGAAGTTCTTGCGGCGCAGCTCGGCCGCGGGAATGCCCATCTCGCGCGCGGCTTTGTCGACCAGGCGTTCCATCACGTAGGCCGCCTCGGGCCGCCCCGCGCCGCGGTAGGCGTCCACCGGCGCGGTGTTGGTGAACATCACCCTCACATCCACATAGGCCGCGGGCGTGCGATACGCGCCCACCAGCATGGCGCAGCCGGCCATGGTGGGGATCGCGGCACCAAATTGCGACAGGTACGCGCCGACGTTGCCCAGCGACGAAACGCGCAAGGCCAAGAACGTGCCGTCCTTATCCAGCGCCAGTTCGGCGTGATTCACCTGATCGCGCCCGTGGGCATCGTTGAGGAAGCTTCCCGCCCGATCCGCCGTCCACTTGATGGGCCGCCCATAAAGCTTCGCCGCCACCACTGCGCAAATCGGTTCGTTGAACAGGAAGTTTTTCATCCCAAAGGCGCCGCCCACGTCGGGGCTGATGACGCGCACCTTCTCCGGCGGCACTTTCAGAATCACATTGGCGAACCAGTCGCGCAGCTTGTGCGAGCCCTGGCTGCCTTGAATCAACGTGGTGCGCTCGGTTTTGGCGTCATATTCCGCAATCGCTCCGCGCGGCTCCAGGGCCGTGGGCGCGATGCGGTTGTTGACCAAGTCGATGCTCACGACCTTGTGCGCCTTGGCGAAGGCGGCGGCGGTGGCGTCCTTGTCGCCCAACTGCCAATGGCTCCACACGTTGCCCGGCGCCTCGGCGGCATGCACCACGGCTGCGCCCGGCTTCACCGCGTCGGCCAGCTCGGCCACGGCGGGGAGCTCTTTGTAGTCCACCTCGATCAGTTCGGACGCATCGCGCGCCTGGGCCAAAGTCTCGGCGATCACGGCGGCCACGGGCTCGCCCACGTAACGCACGCGCTTGCGGGCCAGGGCGGGGCGCGACGGCACCACCAGCTTGCGGCCGTCCTTGTCGGGCGGCATGGCGAGGTTGAGGATGTCGCCGATGCCGAGCGCGTCCAAGTCGGCGCAGGTCAGCACGCCCACCACGCCGGGCGCGGCCTTGGCGGCGGCGGTGTCGATGCGGGCGATGTCGGCGTGGGCGTGGGGCGAGTGCAGGATATAAAGATAAGCCTGCCCCGGCTTGTTGATGTCGTCGGTGTATTGGCCGGTGCCCGTCAGGAACCGCTGATCCTCCACCCGGCGCACCGCCTGGCCCCGCCCGAAATTACCCATGGTCTAAATCCCTCGTGTCGGCGCGCGCGCCGGTGAATGCGATGGCCTCAAAATAGCGCCCGGAGTGGGGATGTCCATGGGCGCGAAAACAGAATGCCTCTGTCATCCTGGGCCCTGTGCCCAGGATCCAGAGCCACAATGTCAGGCGGCGTTTTGGACCCTGGGTCTTGGCAATGAATGCCAGGACGACACCTGAGAAGGCGCTCGGGCTAGGTTGATTTGCGTCGCCCGCCTCCCTACGCTGCGCTCACGACACCCTCATTTCCCGCCAGGACCCATCCCCCATGAAAATCGCCTTCGCCAAGCTCGCCCTGCCCGCCGCCGGAACCGTGGTCATTGTTTTGCCCGCCGCGCCCGAGAAAGCCGCCAAGGCGGGCGTGAAACTGAGCCGCGTCGCCGCCCAGCTCGACCGGCGCGCCAAGGGGGCGCTCACACGCGCCATTTCGGCGGCCGAGTTCGCGGGCAAGAAGGACGCGAGCCTCGTCATCCCCGCGCCGGCGGGCGGCAAGCTCAAGCGCGTCATCCTGTGGGGCGTGGGCCCGGCCAAGGATTTCGACGCGGCGACGGCGGAAAAATCCGGTGCCGCGCTTTACGGCCAGGTCAGCGGCGACGAAACCGTGAGCGTCCTTCTGGAAGACCTGCCCGATGCCGCCACCTCGGGCGCGCGCATGGCCTCGGGCATGCGCCTCAAGTCCTACCGCTTCGACAAGTACCGCACCAAGACCGACGCCAACACCAACGGCAAGCCCAAGATCAAGGCGCTCAATGTGCTCAGCGACGATCCGGCCGCCGCGAAACAGAAATTCGCGCCCCTCAATGCCGTGGCCGACGGCGTGTTTTTCACGCGCGATCTCGTCACCGAGCCGCCCAACGTCATCTACCCCGAAAGCTTCGCCCAAAAGGCGCGCGAACTGGCGGCCGACGGCGTCAAGATCGAGGTGCTGGGCGAGAAGGAGATGAAAAAGCTCGGCATGGGCGCGCTGCTGGGCGTGGGCCAGGGCAGTTTGCGCGAATCCAAGCTGCTGGTGATGCAGTGGCTCGGCGGCCACGATAAAGATTCGCGCCCGCTCGCCATCGTCGGCAAGGGCGTGTGCTTCGATTCCGGCGGCATCAGCCTGAAGCCGGGGGCTGGCATGTGGGACATGAAGTGGGACATGGGCGGGGCCGGCGCCGTGACGGGGCTGATGCGCGCGCTGGCGCGGCGCAAGTCCACCGCACATGTCATCGGCCTGTGCGGCCTGGTGGAAAACATGCCCGACGGCGGCGCGCAGCGGCCCGGCGACGTGGTGACGTCCATGTCGGGCCAGACCATCGAGGTGCTCAACACCGACGCCGAGGGCCGACTGGTGCTGGCCGACGTGCTGACCTACGCGCAGGAGAAGTACAAGCCGCGCGCCATTCTCGACCTGGCCACGCTCACGGGCGCCATCGTCCAGGCGCTGTCGGAACACTACGCGGGCATCTTCTCCAACAACGACGAACTGGCCGACAAGATCGTCAAGGCGGGCCAAGCCACCGGCGAGCGGCTGTGGCGCTTCCCCATGGGCGAGGAGTACGACAAGGACATCAAATCTCCCATCGCGGATATGAAAAACATCGGCGGCGGCAAGGCCGGCTCCATCACCGCGGCGCAGTTCCTGCAACGCTTCATCAAGGACGGCCTGCCCTGGGCGCACCTGGACATCGCGGGCGTGGTGTGGAACGACAAGGGCACGGCGCTGTCGGCCGGGGGCGCCACGGGCTACGGCGTGCGGCTGCTCGACAGGTTCGTGGCGGAGAATTATGAGTGAAGTGCGGCGCGGAGGTACCTCATGATTGAAATTCTCGCGGGGGCGCTCGCGCTCGCACTCATCGTCCTGTGGAGCAAAGTGATTGCCCTCGAGAAACGGTGCGCGCTTTTGGTTAAGGCAGTGGAAGCTCTAGCACTTTGCTGAAAAACCCACTGGCGTTGTTGTCGATAAGATGATTCGATTCACGCGTTGAGTCCATGGGGTGTGGGATGCGCGGGTCGTTTCAAGATCAAGGTGGGTTGTTTTCATATGTTTCGCCGGAGAGCC
>JANRJL010000104.1:0-43987 GCA_033763995.1 Rhodospirillaceae bacterium | reverse complement strand
AACTCGACGCTGTTGGACGTGCCGATGGCCACGCGCGGCGGCACCCCCCAGCCGATCATGGAGGACGTGACGATGGGGCCCCAGCCGCCGCCGCCGATGGCGTCCAGCGTGCCGCCGACCAACGCCAGCGGCCCGAGGCGGCGGTCGGGCGGGCGCGGGCTGACGCGCGGCCGCAGCGTCTTGCCGAGAATGACCAGACCCATGATCAGCAGGTAGGAGCTGACAAGGGGCCGCACCAGCGTGCCGGGAATGGCCGTGAGCGCCACCGCGCCCAGGGCGCCGCCCACCAGCCCGGGAATCAACAGGCGCTTGAAGATGGCGCGGTCGATATTGCCGAGCCGCCAATGCGAGGCCGCCGACGCGCCGGTGGTGAAGACCTCGGCGGCGTGAACGCTGGCGCTGACGACGACGGGGTGGGTCCCGAGAGACAAGAGGATGCTGCTGGCCGTCAATCCATAGGCCATGCCGATGGCGCCGTCGACGAACTGCGCGAGGAAACCGACGACGGCAAACTGGGCGATCTGGTCCACGCGAAATCCTTCAACCCACGGCCCGGGCCGGGTCCGGCGAGATTGTGGCGCGGGCCAACAGAACTCTCGACTCCACATAAGCGGTCAATCGGCGCACGCAAGTCTCGACCGGGTCGAGCGCCGTGTTCAGTTCCAGGTCCGGCGCCGTGGGCGGCTCCCAGGCCCCCGAAACGCCGGTGAACTCGCCCACTTCGCCGGCGCGCGCCTTGGCATAGAGCCCCTTGACGTCGCGCGCCTCGCAGGTGGCGAGATCGGCGTTGACGAAGACCTCGTGGAAGCCCGCGCCGACGATCTCGCGCACGCGCCGGCGGTCGGCCGCCGTGGGCGAGATCAACGCGGCGATGACGACGGCGCCGTCGGCGGCGAGCAGCTTGGCGAGCTCGGCCGCACGGCGCAAATTCTCGGCGCGGTCCAAAGGTGAGAACCCGAGATCGGCGTTCAGCCCGCGGCGCAAGACGTCGCCGTCGAGCACCACGGCATGGACGCCGCGCCCGGCCAACTCCCGGCGCAGACCGGCGGCCAAGGTGGTCTTTCCCGCGCCCGACAATCCGGCGAGCCAGATCACCGCGCCGGAACCGGGGCCGACGTGGGCGGCCGTGGCCGCGTCGTCGGCATCGATCACGCACCCGGCGACCACGTCTTGTCCGTCGATCAGCACGCCGCGGCCCAGCGCGTCGTGATCGCGGAACAGATCGAAGGTCAAGGGCGTCGCGGCGCTCAGCGAGATCTCGGCGATGTCGTTGGTGGCCACGGCCGAGCTGTCAGCGAAGGCGAGATCGGCCACGTCGAGCACGCGGTGAATCGCCGTCACGCGCACCGGCGTCACGGCGGTGCCCACGCGCAACGTCAATGAACGGCCCACGGCCAGCGGCCCCTGCCCCAGCCAGAACACGCGCACGCGAACGACGGCCGACAGGCGCGGGCCGCGCTCGGGCTCGGCGGCCACATGCCCGCGCTCGACGAACAAGTCGTCGTCGAGCGTGAAGGCGACCGATTGCGGCGCCGCGGCGCCCAGGATCGGCGTGGCCGCGCTCCAGCCTTGGAAGCTCTTGATTCGGGCGGTGCGGCCCGTGGGCCAGAAGCGCACGGCATCGCCGATTCTCAATCGGCCGGCCTCGATGCGGCCGACGACGATGCGCTCCTCGCCGTCGCGATAAACGTCCTGGACGGCGAGGCGGAAGGGTTGATCGGCGGCGACGCGGCGGCGCGGCAGCGCGTCGAGCGCCTCGATCAGGGTCGGGCCATGCCACCACGGCATGCGCGGCGAGCGCTGCGCGAGATTGTCGCCCTCGCGCGCCGCAATCGGCACGGCATGAACCAAGGCCAATCCCAGGGAGCCGAGATGGGATTGGGACTCGGCCTTCAGGCGGGCGTAAACTTTCTCGTCGAAGGCCACCTTATCCATCTTGTTGACGGCGAGGATCACTTTGGTGACGCCGAGAAGATGCAGAAGATAAGCGTGCCGCTTGGTTTGGTCGGTCAGGCCTTGCACGGCGTCGACGACGATCACCGCCGCCTCGGCCTGGGCCGCGCCGGTGATCATGTTGCGCAGGAATTCGCCGTGTCCCGGCGCGTCGATGATGACGTAGCGCCGCGCCGCCGAGGTGAACCAAATCTGGGTGGAATCGATGGTGATGGCCTGATCGCGCTCGAGCTGGAGCGAATCCAGCGCGAACGACCATTCGACCGGCCCGCCGCGCCGCTGGGAGACCTGCCTCAGCTCCTCGGCCTTGCCGTCGGGCAGCGAGCCGGTGTCGTTGAGCAGCCGCCCGATCAGCGTCGACTTGCCGTGATCGACATGGCCGACGATGACGATGGGAAACGCGCCGGCGGAAAAGGTTTCGGTGCCGGTCATGATTAGAGGTATCCCGACGTGCGCAGGCGTTCGAAGGCGTCCTCGGATTCGTGATCCATGGTGCGCCCGGCGCGCTCGGCGGCGCGGGTGGTTTTCAGCTCGGCGATGATGTCGTCGACGCTGGCCGCAGCGCTCTTGATCGGCCGCGTGATGCCGATCTCGCCCAGCGAGCGGAACCGCTCGCCGTCCTTGGCGAAATAGAGGGGCACCAAGGGAATGCCTTCCCGCTTGATGTAGCGCCAGATGTCGATCTCGGTCCAATGCAGCAGCGGATGAACCCGCACGTGGGCACCGGGCGGCACGTCGGCGGCGAACATGTCCCAGAACTCCGGCGGCTGGGCGCGGAAGTTCCACGTATTGCCGGCGCCGCGCGGACTGAACACGCGCTCCTTGGCGCGCGTGGCCTGCTCGTCGCGGCGAATGCCGGCAATCAGGCCCTTGAGGCCGTAGCGCGCCACGGCCTGGGTGACGCCCAGCGACTTGCGGGCCGCCAACCGGGCGTCGGGCGGCAGGCTTTGGTCCACCGCCTCGATGGGCGGGCACGGATCGGCGATGAGATCGAGCTGCCATTCGCGCGCATAGCGCTCGCGGAAGGCATAGGTCTCGGGGAACTCGAGCCCGGTATCCAGATGCATCACCGGGAAGGGCACCTTGCCGAGGAACGCCTTCTTGGCCAGCCAAATCATGACGTTGGAGTCCTTGCCCAAGGACCACAGCATCGCCAGGGGACGCAGCTTGCTGAAAGCCTCGCGCAAAATGTAAACGCTGCGGGATTCGAGCAGATCAAGATCGTGCATGAGTGATTTCCAAACAAGATTCTAAGATTCGTTGCGGGCTTCGGTCGGGCGTTGCGGGCGGCGGGGCAGCCACCCGCGGCCGGTCACATGGTCGGCGATGGCTTCAAACAACGTGTTCATGGTCAGTCCGCGCGACTTCCAGACGCGGCGCGCTTGGGCCAGTTCGTCGACGCGCGCGGCCCACTCGACGCCGAACACCGCGTGCGCGAGATAATCGCGGACAAGGCGGGACAGGCCCGCCACGGCGCCGTCGGTCGACACGGTGACGAGCAGCTTTCCGCGCCGCAGCCGCGCGGGCAGATGAAAGTCGCACCGCGGGATGTCGTCCTGGACATGGACCAACGCGCCGGCCGCCGTGGCCAGGTCGCGAACGGCGGCCTTGTCCGCATTGGAGATCGACGTGACAAACACCAGGCGCGGCGCGTGGGCGGCGAAGTCGGCGGCCGTGGGGAGCGTGCCCTCGAACCGGACGATGCGCCGGGCGCCGTGCTCGGCCAGCACGGCGGCGCGGTCGGCGGCGGCGGCATCGGCGCCGACGACGAAGGTCGTGAGATCGCTCACGTTGAGCATGATGGGATACATCGGAACGGGGTCCGGCGTGCTCATGGGGCCTCCGGGGCGAGCCGCCCGGCATTCAAGGCCCGGGCCGCGTCGAGCGCGCCGTAGGTGACGATGGCCCGCGCGCCCGCGCGCTTGATCACCAGCAGGGATTCGCGCAGGGCCGACGCCCAATCGAGCGCACCGGCGGCGGCGGCGGCGGCCAAGCCAGCGTACTCGCCGCTCACTTGATAGCCGACGATGGGCACCGGCGTGGTCTGCGCCAGGCTATATATAATGTCGAGCGAGGTTCCGGCGGGCTTGACCATGAGCAGGTCGGCGCCTTCGGCCACGTCCAGGGCGGCCTCGCGCAAGGCCTCGCGGCCGTTGGCTGGGTCCATTTGATAACTGCGTTTGTGCGCGGGTCCGCCCTGCCGGCCCAAGAGGCCGCCGCTGCCCACGGCCTGGCGGAACGGGCCGTAAAACGCCGAGGCGTACTTGACGGCATAGGACAGGATCAGCGTGTCGGCGCGGCCGGCGGCCTCGAGCGCGCGCCGGACGGCGCCGACGCGCCCGTCCATCATGTCGGAGGGTGCCACGATATCGCTGCCGGCCTGGGCCAGCAGCACGGCTTGGCGCGCCAGGATCTCCACCGTGGCGTCGTTGGCGACGTCGCCGTGATCGAGCACGCCGTCATGGCCGTGGCTGGTGTAGGGGTCCAGCGCCACGTCGGTCATGATGCCGATCCCGGGCACGGCGCGCTTGATGGCCCGCACGGCGCGGCAGATGAGGTTGTCGGGGTCGAGCGCCTGGCTGCCGACGCTGTCCTTGAGGTGTTCGGCGACGACCGGGAACAGCGCGACGGCGGGAATTCCCAAGTCACGGGCCTGCGCGGCGGCGGCCACCGCGAGATCGACGCTGAGCCGATGCACGCCGGGCAGCGCGGCGATGGTTTCGCGCCGGGCGTGGCCGTCGATCACGAACAGCGGCAAGATCAGGTCGGCCGAGGCCAGCGCCGTCTCGCGGACGAGACGGCGGCGCCAATCGGCGGCGCGCAGGCGGCGCAGCCGCGTGTTGGGAAACGAGTCTTGGAACAGATAGGTCATGACTTAGGCCGCCGCACGGCGCGGGTTCAGATGATCCGCCACCGCCGCCGCCATGGCGGGCGCGGTCGGCACGGGGACCGCGATCGCGCCGTGCCAAGGCGGTGAAGCGATGTCGAGCGCGTGGGCGCTGATGCCGACCGCCGTGAGCGCGGCCCGGCGCGCGGCGACGGATCGGGCCAGGGCCGCGAAAGCCGCGGCCGAGCGGCGGCTGAACAGCGGCACGATCAGTTCCGTCGGCGTGCGCAGCAGGGCCGCGGCCTCGGGCGACAGCGCCGTGGCGGCGATCATGCGATAGACCGCGACCCGCTCGACGCGGCCGGGAAAGGCCGCCGCCACATCGCGCGTGATATCGGCACCGCTGGGATGCAACGCGCGCCGAAATGTCTGTGTCGACAGGACCGCGCACAGATCGACGGCCGTGTGCCCCGTGCAACGCACATCGCCAAACCCGGCCGCGCGGGCCGCCGCCGCCGTGGCTTCGCCCACGGCGAACACCGGCAAGTCACGCCACCCTGGATCGGCCGGACGCAACGCCGGCGCCATGGGGCTGGTGAAAATCACCGCGTCATAATCATCAACTGTCGTCGGCCACGCGGGCAATATGTGCGCCGTCAGCACCGGGCTATGAACGATGGGCGCGCCAAGGTGCGAGAATTCGCGGACGAAGGCGGCGCCATGGGCGGCCGGACGTGTGTTGAGAATAATCATGCGCGTTCGCCTCGCACCGCAACGGCCGGCAGCGCCGCCGCCAACTTTTGCGCCACCGCAACCGGCGTCTCGGCCGGGCCTTGGCTCGACTCCCGCCAGATCACGGGCCCACCGGGCAGCGCGGCGCTGGCCGAGAGGGTCAGGGTCGAGCCCGACACCACGGCCAGGGCGCCGACGACGAAGCGCCCGCCCGCTATCGCCAGAAACGCGCGTTCGGCCGTCACGGCCTGCAAAGTCGCGGCGTGATTGATCCGCGCGGCCAGGGCGCGCGCGACGAGGTTATCGCCGCGGCAGACCAAGCCGATGGCCCCTTGGCCCGGATCGGGCATCAAGGTTTCGGGCGAGAGAATTTCGCGGATGTGACGCTGAAGGCCCAGGCGCGCCAGACCGGCCACGGCCAGGATCGTGCCGTCGAGACCCCTGCGGTCGAGCGCGGCCACCCGCTCTTCCACATTGCCGCGCAACAGGGCGAAGTCGAGATCGGGCCGCAGGGCCTTGACCAACGCCTCGCGCCGCAGCGAGGCCGAGCCCATCGTGCCGCCGCGCGGCACGGCGGCCAGGCTCGCGTGGCGCGTCGAGACAAAAGCCTCGCGCGGATCGGCGCGCTCCAACGTCGCCGCCAGCAGCAACCCACCCGCGAGCGGCACCGGCAGGTCCTTGACCGAGTGAACGGCGAAGTCGACGTCACCCTGCGCGACCGCGCGGTCGAGTTCGTCGGTGAAGACGCCGCGGCCGCCGATGTGCTCGATCGGGCAATCCCGCCGCTGATCGCCACGGGTCTCGAACACGATCACGTCAATATGATCGCGAAGCGCGGGCCGGGCCGTGGCCATGGCGCGGATCGTCAGCTCGGCCTGAACCAAGGCCAAGGGACTGCCGCGCGTGCCAAGCCGGACGGGACGAGCGCTCATGTCAGCCCCCCATGACGCGCAAAAACGTCGGCGAGCGCCGCCGTCAGCGTGCCGATCATGGCGTCGTCGTGCTGCGGGCTCGGCGTCAGGCGCAGGCGCTCGGTGCCGGGCGCAACCGTGGGCGAGTTGATGGGCTGGACGTAAATGCCGTGGTCGTTCAACACGCCGGCGCTGATGGCCGCCCCGCGCGTGGCGTCGCCGACCATGACCGGGACGATATGACTGGGCGTGTCGACCACGGGCAGCCCCGCCGCGCGCAGGGCGCGCTTGACCTTGGCCACTTGCCGTTGATGACGGCTACGCAGGCCATCGGCTTGGCGGACGAAGCGCACGGACGCCAAGGCCGCCGCCGCCACGGGTGGCGGCAGGGCCGAGGTGAAAATGAATTCGCGCGAGAAGCTGCGCAAAAAGTCGACGATCTCGGCGGACGCGGCGACATAACCGCCGACGACACCGAAGGCCTTGGCGAGCGTGCCTTGGATGATGTCCACGTGCCGCGCCGCGCCTTGCTGGTCGGCCAGGCCCGCGCCGCCCGCTCCATAGAGCCCCACGGCATGGACCTCGTCGAGATAGGTGAGCGCGTGGTGGCGCCGCGCCAGCGCCGCGATGCCAGCGATATCGGCGACGGTGCCGTCCATGGAGTAAACGGATTCGAAAGCCACGATCTTGGGGCAAGACGAAGGCAATCGCGCGAGCAGCGAGTCCAAATGCGCGAGGTCGTTATGGCGGAAGACATGCTTCTCCACCCGCGCGGCCTGGATGCCGGCGATCATGGAGGCGTGGTTGCGCTCGTCGGACAGCACGATGCAGCCCGGCAGCTTGGTCGCCAGCGTGGCGAGGCTGCCGAGATTGGCGAGATAGCCGGAATTGAACAACAACGCCGCGGGCTTGCCGTGCAACGCGGCCAACTCGCGCTCCAAGGCGTCATGGAGATGATGCGTGCCCGAGATGTTGCGCGTGCCGCCCGCCCCGGCGCTTTGCGCCAGCGCCGTCTCGGCCATGGCGCCGATGACGGCCGGGTGCGAGCCCATGCCGAGATAATCGTTGGAGCACCACACCGTGACCTCGCGGGCGGCCCCGCCGTCATGCAGCAGGGCGCGCGGCCAGGCGCCGCCGATGCGCGACAGGCGCGCGAAGCGGCGATAGTTGCCCTGGGCCTTCAGTTGAGCCAGAGCCGCGGCGACATGCGCGCCGTAGTCGAAGCGCGGCGCATCGTAACCGTGGGCGATGGGAGCGATGGCATTCATGGCGTCGCCTCGCGGACGAGGGCGGCGTGGATGCCGCACTCGGTTTTGCCGCGCCCGCGCCAGCGCCCGGCGCGCGGACTCTCGCCCGGTTGCACGCGGTCGGTGCACGGCGTGCAGCCGATGGAGACATAGCCGTCGGCCTCCAGCGGGTGACGCGGCAGACGGTGCGCATCGAGATAGTCGGTCAGGTCCCGGCGCGACCACGCGGCCAAGGGGTTGAACTTGAATTTGCCGTCGACGAATTCAATGGACGGCAGACCTTGGCGCGTGGCCCCCTGATAGCCCTTGCGGCCCGTGATCCAGGCCGCGAAGGGCGCCAGCGCCCGGGCCAGGGGTTCGACCTTGCGCAAGGCGCAGCAGGCATCGGCGTTCTGCGACCACAGCACGCCGCCCGCGTCGCGCGCGGCGACGGCCGTGGGGTCTGGCGCGATTGTCGTGACCTTGGTCAGGCCCAACATCGCGGTCAACGCGTTGCGGTAGCGCAGCGTCTCGCCGAACAGCTTGCCGGTATCGAGGAACAGCACTGGCGTGTCGGCCGCGATGCGCGACACCATATGCAACAACACCGCCGACTCCGCGCCGAAGGAACTGACCAATGCGATCTGCCCGGGAAACTCGCGGGTGAGGGCCGCCGCAAGCAGCTCGCGCGCATCGAGGTGGCCGTAGCGACCGCGCAGGGCTTGCAATCGATCGTCAGGCCCGCCGGTGACTTGGCGTAAATCCGAGATCAGGTTCTCGGCGACCCGGGGCGACTGATAGACGGTCGGGAAGCGATTCAAGCTGTCGCGGAAGGCCGCATCGTCGAACCCGTCGGGCACCGCATAGGATGTGAAGCCGCACCGCGCGAGGAATGCGGCCTGGTCGGGGATGAAGGCGCCCGTCGCCCTCACGTCACCCTTAAATCCGTGCCGAAGGCGCAGCAGCCGCGCGACGCTGAAGCCGCGACCATCCTTGAGCGACGGGAAATGCACGCCGATCACGCCGGCCGTCGCGATCGCCGCGGCGCTCGCGTCAAGATCGGCGTCCGGTTCAAGGGCCAGGTCGATGGGCGCCGGTTCGCCGGCCACGCGGGCGCCGGTCCGGTCAAGCACGGGCATAGAGGCGCTCCTTGAACGGTTCAAGCCCGAGCCGGCGAACGGCGGCCAGAAATGTTTCTCCCGACACGCGCAGATCCAGATAGGTTTGCACCACGGTTTCGACGGCATCGACCACGGTGGCGGCCGAGAAGCCCGGCCCCACCAATTGACCGATGCTGGCCGCCTCGTCGCCCGAACCGCCCAGCATGACCTGGTAGAACTCCTCGCCCTTGCGGTCGACGCCGAGAATGCCGATGTGGCCGGCGTGATGATGGCCGCAGGCGTTGATGCAGCCGGAAATCTTGATCTTCAGCGGACCGATGTCGTGCTGGCGCTGCAAGGCCGCGAAGCGCTCGGAGATGCGCTGGGCGACGGGGATCGAGCGGGCGTTGGCCAGCGAGCAGTAGTCGAGCCCCGGGCACGCGATGATATCCGAAACCAGGCCGGCGTTGGCGGTCGCCAAGTCCTCGGCCGCCAGCGCCGTCCACACCGCCGGCAGATCGATCTGGCGGACATGAGCCAGCACCAAGTTCTGCTCGTGCGTGACGCGCACTTCGCCGTGGCTGAATTTTTCGGCGATGTCGGCCACCGCGCGCATCTGCCGGGCCGTGGCGTCGCCCGGAATGCCGCCGATGGGCTTGAGCGAAATCGTCGCCACCGCGTAACCGGCCACGCGATGGGGCAACACGTTGGTGCGCCGCCAGTCGGTGAAGGCCAGATCGCGCAAGGCGTCGGCACCCTGCGGCGCCAAGGGCAGCCCCGCCTCATAGGCCGGAGGCGCGAAATACGCGCGGATGCGCCGTTCTTCGGCGGCGGGCAGATCGACGCTTTCGCTGCGCGTATGGGCCCACTCCGCCTCCACCTGACGGGCGAATTCCTCGACGCCCAGGGCATCGACCAGGATCTTGATGCGCGCCTTGTAGATGTTGTCGCGCCGCCCGTGGCGGTTATAGACCCTGAGCGCGGCCTCAAGATAAGAAAGTAATTGATTTTGGGGCAGGCCCGCGCGCACCAGGGGCGCGACAAAGGGCGTGCGGCCCATGCCGCCGCCGATATAGACGTCGCAGACCACGGCCGCCGGGCTTTCGCGCCGCAGCCGGATGCCGATGTCGTGAAAGCGAATGGCGGCGCGGTCCTCGGCCGCACCCGTCACCGCGATCTTGAACTTGCGCGGCAGGAACGAAAATTCCGGGTGCAAGGTCGACCATTGCCGGATGATCTCGGCGGTGATGCGCGGGTCCTCCGCCTCGTTGGGAACGACGCCGGCGAAATGATCGGCCGTGACGTTGCGGATGACGTTGCCGCTGGTTTGGATCGCGTGCATGTCGACGGCGGCCAGGGCCTCGAGCGCGTCCGGGGCTTCTTCCAGCTTGATCCAGTTATACTGAATGTTCTGGCGCGTGGTGAAATGGCCGTAGCCGCGATCAAACTTATCGGCGATGTCGGCGAGCGCGCGCAGTTGACGAACCGACAGCGTGCCGTAGGGAATCGCCACGCGCAGCATGTAGGCATGTAGTTGCAGGTAAAGACCGTTGAGCAGGCGCAAGGGGCGGAACTGCTCCTCGCTCAACTGGCCGGACAGGCGACGCGCGACCTGGGCGCGAAACTCCTCGGTGCGCTGGGCGACAAAGGCGCGGTCGTAGGTGTCGTAGGCATACATGGCTTAGCGTCCGCTTGGGGCGCGGGCGAGATCGGGCCGCACCGTGGGTCCGACCAAGCGAATGCGTTCGCGCAAGGACAGCGGCTGCCGACGGTCGCTGTCCTCGGCCTCCACGGCCACCGCGTCGACCACGATGTTCGCGCTGACCGCCTGCGCGGCGCGCGCTTCCAGGCCCGCTTGTTCGTCGGTGGTCCGCGCCAAGGCGGCAAACGCGGCGGCCTCGGTCCACGACCCGTCGGGCGCGAGATAGACCACCGCGCCGTCATTCAAACGGTTGGCCGTGACGATGCTGGGGCGGAACGGCTTAGCCATGGGCGAAGTGAACCTCTTGAAACGGCTGCGCTTGCCGCCGCAGCGCCGGCGTGACGACGTCGCCGACAATGATGAGCGTGGGCTTGGCCAAGTCGCGCCGCGCGAGGTCCCGCGCCAGCGTCTCGGCGGTCGTGAAGATCGTGTCTTGGGTTGTGCGGCCGGCGTCTTGCACCACGGCAATCGGCAAGCGGGCCGTGACCGGGTTCGATAGCAACTGCCTTGCGATTTCCGCGCCCTGGGCGCCGCCCATGTAGATCACGAGGGTGCGCCCCTTGCCCGCCAAGCCAGCGAGGCCGGGTGTCGCGCCATCGCTTTCCGTGGCGGTGATAAATGTGACCTGCGTGGCATGGCGCCGGTCCGTCAGCG
This sequence comes from Rhodospirillaceae bacterium, assembly GCA_033763995.1. Classification (GTDB taxonomy): domain Bacteria; phylum Pseudomonadota; class Alphaproteobacteria; order Rhodospirillales; family Rhodospirillaceae. The sequence goes on along the minus strand of JANRJL010000104.1, from coordinate 32,882 downwards.
CAATGCCCGTGGCGGCCGCGGCGACCAGCGCCGCCGTGAGGCCGGGAAGGACCGCAACCTCCAGGCCCGCCGCCCGCAGGGCGTCGGCCTCCTCGCCGCCGCGTCCGAAGATGAACGGATCGCCGCCCTTGAGCCGCGCCACGCGGCGCCCCGATTGGGCCGCGGCGATCAACTGGGCCTGGATGTCGGCCTGCTGGGCCGAGGGTTGTCCGGCGCGCTTGCCGACGTAGTGAATCTCGACACGACGTGGGATCAGGTCCAGGACTGTCCGATCGACAAGGTCGTCCACGAACACCACGTCCGCCCGCGCGAGAACATCGCGCGCGGCCAACGTGAGATGGCCCGCGTCGCCCGCGCCCGCGCCGACGAGATGCACGGGCGGCAGGGCAGCGCTTGCCGCCGCCGGGCTGGAATGGATGCCGTTTGATGAGTGGAACATCGCGGGCCGCTCTTTCTCTCTTGATCCACGCACGCCGAAGGGTGCGGCATTCCTTAGAGGAGCCGGCGGGGTTCGGGAGAAGATTATTCGGTGGAAGGCAGATGAATGGCGGCGCGTTAGAAGAATTATCTTCAGCAGGGCGAAGGTACAGATAATATTACTCTTCGGCGCGAGGCCCCACACGACGCGAGAACGGCGGGATTGTGATGCTGGCCAACACTTGGCGTCCGCCGGTCTAGGCGGAGCCGAGCTTGCGCAACAGCATCGCCACGCCGGTTTCGATCTCGGTCATCATCGCCGCGAACCCGTCGGCCGCGCCGTAATAGGGGTCGGGCACCTCGCGGTCGCCCAGGAACAGCGCGATCTCGGCCTTGGCGCCGGCGGGCTTGCGCGCCAGGAGTTGCGCCAGGTTGTCGCGGTCCATGGCGAGGATGAGATCGGCGGTGTTGAATTCCGCCGGTTCAATCTCGCGGCACAGGAACCCCTCCAGGACATAGCCGCGCGCGGCGCAGGCCGCCACGGTGCGCGGATCGGGCGGCTGGCCGGCATGCTTGTCCTTGAGCCCCGCCGAGCCGAACGAAACCCGGCCGGCGAGGCCTTCACGCTGGGCCAGGGCGCGGGCCACGGTTTCGGCGGCCGGGGAGCGGCAATAGTTTCCTGCATCGACAAAGAGAACGCGCATGTTCGGTCCGTTGTGAGGGTGAGACGTCAGGGAACCGGTGCGGGGGCCGGCCCCGCGCGGCACGCGGCCACGGCCGCATCGAGTTTGTCGAGCCATTCGCGCCCGTATTCGCCCTCGAACCAGGCGCGCATGCCCGAGGCCGCGCGGCGAAAGGCATCTTTCTCCTCGGCGGAGAGGCGGTGGATTTCCCCGCCGGTCTTGGCGAAGGTGGCGAACGATTCGGCTTCGCGCTGCTTGGGCATGGCGCGCGTGACGGCTTCCAGTTCGGCAAAGGCTTCGGTCACGAGACGCCGATCCTCCTCGGAGAGTTGCCGCCAGTGAGGCTCGGAATACCACCACAGCGCGCCCATGTAGGCGTGCTCGTCGACCGTGAGATACTTCAAGTAGTCCTGAAACTTCATTTGCACGATGTCTTGAATGCCGTTCTTGGTGCCCTCGACCACGCCGGTGGCGAAGGCCGTGTAAAGCTCGGACCACGCCACCGGCGTCGGGTTGCCGCCGAACAGCCGCACCATCTCCTGCTCGATGGCGGCGGGCGTGGTGCGGATCTTCATGCCGGCAACGTCGGCCGGAGTCTTGATGGGCCGGACGGTGCTGGAGAAATTCCGCCAGCCGCCGGTATTGCCCACGGCCATGAGCCGGAGGTTCAGGTTCCGGCGCAGCATTTCGTCGCGCAGGTCCGTCACGAACGGTCCGTCGAGCACGCACTCGGCGATCTCGTTGTTGTCGAAGGCATAGGGTAGATCGAGCACCTGGCCCGGCGGGAAGACGTTGCCGAAGCCGCCGACGGTGGTCATGTGCACCTCGAGGATGCCGCTTTGCAGGGCTTCGATGCACTCCCGTTCGTTGCCGCAGAATTGCCCCGACGGATAAACCTTCACCGCGATGCGCCCGTTGCTGCGCGCCTCGATGTATTGCTTGAAGGCGACGGAGCCCGCGTAGTCTTCGTCGTCATCGGAGGCGAGGAACGCAACCTTGATGGTCAGCGCCGGGCGGTCGGCCGTGCTGGTGAGCACGCCAACAAGGCTGGCCAGCACCAGGGCGGCATAGACGATGCGCAGGATGGCGCTTTGCGACACGGGCGGCCTCAATGATTTCCGTCGCGGCGCATCAGGCGAACCCCATCATGCGCGGCAGGGTCATGGTGAGCGCCGGGAAGAAGGTGATCAGGAAAATCACCACCACTTCGATGGCGAGGAACGGCATCATTTCCCAGGCGATGGTCTCGACCTTCTCGCCGGAGATCGACGAAGTGACGAACAGCACCAGGCCCATGGGCGGCGTGGCGAGCCCGACCGTGAGGTTGACGCACATCACCACCGCGAAGTGCAGCGGATCGACCCCGAGGCCCACGAACACCGGCGCCAGGACCGGACCCAAGATCAAGATCGCCGGCCCGGCGTCCAGGAACATGCCCACGCCGAACAGGAACAGATTGACCAGCAACAGCAGCAGCAAGACGTTGTCGGTGAGCGCGAGCATGCCGGTGGCGATGCTTTCGCCCATGCCCGAGACGGTGACCAGCCAGGCGAAGGTCACGCCGGCGCCCACCAGCAGCAAGATCACGCCCGACTGCACGGCGACGGCGGCGAAGATGGCGGGCAACTGCTTGAACGTCAGGGTGCGCAGCACGAACAGGGCCACCACCAGCGCGTAGGCCGCGGCGACCGAAGCGGCTTCGGTGGGCGTGAAGACGCCCACCAAGATGCCGCCCAGCAGGATCACGGGCGTCAGCAGGGCCAAGAAGGATCCCTTGAAGGCCGCGCCCCGCTCGCCCCAGGTGGCCTTGCGGTTCGCCACGGGATAATTGCGCACGCGGGCGAGGTAGCTGGTCATGATCATGAGCCCCACGGCGATCATGAGGCCCGGCACGATGCCCGCGGCGAACAATCCGCCCACGGAAACGTTCATGACGAAGGCATAGATGATCATGATGCCCGACGGCGGAATGATCGGGCCGATGATGGCCGCCGCCGCCGTCACCGCGGCGGCGAAGCGGCGCGTGTAGCCGTTCTCGGCCATGGACGGGATCAGCATCTTGCCGATGGCCGAGGCGTCGGCCACGGCCGAGCCCGACAGCCCGGCCAGCAAGAGCGAGGAGAGGATATTGACCTGGGCCAGACCGCCGCGCAGGTGGCCCAGCATGCTCTGGCTGAAGCGCACGATGGAGGTGGTGATGCCGCCGGAATTCATGATCTCGCCGGCCAGGATGAAGAACGGCACGGCCATCAGCGGGAAGGAATCGATGCCGTTATAGAGGCGCGACATCAGGGCGGTGAAGAACTGCTCCTGGCCGTCGATCACCAGGCTCAGGCCCGGCCCCACCAGCAGCGCGAACACCACGGGCATCCCCGAGGCGAGCAGGAAGATGAAAATCCAGAAATAGGCGAGCGACATGGCGGGCGGGCTCAGGCGTCGGCCACGGGCACGTGGCTCGCCGGCACGGCGTAGCTGCGCGCGGGGTTGAGGAATTGCGCGATTTGGCGCAACGACAGTTCAACCCCCACGGCCAACATCCCGCCGAAGCCCAGCGGCAGGATCGCGTAAAACACGGACATCTTGACCGGCAGCGTCGCTGACAGCGTGTCGGCGCCGCGTTGCCACAGGGCGACGCTCTCGATCAGGAAGATCCACACGATCCACACCACGAGCAGGTTCAAGACGAACCCGAGCACCGCGCGCAGACGCGCCGGCAAGGCCTCGGCGAACAGGTCGATGGAGACGTTGGCGCCCATGCGGTAGGCCCATGGCGCGACCAGCATCGTCGCCCACACCATCATCACCTTGGCGAGTTCCTCGCTCCAGCTCAGCGAATTGTTGAACACGTAGCGAAACACGATCTGCACCAGGACGGCGAAAGTCATCACCGCCAACAGCGCGGCCGCGACGTGACGGCCGGCGCCGCAAACGGCGGCGTTGAGACGCGCCAGCGCGGCAATCATGCGCTCGAGAACCGTGATCGTCACACCCGCCGCCTCCCCATCCGGGCCAAGGCCGGGGCCGTGGCTCCGGCCCCCTTGGCGTCCTTTCTCGCCGCGCCGCCCGCGGCAGCGGCGGAAAACCGAGGTCCCGGGCAGGCGATTGCCCGGGCGTCGCGGGAAGGATACCCTGTCATGTATATTATACAAGACTGAATCCCGCGCCGCGCCCAGGACCCAGCCCAGGAACCCAGCCCAGGACCCAACATGCCGCCGTCATCCCCCGCCACGCCGAAGCAACCCAAGCCGCGGCCGCGGCGCGCGCGCAAGCCCGCCTTTGCCGTGGGCCTGGTCGCCCATGACCGGCGCAAGGCCGCCATGGTCGCCTGGGTTCGCCGCAACAGATCGAAACTGACCGGCCTCGACATCTTCGCCACCGGCCAGACCGGCGCGCGGGTGGCGCGCGCTTGCCCGTCGCTCGCCATTCATCGCCTCAAGAGCGGGCCCCTGGGCGGCGACCAGCAATTGGGGGCGCTCATCGCCGAGGGCCGGCTTCAGATGCTGATTTTTTTCATCGATCCGCTCTCGCCGCATCCTCATGATGTCGATGTGAAGGCGCTGTTGCGGCTGGCGATACTTTACGACGTGCCCTTCGCCTGCAACGCGGCGACGGCGGATCGCATCGTGCCCCGCACGCCAAGCGATCTGCGCACAAAAAGAAAGGGGCGCTGAGGCCCCTTTCCCGATTCAGTAAACGAATCCGACTTAATTGAAGTTCATCCGCACGTTGACGCCATAGAACCGGTCGGCTTCGCGCGGGATCAAGTAGCGCAGCGCGCCGCCGGGGCCGCCGGGCGTGATGAGCGAGGCGAAGCTTTGGTCGGTGATGTTCTTGACGATGAAGCTGAGCCGGTACTTTTCGTCCTTGTCGGAGAATCCGATGCTCGCGTTCCACGACGCGTAGGAATCGATGGTCAACTGCCGGCGCACCACCGGATCGGCCTGCAAATCGGAAACTTGCGAACTGGAGTACGAGATATCCGAGTTCAGGTACATGTTGAAGGCGTTCATCGGCACCACGTACTGCGCGGCTAACGAGGCCTTCCAATCGGGCGACAACGGCAAGCCTTCGCCCTTGCGGGTGGTGGCCGAAGCCGGAGCGCCGGGCGGAACGCGGAATTCCTGAATTTGCGCGTCCGTCAAAGCGATGCCGCCGCTGAGCGTAAAGTCATCGGCCGGTTGAGCCAGGAAGTCGACTTCCACGCCTTTGGTCGAGATCGTGCCCGCGTTGGTCAGGCGCGTGATCACCACGCCGTTCAGCGTGTCGAAGTTGTTGGCCTGGAAGTTCTTATAGCGGGCGTAGAAGGCCGCGACGTTGAAGATCACCCGGTTGTCGAACAACTGCGACTTGCTGCCGACTTCGAACGAGTTGGCCGTCTCCGCCGCGATGGGCGGAATGGCGGTGTCGGTCATGTTGAAGAACACGTTGAACGCCGGACCCTTGTAGCCGCGCGAATAGGTGGCGTAGGCCATGGTCTCGTCGCTCACGTCGTACTGAATGCCGGCGCGACCCGAGAGATTCTTCTTGTCGACGTCGTTGGCGGCGTTGAAGGTGTCGTTGCGGATGCCGGGGCCGGCCAGGTTGGTCGGGTTGAACCGGACGTGGCGGAACTCAAGATCGTCGCTGGTCCAGCGCAGGCCGCCGATCAGGCGCAACCGGTCGGACACGTTGAAGGTGGCGTTGCCGAAGAACGCGAGGTTTTCGAACTTCGACGAGAACACCGCGGTCGACGACGGGAAGGTGAACGTCGACGCCCCGGCCAGGCAAGGCCGCTGACCCGTGGCGTCGAGCGCGAGCGTCGAGGCCGAACAGACGATATCGTCGCGGCGGAACAAACGCTTGGCGTCGGCGTTGAAGTAGTACAGGCCCGCGACGTAATCGATGGTCTCGCCGCCGGGCGACGTCAGGCGCAGTTCCTCGGAGAAGGTCTGGGATTCCTGCGGCCCGAAGTCATGCAATTGCGCGATGCCGACATAGGCCGCGCCGTAGCCCAGCCAGTCGCCTTCACGCACTTCGTTGTTGTCCCATTTGCGGAACGCGGTGATCGAGGTCAGCGTGTGATCGCCCACCTGCAGGTCACCCTGCAACGAAGTGCCCCAGGCTTTTTCAATCGTCCGCGTGACCAGGTTGTGATTGACCTCGCGGGTTTCGTCGCCCAGCAGGCGCACGCCGGCCAAGCCGCGCAAGAGCGCCTGAGCCTGGGCGCCGGTCGGCGTCGTGCCGATGATTTCGCCGCAACAATCGTCGTCGGCCTCGCGGTAGTCGCCGATCAAAGTGAATTTCAACGTGTCGCTGGCATCGATGTCCACCACCGCGCGGACGCCCTTGCGGTCATAACCGTTGATCTTTTCGGGTTGCGCGTTGGTGGAGGGCACGAACAGATTGGTGATGTTGCCGTCGTAGCTGCCGTAGAAGCCGGTGATGCGGCTGCGCACGGTATCGGAGAACGGAATGTTGACCGACGTCTTGGCGCGGTACTCGGACCCGCGGAAGGCCGACAGATCGACCGCGGCCTCGAACTGGTCGCTGGGCTTCTTGGTGGTGACGCTGACCACGCCAGCCGATGAATTCTTGCCGAACAACGTTCCTTGCGGACCGCGCAAAATTTCGATGCGCTCCAGGTCGTAGAGGTCGCCGAAGGCCTCGCCGGCCTTGGCCATCACCACGCCGTCGAGCACGTAGGAAACGCTGGGTTCGGCGGCGATGCTGAAGTTGATGGTGCCCACGCCGCGCAGGAACAGCGAGGAATTCAGGTTCGTGCCGCCCTTGCGGAAGGTCAACGTCGGCACCAGCGCCTGGAGGCTTTCGATGCTGCTGGTGAAGCTGGCATCGATCTGATCGCCGCTCAGCACCGTGACCGCGATGGGAACGTCGGTGAGTTTTTCCTCGCGGCGTTGCGAGGTGACGACGATTTCCTCCAGCACGTTCGTGCCTTGGGCGAAGGCCGGCGCGGCGGGCGCCAGGCCCGACAGCAAGGCGATGAGCGATGTCGCCGATGCGAGGGCGCGGCGGTGGTGTGCAGTCATGATCATGTCCTCCCCTGGGAACGCGGCGTGCGGGCGTCGTCTCGTGGCGCGGGCCGGCCGTGAAGCCCCACCCGCGCGTGCGAAAGAATTATGTCATTCGCTAAAAGATGCAAGAGCTATAAGATATAAGACTTAACGGAGGTCGCGACTGTGGCATCCCTGCACCGGAGGGTGAATCGCGAGACTTTTGAAGGCCTTACGCGGCGCACCCACGGCGCCAGCGGGACATCAGCTTGCCGGCCAGTGGTCCTGAGCGACGGGCCCCTGGGGCCACAGGCCCGTGTGGGCCACCGGCGCGGCTAGCGGAATCCGGCGCCCGTCGCGAACGAAGACCGCCATCTCGGCGAGTGTGAGCACGAGACGATAGACGCGACCGCCCTCGAACGTCTCGCCGGTCGGGAACCGGCGCCAGCGCCCGGTTGGCAGATAAACTTCCACCGCGCCCTCGGCGTTGAGACACGGCGCCACCAGTACGTCGTCGCCGCACATGAATTGGTTTTCGAAAGCCCAAGCCGCGCGATCTTGCGGAAACGCGAGCACCATGGCGCGCTGCACCGGCAGGCCCGTGGCGGCGGATTGCTCCATCGCGGTTCGCAAATAGGGAATCACCCGGTAGCGCAATCGCAACGCCGCCATGGCGGCGGCTTCCGCCTCGGGCCCGTAGGACCACGGCTCCCGCGCGCCGATGCCGTGCAGTCTCATATGCGCCGAGAACACGCTGGCTTGCGCCCAGCGCACGTAAAGGGCGGCGTCGCGAGTGTCGCCGTAAAATCCGCCGACATCGGTGGCGAAATAGGGCGCGCCGGTCATGCCCCAAGACAACGCGCCGCGCAGGCTGGCGGCGAGGCCTTCCCAGTCGGCCTGGGGATCGCCGCCCCATTGCGAGGGATAGCGCTGCCCGCCGCTCCACGTCGCGCGCGTGAACAGGAACGGACCGGTCTTGGAATACCTCGCGGCCGCTTCATAGACACAGCGGTTATAGAGCAGCGCATAGACGTTATGCAGCGCGTGACCGGTTTCGCCGTTGGACGCCAGCGCGTCATCCTCGATCTGCTCGCCGAAATCGGGCTTGATCATGTCCACGCCGATGTCGAACAGCGCCTTGTGCTTGTCGCGCCAGAAGGCGTAGGCGTCGGGGTGCGTGAAATCGAGCAAGCCCGAATCGGGCAGTTGGGTGAGCACCTGGCCGAAAGGCTCGGGATCGAATTTGAAACGATAAGGCGCGCCGGTACGCCGATCCTTGATCAGCCACCCCTTGGCGGCCAGCTCGGCGTGCAGCGGATTTTTCTCCGAGATCAGCGGATATTCCCACACGCAGACCTTGAAGTTGAGCGCCTTCAATTGGCCGACCACGGCGGCCGGGTCGGGATAGCGCTTCGGGTCCCATTCGAAGGCAAAGCGCGTGTCGGTGTCTTGCCAGGCGCGGCCGTCGAAGGTGATGACGTCGCAGGGCATGTTGCGCGCGCGGACGTCCCGCGCCACGGCGAGAATTTCATCGGCGGTCTTGTAATAGGCCTTGGAAAGAATCACCCCCAGGCTCCACAGCGGCGGCACGGGCGCGCGGCCCGTGAGCGCGGTGTATTGGCCGACCTGCTCGGCGCCGCCGCGCCCGGTCAAGACGAACACATCGAGGCTGTCGTTCTCGATCAGCGCCGCGTAGGCGCGCTGCGACCAGGGTCCGTGGCCGACGCCATGCGTGACCGGCGCGGGCGTGTGCGCGAACACACCCCAGCCCTCGGGACTCCAGGCAAAGGGTGCGTTCTTGTAGGACCACTCGGCGTTCACGCCCAGGGCGTCGCGGTTATAGGAGCGCAGCAATTGGCCGCGCTTGTCGAGCCGGCCCCACTTTTCACCGAGACCGTACACCGGCTCGCCCGACCTGAGATCGAAGGTCATGAGCCAGCCTTGGTCGACCTTGGCCAAGGGCGGCAGACGGAACCGGCGCACGAAATGACCGTCGGTGGCGGAACGCTGCACAACGCGCGCGCCGTCGCGCAAGGTGAAAGCAAAGGGGGCGTGTTCGATCTCGAGTGTGAGCGACCCGGCCGAGATGGTCGTTGCATTTTCAGCGCGCGCGATCGTCGGCTTTATCGGCACCGGTTGTTCAACCAGAATTCCATAGTCGATGGCGCGCTCACGCCCGAGCCGGAAGCGCGCCCCCCAGGCATGCAGCGACACCCGCAAGGGCCCCGCCGACGTCGGCAGCGTGACGACGTGGTCGGCGCCCGCCTCGGGCGGACCGATCACCGTCAGCGGGGCGATACGGCCCCAGTTGGGCTGCTCGACGTCGAAAACGCCCATTCAGGCCAGCTCCAAGACCGGCAGATTCAGTTTGTGCGCGATGGCACGCAGCGCCGGGCGATGGTCGCCGTAGGCCAGCGCGAAGTGATGCTCGAGGGCTTCGTCCATGATGGTCGTGAACACCTCGGCGGCGGGGCGATCGAAGGTGATCACACCCGACGTTCCGGTGAAGGCCATGGGCGCGCGAATCACCTCGGCGCCCGCGAGCATCAGCTTGGTTTGGTTGCGCGCCTGCGAGAGGCGCGCCAGCGTCACGCGGCCGGGCTTGATCGGAAACTGATGCAGCAGCGGCATTTTGCGGTTGGTGTGAATGGTGGCTTCCGCCCGCGCGGCGGGATCGCGCATGGACATCGGCGCCAAGCCGCAATGCCACAGCACGGCGGTGTTATCGGCGGTATCCAGATCCACCAGATCGGCCATCCACGCCGGTTCCCCCGCCAACTCCTGCAGCATCAATTGCGACAGCGAGCCGTTGACGTCGGCCTCGCAAGCGCTTGGCACCTGGGCCTCGTTCATCATCGCCATGGGGCCGCAGGCCGCGCAGCCGTACTCGGTGAACATCTCGGGCCAACAGCGCACGGCCAAGCCCTTGGCGCCGGTTTCCTTTTTGACGTCCTGCAGCGCACAGAACACGCGCAAGGACTTGTCGAGCTGCTCCTGGTTCATCTCGTCGATGCCGGCGAGTGAATTTCCGACGCTCGCCCGATGGCCCGCGACGCGCGCGGCGTCGGTGGCCTTGGCCTTGGCGAACAAAGTATCGAGCGTGACGATGTCCACCGACAGGCCCACCAACCGGCGCAACAAATCGGCGTCGTATTCGCAGGTGTGAAACCCTTGGGGATGCCGGCCCACGACGCTGATCTTGGTGCCTTGCAGGGCCGCGAGCACACGCTCGGCTTCGGCGTTGGCCGTGGCCGCCACGGGCTTGGCGCGCGTGGGTTGCGCCGACTTGGGCGCGGCCAGTTTGCGCAGGCTCTCGGCCAGGCCCGGCGCGTCGGGCTTGGCATAGAGCGCGCCATGGCTGCGACCAACACGGCCCAAGGCGTGGGCCGCGAGATTGATTCCGCACAAGGCGTTCAGACGCAGTCGCCCGCCGAGGCGCGGCTCCGGGAGCGCCCAAATGGCGATGGGTGTGCGGGCGTCCTCGGCGATTTTCACCGTCATGGAGGCGTCGGTGAAGGTGACCTGCATGATCAAGAGCACGTCGATTTTTCCGGCGGCCTTGATCTCGGCCAGCGCCTTCTCCGTCGCCGGGCCGTCGAACAACAGCGTGCGCGGGCCGACGGTCTTGATGCCGGCCGCATCCAAGGCCGCGAAGGCGCGGTCTTTCATCTCCTCGGCGAAGGGAACATCGAAGGTGGGCCGCGCCAGGGCGGCGACGCCATAGGTCAAGCTCATGCTAGGCCCTGTTTGCATAGTTGTATTGGGTTGCGTTGCGGGCCGGAAGGTCGAGGATCAAGCCGGCGGGCGCGGGGCGTAGTGGGGCTACGGCCAAGCCCGATGGCGAAGAGCATCGGCCTTCCGGCCGCAACCCGTATGGGATGATTAGATTTAGCCTAGTCCTACGTCGGCGGGCCTTGCCGATGCCCCACATCACCTGCGGCCCGCCTCCTAGTCCTCGGCTAAATCTAATCATCGCAACCTCAATAGAACTATGTAAACAGGGCCTATTCACCAAAGCCCGCGTAGTGTTGCCGGAAACTCGCATCCGCCGGAGCGATCTTTGCGCCGCCGGCACCATAGCATGGATGGGTCTGCCATGGCCGCGCCTGGGCGTCGGTCAGGGCGTTCAAGTCGGCCATGTAGGCCCGCCCCTCGCTGCGCAAGCCCTGGCGGATCGCGTCCCAGTCGGGGAAATTCTGAAAGGCCTTCAGCCAGATGGCGCGCCCGGCCAGATAACCCGAAGCGCCGGCTTTATATGCGTGCGTGAGAACGTTGCGAAATTCGGCCATGCCCGCGCCGGCCGAAAGCATGACCCACGGGCGCCCGGCCAGTTTGCCGAGGTCATCGAACCAGCGCTGTGCCGGTTCCCATCCGGGCCCGCCGACGCCCGGCACATCGGCCGCCGCAAGCGGGCTTTCGAGCTTGAACAGGTCCACGCCGTATTTGGGGTCGGCGAACACGCGCACGCTCTCCAGCACCAGATCGGGGCGCTTGGACTTCATCTCGACGTAGTCCTTGGTCTGCTCGCTGTCCTTGGCCAGCGGGTACACCAAGAGCTCGAACACATAGGGAATGTCGTACTTGGCGCAAGCATCGCCGATGCGAGCCACGAAATCCTTTTGCGCGTCGCACACCGCGCGGCCGGCGTCGGGGCGATACCAGGCCAACACTTTCACGGCATCGCCGCCCAGGCGTTTGATCTTTTCCACCGACCAATGGTCGATCTCCGCAGACAACCGGCCCTCGGGCGTTTCCTTGAAGATCGAGTCCTCCAGCGTGACGATCAACCCCTTGGCCGCATCGAGCATGGTGATGCCGCGCGGCAAGGCATAATGAGGATCGAGCAGCATCGCCGAGGAGCTGTCCTGCAGCTCTTGGATCAAGAGCTCCTTAAAGCCCGCCACGTCATCCCAGGGTGCCTCGGTGGTCCCGCGCTTCTTCTTGATGGGGTCCTTGATCGGCGGGCGCTGGTCGACGGCCGTCATTTTGAACCGCCCGGCGCGATCAGCCATGCGCTTGAGGCCCCAGTATTTTCCGGCCGATACCGTCATGCCTTGCTCCCGTGTTGTGCGAGAAATGCGTCAAGTTCGGCGCGCGTGGGAATGCCGGCGCGGCTGCCGTGCCGTTCGACCTTCAGCGCCGCGGCGCCATTGGCGAACCTGACCGCGTCGATTTCGGGTTTGCCTTCGGCCAATGCCAAAGCAAAGGCGCCGTGCCACACGTCGCCGGCGCCCAAGGTGTCGACCGCTTTCGCGGCGAAGGCCGGCACCATGCCGGTCTGGCCACGGTGGGCGAAAGCAACACCGTCGCCGCCCATGGTCACGCAGCTCCAAGCGTCGATGCGGCGCGAAACATCGGCGATGGCGGCGCGCAGATCTGTCATTCCTGAATAATCGGCAAGTCCCGGTGCCGAGAAGGCCACATGGGTGGCGGCCCCGAGCAGGCGGCCGTCCTTGGGCACCGGCACATCGGCATCCAACACGGCCTTCAATCCGCTGCGCTTGGCCAGTGCCAACATGCGTTCCGCACCTTCGGGCCAGCGCGTGTCGGCTAGCATGACGGACACGCCCTCGGGCGGCTGGTCCGGCAGCCATGCGGCCGTCATCGGCAGTTTGGGATCGAGATAGTTCACGATCATGCGCTCGCCGGCAGCGTCAAGCATCACAGCGGAGATGGACGACTGAAACCCGGCGAAGCGGTTCACGTGCGTGCAGTCGACCCCATAACCTTGCAGCTCGGCGACCATGACCTTGGCCACGGCGTCCTGGCCGATGCGCGCGGCGAGGTGGGCCCGGCCGCCCAGCTTGGCCACCGTCACGGCCGCCGTGGCCGCCGGTCCGCCGCCGACGCTGGCGAAGGCGTTGGCGCGGTACTTCTCGGCCCGGGTCGGCATGGCGGGCAGCGTGAAGACGAAGTCTTGCACGGCATGGCCGACACAGAAAACGGCGGCGGAGGCAGGCATCGCGGAACCTAGCGGGGCTTCAGTCTTATATAAGAGTTAACAGACTTGGCGGAGCGCGCCGCGAGAGTCAAGCCCGCCAAACCTGCTACCGAATCGTCACGGCATAGACCAAGTGGCTGGTATCGCAGCGGCTGATGCGCAGCTCGACGCGGGTACCGTCGATGGCCAGCGCGATGCGCTCGATATGCAGCAGCGGCGCGCCCAGGCCGACACCCAAGGCCTTCACGTCGTCCTTGCGCGCGAGATCGGCGCGCAATTCCTCCTCGGCGGCGACGATATTGATGCCGTAGGCGCTCTGGTAAAGCGAATACAACGTGTTGGGCAACTGCCCGCGCCGGTCGATATCGGGAAACAGTTGCAAGGGGATGATGATGGTTTCGTTGACGGCGGGCTTCCTGTCGATCAGGCGCACGCGCCTGATTTCGGCCACCTTGGCGCCCGACTTCAAGCCCAAACGCTCGATTTCCTTGGGTTTGGCGGCGCGCCGCTCGACGCTTTCCTCGCCGCATTCGGGAATCGCGCGGGGACCCTCGGGGTGGGCCAGGCGGAAGAACCGGAACAGCGCGCGCTCCTGGGTTTGCTCGGCGACATAGGTGCCCTTGCCCTGACGCCGCTCGATCAACTTCTCGCCGGCCATGGCGTCGAGCGCCTTGCGCACGGTGCCTTGGCTCACGCCCATCTCGGCGGCGAGCGCCTGTTCGCTGGGCAAGGGCCGGCCCGGCCGCCACGCGCCCTCGGCGATGCGCTTGACCAGGAAGTCATAGGCTTGCCGGTAGAGCGGGCGAAATCCCGGCGTGATGTCGATGCGTTCGGACTTGGTCATGAGCTCTCGTTCACTCGGCAACGTGCGGGCGTTGGCCCCGATGGCATGGCGCGATTGTGCCTCAGTTGCAACTTGTCTCCTAGACATATGTCTTATATAAGACCTTGAGCCCGGGCGGTTCGCCCCTCCCCACCCTCTCACCGCGATCAAGGAGACCCTCGCGTGGCCATTCCTCAATTGTTGGTTCACGACAAGCGCGACAACGTCGGCGTGGTCGTGGTCGAAGACTTGAAGCCCGGCACCGACATGCTGTGCGTGGTGACCGAGGACAATTCCGACTTCCGCCTCACCGCCAAGGACAGCGTGCCGATCGGCCACAAGATCGCGCTCAAGGACCTGAAGATCGGCGACACCGTGATCAAGTACGGCCAGGACATCGGCAAGGTCGTGGCCCCCATCGCCAAGGGCGACCACGTTCACGTTCATAACCTCAAGACCAAGCGCTGGTAGAAGGCACCTCTCATGGCACAGACACGCAAGATCTGGGGTTACCGCCGCGAGAACGGGCGCATCGGCGTGCGCAATTACGTCGCCATCCTGCCGGTGGACGATATTTCCAACGCGGCCTGCGAATCGGTGGCGCACAACATCAAGGGCACCATCGCCCTGCCCCACGCCTACGGCCGCCTGCAATTCGGCGAGGACCTGGAGCTGCACTTCCGCACCATCATCGGCACGGGGGCCAACCCCAACGTCGCCGCCTGCGTGGTCATCGGCATCGAGCCCGGCTGGACCAAGAAGATTGTCGACGGCATCGCCAAGACCGGCAAGCCCGTCGTGGGCTTCTCGATCGAACGCAACGGCGACATCGCCACCGTGGCCGCCGCCTCGCGCGCCGCCAAGGAGTTCGTTCACCGCACCTCGGGGCAACTGCGCGTCGAGTGCGACATCAGCGAACTGTGGGTCGCGGCCAAGTGCGGCGAATCCGACACCACCACGGGGCTGGCCTCGTGCCCGACCGTGGGCAACATGTACGACAAGCTGATCCCCGCCGGGCTGTACGGTTGCTTCGGCGAAACCTCCGAACTGACCGGGGCCGAGCATCTCGCCAAGGCCCGCGCCGCCTCGCCCGAAGTGGCCGAGAAGTTCATGAAAACTTGGCAGTCCTATCAGGACGACGTGATCGAGGCGCACAAGACCTCGGACCTCTCCGAGAGCCAGCCGACCAAGGGCAACATCGAGGGGGGCCTCACCACCATCGAGGAAAAGGCCCTGGGCAACCTCGAGAAGATCGGCAAGAAGGTGAAGTTCATCGACGTGCTGGCGCCCGCCGAGGCCCCCGCCAAGGGCCCGGGGCTCTACTTCATGGACACCTCCTCGGCCGCCGCCGAGTGCAACACGCTGCAGGCCGCCGCCGGCTACGTCGTGCACATTTTCCCCACGGGCCAGGGCAACGTCATCGGCAACCCGATCATGCCGGTGATCAAGGTGACGGGGAATCCGCGCACCGTGCGCACCATGGGCGAGCACATCGACGTCGACGTCTCGGGCGTCGTGCGCCGCGAGATGACCATCGACCAGGCCGGCGACGCGCTGATCGAGTGCATCGCGCAAACCGCCAACGGCCGGCTCACCGCCGCGGAGGCCCTGGGCCACCGCGAGTTCGTGATGACCAAGCTTTACCGCAGCGCCTAAAGGTTTCGTGTCATGCGGCTGACCCTGGCCGATGCCGAGGCGTTGGCGACGAAGGCCTTGATCGGCGCGCGCACCAGCGCGGCCAACGCCGCGCCGACGGCCAAAGCCCTGGTGGCCGCCGAGGCCGACGGCCAGGTGGGCCATGGACTGTCGCGCGTGGCCTCCTACGCCGCGCAGGCCAAGGTCGGCAAGGTCAACGGCCAGGCCAGCCCCAAACTCGAGAAGGTGGGAAGTGCCGCGCTGCGCGTGGACGCCGATTTGGGGTTCGCTTATCCCGCCATCGATCTCGCCTTGCGCGAACTCGCGACGCTGGCGCCCACGGCGGGCATCGCGGTCGCGGCGATTCACCGCTCGCATCATTTCGGGCAAGCCGGCGCGCACGCCGAGCGGCTGGCCGAGAAGGGCCTGATCGGCCTGGTCTTCGCCAACTCGCCCAAGGCCATGGCCTTCTGGGGCGGCAAGAAGCCCATGCTCGGCACCAATCCCATCGCCTTTGCCTGCCCGCTGCCCACGGGCGCGCCGTTGGTGATCGACCTCGCCTTGTCGGTGGTGGCGCGCGGCAAGATCATGGCGGCGCAAAAAGCCGGCAAGAAAATTCCCGCCGACTGGGCTTTCGACGCCGAGGGCAACCCCACCACCGAGCCCGACGCGGCGCTGAAGGGCTCCATGGCGGCCATCGGCGGCGCCAAGGGCGGCGCGCTGGCCATCATGGTGGAAATTCTCGCCGCCGCCTTGACCGGCGGACAATTTGGCTGGGAAGCCACCTCGGTGCTGGACGACAAGGGCGGCCCGCCGCTCTTGGGCCACGCCATCCTGGCGCTTGATCCGGGCAAACTCTCCGGCGGCGCCTTCATGGCGCGCATGGGCGCGATGCTCGGCGCCATGGCCGAGGAACCCGGCGTGCGGTTGCCCGGCACGCGCCGCCTCGAGAACCGCGCCAAGGCCGCGCGCGACGGCCTTGAGATCGCCGACGCGCTCTACGCCGAAATTTCCGCTCTCGCCGAATAATTTTCGAGGTTCCCCGTGGCCGATATCGTCATCACCGAGTTCATGGACGAAGGCGCCATCGCCGAGCATTTCGCCGGGCGCGACGTGCTGTACGACGCCAAGCTGGTGGACAAGCCCGACGCCTTGCGCGCGGCGCTGACCGACGCGCGGGCCTTGATCGTGCGCAACCGCACCCAGGTGCGCGGCGCTTTGTTGGCCGACGCCCCCAAGCTGAAAGTCGTCGGGCGGCTCGGCGTGGGCTTGGACAACATCGACGTGGAGGCCTGCAAGGCGCGCGACATCGCCGTGCATCCCGCCAGCGGCGCCAACGATTTGTCCGTGGCCGAATACGTCATCACCGCCGCCCTGATGCTGCTGCGCCGCAGTTGGCTGTCGACCGCGGCCGTGATCGAGGGCAAGTGGCCGCGCATGGACCTGATCGGCCGCGAGGTATCGGGAAAAGTTCTCGGCTTGGTGGGCTACGGCGCCATCGCGCGCGAGACCGCCCAACGGGGTGCGGCGCTGGGCATGAGCGTCGTGGCCTTCGATCCGCATTTGCCCGTGGACAACAAAGCCTGGGCGGGCGCTGCGCGCGTGAGCCTGCCCGAATTGCTCGCCGCCGCCGACGTGATCAGCCTGCACGTGCCCCTGACGACAGAGACCAAGCGCATGATCGATGCCAAGGCGCTGGCGGCCATGAAGACCGGCGCGATCCTTGTCAATGCCGCGCGCGGCGGCGTGGTGGACGAAACCGCCCTGGCGGCCGCGCTCGCGAGCGGGCGGTTGGGCGGCGCGGCGCTGGACGTGTTCGAGACCGAGCCCCTCACGGCCGAGGCCGGCGCGGTGTTCAAGGGCGTGCCCAACCTGATTCTCACCCCGCACATCGCCGGCGTGACGGATGAGTCCAACGTGCGTGTCAGCCACGTCACCGCCCAAAACGTGCTCAAGTATTTGGGCGGTTGATCCGACCCATCCGTCGGTCCTGCGCGCGGCGGCGACTCGCCGGCACCGCCGGCACCGACACGCGTAACGGTTGTTCATTACACCTGTTATCCCTGTTATTTCAGGGACCATTAAAAAAGAACAGGCAAGAGGGTTCCTAAGCCCTTGATCGGGCTGGAAATCGGAAAGATCCCAGTTTGATATCAGGTCGTTCACGCCGCGCACGCTTTCTCGTCTTTTCAACGGCTTAGCGTGGGGCACCTGCGGCGCGGCGTGACCGCACCGCAACACGCGCGACCGGAGCGCGCGCATCGGGCCCCAAACGCGGAGCCGTGAGTGAATCCTACGCCAGCGTCAGCGCGGCGCCAAGAAAATCACGGCGTTTTCCACATCACTCGCGGGGCGGAACGTTTTAGGCGCCGGCCTTGAGCTTCAGGGTGCCGAGATAGAGGCTGTCGTCGGCAAGGCTGAACTCCGCGCTCAAACGGCTCGCATCCAAGCTGATCTGCACTTGATAGGCGCCGCTGCCCGGCTCGAGCTTGTCGATCTTGAACTCGCCGAAAGTATCCGTGGTCGTGCGCGCCACCTCGCCACCCGCTCGCTTGAGGATCACCTCGGCGCCGGCGGCGCATTCCTCGACGCCGTTGATGTCGGCGGTCACGGAGCCCGAGACGAAGCATTTCGTCATGAGATGCAGGTTCTTGTAATAGACCCGCGGCTTGGTGTTGAGTTCGGGCTTGAGGACCTCCAACCCCTCTTGCGACTTGATCCGCTGCATGTCGGCGTCCTCGACCTTGAGCGAGCGGAAGGCCGCCGTGGGGCAGCTTTGCTCGACACGGGGCTTGGTCCAGCCTTGGTCGAGCAGATGCGCGTCGAAAATCCACGCTTGGGGGATTTGTTTCTCCTCGTTCCAGAACACCGCGCCGTAGGGGCACGCCTCGACGATGGCTTTCTGGCCCTTGGACTTTTCCGGGTCGATGATGACGATGCCGTCGGCGCGCTTGGTGATGGCGCCGTTCTTGGCGGCCTTCATGCAGGGCGCGTCGTCGCAGTGATTGCACATCACCGGCATGAAGTGCGCCTCGGCGATGGGGTAGGTGCCGCGTTCCTTGCGCTGGATGTCGACCCAACTGTGCACTTGCGCGGGTTGCGCGGCGGCGTAGCCCGGAAAATCGTTGCCGATGTGCTCGTCCTTGGTGGCGAGGAAACAGTTGCGGCAGTTGTCGCAGCGCGCCACGTCGACGATCAGGTTCCACTTCTGGGTCATCACACGGCCTCCGCGCGGCGCCAGGTATCGACGCCGGTCCATTTCTCCATCTGGATCAAGGTCGTGTTGGGCTTAATGCTGTGCGTCATCTCGGTCATGTTTTCCTTGGGATTGAGCATGTTCACGCACCCGCCGAGGTCGGTGGAGTTGCCGGGCTCGCCCGCCGGCCGGTATTCGGCCGACGCCGTGGAGGCGCTGACGACGCCGGGCCGCACGCGATTGGTCACATAGGCGGCGCACACCACCGAGCCGCGATGGTTCCACAGTCGGATGAGGTCATCCTGTTTAATCCCGCGCGCTTTTGCGTCTTCAGCGCTGATCACCGCCCTGAGATAGTCATGCCCATCGATGCGCAAACGGTGCTCCGCGATATCGCGGATGGCGCTGCCGCGATCGTCGCCCATGATGTGGAACGGGTAGCGCGTGTGCGGCGAGAGCAGTTGCAGCGGAAAGTCGGCCAGCTTGGGATTGCGCTTGGGGTCCTCGTAGGTGGGATTGTACGTGTTGAGCGGCGGCCGGCCGGAATCGTCGATGTTCTTGAGGGTTTGGGCCACGAACTCGAACTTGCCCGACGGCGTTTGCAAGCCCTTGCCCCAGTCGCCCACGTAGTCCGCCGGCAGCGGATAGGGCTCCGGGGTGTCCTTCTTGCGGCCCTCGTAGAACCAGCGATTGCCGACGGTCGCGCGCGCGCCCTCGGGGACGTTCGGAACCACGAAGTAGCCCTTTTTGAGGAACTTGCGCCAGGAAATGTGCTTGGCCATGTCGGAGGAGTCGAACGCGCGCTTGCACCAATCCAGCTCGGTGTTGCCGCCCTCGGAATAGATGGCGCCCATTTCCATGCGCTTCATGATCTCGAGGAAAATGTCGTGGTCGGATTTCGACTCGCCCAGCGGTTCGATGCACTTGTGCTGGATCGAGATGACGCGGTGATTGTTCATCGAGTACATGTGGTGCACGTAGCCCGCGCCGACGTTGTACCACTCGCCGATGTCCCAATGCTCGAACACCGTGCACGCGGGCAGAATGACGTCGGCGAACTTGGTCTCGCCTTCCCACCAGATCGATTGATTGACGACGAACGGCAGATTCTCCGACTGATACATCTTCACGTAACGGCCGGAATCGATCTGGGTTCCCATGGAGGAACTGCCGTACTTGTACATCATCTCGATCTTGGCGTGACCCGCCGCCGGATAGCCGGTGCGCTGGAACTGCCCCTGCACGGTCGAGACGTCGGTGACGAAGCCCGCCGCCTTGCCCTCCAAAATCGCCTCGGGGATGAACTTGCGCGGAATCGATTGCCGCACCGTGTTCATGGTCACGATGTGGGGCATGCGCTGGTAGTTGTTGGCGGCGTTGGCGCTTTGCGTCAGTTCGCCCGACATGCCGCCCTCGGCGTAGCCCGGGAAATAGAACGAGAAATCGAGCGGCGCGCCGAACTGCAGGTTGCCGAAGTTGACCCCGGGCCGGCCGTACCCCTGCATCGCGCCGAGGATGGCCATCATGCGCGCCCACTGCGCGCCCATGGGCCCGCGGCCCGCGCCGCCCAAGCCGCAGCCCCAGCCGCCGGCGCCAAGATAAGTTTTCTTGCGGCCCCATTCGCGCGCCAAGGCCCGGACTTCGCGCGCGGGGATGCCCGTCTCGCTTTCCTGCCACTCGGGCGACTTGGGCGTGTTGTCGCTGCGGCCGAGGATGTGATCCTTCCACTCCTCGAACCCGTGCGTGCGGTCTTCGACGAATTTCTTGTCGTAGAGACCTTCCGTGATCCACACGTGACACAGCGCCTGCGCCAGCGCCGCGTCGGTGCCGGGCTTGGGCGCGAACCACTTGCCGCCCAGATGCGCGGCGGTGTGGTTGAGGTAAGGGTCGATGTGCACCATCTTGATGCCGAGGTCCTTGGCCCAGGCGCGGCGCACGGTGCCCTCGTAGCCGTAGGTCTTGTCCGGGTCGCTCGACCAGAACACGATCATTTCGGCTTCCTTCAGGCAGTCCTCGACCGTGCCGTAAAACTCCGGCGTGCCGAGACGCATGCTGTTGCCCCAATGGTGCATGGCGCCCCAGAACCAGCCTTCCCAACTGTCGGGGCTGCCCATCACCTTGGTGCAGCCGACCAGATTGATGAAACGGCCGAAGGCGCTGAGGTAGTGGCCGAAGTTGCCCCACTGATGATGCGAGCCGCTGTTGGCGAGGATGGCCCCGCGTCCCTTGGCCTTGGCGCGTTTGATTTCGTCGACGACGATCTCGATCGCTTCGTCCCAGGTGATGCGCACGAACTCGGACTTGCCGCGGTTCTGGATGTTGCGGTTGCCCTTATGGTCGAAGTCGACCCGCTTCATCGGATAGAGAATGCGGTCCTTGGAATAGACCGACGATTTCAGCGCCAGGCCGTGGGCGGCGAGCGAGGTCTTGCGCGGCGGCGTGAAGGTCTTGCCGCGGGCCGTGATCGACCAGGACGACGCGTCGTCGTCGTCGAACTCGATGGGCGTGATGCGGATGATCTTGCCGTCCTTGACGTACACAAAAATAGGACCCCCGTTGGTGCCGTTGGCGTAGCGCACGACGCCGTTGCCCATGTCGGTGCCGCTCTTCCAGCCGACGGTGGTCATGAAGGTCAGCGTGGCCGCGAACCACACCACCAGTTCGTCGGGGCCGCTCATGCCGACCTTGAAGTTCTTGGCCGCGTCGATGCGCACCAGTTGGTCGAAGGGCGGGGTCAGGAATTCCTCGGCGATGGCGCGCGTCTGAAAGAAGATCGACACGTCCGGATTGGGGTGGATGCCGGCACCCGACTTGATCTTGCCGTTCTCGAACCGGATCCAGCGCCCGGCCGAGTTATCCTGCAGCTTGAACTGCGCGATGATGTTGCGCTCGGCGATCCGCTTCGCAAATGCGGGGTAGAACCGCGCCGCCAGCCGCAGCGCCTGCACCAGACCCCACAAAATGACCGAGAACTTCATATCGACCTCCTCAAACATCGCGCCGAAACCCGGCCGCCGGACGTCGGCCCGCGCGATGCAACGACGATGAAATAGACCGCGCCGGCGGACTCCGATTTGACCCCGGTCACGCCCACTGGACGGGGCTTGGCGGCGGCTTTCCGGAGACGCGCGAGCGGAACAGCGTGTTGGGTGTAGTCGGAACTGTTTTGCTTAGGCAAGGCCGAAAGGACCGCGGCGCCGATGCGGCCTGGGCCTCGGCGCGCGCCGGAAAAACCCCTGTGGGCCGAGCCTTTGCGGCCGCCGACCGCGGCGGTGAATCGGCGGTCCTGCCGCACTTCATATGGAGACAGCGGGAGACCTGTTTCGCCGGTTATTTCAGCGCAGGCCACCAAAGAACCGAGCAAGTGCCGCTAACTCATTGATAAACAACGATTTTGGAAAGGCCCACGGCGGGATCGGGCCCTTCGCGGCGTACAAGTTTCCCTGTTGTTTCAAGGGCTTAGCGCGGGGCCTGGAGGCGCGCGGCCTCACCGGCGCGACCACACCAGCGACAGGCCCACGGCCAACACGAACAGCACCAGGGCGAGCGCCGCGCCGAAGGCCGTCACTTCGGTGCGCTTGGTCTCGGCCACGAACTGCGTGGTCAGCGTCTCGTAGGCGCTTTTGAGGTCGGCCTCGGTCTTGGCGTTGAAGTATTTTCCGCCGGTCATTTCGGCGATGGCCTTGAGCGTTTCCTCGTCCAGTTGCGTGCGCATCCATCCGCCGCCGAAGTCGACGTTGCCGCCCTCGGCGGTGCCGAAGCCCACGGTGAACACACGGATACCCCGGTCGGCTGCCAAGCGCGCCGCGTCCAGCGGCTCGACGCCGACGTTGGTGCGCCCGTCGCTGAGCAGCACGATCACGGCCGAGGTGTTGCTGCCGGGCGGCACCGGTTGGAACTCGGGCTCGGCCTCCTTCACCTTGGGCGCGCCCAAGGGGGCCGGCTGCAACTCGGTGCGCGCCGAGGATAGCCGCGAGAGGTCCAGCGGATCGTCGGGGAAGATCGCCTGCAACGAGGCCACGAGGCCGCTGCCCACGGCGGTGAAACGCTGCGGGCGCAGGTTGTCGATGGCCGCCAGCACGTCGTCGCGCACGATGGTGGGGTCTTGCGCGATCATGGCCGAGGTGGAGAACGCCACCAGGCCGACGCGCGTGGTGCGCGGCTGCTCGGCGACGAAGGCGCGCGCGGCCTCCTTGGCCACCGTCATGCGGTTGGGCGGCACGTCGGCGGCGCGCATGCTGCCCGACACGTCGATGGCCAGCACCACCACGGCGCGCTCGGACGGCAAGGTCAGGATCGCCGAGGGCCGCGCGACGGCCAGGAACATGACGATCAGCGCCAGGAACAGCAGCGCCGGGGGCACGTGCCGGCGCCACGCCTTGCGCCCGGCCGCGGCCTGCTTGATCAGGTCCATGTCGGGAAACCTGAGCGCATCGGGCTTGCGCCGGCGCAAGGCCAACACATAGAGCGCGGGCAAGGCGGGCACCAGCAGCAGCAGCCACAGCAGCTCGGCGGAGAGGAAGTTCATGGGATGCAAGAACTCGCTGATCGTGTGTCGAATTGCCGATACCCCCTCACCCGCCACTCCGTGGCGACCTCTCCCACCAGGGGAGAGGTTGAAAGCGGCCTTGAATCAAACCCTCTCCCCTGGTGGGAGAGGGTGCCGAGCGCAAGCGAGGCGGTGAGGGGGATATGCACGGCGACCAATTCCTCTTCACAGAATCCGGTTGAACCACAGCACCGAGAGCGCCGCCGCCACCAGGGCCAGCGTCGCCGCCGCGGCGACAAAGGCCGCGCTGATTTCCATCTCGCGGGTCTCGGCCACCAGGCGCGAACTGACGTCGCGATAGACGGCGCGCAGGTCCTCGGCGTTGGCGGCCATGAAGAAGCGCGCCAGCGTGACGTCGGCGATTTTCTTCAGCACCTCTTCGTCGATCTGCACGCGCATGGAAATGCCGTCGAGCTTCACCACCGCGCCTTCCTCGGTGCCGAGCCCCACGGTGAACACGCGCACGCCGCGGTCGGCGGCCAGTTGCGCGGCCTCCACCGGATCGGGCCCGCTGGTGGCCGCCCCGTCGCTCAGCAGCACGATGGCGGCGGATTTCTCCGAGCCCGGCGGAACCTTTTTGGGCGGCGGCTTCGGCTTGTCGTCTTCCGACGTCCACGGATCGTCGAGTTTTTTCGCCTCGGCTTCTTTTTCTTCCGGCGATTTCACCTCGAAGACTTCCTTCGGGAACAGCGCCTGGAGGCTCACCAGGATCGCGCCGCCCACGGCCGTGCCTTCCTGGGCTTTCAGCCGGTCGATGGCTTTGATCAAGTCCTCGCGGTTGGTGGTGGGCCGCTGCACGGCGAGCGCCGTCTCGGCGAAGGCCACCACGCCGATTTGCGTCGTGGCGGGCTGTTCCTCGATGAAGTCGCGCGCGGCTTTTTGCGCGGCCTCGAGCCGGGTCGGCGTCACGTCGTCGGCCAACATGCTGTTGGAGACGTCGATGGCGAGAATGATGACGTCGCGCAAGGACGGCAGGCTGATGACCGCCACGGGGCGGGCCATGGCCGCGATCAGCAGCGTCAGCGCGAGGAGATAAAGGATCGGCGGCATGATACGCCGCACGCGCGGGATCGCGGCGGCGGGGGCGCTGGTGCTCCAGCGCGCGGCCGTCAGCGCCAGGGCGCGGCGGCGGCGTTCCATCAACACGTAGGCCAGCGCCAACAGCGGCACCAGCAGCAACGCCCACAGCAGGATGGGCCACTCGAAGATCACGACAGCACCTCCAAGTGGCGCGGCAGACCCACGGTGGAGGTGCCCCGGCGCTTGCGCAGGGCGGCGAAGCGCAACAGCGTGTCCATGAGATCGTCGGCGGTGGAAAGCTCCAGGGCGTCGACCCCGGCGTTGGACAAGGCCGACATGATCTCCGCCTCGCGCCGTTCGGCCGCCTCGGCGAAGCGCTTGCGGAACCCACGGTCATGGGCGTCGACGAACAATTGCTCGCCGGTTTCGGCGTCTTGCACCACCGCCAGACCGAATTCCGGCAATTCCTGTTCGGCGGGATCGTACAGGCGCACGGCCACGACCTCGTGGCGGCGGCTCATTTGCGCCAGCGGCTTGGCCCAGCCCGGCGTGCTGATGAAATCCGACACCAGAAACACCAGCGAGCGGCGCATTATAAGTTGGCTTGCGGCGCGCAGCAATTCGCCCAAGTCGGTGCG
Organism: Rhodospirillaceae bacterium; assembly: GCA_033763995.1. Lineage (GTDB taxonomy): Bacteria > Pseudomonadota > Alphaproteobacteria > Rhodospirillales > Rhodospirillaceae. The sequence goes on along the minus strand of JANRJL010000104.1, from coordinate 7,990 downwards.
CGGCGCCTGGGGCAAGCTCGGGCGGGTCATCAAGGTGTGCAGAAAATGCAGCACGTGACGTCGCCCGGTGCGCGGCGTCAACACGGCCTCGATGCCGGCGCCGTAAATGATCGCCCCCACGGGGTTGCCATGGCGGGTGAGCACGCGGGCCAGCACCGCCACGAACTGGGTGAGGATATCGCGCTTGCTGGCCTCGGAGCCGAAGTCCACCGAGGGACTCAAGTCCAAGAGGAACCAGGTCACGACCTCGCGGTCCTCGATGTACTGGCGCACGTGCAGCGACTGCAGCCGCGCGGTGACGTTCCAATCGATGTGGCGGACGTCGTCATGGAGCTGGTACTCGCGCACGTCGGCGAGGTCGAGCCCGGCCCCGCGAAACAGCGTGCGGTAGCTGCCGTGCAGCAAGCCGTCGAGCCGGCGCAGCACCGTCCATTCGAGATGGCGCAGAACCGCTTCAGGCGTTGGCGGCAACGCGGGCATGGCTCTCCAGGGGTTTGGCCGGCGGGGTGATCTGGGCCATGAGGCGGCGGATGATTTGGTCGGGTGTCATGCCCTCGGTGAGGGCTTCGTAAGACAACACCAGGCGATGGCGCAGCACGTCGGCCGCCAGGTCCATCAAATCCTCGGGCAGCACGTAATCGCGCCCGCGCAGGAAAGCCAGCGCCCGGCCGCCCTCGATGAGATTGATGGAGGCGCGCGGGCTGGCACCATAGGTGATGAAGCGGGCCATGTCCTTGACGCCGGCGCGCTCGGGATCGCGCGTGGCGGTCACCAGGCGCACCACATATGTAATGAGCGCCGGATCGACGAACACGTTGCGGCACTCCTGCTGCAAGGCGGCGAGTTGGCTCATGGACGCCACAGCCGCCAGGGCCGTGGCCACGCCCGTGACGCGCTCGACGATGACGAACTCCTCGTCCGCCGTGGGATAGCCCACCAGCACCTTCATCATGAAGCGGTCCACCTGCGCCTCGGGCAGCGGATAGGTGCCCTCGCTCTCGATGGGGTTCTGCGTCGCCATCACCAGGAACGGCTGAGGAACTTTATAGGTCTCGCCGGCGATGGTGACCTGATATTCCTGCATGACCTCCAAGAGCGCGCTTTGCACCTTGGCCGGCGCGCGGTTGATTTCATCGGCGAGCAGCAGGTTGGTGAACACCGGCCCCAGGGAGACGGAGAAATCGCCGGTCGTCTGGGTGTAGTTGCGCGTGCCGATGAGATCGGCGGGCACCAGGTCGGGCGTGAACTGAATGCGCTTGAAACTGCCTTGCAGCGCGCGGGCCAGCGTTTTCACCGTCAACGTCTTGGCCAGGCCCGGCACGCCCTCCACCAAAAGATGGCCCTGCGCCAGCACCGCCACCAGCACGCGCTCGAGGAAGTGATCCTGGCCGACCACCACCTTCTTCACCTCGTACAACACCCGCTGCATCAAGGAGGCGATGTCGCCGGAACTGTTCATGTCGTTCATGATGGGCGCGGGTCCTTGGGTTGCGATTAAAACGGCGAGACGCCGGCCGCCGCGGCGGCGTTCTCGATGGGCACGGCGAAGGCGATGCCGACGAAGAAGCCCTCGTCGGTGGGATTGAAGATCGAGGTCACGATGCCCACCACGTCGCCCTCGCGGGTGACCAAGGGCCCGCCCGAATTGCCGGGGTTGGCGGCGGCGTCGAATTGGATGAGATCGATCAGGTTCTTCTGGCCTTCCTCGGAGTAATGCTCGCGCCGGAGCCCCGAGACCACGCCGAAGGTGGCCGTGGGGCCGATGCCGAAGGGAAAGCCCACGGCCAGCACCTCGTCGCCGATCTGCAGGCCCTTGGTGGAGCGCAAGGTGGCGGCGTAGAGATCATCGGGCAGGGTCTGGGCCTTGAGGATGGCGAGATCGTTCTCGGGCTGGACGTTGAGCACGTCCACGTCGGATTCCGTGCCGTCGTAAAACACCACGCCGATTTTCTCCGCGCCCGCGATGACGTGCAGGTTGGTGAAGATCATGCCGTCGTCGGAGAACACCACGCCGGTGCCGATGCCGCGCAGAGAAAATTTCTTGGCGTCTTCGGATTTATCCTTCTCAGTCTTGTCTTTTTTCTCGGCGCTTTTCGGTTCTTGGGGCGCGGGGTCGTTCTTGTCCTTCGCCTCGGGTTTGCGTTCAGGCTTGGGCAGCTCCGGCTTGATCAGTTCGGGCTTGATCTTGCTCTGTTCCGTCTCGCCCTGCTTCTTTCCGTCTTTGCTCTTGCCCTTGTCCTTCTCATCGTCCTCGCCCAACCGGCGCACCAGGACGACCGACGGGCTGATGACGTCATAAGCGGCGGCGGCGCGCGAGCGCTCGGGCGGCTGTTTCTTCAGCGTGTGCAGCACGGCGGCATCGATATCGTTCTGGGTGAGTTTCTGGGCCACGGGCGTGGCCAGCGCGTAAATGCCGAAGGCCATGAGGGCGGCGAGCAAACCCGACGTCAGCATCACGGCGCGCTCGTGGCGCTGGGCGAAAGCTTTGAGCCTGCTGCGGAGAGTCGGTGGCGGGATTGGCGCGGATTGAGGGTCTCCACCGCCCGAGGATCGGGGGAGAGCGCGGGTGGACCTGCTATAGAGCGATGTTCGCTTCATTGCCCACGCGGTGTCGCCAAGAGGGAATAATCATCGGCCCGGGCGGCGGGAAATGCAACCACCGCGCCGGGGCGGCTGCCTCATTTCGCAGGCTCCGCCCCCAGCGCGAACAACAAGGCCCCGGCGCGCTGGGGCCTTAACCGAACTAGCGCGGCTGCGGGGTGCTCGTGCCCTTGGCGGCCACGATTCCGCGCAGGATCGTGTTGGGCAGAAAGGCGTTGTCCCACTCCTTGCCGTCAGCACGCGGCGGGGCGTTGCCCGTGCGCAGGACCACCAGTTGCTCCGAGGGCACGATATAGACGACCTGATTGGCATTGCCGTCGAACAGGAACAGGTCGGCCGCCAAATAGGGCTCGCTGTGCAGGGTGCGGCCGGCGAGGCGCTTGGGGTTCGCCGCCCCGCGCCGGTCGATGTAGCGGCCCGCCACGTAAACGCCGAGGCCCGAATGGGGATTTTCGGCCGTGGGCGTGGTCATGGCCTTGACGTAGCCCTCGGGCAGCAGGCGGGTGCCGTTCCACACGCCGTCCTGCAGCACCAGAATGCCGAGCCGCAGGAAGCTCTCGGCCGGGACCATCATGCAGCAGCCCGAGTGCGCCGTGCCGCCGACGCGATTGACCCACACCGTGCCGCCCAGCGCGCCCAGTTTCTGCCACACCTCGGTGCCGACGAACTCGGCGTAACGCCGCCCGGTGGCGCGTTCGATCAGCACCGCCACCATCTCGCTGGTGGCGTTGTTGTATTCGTAAACGCTGCCCGGCTCGTCCACCACCGGGTACTCCTTGACGATGATTTCGTCATGGCGCGGATGCAGGTAGGCGCGGTTCAAGATGTCGGTGGGGTCCGGCGCATTGGCCTGCGGCAAGAAGCCCGAACGCATGTCGAGCAAATGGCGCACCAGGATCTTCGACTTGCGCGCATCGCCCCGCCAATCGGTGACGAAATCCGCCACGGGCTGATCGAGCGACTTGATCTTGCCCAGCATGATGGCACGGCCCACGGCGGCGGCGGTGACGGGCTTGGCGAGCGAGCGGGAAATGATCGAGTCTTTTTGGCCGTGACCGTCAAAGTAGGCTTCGGTCTCCACCTTGCCCTTGCGCCAGACAATAAATGAATCCGAGTTATTTTCTGCGGCATAGCTTTGCGCCTTGGACAGCGCCGCGGCGGAAATGGTGCGCTCGTTCTCTTGGGCGGCCGGCAGCGGCGTCCAGTTGGCCGTTCCCGGCACCAGCTCTTGCGGGTCGTAGGCATCCGCCGCGGTGACGCGCCTTCCCTCCTGACCCTTTTTGAGGCGCTCCATATAGATGCGCTCGTCCTCGGCCGAGAACATGAGCTTGCCCGGCACAAAACGGTCGGCCGTCAACGGAATTGTACTGGAACCGGGACGGTCCAACATTTGCGCGTGGACGGTACCGGCAACGAGAATGCCGGAAAGAGCGATGGCGAACGGCCGCATGGCTGGGCTCCTTGATATGACGCCGAAAACGGATCGGGCGGGAAAGGCGGTTAGTCCACGTCCTCGCACGAGAGATCGAACTCGCTGAGGCCGTCCTCCAAGTAGTCCGCCAGCAGGGGCAACCCAAGCAAATACCGCGCGGTGTTGCGGTTGTGTTCCTCGCGCGCGGTGTCCACGGCCTCGTCCCAGTCGTCGGCGGTGAAGGTGCCGCGGCCGACCCAGGCCAGCGCCACCAGCTCGATTTGCTCGTCCTCGTTGAGCCCTTCGATGAACAGCCTCAACTCCTCGAGCTCGGGCGATTCGGGCTTCACCGGCAGGTCGTCTTCCGGCAGGTCCTCCTTGACCAGGTCGTCGCCGGAGTGTTGGCCCGGTTCGTCGCTGAGTTCATGGACATCGGCCATGACCTCCCGCGCCTTGGAGATGACGAAGCAGACGTTTTCCAACGCGATATCCATCACGGCCCTCACGACGCCACTTGATCCACGCGACTCCTCAGCGCGCCGTCATTGGACAAGATTCGTCGCGGGCTTTCAATGCCGTGTCGGGAAAATCCGAGAACAACCCGTCGACGCCCAGGATGTAGAAGGCGCAGTATTCTCTGATGGGATCGCCGCCGTAGGGTTTGGCCAGATACTGCGCCTCGTTGCGGAAGGTGTAGGGATGCACCTTGAGCCCCGCCGCGTGGGCATCGGCGACGAACGTGGTGGGGGCCGAGGTGTTGCCCTCGCGGTCCATGGGAATGATGAGCCCCTTGAAGGGCCCCACGCCGCGCGCATAGACCGCGATCTCGCGCAGGCCCTGGGGCGTGGCCATGGCGGCGTAGGTCAGCGTGCTGCCGAGTGCTTCTTGATCGTAGGGCCGTTCGTCGCCGCCGCCCAGCAGTTGCACCAAGGGCGCGGCGGTCATGGACTTCAACTGCTTGAGGTTGGCGACCTCGAAGGATTGGATGAACACCGCCGCGTCGGCGCGGTCCAGCCCGGCGGCCTTGAGCTCGCGCACGAGCGGCGGCTCCAGCGCCAGGCCGATGCCTTGAAAGTAGGTGGGGTGCTTGGTCTCGGGATAGAGGCCGACCACGCGCCCGCGCTTGGCGCCCTCGGTCTTGGCCAGCGCGATGACCTCGGCCAACGTCGGGATCGGGAATTTGCCGTTGTCGGCCTGATTGCGGAATGCCAAACGCTGCTTGGCGCGCAGGGTCTTGATCTCGGCCAGCGTGAAGTCCTCGCTGAACCAGCCCTCGGTTTCGCGCCCGTCGATGACTTTCTTGGTTTTGCGCGTCGGGAATTTCTCGGCAACGTCGGTGGTATCGGACAGCTCATTCTCATGGCGCGCGATGAGCACGCCGTCCTTGGTGCTCACGAGATCGGGCTCGATGAAGTCGGCACCCAGGGCGACGGCACGGCTGTAAGCCTCCAGCGTGTGCTCGGGCAGATAGCCGCTGGCGCCGCGATGGGCGATGACGAGCGGTTTGTCGGCGGCAAAGGCGGACGCCGCGATGCAGACAAAGCCGAGAATGAGCAGCGTGCGAATCATGGCCCGACTCTGGCATATCGCGGGAGCGAATCCAGCCGGGCCCACGATATGTCATGGAATCGTCAGATGCGGGCGCAGGCTATTGGACGGTGGCGACGCCCTCGGTGGCCGATTGGCGCGTCTTGATGATCTTGTCGAAGTGGCTCCACACGCCTTCGGGGCCGTGCCACTGGCCTTGGGTCGCGGCCTTGGAATACTCGGTGGCCCGCGTCTCGAAGAAGTTGGCGTGCTCGACCCCGTTCAAGATCTGGGTCAACCACGGCAAGGGATGTTCCTTGATGTTGTACACCTGGGGCAGGCCCAGTTGGCTCAGGCGCCAGTCGGCGATGTAGCGGATGTAGCCTTTGATGTCGTCGGGCGTCATGCCGTTGACGGGGCCCAAGTCGAAGGCAAGTTCGATGAACTTGTCTTCCAGCGTCACCACGGTCTTGCAACAGTCGACGATGTCGTCCTTCACCGAATCCGTCAGGCAGCCGGTCTCGCGGCAGAAGGTGTGGAACAGCTTGATCATGCCTTCGCAGTGCAGGCTTTCGTCGCGCACCGACCAGGACACGATTTGCCCCATGCCCTTCATCTTGTTCTGGCGCGGGAAGTTGAGCAGCATCGCGAAGCTCGCGAACAATTGCAGCCCCTCGGTGAAGCCGCCGAACATGGCGACCGTGCGCGCGATATCGGCCGCGCTGTCGACGCCGAAGCCCTGCATGTAGTTGTGCTTGTCGGCCATGGCCTTGTAGTCGAGGAAGGCCGCGAATTCGGTTTCCGGCATGCCGATGGTCTCGAGGAGCAGCGCGTAGGCCGCGATGTGAATCGTTTCCATGTTGGAGAACGCCGAGAGCATCATCTTGATCTCGGTGGGCTTAAACACCCGTGCGTAGCGCTCCATGTAGTTGTCGTTCACTTCCACGTCGGACTGCGTGAAGAAGCGGAAAATCTGGCTGAGCAGATTGCGCTCCTGGTCGGTGAGCCGGCTGGCCCAGTCCTTGCAGTCCTCGCCCAAGGGCACTTCCTCGGGCATCCAGTGGATCTGCTGCTGGCGCTTCCAGTACTCGTGGGCCCACGGATAACGGAACGGCTTGTAGCCGCGGCTGGGCGTGAGCAGGCCTGGCAATGTCTGGGCTGACAACACGGAGGGGGAGATGACGTTCATGACCGGACCAACATTCAAGCTCGAAAAGCGGGAGGCTACTTACGGCGCGCGGGCGCCTATTGGCAAGCCAAACACTCTTCGTAGTCGGTCTTATCCGCCGCCAGGGGCCTGACCGGCCAGGCGCGGGTGTTGTCGGCCTCGACCCCGGCGAAGGCGGCGCGTTGCACCGACTTGGAGCGCAGGTAATAGAGGCTTTTCACGCCCGATTCCCACGCCTTCCAGTGCAGCATCATCAGGTCCCACTTATCCACATCCGACGGGATAAACAGGTTGATGGACTGGCCCTGGCAAATATAGGGCGAGCGGTCGGCGGCGAATTCCACCACCCAGCGCTGGTCGATCTCGAACGCCGTCTTATAGACGGCCTTTTCCTCGTCGGTGAGGCCGTTGAGGTGCTGCACCGAGCCTTCGTGCTCGAGAATCGAATTCCAGGTCGCCGGATTGTTGAGGCCGCGCTCATCCAACAGCTTGGTGAGATACGGGTTCTTGACCGCGAAGGAGCCCGACAGGGTCTTGTGGGTGTAGATGTTGGCCGGAATCGGCTCGATGCAGGGGCTGGTGCCGCCGCAAATGATGCTGATGGAGGCCGTGGGCGCGATCGCGAGCTTATGCGAGAAGCGCGCCATGACGCCGTTGTCGGCGGCATCGGGGCAGGCCCCGCGCTCCTCGGCCAGCTTGACCGAGGCCGCGTCGGCGTGACGGCGGATGTGCTTGAACATGCGGATGTTCCACGCCTTGGCCATGGCGCTTTCGAAGGGAATGCCCTTGCTCTGCAGGAACGAGTGGTAGCCCATGATGCCCAGGCCCACCGAGCGCTCGCGCATGGCCGAGTACTTGGCGCGGTCCATGGACGACGGTGCACGGTCGATGAAGTCCTGCAGCACGTTGTCGAGAAAGCGCATGACGTCCTCGATGAACAGCTCGTCGCCGTTCCACTCGTCCCAGGTCTCGACATTGAGCGAGGACAGGCAGCACACGGCGGTGCGGTCCACGCCCAGGTGATCGGGGCCGGTGTGAAGCATGATCTCGCTGCACAGGTTCGACGTCGTCACCTTCAGGCCCAGGTCGCGCTGGTGCTTGGACATGGAGCGGTTGACGGTGTCGGAGAACAGCAAATAGGGCTCGCCGGTTTGCAGGCGAATCTCGAGAATCTTCTGCCACAGTTCGCGCGCGTTGACCTCGCGACGCACTTCGCCCGACTTGGGGCTGCGCAGCGCGAACATCTTGTCGTCGCGCACGGCTTCCATGAACTCGTCGGTGAT
>JANRJL010000082.1:0-72312 GCA_033763995.1 Rhodospirillaceae bacterium | reverse complement strand
TCGGCCACGGCCGCGCCCAGGCCCAAGCCCCACAGCACCGCATCGCCGTGGGAGTTCTCCCACGTGAAGGTCCGCGCCTGGGCCATGTCGGGGATGTACTTGGCCACCAGGTCCGGATTGGCCGCGTAACCGCAGGTCGCCAGCACCAGGGCCTCGCAACCGATGTCTTCGTGGCTGCCGTCGGGCCGTGCGATGCGCACGCCCTTCACGCGAGAGTCTTTGTCGGCATAGAGATCGACCACATGAGCGCTCGTCAGCAGGTCCGCTCCGGCGCGTTCGGCGGCTTGGAGCAGGCGGCCCATCAAGTCCTGGCCGGTTTTTTCGGGTGGTGCGTGGAGGCGCTGACGCGAATGGCCGAGCCCGCGCCAGGTCGTGTCGACCCTGAAGGGAATCCCGTGCACGCCGTCCAACCATTCCACCGTGGGGCCCGCCTCGCGCGCCACCGTGCGCACAAGCTCCGGGTCGGTCTTGCCGCCGACTTTCGTCATGACATCGGCGTAAAACGTCTCGGGATCGTCCGCGATGCCGGCATCGCGCTGCATGCGCGTTCCTGCCGCGCAGATCGTGCCCTGCGACATCGATGTCGTGCCCTGCGGCGTTGCATCCTTTTCAAGGACCAAAACGTCAGCGCCCGCATCGCGCGCGGCCAAGGCCGCCGTCAGACCGCAGGCACCCCCGCCGGCAATCAGGACCGGGACGGTGGCTGAAAACGTTCGCGGTGGCGTGAGGATCGGCATAGAGATACTTCCAACGGGCGCGGCATCATAGGAAGCCCGGGGCCTTGATCAAGCAACACTTCTCGGGCTGTGCGTTCCAGCGCGTATTCGTTAGACTGGGCCGGGGAGACGCAATTCATGGCGCGTTCGACATCGGCGGACCTGGGCGTTCAAGGGCTGGGGTGGGTGGTGCGACGATACGCCGCTGGGCCCAATGCCATCGTGCCGTTTTATCAATCCGCTTTGGGGTTAAGGCAGTTGCGTCCGCCCGGACCGACGGGTGCCGTCATGCTGTGGGCGGGCGACATCGTGATGCTGGAGGTCAGCGGGCTATCCACCGGCCCCGATAGCGCCGCCCGCCAAGGCGACATGACGGTCATCATGCGCGTGCGTGACTTCGGCCGCGCCAAAGCCATGATGACCGCGGCCGGTGCTCAGCAGGTGGGCGAATCACTCACGCCGGCGAAGACGGTGATGTTTGCGGACCCTGCGGGCCTTCGTATTGGTTTGCGTGAAGCCATCCAAGCTTCGTCACTCCAACATGACGTGATCGCGAATGACATTTGGCGCAAGGGCGTCATCACGCTTCCCAACGCGCCGTCATTGCCGCCCGATGTGCAGGATATCGCCGCCATCGGCCTCAAGGTCGTCGACCCCGTCGCCATGGCGGCGTTCTATGCCGATCTTTTCGGGTTCGCGACTCTCGGCGAGCCCAACCCCAAGGGCGCGGCTCTCTGGCTTGGGCGCACCACGGCGCTGGAACTGTCGCCGGGCGGGATCAAGCACGCCGTTCCCGCCGATCGCGACCAAGTGCCCGACGTTTGGATCGCGCGTGTCTACGACCATGATGCACTCGCGAAGCGCCTCGCCGACAAAAAGGTGCCCATCGTCACGCAACGCCAGATCACGGGCGGTAAATTGACCTATGCGGCCGATCCCGAGGGCCGGCTGTTCGGTATCCAACAACGCACCCCCGACCTATTGCCGCCCGATGCGAAGGAGCGTGTCGAAGACGTTCTGGCGCGCGACTTGTGGGCCGCGGACGCGCGCTGATGCGCGAGGGCATCCAGGGGTTGGGCTGGTTCGTACGGCGCTCCGCCGCGACCGTGGCTGTCGGACGCTTCTACCGTGATGCGCTTGCGCTGCCGGTGCTGCGCCAATGGGAACAGCCCGACAACGCCGGCTTCATGCTGTACGGCGGTGATGTCGCGGCCTTTGAGATCAATCGCGGGGGGCAGCCGCCGAGCTCCGATCCTGCCCTGGCCGAATGCACGCCCATCTTTCGCAGCCGCGACATGGACACATCGCTACGTCGCGCCACGGTGAAGGGTGCCCACGTGACCGTGGACGAGAACACGGGCGCTGCGCGAACGGTCTTCCTGGCCGATCCCCAAGGCCATGCCTTCGGTTTTCAGTCAGCCGATTCCATGTCGCCCCAGGCGCATCATGTCGAAGCCCAACGCCGCTGGGATAACGCCGATCACGGGCTTCCTGGAGTCGGGGCCATGCCCGCCGACATCCAAGACATCACCTGTGTGCGGTTGCGGGTTGAAGACCCAGTGGCGCTGGCTGCGTTCTATTCCGAGATGCTCGGGCTCGATGTCATCGGCACGCCAAGCCGCCAGGGCGCGATGCTCCACGTGGGCGGAACGTGTGCATTGGAACTGGTTCCCGGCGGCACGCGCCGCGCACCGCCCAAGGATCGCGTTGACGTGACCGACGTTTGGATTCTGCGAATCTACGACTACGTCGGCATGAAAGCGCATTTGGCCGTCAACCGCGTGCACTGCGTCAACACCGTGCAGATGATCGGCGGTTGGCTCGATTACTACACCGACCCCGAGGGTCACCTGTTCGGATTTCAGGAACGCAAGCCGGCCGACCCGGCCGTGCCCAACACCAACCTCATCGAGGACATCGCGGCGCGCAAGCGCTGGGAAGCGCGCTAATTCCGGCCCGCCGGAAACAGCAGCTTGGCGGCAAAGGGCACGCCAGTGATCAGGATCGCGATGCGCACGAGGTGATGCACGGCGACATACGCTGGGTCGACATCGAAGGCGATGGCGATCAGGCACATTTCGGCCACACCGCCCGGCGTGAACGACAGCAGCGCGGTGAGATAGCGCGTGTCCGTCAACCAGCTTGCCAGAAGCGCGAAGGCCGCCGAGACGCAAATGATGAGGGTCGTCGCCGCCACGGCGTGCTTGCTCACCCGAAAGAAAGTCGCGGCCGTGACGGTTGAGAATCGCGACCCAATGGCCGAGCCCAAGACCCATAACGCGACCCACAGCAAGGCATCGGGCGGGCGGTAATTGACGAGCCCGCTGAGGTAGAGCGTGGTCGAGGCCAGCATCGCTCCGGTCATGGCGGCGGCCGGCAGGCTGAACAGACGCGCAACGACGTACCCGACGCTGCCTGCCGCGAGCAGCATGACGCCGTCGGCTCCGTTGAACGGCCCGCCTTCGGGCAGGATCGCGACGTGCTCAGGGGCCGTTGCCAAAACTGCGGTGACGACCATGGGCATGAAGATGACCACAAAGACGACACGCAGGCCCTGCGTCAGGGCGATCATGCGTTCGTCGGCACCCGACTCGCCGCCGATAATCACCATGGCGGTCAGTGTGCCCGGCGCGCCCGAGAAAATCGCCGTGGGCCGGTCGAACCCGGCGACGCGGCGGAAGTACTCGGAGGCCACCCATGTAATCAGCGGCACGAACACGAGCATCAACGATAAACTCAAGGCCCATTCCGGAACGCGCGCGAGTAGGTCGGGCGTAAACGAACCGCCCAGGAACACGCCGATCACACACAGCACCACCACACGCACACTATGGGGCACCAACACCGGGTATCCCCGCACCGACGCGGCGATGTTGACGATCATGGGTCCCAGCATCCACGCCAGGGGCACGTGAAGCAGCGCGAACACCGCCCCGCCAACGGCGCCGAGACCCAAGGACCAGGCGATGGGCTTCAATCCGGGCCGCGTCAGCGGCGGTTCAAAGGTGGCGGGTGGTGTCGGTTCGGTCATGAGGCTCGACCATAGCGGGGCCGGTGAAAAAGGTCGATTGACCGGCCGAATCGGGGCAGTGTGATCCATCGGGTGGTCTCGCGAGGGAGTCAGGCGTGGCGGTCAATGCAAAGCTGGATCTGAACGGCGGCTGGAAAGAGGCGGTGGTCAGCGTCACGGACCTGCCGCTGTGGATCGACCTGGCGACGAAGGATTTTGGCTGGACCCTCGGCCACACGGGGTCCGTGGAGCGCGACCAACTCGGCGCCTGGGACCTGCCGCACACCGTCAGTGCGCGAGAGGCCCTGTTTCATTGCGGCGATGAGGCGCAAGGGTTGGTGCGCTTCATCAGCTTCAAGGGCGCGCCGCAGCAATGGATTCGCGCCGGCGCCATGCCCTGGGACACGGGCGGCATTTTCTCGCTGATGCTGCGCGCGCGCGATATCGCCCGCGTCACCAACGGCTTGCTGGCGCGGGGCTGGACCATGATCACCGATCCCGTCACCTTCGATTACAACGGCCAGGTTCTGACCAACATCATTATGCGTGGGCCCGACGGCGTGTGCTTCGGCATCTACGAGCGCGTGAAGCCACCTTTATCGGGCTGGCCCCATGTCAGGCGGTTGAGCCAGCCCTTCAACTGCATGCAGATCGTGCGCAGCCGCGATGCGACGCGGGACTTTCATCGTGACGTTCTCGGCTTCGGCGCGTTTGTCGACGACGACACGCGCAATGCCGCGCCGGTGGATAGTAATTTTGGATTCCCCAAAAATCTGACCACTCAATACGTCACGAAGGCGGCGATCATGCATCCGCGCGGGATTCGTGGTGCCAAGGAACGCGATAACGGGCGCGTGGAACTGATCGAGTGGGACGGTTTCGACGGCCGTGACTTGAGTGATCGCGCCGTGCCTCCCAATCTCGGCAGTTTGATATTGCGCTGGGCCGTCTCCGACGCGCCACAGCGGGCCAGAGAAATTACTGCGAAGGGTGTGACGCTCTATCGGCCGCTGCAGGCGATCGCGCTCGAGCCCTACGGCCGAATCAACGCGTTTTCGGTGCGCACGCCCGATGGGGTGATCTACGAGCTGTTCTCGCCGGCCTGATTATTGCTTCGCCGCCGTCAGGCACTGAACGGCAATGCCGGTGATCTTGTTCTGGAGCGCCGGGGGCAGGGGCCTGCCGGCGGCATTGAGGCGGTCGTAGCTCTCCATCTCCGCGCGGCTGAGTTGGCCTTTGACCTCGCGAACCAGGCAACTGCACAAACGTCCCACATCGCCGCTGATGGTCAGGTTGTTCTGTTCCAGAAAGCCCGAGCAGATTTCTTGCAAGGGGTCGCCGGACGTCTTGGGCAGCGTTTGGGCCATGGCCGGCAGCGCGAGGAGGCAAAAAACAAGCGCAACACGCATGAATGAATCCTCAAACGCGACGACACGGATGTCAACGCCGACCGACGCGAGCGCGCTAGGCCGCTTGGGCTTCGGTTTGGGTGAGCAGCATGTACAGCCCGTCGGAACCCTTGGCGCCGCGCAATTTCTCGCACATGGAGGCATCGCGCAGCAGGCGCGAGACACGGGCCAGGGCTGTCAGATGGTCGGCGCCGGCGGCCTCGGGGGCCAGCACCAGAAAAACCAGATCAACCGGTTGTTCGTCGATGGATTCGAAGTCGATGGGCTTTTCCAAGCGTGCGAACAATCCATAGAGGCGCTTGAAGTCGCCCAGCTTGCCGTGCGGAATGGCGATGCCGTTGCCCACACCCGTGGTGCCCAGGCGCTCGCGTTCCAGCAGCGTCTCGAAAATCTTGCGTTCGCTGACGCCCGTCAGCTCAGCGGCGTGCTTGGCGAGCTCCTGCAAGGCTTGCTTCTTGCTGGTGGCCTTGAGGCCGGCCACCACCGATTTCGGATTGAGGAGATCGCTCATTTCCATCGCCATCACCAATGTTTATGCGGGACGAGCACGGCGACGCCGCGGCGGCCAAATCGGTCTGAGGTTGAGATGGGAACGAGAGTCGTCATCGGACGATGAATGGGCGGCGCAATGTTTGGATCGATGATCGGTTAAAGCGTGGTCTTCGTTGTTGGTGTCGTGAGTCGATTCACGTCGGCGAGGTCGCTTTTGGTCTCGCGCTGTTCGGGAACCCCCGAAAAAAGGTGGCGGAACATAGGCACCCTCCCCCCCGAAGTCAAGCAAACGGGCGGGGGTCTAGAACTTCAAGGCCTTGGCCCGCCGGCGCTGAATCGAAGACGGAATATTGAGCGATTCCCGATACTTAGCCACCGTGCGCCGGGCCACGTCGATCCCTTCGGCCTTGAGCATGTCCACAAGGGTGTCGTCCGAAAGAACGTCGTCATCGGGCTCGCTTTCGATCAGGGTTTTGATGCGGTGGCGCACCGACTCCGACGATGTCGCGGCCTCGCCCGAGGCGCTGGGCAAGGACTGGCTGAAGAAATACTTCAGCTCGAAAACGCCGCGCGGCGTCTCGATGAACTTGTTGGTGGTCACGCGGCTGACCGTGCTTTCGTGCATGTCGATGACGGTCGCGATGTCACGCAGGATCAGGGGCTTGAGGTGCGCGATGCCGTGGCGAAAGAAGCCGTCCTGCTGACGCACGATTTCCGTCGCGACCTTGAGAATGGTTTCCGCGCGTTGCTGCAACGCTTTCACCAACCAATTGGCCGCTTGCAATCGCTCGGACATGAACTGTTTTTCATCTTTTGATGAGACGATCTTGTTCACTTCCGCGACGTAACTTTGGTTGATCAAGACGCGCGGCAGGGTTTGAGAATTGAGCTCCACGCGCCACCCGCCCTCGGCCAGCGGCGTCATGAAGATATCGGGCACGACGGTTTCGTTCACGCTGCGCTCGAAACGCAAGGCCGGTTTCGGGTCCAGCGCGCGCACTTCCGTCAACATGTCCTGCAGATCCTCGGACGATACGCCGCAAACGTCGCGCATCTTCTTGAGGTCGCCGCTGCCCAGCAGCTCAAGATGCGCGATGAACGTCTCCATGACCGGATCGAAGCGGTCGCGGTCGATCAGTTGCAGTTTCATGCATTCTTTCAGGTCGCGCGCAAAAATGCCCGGCGGGTCAAACCTCTGCAGAATACCCAAGACCTTCTCGACGGCATCGATGTCGGTGCCGAGGTGAGTGGCGGCCTCGGCGAGCGGCGTGGCGAGATAGCCGTTCTCGTCCAACTGCTCGATCAAATGTAACCCAATCATGCGCTCGCGCGCGTCGGCCACCGAGAGATTGAGCTGTTGTATGAGGTAACTGCGCAAGTCCGGCGCCTCGCCGGCGATGCGCTCAAAGTCGGGGCCTTCGCCGCCCTGGGGCATGCTGACCGTCGAAAACGCGCCGCCGCCCAGGCTGTCATCGGCGCGCGCGCCGAGCGCGTCGGTGACGGGGTCATCGCCATCGCCCGGCTCAGAGGTGTCGAAGTCCGGCGAATCATCGCCGGTTTCACGGTCAAGCGCCTTGGGCTCGCCCACCGACGCGCTGGGGGCCGCAGCTTCGCCGCCGAGAGCGTCAGAAAATGTTTCGGTTTCAGGGGAGTCGTCGCGTTCCAGCAGCGGATTGGACTCGAGTTCTTGCTCGACATAAGCCGACAACTCAACCGCCGACATCTGCAGCAGTTTGATTGCCTGCTGCAATTGCGGCGTGATGACGAGGCTTTGCGATTGGCGGAGATCAAGACGCGGGCCGATGGCCATGATGGATTCTCAATTCCCCACGCTCACAGGCTGAAGCGTTCTCCCAGGTAAACGCGCCGCACGCCTTCATGGGCGACGATCTCGGACGGCGTGCCGACCATTAGCACCGTGCCCTCGTGCAGGATATAGGCGCGGTCGATGATATCGAGCGTCTCGCGCACGTTATGATCGGTGATCAACACGCCGAGCCCGCGGTCCTTGAGGTGCGACACCATCTCGCGGATTTCACCCACGGCGATGGGGTCGATGCCCGCCAGGGGCTCGTCGAGCAGGATGAAGCTGGGCCGCGAGGCCAGGGCCCGCGCGATCTCGCAGCGCCGCCGCTCGCCGCCCGACAGGGCCAGCGCCGGCGACTTGCGCAGGTGCTCGATGGAAAATTCCTTCAGCAGGGCTTCGACCAGGGCGTCCTGCGCCGCTTTGTCGGGCTCGACCACCTCGGCCACGGCGCGCACGTTGCCTTCCACCGTCATGCCGCGAAAGATCGAGGCCTCTTGCGGCAAGTAGCCGATGCCGAGTCGTGCCCTGCGGTACATGGGCAGGGCCGTGATGTCCTGGCCGTCCAGAAAAATCTGGCCGCGATCGGGGCTGATGAGGCCGGTGACGCAATAAAACGAAGTGGTCTTGCCCGCGCCGTTGGGGCCCAGGAGCCCCACCGCCTCGCCGCGCTGCACCGTCAGGCTCACGTCGCGCAGCACCGGACGGCCCTTGTAGCTTTTGCCCAGGCCGACCACGGCCAGCCCGGTCTTGGGAATGGCGGCGGGGGTTCCCGGCGAAGTCTTGGGGGCCTGTGTCAGGGTCGCGGTGTCAGCCATGATCGGGCGGGCAATAACTCATATGCGTTAAGCATTTGGCGCCCAAACCGCAAGCGCCGGGGCAATTTCGGCCACCGTTTTCCGATGAACGTGCGCTGGCGTCAACCTTTCCGCGCAATTAAGGCCAAATCGCCCAGCTACTTGGCCGGTTCCGGGGCCTTCGCGTCGGGCGATTTAGGCTTGGGCGCGATCAAGGCCTTGACGCGGGCATCGCTGCCGGGACCGGGTACCCCGGCCTCCCTGGCGCTGCCGAACAACCGGCTGGTGCCGGCCTTGGTGTCGACCACGGCGAAGCCGCCGCTCAGCTGATTCTCGCCCTGCGTCATTTTCACCGCGCCCTCAAGCCGGGCGATGCCCGTATCGCGATTGTATTCGCCGCGATCGCCGCGCACCGTTTCCTTGGCCGTGCGCATGACGACATTGCCCTCGGCCTGCACGATGCGAATATCGCCTTGCTGCAATGTAGTGGGCGTCGACGGAGTCTTCGCCTTTTCGACGTCATGGAAAAACGCCGTTAAGCGATCGGCCTTGATTCGGCGATTCTCGTCTTGGGCCTCGGCATCGCCCTCGGCCACGGCGACGCGCTCGCGCGCCCAATACTGGATCGCCTGCTTGGCCGTGACTTTTCCCGACGGCGTAGTGAGGCTCACGGGGTTGCCCTCGATCACCAGCACGGATTTGTCGAAATCGTAAACCGCCGCCGACCCCGTCGCTTGCTCCGAGGTCGACGCGATCGCCACGTTGCCCACGGCGTCGACGCGGTACACCTCGTTGCCCGAGTTCGTATCGCGATAATGCGCCACGAGCTCGTCGGCCGTGACGCTGAGTTCGCCCTGGCGGGCCTTGGCGTTGCCCCGCGCGATGAACAGCTTGGCGCTTTGCTGCCACTCGATGCCCTGATCGGCCGTGACCTCGATGGGTTTGTCGGGATCTTTGGAGGCAAAACTCAGCGACTGCGCGTGGGCGTTCACGCTCGCGCACATCAATCCCAGGCCAATCGACAAAACAATCGCGGTTCTCATGGGCGTCACGGTGATTTGGTCTCGCTGGCTTCGGCACCGCTGGCTTCAGGTTTGACGGTGTTGTTGAGCACCAGCTTGGCGGGCCCCAGGAACACGACGCGCTCGCCCTTGTCGTAGAGATCGAAGCCCTGGGCGTCGAGCTGGCCGAAGGGGCCTTGGCTTTGCACGGGAGAGCGGCCGGCGCCGCTGCCCTCGTTCAGGCTGATGCGCGCGTTCGCCGTGTGCATTTCGTAGCCTTGGTCTTGAAACAAGCTCACGTCGCCGATCAGTTCAAGCACTTCGGCCTCGCGGTCGTAGGTGCCGGCCTTGGCCTCCACCGACAGCCAGTCGCCGCCCGCCAGCGTGATGTCGGCCTGCGGGCCGACCAAATCCACCAGCTTGTCGTTGTCCGCGCGCTCCTTCACCGATTTCGCCGTGACTGAAAAAGGCTGGCCCTTCTGGTCGGTGCCGAAGTAGCGGGCGTTGACCATGCTCAGCGCATCCACCGCGGCTTCCTTCAAGGGCGTCGTGGCGATGCGGAAGCGCTCGTCGTCGCCCGTGAACTGCGGCAGGATCAGCACCAGCAACACCAACAGACCCGCCACCGCCGGCAGGCCGACGCGCATGCGCCCGACGAACTTGCTGTAGCGCGCCACGTCGTCGGCGGTGTTGGCGGCGCGCGGTTGCCACATGGCCTCATCCGTGGCCCGTCGCGTATGCGGCTCGCGGGGTTCCGTCATGCCGCGCCGGCCCGCAGGATGTCGTGCAGCCGCACGATGCCCACCGGCGCGCCGTCATCGACGACGAACAGGCAGGCGACTTTCCATTCGTTCATCAGCCGCAGGGCTTCCTGCGCCAACATGCCGCCGCGCGTGCTCTTGGGGTTGCGCGTCATGATGTCGCCCGCCGTGCGTTCCAGCAGCCCCGATTGCAAGTGGCGGCGCAGGTCGCCGTCGGTGACCACGCCGATCAACTTGCCGCCGTCGACGACGCCCGCGATGCCGAAGGTCTTTTGCGTCATGACGACGATGGTATCGGACATGGAAGTGCCGGGCTTCACCAGGGGCAGTTCGTGGCCTGCGTGCATCAAGTCCGCGACCTTGAGCAGGCGGCGGCCGAGCTTGCCGCCCGGATGAAAGACTTTGTAGTCGTCCGAGGTGAACCCGCGCCGCTCCAGCAACGACACGGCCAGGGCGTCGCCCAGGGCCAGCATCATGGTGGTGGACGTGGTCGGCGCCAATCCCAGCGGGCACGCCTCGGGCACGCCGGGCAATTCCAAGACGATGTCGGCGGCTTGCCCCAGGCTGGAGTTGCGCTTGCTGGTGATCGCCACCAGCTTGATGCCGAAGCGGCGCGTGTAATCGATCAGGTCTGCCAGTTCCGACGTTTCGCCGCTATTGGACAGGGCCAACACCGCGTCGTCGTTGGTGATCATGCCCAAGTCGCCGTGGCTGGCCTCGGCCGCATGAACGAAAAACGCCGGCGTGCCGGTGGAGGCCAGGGTCGCCGCGATCTTGTGGCCCACGTGCCCGCTCTTGCCCATGCCCGAGACGATGACGCGGCCCTTGATGCCCAGGAACAATTCGACACACGCCTTGAAATCGCTCCCCAAAGACTTGTCCATCGCCTGAATGCCCTCGACGGCGGTCGTGAACACGCGCCGCGCCGAAGCGATGGGGTCGCCGGGGCCGGCGGTCTTGACGGTCGAGGCGGAAGATGAGGCCATGAATTGGAACGGCGCTGGGGTTGAGTTTGAACCGCGAAAGTGATCGCTAAGGGCCGGGGTTGCGGCGCGGCAAAAGTATCGCCCGGCGGACTCTCCGGGTCAACGCGCTGCCCCGCAGCGCCGACTCAGAAATCATGACAAACGAGATATGTGGGCGCTCGCGGGGCCCGCGCAAGCCCGGCAGGTGCGTTAGTGCGCGAAGATGTCGTCGTCGGCCCAGCCCGCCAAATCCAACGCGGCGCGGTCGGGCAGGAACTTGAAGCATGCTTCGGCCAAGGCCACGCGGCCCTCGCGGGCGAGCAGCTTGTCCAGTTCGGCCTTGAGGCGATGCAAGTGCAGCACGTCGGCGGCGGCGTAGTCGACTTGTTCTTGGCTCAGGGTCTCGGCACCCCAATCCGAGGTCTGTTGTTGCTTCGACAGTTCGATGTCGAGCATCTCCTTGCACAAATCCTTCAGGCCGTGCTTGTCGGTGTTGGTGCGCGTGAGCCGTGAGGCGGTGCGCGTGCAGTACACCGGCGCGCAGCGGATGCCGAACCGGCGTTGCAGCATCGCCAAGTCGAAGCGCGCGAAGTGGAAAATTTTCAGAACATTGGGGTCGGTCATCACGCGCATCAGGTTCGGCGCGGTTTGCCCGGCGGTGACCTGGATGATGTGGCTGTGGCCGTCGCCGCCCGAAAGTTGCACGACACATAGCCGATCACGGTGCAGGCGCAGACCCATGGTCTCGGTGTCGACCGCCACGCTGGTCTTGAAGGAGACGGAGGAGGGAAGATCGCCGCGGTGCAGATGATTGGTCACGGTGGTTCTCGGATCCCGCCTCGGCTTGCCAGGGGCCAGGGCCCCCGTCCGGAAAATGGTGCCCAAGAGAGGACTCGAACCTCCACGACCTTGCGGTCACTGGCACCTGAAGCCAGCGCGTCTACCAGTTCCACCACTTGGGCAGCGGTTTAGGGCGAGACGGATACAGTGCGCTCGCCGGTGTGTCAATCCGAAGGCGCGACGGAAAATCGACCGTTTTCCAGGCATTTGGCCGTCCTTGGGCCGCCGTCGTCGGGCGTTCCAGGCTCTTGCCTCGGCGCGCGGTTCGGCCCAAAAAGGGGGGCGGCATCCACGCGGGGACGAGGCCAAAGGACGGGACCCAGGGACGAAACATGGCACAGCGGCTGGCGACGATTTTCGGCGGATCGGGGTTCATCGGGCGCTATCTGGTGCGGCATTTGGCCGCCGCCGGCTGGCGCGTGCGGGTCGCGGTGCGCGATACCCAAAAGGCGCAATTCCTGAAAACCGCCGGCGACCTGGGGCAAGTGTCCTTCATTCCCGCCTCCGTCACCGACCCGGCGTCCGTGGCCGCCGCCGTGGCGGGGTCCGATGTGGTGATCAATCTTGTCGGCGTGCTGTTCGACATGAGTAAGCGCTCGTTCAAGGCGATTCACGTGGACGGCGCGGCCACCGTGGCCAGGGCCGCGGCGGCGGCGGGTGCGGCGCGCCTGATTCACATGTCGGCCTTGGGCGCCGATGAACATTCGCCCTCGGCCTATGCACGCAGCAAGGCCCAAGGCGAAGCTGCCGTGCGCGCGGCGTTTCCCACCGCCACCATTTTCCGCCCCAGCATCGTGTTCGGGCCCGAGGACGGCTTCTTCAATCTCTATGGCCTCATCGCCCAGGTGCTGCCGTTCATCCCCTATTTCACCAACACCAATCCGCGCGCGCCCGAGGGCGGCGGCGCGTCGTTTCAGCCCGTTTACGTCCTCGATGTCGTCCAGGCCATGATGAAGGCGATCACCGACAACGGCCATGCCGGGCGCACCTACGAGCTGTGCGGACCGCGCATCTATTCCATGCGCGACATCGTCGAGTTGGTGAATCGCGCGACCATGCGCAACCGCATGATCGTGGGCCTGCCCTACATCGCCGCGTGGGGGCCCATTGCCGTGGGCGCCGTGGTGCGCGCGGTGCTGCGGTACGCCACGCCGTTGTTGCCCACCGCCGATCAAGTCAAGTTATTGAAGATGGGCAACGTCGCCACCGGCCGCTTGCCGGGGCTTGAGGCCTTCGGCATCGCGCCGACCATGCCCGACGTCATCGTGCCGACCTACCTCAAACGCTTCCGTCCGTTGCAGCAGAACAAACGCCTTCGCACGCCCGCGCGCCACGGGGCATAGAGCATTTCCCCGACAAGTGGGGACCGGTTGGCGTGGGAAATGCGACCAAAAAAAGAGAGAGACTTACCGTGAACCAGCGATTCGGTTCAGTTGAGTTTAAATCTAGCCCAGTTCCTCTTCCAATGCATTGATGCGGTCGAGCACGTCCCCCAGTTTCGTGCCGAACGGCGTGAGGCGGTACTCCACGCGCGGGGGGATTTCGGCGTAGCTGGTGCGTTCGAGAATCCCAAACCGCATCAATTTGCGCAGTCGTTCATTGAGGACCTTGGCCGAGAGCCCCTCGACGGCGTGTTTCATGGCACCCGGACGGCGCACACCGCCCTGCACCAGCGCCAGCACCGTCAGCGACCATTTGCAGCCGACAATATCCTCCACCATGCCCTTGACGGTGGGTCGGCGGCGCGCTGCTGGCTTGGCCCTAGGAATTTTCTTCGTCTTTGCCATCAAGAAGTTGCACCAGAAAGTGAGTGACGCACCGTTTCGTGCCCGGTTTTCAACTGGCCCATCTTCGCCATGATGCACTGATCGCCTTCTAATCTGATAATAGGAGATCGACATGCGCACATCATGGTCCATCATACTCCTTGCCGCGGTTTGCGGCAGCGCCTTGGCGCAAGATGCTGCGCCGCCCGAGGTGGCCTATCCGGCGGGTTACCGCGATTGGCGGCACGTCAGTTCGATGGTGATCAATCCCGGGCACCCGTTGTTCGACAGTTTCGGAGGCGTTCATCATCTCTATGCCAATGCCCCAGCGTTGGCCGGCTACGCTGCGGGCAAGTTCCCCGACGGCGCGGTCATCGTGTTCGATCTGCTTGAAGCCAAAGTCGCGGAGAACGCCGTGACCGAAGGGCCGCGCAAACTGATCGGCGTGATGCACAAGAACAGCAAGGCCTATGCCGCCACCGGCGGTTGGGGCTTCGAGGGGTTCAAAGGGGACAGCAAGAGTGAACGGTTGGTGACCCAGGCCAACGCGGCCGGCGCCTGCTTTGGGTGTCACGCGGGCCAGGACAAGACCGATTTCGTGTTCAGCAAGGCGCGGCGTTAAACGTGGCCTAAACGCGGGCCGCTCAGATCTCGATCCAGCCGTAGGCCGTGGCCAGAACGACGGCGCCCAGAATCAGGCGATAGATCACAAAGGGCGTGAAGGTGGAACGCCTGAGCCAGGCCATCATGATGGCGATGGCGAGGAAGCCCGAGACAAACGCGAGGCCGATGCCCAACAGCGCGTCGTTGGTCATGGACGTGTCGTGGGCCTCGCGCAGTTTCATCACCAGCCACACGCCGCCGGCGGCGATGGTGGGGATCGAGAGCAGCATCGAAAACCGTGCCGCCTCGGGCCGTTCGTAGCCCAGCAACCGCGCCATCGTCATGGTGATGCCCGAGCGGCTGGTACCCGGCACGAGCGCGAGAATCTGCATGCCGCCGATCAGGATGGCGTCGAGGTAGGTGGCGTGTTCCACGCGCTTGACCGTCATGCACATCTTGTCGGTGATGAACAGCAGCACGGCGTAACCCGTCGTGGTCCAGCCGATCACCATCATCTGGCGCACGCTGTCGCCGACGTATTTCTCGAAGGCCCAGGCGGCCGCCAGCACCGGAATCGTCGCGACGATGATTTGGAACGCGAGCCGGGCGCCGGGATCGCGCTTGCCCTTGGCGAAGCGCGCCAGCCCCACCAGCATTGTCCACAGGTCGCGCCAGAAATAGATGCACGCCGCCAGCATGGTGCCGACGTGGACCGCCACATCCATGGGCAGGCCCTGATCGGGCCAGCCGGTGAACATGGGGATCAAGGCCAAATGGCCCGAGGAACTCACCGGCAGAAACTCCGTGAGCCCTTGCACGATGGCCAGCACAATAATTTGGGTCAGCGCCAAGAGATCCCCCCAAGATCCGGTAGGACGCCGGTTATATCACCGCGCTGGCGGCGACCCAAGATGATCCCGGTGCGAGCGTAGGGCGGCGGCTCAGGCGATCGCCAACGTTATGTCGCGAACCGCTTCGCGATCATCCCGAACAACGCCCGCTGGGTCATGGCCTCGCCGCCCTGGGGGCGGCCGGGTTTGTCGGCGGGGTTCCAGGCGAACACGTCGAGGTGCGCCCACGCCACGCCCTCGCCGACGAAATCCTTCAGGAACAGCGCCGCCGTGATGGCCCCGGCGAAGGGAGACTCGCCCGCGTTGTTGATGTCGGCCACCTTGCTGTCGATCATCTTGCGGTAGGGCGCCCACAGCGGCAGCCGCCACAGCGGATCAAAGGTCGCGCGCGACGCGGCCATGAGGTCGGAGGCCAGGGCCTCGTCGTCGGTGAACAACGCGGGCAGTTCGGGGCCCAATGCGGTGCGTGCCGCCCCCGTGAGCGTGGCGGCGTCGATCAGCAGGGTGGGCTTTTCGGTCACGGCTTCCGCCAGGGCATCGGCGAGAATCAACCGGCCCTCGGCGTCGGTGTTGCCGATCTCGATATTGAGGCCCTTGCGCGAGGCCAGCACGTCGCCGGGGCGGAAGGCATTGCCCGCCACCGCGTTCTCCACGGCGGGCACCAACAGGCGCAAGCGAACCGGCAACTTGGCCGCCATGATCATCTGCGCGAGGCCCAACAGGATGGCCGCTCCGCCCATGTCCTTTTTCATCAAGGCCATGCCGCTGGAGGGTTTGATGTCAAGCCCGCCGGAATCGAAACACACACCCTTGCCCACCAGCGTGACTTTTGGGTGATCGGCGCGGCCCCAGGTGAGATCAATCAGGCGCGGTGCCACGGAACTGGCGCGGCCCACGGCGTGGATGGCCGGGTAGTTCTGCGTCAGCAACTCGTCGCCGATGATCTCGGTGATGGTCGCGCCAAATTCTCTGCCGACGGACCTGACGGCTTCGGCCAGGCGATCGGGCAGCATGTCGGCGGCGGGCGTGTTGATGAGATCGCGCGCCAGGGCCGCGGCGTTGATCGTGCGCGTCACGCCGTCGCGGTCGCAGCCTTCGGGCCACGCAAGTTGCGCCAGCGGCTTATCCTTGTCGGGGTCGGGCTTTTTGTAGCGTTTGAAGGCATAGGCTCCCAGCGCCCAGGCCTGCGCCGCCCAGGTGGGAAACGACGCCTGAAGTGAGTCAGTGCAGCCGACAAATTCGTGCAGGCGATAAATGCCAGGAGGCAATTGCTTCGCGAGGCCGCCGCAGGCCCAAGGGTCGTCGCCCTTGCCCAGGCCCACGACGACGGCGCTGAGTTGGCCATGATCGTCGCGCAAGTGCGCAACCGAGCCGGACTCGGCTTTGAACTCGATGGCCTTCAACCATGCTTGGTCGTGAGCGGGCCGGCTTGCTTGCCACTCGGCCAACTTGGCAGTGGCGACCGCATGAATGGGTATCGCGGCGCCTGTCGCGCCGTCCACCACAACGGCCAGGGCGCTCATGGCGTCGAGGGACCCAAGGCCGCCGGAGCGGGCCGTGCCGGAGGCGTCGCGGCGGGTGTTTGTTGTGCAGGTTTTGGCGGCGTCGGCGCGGCGGTGCTCTGCGGCGCGCTGGTCCGCGCGGCGGGTCGTGGCGCCAGGGGCTTGGAGGGTTCCGCCGGCGCGATGGTCGGCGGCGGCGCCATGACGCCCGCGGAAATGTAATACCGCGCGGCACCCGATTGCACGGGAATGCCGACGCCGCGCGTGGCAAGTTTCTTGTCCATCAATTTGCCGCGCGCGTGCCCGGCCTCGAACAAGGCCTTGTTGCGCTCATGCCAAATGGCGCGGGCTAGGTCGAAGCCCAGCTCATCGGCCAGGCCTTCGCGCGCGATCAGCACTTCGCCGACGTCGATGGTGGCGATGGCGGGATGTTCGCCGTAAGTGCCTGCCGGAATCGTGCCCAGCGAATACTGCGGAAAGGCCTGCGTCAGCTTCACCGCCGTGGGCCCGTCGATGGGCACGATCTCGAAGGGCGACGAGCGCGACAAATCCTCCAGCGCCAATACCGGCGCGCCGCTGACCATGAACATGGCGTCGATCTTGCCGCCCTTGAGGGCGGCCGTGGCGGCGTTGAGGTCGAGGACTTGGGTCTGCACGGCCGGCCATTTCACGCCGTAAGCGGCGAAAATCGCGCGCACGGTAAAGCGCGTACCGGTGCCCTCGCCGTCCACCGCCACTTTCTTGCCCACCAGGTCCTTGACGCTCGTGATCTTGGCGCCCTTGCGCGCGATCAAGTGCACCGTCGAAGGATAAAGCCGGGCGATGACGCGGATTTGGGTCAGGGGCTCCTGGCCCTCGAAATCGCCGACGGAATAAAACGCCCAGTTGGTCACGTCGGCCTGGGCGAGGCCCAGGTCGATGTCGCCGCGCGCCACGGCCTTCAAGTTGTCCAAGCCGCCGCCGGTGGACTGCGCGTTGGCGATCAGGCCCGGCACGCCGCAACTGCCGCCGCGGTCGCACTCGCGCGAGCCCGGCGGGTTGGAAATGGCGTTGCCCACCAGGCCGCCGAAGGGAAATTCCGTGGAATCGATCGGCCCGGTGGCGATGCGCAGCACTTTCACGTCTTGCGCGGGGGCGGGCGCGGCGAAGATGATCGCGGCCATCAGGACGCCCGGCATGCGACTCAAAATCCGCCTCCAGCGAGGCAATTCTGCGGGCATGTAACGGGGCGTCGACACGATGGGACCAGCCGGTAAAAGGCGGTCGGCCGCGAGTGCGCGCCGCCGCATCTTCAATCAACGCTGAATAACACAGGCCTGCGCAAGTGGCGATAATTCCACGCTCAAAAGCGCGTGTAATAATGTGTCGAAGTCCGTGGCCCGAATTAAGTCTTTAGTCCGGGGCGTTGGCCGCCCGGCGCAAGTGCGGCGCGCCGAACCCGCGCACGAAGGCCGCCACTTCGTCGTTGGCGGGCTTCAAGGTGAGGTCCTTGAAGGTGCCCACCTGGGCCACGGTGCCCTCGTGCAACACCGCGACATGATCGGCCAAACGCAAGGCTTCCGCCGGGTCATGGCTGATCATGACGATGGTCTTTTTGAGCTCGCTTTGCAGCCGCAGCACCTCGTCTTGCATGTCGCGCCGGGTCACGGGGTCCAGCGCGGCGAAAGGTTCATCCATCAGCAACAAGGGGGCTTCGGTGACCAGGGCCCGGGCCAAGCCGATGCGCTGCTGCATGCCGCTGGAGAGGGCCGCCGGATATGACGCCCCGTAGGCCTCAAGCCCGACTCGGGCGAGCCAGGCTTCGGCGCGCCGTACGCACTCAGCCGGCGCGAGGTTTTGCAGGATCAACGGGAAAGCCACGTTCTCCAGCACGGTCTTGTGGGGCAGCAGGCCGAAGTTTTGAAACACCATGGCGGTGTGTTGCTGCCGGAAGCGCAACAAGGCGCGCGGATCGAGCGCCCGCACGTCCTGGCCGGCAACCTCGATCATGCCACGCGTGGGTTCGATCAGCCGGTTGATGGTGCGCAGCAGCGTCGACTTGCCGGAACCGGACTTGCCCATGACGACGAACAATTCGCCCGGCGCGATCTCCAGGCTCACGTTGTGCAGCGCCACCACATGCCCGGTGCGCGCCATGATGTCGGCCTTGGCGCGGCCCTCGGCCAACAGCGGCCACACGCGATCTGGGTTCGCGCCGTGAATCTTGCTGACGGCGCTGAGGCGCACGCGGCTCATGGCGTAGGTTTCGTGTGCGGTGCGCCGAAGGCTTGCGTGATGCGGTCGAGCACGATGGCCAGCAGCACGATCACGATGCCCGCCACGAGGCCGCGCCCCACGTCCAGACGCTGAATGCCGACGAGCACTTCCTCGCCCAGGCCGCGCGCGCCGATCATGGAGGCCACCACCACCATCGACAGCGCCAGCATGGTGGCCTGGTTGATCCCGGCCATGATCGACGGCAGGGCGAGGGGGAATTCCACATGCCAGAATTTCTGCCGTGCCGTGGCACCAAAAGCGATCGCCGCCTCCACGGCCTCGGCGCTGACGTTGCGGATACCCAGTTCGGTCAGCCGCACGATGGGCGGCGTGGCGTAAATCACGGTGGCCAGCAGGGCGGGCACCTTGCCCAAGCCGAACACCATCATGGCCGGCACGAGATAGACAAAACTCGGCAAGGTCTGCATGGCATCTAAGACTGGGCGCAGAATTGTGCTCGCACGCGTCGAACGCGTCAGGGCCACGCCCAAGGGCACGCCGATGATGGCGCTCAGTGTTGTTGCGACCAGCATGAGGGCCAGCGTTTGCATGGCCGGGTCCCACAGGCCGAACACCCCCACCAACAGCAGTGCCAGCGCCGTGCCGACCCCAAATCCGATGCGCCGTGATGCCGCGAAGGCCGCAACGCCCGCCAGCAGGATCACCAGCCACCAGGGGGCCGCGCGCAAGGCCTGCTCGACGAACACGATCACGGCCAGCACGGCGTCGGCGAACAGGCGAAAACCGCCCGCGTTGTCGGCGATCAGCGCGTCGACGGCGCGGTTGATGGCGGGCGCGATGGTGATGGTGAGAGAGTCGGGAAACATGGAGCCCTCGCCGGTGTTGTGGGCAATACTCTAGCGAAGGCTTGCCTGAACGCGCAGTGCAATGTCGTCGTTCAGCCACGCCGTCCATACCTCGGGATACGTTTTGAGGAACCACGTGGCGGCGGCGGCATCGTCGGCGCCGGTTTCGCGCATGTGGGCCAAGGCCGCGCTCACCAGGGCCGCGCTGGTGCGGTATTTCGACAAGAATCCCATGACCTCGGGGGCCGCGGCGGCAAAGCCGGCATTGGCCCCGATCCACACTTCGACCACCGGGAAGTCCACCGGCCGCGGGTAATCGGCGCTGGCGGCAATGCCGCGCCAGTCGGTTTCGTTCCAGGCCGGCTCGGCCAGCTTGACCAGATCGTGCGCGCCCATCACCCAAGTGGGTCCCCAATAGTAGGCCAGGATCGGCTCGACCTGTTTGTAGGCACCGGCGATGGCCGCGGCCAAGGCCGTGCCGGTGCCGGGCCTGAAGTTGGTGAAGTGCGCCGTGAGCCCATAGGCCACAAGCTTGTTGGAATTGACGATCTCGCAGGCCCAGCCCGCCGCGCAGTTATAGAAGCGGCCCTTGCCGGGTTCCTCGGGGTCGCGAAACAGATCTTTGTAGCGCACGAGGTCAGACACGGACTTAAGATCAGGCGCCGGCGCCGCGTCGCCTTCGACCAGATAACGCGGCACGTACCAACCCTGCACGGCATCGGGGAAGTTGACGCCCACCTCGACGACCTGGCCGCGCGCCAGTGCGCGCTGCCACACCTCGGTGACGGCGTCCTTCCAAATCTCCATGACGATGTCGATCTGGCCCTGGGCCGCGCCCTGGATGAGCGGAATGGTCGTGCCGGGAATGACGTCGGTGCGGCAGCCGTAGCCCTTCTCCAAAATCGCGCGCGCGACGGCGTTGTGAAAGCCAACAGAATCCCAATCGAGCCCGGCGAACACAATGGGCCGGTCAAGCTCGCAGGCTGCCACCGGCGAGCTTTGCAGAGCGGCGACGACGACGATGCAGCGCAAAATATATTTCATCGCATCACCCTATCAGCCTTGGTTGCGTCGCACCACGTTGCGCCTACAATGAGCGCCCAAGGCTAGGTGATGCATGCCCCTCGAGATTCGCCAAATCCCAGTGCTCAACGACAACTACGTCTATCTCATCCGCGAGCCGGTCTCGGGCGCCGTGGCGGTGGTTGACCCCGCCGTGTCGGATGAAATCCTGGCCGAGGCCCAGCGCCTGGGCTGGGCCATCACCCATATTCTCAACACGCATCACCACGCCGACCACGTCGGCGGCAATCTGGCCATCAAGGCGGCCACCGGCTGCACCATCGTCGGCCCGGGGCACGACCCCGAGCGCATTCCGGGCATGGACGTGCAGGTGAAAGACGGCGACGTCTACACTTTCGGCCGCGAAGCCGCGCAAGTGTTCTTCGTGCCCGGCCACACGCGCGGGCATATCGCCTATTGGTTCAAGGACTCAGCCGCGCTGTTCTGCGGCGACACGATGTTCTCGATCGGTTGTGGGCGCTTGTTCGAGGGCACGCCCCAGCAAATGTGGGCCAGCCTCTCACGCTTGCGCACCTTGCCGCCCGACACGCGCATTTATTGCGCCCATGAATACACCGAAAGCAACGTGCGCTTTGCCGTCAGCGTCGATCCCCACAATGCCGCGCTGAGGTCCTACGAGGCCGACGTGAAAGCCAAGCGCGCCCGGAACATTCCCACCGTGCCCTCGACCGTGGGATTGGAGCGCGCGGCCAATCCCTTCCTGCGCGCCGATGCGCCCGACCTGCAGGCCGCCATTTCCATGTCGGGCCGCGATCCGGTCGAGGTCTTTGCCGAAGTGCGCCGCCGGAAAGACGTGTTCTAAATTGGTCTACTTGATCCCGCCGCGGCGCAAAAGTTGCGGCAGCAGCCACAACCCCGTCAGCACCGGGTGGCGGCGTTGGCGCTCGGTCAACGCGATCTTGACGCCGGAATGGCGTTCGATCTTCCACACCGCGTAGTCGAGCCCGCCGCGAAAGGTGAACGCCGCCTTGATGAGGCGCAGCACGTTCAGAACTTTGCCCCACACGCGCCGCCGCCGCCACGCCTTGCGCGCCTCGTCGGCCTCGCCGGGCGGCGCGGTGCGCGTGTAGAGGCCGCCCGCCGGGGCTTCGCCGAACACGGCCTCGGTGACGGCCACATAGCGGGGCAAGTCCGCGTCCACCAACTCCGCCGCCTTGGCGGGCGATTCCGGGCGCAGTTCCGCCGCGTAAGTTTCGCTCAAGGCGCGTACCCATAAATCTCGAGCGCTGAAAGTTTTGGGCATCAGCGGCAGCGTGTTGATCATCATCGCCTTGGCGGCGTTGGCCAGCGCTGTTTCCACCTGCCGGCGGATGTCGGGGTCGTAAACCCAGACAATTCGCGTCGGTTGGGCAAAGCGCGCCCAAGTGCTGGAGGTGATTTTGGTCGGCAGCGTATCGGCGCAAAACCGATCCAAGGTCATCACCGCCACCTTGGCGCGCAAGATCCGGCCCTCGTAAGGCATCTCGTGATAGTAAACGTTGGGCGGCAACAGTTTGGCCAAGATCTTCGAGACGGGGTTGAGGATCGCGTCGTCGAGATCGCCCACCAGCACGTAAAAATCGAGCATCAGGCCCTGGTCCGTGGCTTGCCTGAGACACGAACCATAAAACAACACCGCCGCCGCGCCCACGCCATAGCGTTCGGCCAAGTCGCGCGCGAAGGCCGCGGCGGCCGGAAAACTCGGCTGCTGTGACTCAGCGACGATGAGATCTTTCAGTGAGGCCATGATGCGAAGCGAGTCCGGTTACGACGTTCGGTCATAGCGGATGAAGGGCAAGCTGTCCTCGGCGCTGAGCGCCAGGGGGCGGCTGGCCGCAGCCTCGTACAACTCTCCGTCCAGGGTGTAGGCGCCGTCGAAGGCCAGCGTCAATGACTGGACCGCGCGCACCGTGCGTCCGACACCGGCGTTGACGGATTTGGAGATCAGCCGCGGCAGGGCGGCGAAGATCGCGCGGGGTCCGGGCCGCAGGCTCAGGTAACGCAGGGGCCCGTCGTTGGTCGCCGGTTCGATTTTCAGGCCCAGGATCAGTTCATCCAAGGTCGTCGCGCCCGCGAAAAAAAACGCCCCGCGTTCTTGCTCGCCCTGGGGCCGCCAGCTTGCCGTCACGTCGTCGCTGTCGGGCGAGGCGAACAAGCTGCGCCACAACAAGAGTCCCATGGCGGTCGAGTGGCTGACGGCGTTGGGCAGGTTCAGCGGATAAATGTGTTTGCGACAAAACAGAATGCCGTTGACCACGTCGGCCGCGCCGAAGAACGCGCCGCGCAAGGGGGCCGCGCCGTCGCCGCGATCCAAGGTGAGGATGGGCCGCTGAATGACGTTCTCCAGCAGCATTCCCTTGCGCCGGGAATCAAGGACGTGGCGCAGCGCCATCTCCTTGGGGTGAGGGCCGCACCAGGCATGAGCCGTCATGTTGGTCTTGCCCGCCGACAGCAGCGCGAGCGGCGGCGGCGCGGCGAAGGGCCGGTCGTTGAGCAGCGCGCCGAACACCAGATCGGCGGTGCCGTCGCCACCATTGACGACAATGGCTGCCGCACCCAAGCGGGCGGCTTCGCGCACCGCGCCGGCAACCTGGTCGTGCGACGTGAGGCTCAGGTGGTGCGCGTTGGGCTCGCCCGCCAACAGCGGCTCGATCCACCCCCCTTGGGTCAGGTTTTGCGTGCTGCCGCCGTTGGAAATCACCGCCAGCGGCAACAAGGCGCTGCCCGGCGAGGGGTCTTTGATGGCGGTGGGGGCGCTGGCGGCGGGGTCCATGGCGGTGGAAAAACCGCATATTCTCAAGGCGTTCCAGCTAAATATTGTTGCAAGCCGCGTGACAGCGTCACCCCATCGTGATCGCATAAACCGTGCCCCGGGCATTGCAACTATCTGAAAAGTCTGCAGATTAGCCCAAAATCTGGCCCCCGAACCTGGGCCGGTCCCGGGTAGGACGACGTTGCCGCCAATTTGCCCCAACCCCCCGCGATAACGGGGCGCTAGTGGAGCGGATTTGACATTCGCGACCCCGATGGCAACGGGACGACGAAGCGAATGTCAAATCCAAAGCTCCACTAGAAACCTTTTATTTGTTAGTGGTCCTTTGATTCCAGCATTCGCAAACCAGCTTACAGAACCGGGATGCGAATGCTGGAATCGGACCACTAAGGGCCGCGTTGGGTTGGCCAAATGTCGGCGTGGAGTTCATGCAGGCGCTTGATCGCTACCTTCTTCGCCAGATCGTGCCGACGATCCTGGTCACGCTGTTCATCGTCGCCGTCATTTTGTTGATGGAACGGTTGATGCGGCTGCTCGACATCGCCGTGGGCAACGGCGTGTCGACGCTGGTGGTGTTCCAGATGTTGTTCAACTTGATCCCCCATTACATCGGGCTCGCGCTGCCGCTGGCGCTGTTCCTGGGCGTGCTGCTGGCCTTTCGCAGCTTGTCGATGCAGTCGGAGCTGGACGCGGTGCAGTCCAGCGGCATCGGGCTCAGCCGCTTCATCCGCGCGGCCATGTGGCTGGCGGTGTTCATGGCGGCGTTCAACTTCGTGCTGACGGGTTACATCCAACCCTTCACGCGCTACGCCTACCGCGCGATCCTGTTCAACATCACTTCGGGCGTGATCGAGCAGGGCATCGGCGAGGGCATCTTCATGGATCTGCCCAACGGCTATACCCTGCGCGTGGAGCGCTCCACGGGCGCCGGGCGCGAGCTGGTGGGCGTGTTCGCCCATAAGCAGGACGACCAGGGCCGCATCATCACGCTCACGGCCGAACGCGGCGAACTGGTGACGGGCGTCAACGACGGCATCGTCACCATGCGTTTGATCGCGGGGCACCGCTCGGAGTGGAATCCGGCCACGGGTGAAAGCGCCACCCTCAAGTTCGAGGTCTTCGACTGGCCCCTGGACTTGGCCGACCTCGTGCAGTTCCGCGGCCGCGGCGGCGACGAGCGGGAACTTTCCATCACCGAACTTTACACGACCATGCGCGCCAACTCCGGCGCCGGGCGCGCGGGCCTCGAGGCCGTCACCGACGAGCGCGCGCCGCCGCCCCTCAAGATCGCGCCCGCCGCCGTGGCGGCCGAGTTCCACGGCCGCATCGTCTTCACGCTGTCGATGGTGTTCCTGCCGATCTTCGCCGCCCCCTTGGGCATCATGACCCGGCGGGCGAGCCGCAGTTTTGGCCTGGTGTTCGGCCTGCTGTTGCTGGTCAGCTATCACAAGATTCTCGAATTCGGCGAGGCCTATGCCTCGTCGACGGGCGCCGCCGCCGCGCCGGTGTTGTGGGGCACCTTCGTCGGGTTCACGGCGTTGTCGTTTCTGTTGTTCCGCGCCACCGAGCGCAAGGCGGGTGCGACGCCCCTGCAGCGCTTCGAGGGGTGGTGCATCGATCTGGTCGACGCCGTGGTCCGCCTGGTGCGTCCGCGCAAGGCGGCGGCATGAGGACCATGGCATGATTCTCTCGCGCTACCTCATGCGCGCTTTCTTGGCGCGCTTCGTCGGCCTGCTGCTGGGCTTGGTGCTGTTCCTGCAAACGCTGGACCTGCTCGCCAACGCCAACGACGTGCTGGCGGGCGGCGGCGCGCCGCTCGACACCCTCGCGCGCTATATCGTCCTGCGCGTGCCGTCGCTGATCGAAACCGTGGCGCCCTTGGCGGGCCTGTTGGGCGCGCTGACGGCGCTGGTGACCATGGCCAAGAACAGCGAGGTGCTGGCCATGCGCGCGGCGGGCCGCTCGGTCTTGAGCCTCGTCGGCGGACTCGTGTCCGTGGGCATGGCGCTGGCCATCCTGCTGTTCATGTTTTCCGAAACCGTCGTCGTGCGGGCCAACGGCGCGCTGGAGGACTGGCGCGACGCCGGCTACAAGACGGGCAGCGTGCTGGCCGACGGCGAGAACAGCTGGCTGATGGAGGGCGACACCATCATCCGCGTCGGCCACGTCATGAGCGGCGGCACCGAGCTGGTGGACATCCGCCTGCTCAAGCAGGGCGGCCAGGCCGAGATCGTCGACATCGTCGAAATCGAGCGCGCCGTGTGGTCGGGCGACGGCTGGACCGTGACCGGCGCCAAGCGCGTGGGCGGCACGGCACCCAGCTCCGGCCCGCCGGCCTGGAACACCAGCCTGCGCCCCGAGCACTTCATGCGCTTCGCTAACCATCCCAACGAACTGTCGCTCAACGCCCTGCAGGAATACGTCGGCAACGTCGCCATCGGCACGCGCCCGCAGTATTTCTACGACACCTGGCTGCACCAGAAGATCGCGGGGCCCATCGTGCTCGCCTTGATGCCGCTGCTGGCCGCCATCGCCGCCTTCGCCCATCACCGCCAGGGCAGCGCGGTGCTGACGGTGGTGTGGGGCATTACTTTGGGATTTCTATTCATCGTCATCGACAACATGATCCTCGCCATGGGCCAGTTCGGCTCGCTGCCGCCGGTGATGGCCGCTTGGCTGCCGCTGGCGCTGTTCGCCACGCTCGGCATCTGGATCGTGTTCAGCTTCGAGCACACCGGGGCCAGGACGTAATGTCTACCATCTGCTATACGCGTGAGCTAAGGCAACGCTTTCTACCGAAACGAAACAGATATGATCGAAAGCGAACAAGAAAAAATTGATAAATTTGAGTCGAGCGGACTGCTTCCTGCCCTCCGGAATCGCGTGAGGTCTTTTTGCGCCCCGTTATGGTGGGAGGTCGGCGGTCAAACGATTCTAGCTAATGCCACAATGTGTGTTGTGAAAACGCCAACGACACTTTTTGGCGTCACAAACGAGCATGTGCTCAAGATTTACGAAAAGCAAAAGGCAGAAAACGAGGACATTTTTTGCCAGCTTGGTGGCGGCCCATTTAATTTAGCCGAGAACTTGCTTTCACGAAGCCAGCAGTGGGATTTGGCGACTTTCAGAATTCCCGAAATTACACTTAAACATTGGGGAGGTAGTGTTTTCGTGTCTGAGGCGTGGCCTCCAAAACCAATCAGAAAAGGGGACACGGTAATGCTTGGTGGGTTTCCGGAGAATCGGCGCACAACAACCTGTGGCACAAGGCCGAAAGTAGTTTTCAATGACTTTGTATCGTTCCTTGCCAAAGCCGATAATTCGTCTGACGACCACATGTCTTTTTGTTTCGATTCTAGTAGCTGGTATTGGCCTCAAGGTACTGAGCTTGAGGCTCACCCAAATTTGAGCGGCGCTAGCGGCGGCCCATGCTTTCGACTAGTGGCAGAAAGCGAAAGTATCGAGTTGGCCGGCTTTATCTGCGAGGCAGGCCAAAATTACGAAATTATAAGAGTTCGTCAGGCTTCATTGATTTCGGCAGAAGGCCTGATTCAGCTATCACCCATATAGCCATCACGCTGCGTGATACCCAAATTTAGCTTGAGCGATGCTCAACAGCCGAATCGTCATGGGCCTTGTATTTTGCGAGCACGCTAGCCAAGGAAACGGCCTCGATCTCGCCACGCCGGTAGGCCACGAGGCGGTCTTGCGCTTCCTTGGCCCACACTGCGTCCGTGGCCGAGTCGGTGGCATCCAGGCTATCGAGAAGCTGTTCCACCAGTTCCAAGCGGTCGCCCGGCGGCAGGTTCCGCGCGGCGATGGACAGGCGTTTGGCGGCGTCGGTCATGGGCGCTGGCTCATAGAGAAAACCAAGTGTCCACTCTAACAGAGCCTCACTCGCGGTTCCATGGCCGCAGGGACCTAACTCAGGCCGGATACACCAGCTTGAGCGGGTGCGGGTCGAGGGTGATGTGCACCGGCGTTTGGGTGATGATGTCGCCGTCGGCCTGCACTGGCTGTCCGTCCGCGCCCGCCGCGACGATATCGCGCCCCGCCACGATCGTCACGTCGCGCAGCATCGGCAATCGTCCCAGCACGAGCGCGAGGCCGTAGCGCAGCACGCTGAACCAGCCGCGCCCCGGCATGAGCACGACATGAAACTGGTCGTCGGCCAGCGCGGCCGCCGGCGCCGCGACGAAGGGTCCGCCGTACATGCGCCCGTTGCATATCACCGCCGAGGTGGCCTGATGCGTGCGGCCGTCAATGGTCACGCGCAAGGGCGCGAAGTCGCCGCCCAAGGCTTCCTTGGCGGCTTGCCACACATAGGCGAGCGGGCCGATGCGCCGCTTCAATGAGAGTGAAACTCCGTGCACCACGTTGGCGTCGAACCCGATGCCCGCCATCATCACGAAGCGCCGGCCGTTGGCGCGACCCATGCGGACGGGGCACACCGGGCCCTCGGCCAGGGCGCGGGCGATGGGCTCGGGCGCGAGGCGCAGGCCGATCTCGCGGGCCAGCACGTTGGCGGTGCCCAAGGGAATGACGCCCAGGGCGCAGTCGGGGGCCGTGAGGCCGTTGGCGATTTCGTTGACGGTGCCGTCGCCGCCGGCCGCGGCGATGACGTCATAGGTGCCGGGCGGAAGCGCCCGGGCGATGGCCTCGGCGTCGCCCCGCGCGGTGGTGTGTTGCACCGTGACGGCGCATCCCTGCGCGCGAAGAGCCGCGATCACGCGTTCGAAACGCGCACGGCGGCTGCCGCCGGCGGTGGGGTTGAACACGGCCAGAATGCGCCGCGGCCCGCGGGCGGCGGGCGTGAGGGTGGCGTCGGTCATGGGGCCGAGATTACTCGAAGAAGTGCGAGAACGCGCTATTGAGCGTCAGCCGGGCCGTCTCGTCGCACTTGGCCACGTCGTCGCCGCAGTGGGCATAGAGATCTTGGTGCAGGGCCGCGAATCCGTCCAGGCCGAAGCCGAAGGCCTGCAGGGCGGAACTCGACAGCAAGGTGATGTCGAGCGGCTTGCCGCCGCGATTGTCGAGCACGCTGGGCGCGCATTCGAAATTCAGGCAGCGCACGTCGTAGCCGGTGTAATACCAGTCGTCGTGATTATCGACGAAGCGGGCCAGGAACTCCGGCTGATGATCGCCGAAGGCCACCACGCCGGTCCTGCGCCCGCGCGCGGCCAGATCCTGGAGCAATTTGCCGTAGGCCGCGTCGGCCACCTCGAAGCGCGTCATGTAGTCCGTGTGCGGGTCCTCGAACACATGGGGCCCATGCTGGCTGATGGTCAGCAGCAGCACCGCCACGGGGCGCGTTTCGCCCTCGATCTTCTTCAGCATCGCGTCATAGAGCGTCGCGTCGGGGATCTTCCAATCCCAGCCGTCGCCGATGCCCAGCGCCTCGGGGTCATAGAGTTCGTCCACGCCGATGGAGGCGTAAAAATTGCGGCCGTTGATGAAATTCCCGGGCGAGGGATAAAACACCATCACGCGGTAGCCTTGCTCCTTCAGCAGCGTGAAGATCGAGCGCTTGATGCGCCCTTCCAATTGATGGAACACATAGAGCCCGTCGTTGCCGAATTCCTGCGGGCGCATCTGCACCGCCAACGAGAACTCCGACTTCCAGGTGCCGCCGGCGAAGCAGTGCACGCGCAAGGGCCCGACGTGGTCGGCGGTCTTGGCGAACAGGTGGCGCGCCTCGGCGCCGGGGCGAATTTTCTCCGGCGGCAGCATGGACTCCTGCAGGATAAAGAACAGATCGGGCTTGTCGGCGGGCGCACTCAGGCCCGGGATCGGCGTGACGAGGCCCCCCGTCGTTAGGGTGGGCGCGGGCAGGGCGGCTTGCGCCTGCGGCAGCAAGTCGAGCTGCGGCGCGGGGATTTGCGCGGACCGCACGAAGGCGCGCACGGTGGGCTCGTTCAACGCCTTGTCCCAGCCCATGACGTCGCTGGTCCAGTTGCGCACGGACATGAGGCAAGCCACGGCGACGACGGCCAGTCCCACCACGCCCGCCTTCTCGAAGCGCGTGAAGGCGCCCTTGCCCGAGAACAACAGGCGCAGATAGACGATGGTTCCCAGCGCTCCCAGCACCACGGCCGATGCAATACGCCAGTCGTTGGCCGCCAGCACCAGCACGTTCCCGCGCAGGAAATAATGATCGTAGGTGACCAAAGGTAATGTCGTGATCAGGAACTTGACGCCGCTCGCCGCTTGCAGCGCCAGCACCGGCACCAGCGCCAGGGCGCACAGCGTCAGCGGCGATTTGCCGCGCGCGCTGCCCAGCGCGAAGAACGGCAAGGCGGCGATGGCCACGAAGGGGTCGAGGAACGCCGCCGCATAGATCAGCGTCACGGCGATGACCGCCCACGACGCTAGGGTCGCGAGCTTGGGGCGGGGTTTTGCGGCGGACTCGGGTTCGGACTCAGGTTCGGACACGGGGCTCTCCATGGCGCGGCGGAGACTAGTCATAAAACCGCCATATGACAATATTTAGGCGGCCCTGCGGCCGGATCTAATCCATTGTATTGATTAGCTTTTGTTAAGATCCCCACCGCCATGCCGGCGGCGCCCGGCGGCGAGGCTCCGGCGCGCTCCTGGGGCGCGGTCCTTAAGGGCCGGGAAAGGCCGCTCTTGTAACACAGTGACGCGAAAGTGATTCTCAAGCGCGCCGCGCTTGGACTGCAATGGCTTGCTTTGTCGGCGTGATCGGCGGAAAACGCCGCTTATATATAGACACACAAACGAGTCAGGTTTGGCCGCATGGCGGGTGGTTCATTCACGTTGGGGTTCTGGAGCGACAAGGAATATTTCCTCGATCGCATGAACCTGCGCGAGCTGACGGCGGCGTACTTTCAGTACTACGCCATCGCCGTTTACATCGCCGTCAGCCTGCTCACCGGCGGCGTGGTGATCTGGGCCTTGGCCACCAGCGCGGCGGCATGGCTCGGCGTGCTCGCCTCGGTGGCCGCCACCGTCATCATCTATCCCGCCGTGTGGTACGTGCTGCATCGCACTGTGCTGCACAGCAAGTACATGTGGAAGCATCCGCTCACCGCCGGCGTGTGGAAGCGCATTCACTACGATCACCACTGCGATCCCAACAACCTGAAAGTTCTGTTCGGCGCGCTTTACACCACCCTGCCCACCGTGGCGCTGGCGACCATGCCGGTGGGATATGCACTCGGCGGCGGGTACGGCGCGCTCGCGGCCCTGTGCGCGGGCGTGGTGACGACCTGCATCTACGAGTTCTTCCATTGCATCGAGCATCTGGGCTACGCGCCGTCGTGGGGCTGGGTGCGCGAGATGAAGAAAACCCACATGGCGCATCACTTCCACAATGAGAACGGCAACTACGGCATCACCAACTTCCTGTGGGACAAGGTGCTGGGCACCTTCTATGAGGGCGCCAAGGACAAGCCCAAGTCGCCCACGGTGTTCAACCTGGGCTACACCGAAGAGGTGGCCAAGCTTTATCCGTATGTCTCGCGGCTGACGCCCAACTGGCCCTACAACACCAATCCCGTGCATCGCAAACGCGAGGCGGCGGCGCAAAAATTGGCGGCCGAATAGCGTCCGTATGAGCGTGGTCGTTCGCAAGGTCGAGACCGGCGCCGATTGGGACGCCTTCTTTCAAGCCGCGCACGTCTGCCAGGGCCACGACCCCTATTGGGTGCCGCCCTTGCGGTTCATGCAGGCCGAACAACTGAACCCCAAGAAAAATCCGTGGTTCGATCACGGCGAGGCGGCGTTCTTCGTGGCCTTGCGGGATGGCAAGCCTGTCGGCCGCATTTCCGCGCAGGTGGACCGCAACCATCTGGATTTGCGCAAGGACTCGACCGGTTTTTTCGGCTTCTTCGAGACCATCGACGATCAAGCCACGACCAACGCGCTGTTTGGCGCGGCCACCGAGTGGCTGAAAAATCAGGGCATGGCTCGCGCGCTGGGGCCCTTCGGCCTCAACATCAACGAGGAAACCGGCCTGCTGATCGACGGCTTTGGCTGTCCGCCGCGCTTCATGATGGGCCACACCCAGCCTTATTATCAGGCGCGCGTCGAGGCGGCGGGCTTCGCCAAGGCCGTCGACATGTACGCCTACCTCACGCCCATGGACACGGCGCTGCCGACCAAGCAACTGGCGTGGCTGCGTCGCGCGCTGGACCGCGACAAGCGGCTGTCCTTGCGCCACCTTGACCCCAAGCGCTTCGAAGAAGACATCGCCACGGTGGCGCACATCTTCAACGCCGCCTGGGCCGAGAACTGGTGCTCGCTGCCCATGACCGCGCGCGAGGTCAAGCACATGGCGAATGGTTTGCGATACTTGCTCATCCCCGAGCTGGTGTGGTTCGTCGAGGTCGAAGGCAAGCCCGCCGCCATGTGCGTCGCCTTCCCGGACCTGAACGAGATCATCAAGGACTTGGACGGTCGGCTGTGGCCCTCCAATTGGGCCAAGCTCGCCTGGCGTCTGCTCAACCGGCGCAGTTACGTCTCGGGCACGCGCGTGGCCCTCATGGGCGTCATGCCCGAGTACAAGAACAAGACCGTGGGCTCGGTGTTGGCGCTGCTGACCATGAACGCGGTGCGTGACGCATCCTTGCGGCTCAATTTCCCCGTCAGCGAGATGAGCTGGGTGCTGGAGTCCAACTCCCAGACGCGCCACTCCATCGAAACCATCGGCGGCAAGATCTACAAGACCTACCGGATGTACGAGAAGGCGATCGCGTAAAAGCGCACAAGTTATAGTTTGCTGGGCTTAACCTTCTTGCGCCCAAAATGGGCGCACGCTATAATGGCTTATGCGCATCATCGCGCGCCGCACGCTGAAGATGTACGTTGAATCCCGGCGCCGTTCCAAGGATCGCGTGGCGCTCAAGACAGCCTTGGATGCATGGTACGCCGAGGTTCGCAAGGCGTTGTGGCGTTCGAGCGCGGACATTAAGCGATCGTATGGGACAGCCAGTATCGTCTCGTCGGATCGAGTGGTGTTCAACATCAAAGGCAATGACTATCAGTTGATCACGGCGGTGGACTACCGGCATAGAATTGTTTGGATCAAATGGCTCGGGACCCATGCCGACTATGACAAGATTAACGCGCGGACGGTGAAGCATGAAACCCCTTAAGCCCATTCGCAACGAACGCGATTACGACTCCGCATTGGCGGAACTCCAACGTCTCTGGGGCGCGCGCCCCGGCACGCCGCGCGGAGACCGGCTCGATATCCTGGCGACCTTGATCGAGGTCTACGAAGACAGCCGCTACCCCATGGACCCGCCCGATCCCATCGCCGCCATCACGTTCCGCATGGAGCAGCAGGGATTGAGCCGGAAAGACCTTGAGGGCGTCATCGGCACCCGCACGCGCGTGGCCGAGGTGCTCAATCGGCGGCGCGGACTGTCCATCGGCATGATTCGACGGCTGAACAAGTCCCTCGGCATTCCCGCCGACATCCTGATTCGCCCGACGATGAAAGCCACCACGCGCCGCCGCGCGGCCTGAGCAACGCCCGTCCGAAGCGCGCTCGCAGCCTCAACTTCTCGTGGCAGTTGGGCCTCAACTCTCATAGCCTGGGCGATCTGTTCATTTCGGAGCCCGCCATGTCCGCATCACGCCGCACGTTGCTCACCACCGCTGCGTCCTTGGGCGTAGCCGCCGCGTTGCCGCGCATGGCGCGCGCCGCCGAGAAGGCCGACGTCATCATCATCGGCGCGGGGTTGTCGGGTCTCAAGGCGGCGGTGGAGTTGAAGGAGCAAGGCGCCAAGGTCGTCGTGCTGGAAGCCAATGCGCGAATCGGCGGCCGCGCCTTCACCGCCGATCACTTTCCCGGCCGGCCCGAGCTGGGCGCCAGCCAGATTGGCCCCGACTACGCCCGCGTGCTCGACATGTGCGACCGCATGGACGTGAAGCTGGGCCCCGGCTCCAACATCAACGCGCCTTTCGCGTTTTATGTGCGCGGGCGGCTCATGAAGAAAGAGGACTGGAAATCGGCGCCGGAAAACAAAACCGTGGGCGAGGAACGCGCCGTGCTGCCGGCGGCGCTGTTCTCGTACTATTTGCGCAAGCACATGACGCTCAAGGCCGCCGAGGATTGGCTGGAGCCCGCCGCCGCCCAGTTCGACGTGGCGCCCGGCCCTTGGCTTAAAAGCAAGGGCGTGTCGGACGAAGCGCTGCGTCTGATGGAAGGGGGCCTGGCCCCCGACGCCTGGAACACCTCGCTGCTGACCCTGATGCAGGAAGAAGCGCGCGGCATGGTGATCTTCGGCTCGTCCACCGACACCACCAAGGACCGCTTCGCCCAATACGCCGAGACCTCGCAACACGTGGTGGGCGGCACCTCGCGCCTGCCCGAGGCCATGGCCAAGTTCGTCGCCCAGGATGCCGCCGGCGCGGTACTGACCAACAAGATCGTCGCCGACATCGCCATGACAACGACGGACGTGACGGTGCGTTGCCTCGACGGCACCGCGTACACCGCCGACTTCGCCATCTCGGCGATTCCCTTCAAGCCCTTGAACCGCGTGTCCATCGATCCGCCGCTGCAAGGCATGCAGGCCGAAGCCGTGCGGTCCATGCCCTACAACACCAACACGCAAATTCATTTCGCCGTCAAAGCGCCCTACTGGGAGCAAGACGGCCTCGACGCCTCGCTGTGGTCCGACGGCCCCGTCACCAACTTGCGCCAGTCCATCAACTATGACGGCACGCGCACGCGGGCCGCGGCGTTTTGCGTCGGCAAGAAAGGCGACCGCATCGACCAAATGGCGCCGAAGGATCGCGCCGCCTACGTGCTGGCGGAGTTGGAGCGCATGCGCCCGTCATTGAAGGGCAAGCTCGAGGTGGTGGGCGTGCACTCCTGGCCGCAATATATGTTCGTCGAGGGCTGCCGGCATTCCTATGGCCCCGGCCAGGTCACGCGCTGGGCCCACGACATGATCAAGCCCCACGGCCGCCTTCATTTCGCCGGCGAGCATACGCGGCGCCTGGACGTGGGCATGGAATCGGCCATGGAATCGGGCGAACGCGCCGCGCTGGAAATCATCGAGCGCATGCAGGGGTGAGTTGGGCGCGGCTATGAACACTTTACCGCTGTCATCCTGGGGCCCCCGGGTTCGCGCGCAGCGCGACCCGAGGACAAGCTTGTCCCCAGGATCCAGGGACACAAAGCGAATGAGTCTTGCGATTCTGGGTCCTGGGAATAAATCCCAGGACGAC
Source organism: Rhodospirillaceae bacterium (assembly GCA_033763995.1). Taxonomy (GTDB): domain Bacteria; phylum Pseudomonadota; class Alphaproteobacteria; order Rhodospirillales; family Rhodospirillaceae. The sequence goes on along the minus strand of JANRJL010000082.1, from coordinate 37,693 downwards.
ATTATCGGTTTGCGCCGGTCAGCGGAGTTGTGTGCAAAGCGCTCCGCGCATGTTTGCATGCTTATTGCGATTGTGTTGATCGTCAGCATTGCGTCTCCGCTTTTCGCCAAGACCATCAAGGTGGGCGTGGCGCAGTGGCCGCCGGCCATGGGCAACCCCTTCGGCCAGCAAATCCAGGGCGCGGTGCATCCCTTCCCGGGCATGTTCGACGCCCTCACGGTCATGGACAAGGAGGGCCGCACCCAGCCCAACCTGGCGCTGAGTTGGAGCCACGACGGCGCCAACACCTGGACGTTCAAGTTGCGTCCCGACGTGCGCTTCATCAACGGCGAGCCCTTCGATGCCGCGAGCGTGGTGGCCATGATCGAGTGGCTCAAGTCGCCCGCCGCCCAGCGCTATTTCTATGCCGCCGAGGTGAAGAACATCGCCGGTGCCACCGCACCCGATGCGCTCACGGTGGCCATCACCACGCGCGAGCCCGACGTCATCTTGCCCAAGCGGCTGAGCCTGCTCGTCGTGGTGCCGCCGAAACTCTTTGCGGAAGTGGGCGTGGAGGCTTATGCGCAACGCCCGCGCGCCACCGGACCCTTCGTGATCAACAGTTGGGGCCGCGACAGGGGCTTCTATGCGCTGGAGGCGGCGCTCGCTGCGGACGGCGCCAAATCGTGGCGGCCGTCGCGGCACCTCACGCGCGTGGAGTTCCGCGTGGTGCCCGAGCAAGCCAGCCGCATCAACGCGCTGACCACCGGCAAGATCGATATTGCCTACGGCATGGGCTTCGAGGATGCCGACGATCTGCGCGCGCAAGGATTCAACGTCGCGGTCAATCCCATCGCCACCACGTCGGCCATCGCGTTGCCCAACCGCGATCCCAAGTCGCCCTTGGCCGACAAGCGCGTACGTCAGGCGCTCAACTACGCTGTGGACCGCGAGGCCATCGCGAAGTTCATTCTGCGCGGCGCGGTCAAGCCCACCGCCAACGGCATTGAGCCCGGCGTGTTCGGTCACGATCCCGCCGTGGCGCCCTACCCTTATGACCCCGACAAGGCCCGCGCGTTGCTGGCCGAAGCCGGCCATGCCGAGGGTTTCACCATCAAGACGGCGATCTTGACCGAAGGCATGACCGAATTGGCGGCGGTGTTCCAACTCGTGGCGCAGGACTTGGCCAAGGTCGGCGTGACGCTGCAGCTCAACAACACGCTCGGCACCGATTGGGTGCAGATGTGGACCTCGGGCGATTGGCGCGGGGCCGAGGCGCTGTCGGCCAACTGGAACGGCGCCACCTACATGGACGCCGGCCGGGCGGTGGAATCCTTTACCTGCGCCAAGTCCGGCAAGCCCTTCTTCTGCGCTCCCGACGTGGAGGAGATTTTCGCGCGCTCCAACGTGGAGTTCGACGAGGCCAAGCGCGAAGCCCTACTGCGTCAGGCCCTCGCCCTGCTGCACGACTTGGCGCCGACCATCTATCTGTTTCCGCGCGTGGAACTCATGGCCGCCTCGCCCCGCGTCACGGCCTTGCCCTTCCGCGGCCGCTTCATCGACTGGAGCGGCGCGGACGTGAGGGAGTAAATCCCACTCATGTCGTCCTGGGCCTTGTGCCCAGGACCCAGGGTAGTAACCTTCGCCGATGGCGCTCTGGGTCCTGGGAATAAATCCCAGGACGACAGCGGAGATCTATCCACCATCGGAGTGACGCTCATGCGTATCGTGCCCTTGACCGACATTGCCAGCTTGGACGCGGCCGCCGTCATCGCCATTTACGACGCCAACGGGTGGGGTACTGCCGCCGACTACGAATCCGAAACCGTGCGAGGCTGGTTCCGCAATTCGACGCACGTGACGCTGACGCTGGATGAGGACGGCCGCCTGGTCGGATTCGTGCGGGTGTTGTCCGACGGCCTCAACACCTGGATCAGCGATATCGCCGTTCACCCCGCCCAGAAACGCCGGGGCATCGGCCGCGCGCTCATGACCGATGTCGTGGCACGCTTCGGCAAGACCGCCATTTACGGCGAGGCGTTCGTCGGCACCGAAGGGTTCTTCGCGCGCTTCGGCATCTTGCCGCGCAAGGCCATCGTCGCCGTTTCTCGGGCGCCGACGGCGTGCGCATCGCAAGCCGCCTGAGCTTTTCCACATGATCGGCGCTTATCTTCGCCTCGCGCTCATTGTCGTGTCGCTCATCGCGGCGCTGGCGCTGTTCTTGTTTGCCTTCACCGCCGCCGCTATAATTGCCATGGTCGTGGCGCTCGGAGTGCTGATCTTCGGGCGCAAGGCGGCACCGGGTGTATGGGTCTTGCGTCATGCGTCCATGGGCAAGGACACCCAACACCGCCCGCCCGTGGTGATCGATCACGATCCCAACGACCTTCCGGACCCTCCCGGCGACTCTCGCTGAGGTTGCGAGAGCATCCGCCCTGCGGTCGTCCATGGCCTCAAAACGCCGATTCGCGACCTGTTATTTTGGAAGCCTTCCTGAAATAACAGGCGGAACAGGTGGAAAACTCACCGCCAGGCTACAATCTCAGGTGGTGTGAAAATCGTCACCGGCGGCACTGTGCCGGTCCACTTTTCCACCTCCACCAGACAGGTCTGCGCGGTCGAGCCTTGGGCCAGCTTCGAGCTGCTGGCATCCCGCGTCAGCACGTTGGGATTGCCGTGCACGCAGAAGGGCAGTTCGTTGCCGCCCGCCGTCGTTGAGGTCGGCGCGGGGTCGAACCAAGCCCCCGTGGCGAGTTGCACCACGCCCGGACGCACCTGGTCGGTGACCACGGCCCCCGCCAGGCACGCGCCGCGGTCGTTGAACAGCCGCACCACGTCGCCGCTCGCGATGGCCCGTGGTGCGGCGTCCAGCGGGTGCAGCCACACCGGCTCGCGGGCCGAAACCTTGCCGGCCTGGCTGGTGGTCCCGTTGTCGTACTGGCTGTGAAGCCGCGTGCGCGGCTGATTGGAGATGAGATGAAGCGGAAACGATTTGGCCCTCACGGCCCCCAACCACTCGGCGGGTTCGTACCAGGTCGCGTGCCCGGCGCAATCGTCGTAGCCGAAGGACGCGATGCGCTCGGAGAAAATCTCGATCTTGCCCGAGGGCGTGGTGAGTTTGTGCTGCGCGGGGTCGGCGCGAAACTCGCGCAGAAAAACTTTCCCCGCGCCGCGTTCCGGGAACTCGACGTGACCTTTCTCCCAAAACGCATCGAAGGCGGGCATGGTCACGTCCAGCTTGGCGGCCCGCTCCACCCAGCGCTCGTACATCAACTTCAGCCAGCCCATTTCGTCGCGGCCCTCGGTGAAAGCTTCGCGCAAACCCACGCGCTCGGCGAGCCCGGCAAAAATGTCGTGGTCGTTGCGTGCCTCGCCGATGGGTTCCACGGCCTTGTGCATCGCCAGCGCATAGGTGTCTTGCAGCGCGCCGGTGAGATCGTTGCGTTCCAGCGTGGTGGTGACCGGCAGCACGATATCCGCGTGCCGTGCGTTGGCGTTCCACCATGCTTCGTGAATGATCACGGTCTCGGGGCGTTGCCAGGCGCGCACCAAGCGGCCCAGGTTCTGATGATGATGGAACGGATTGCCGCCGCACCAATAGACGATGCGCGCATCGGGGTACGCGAGGCGCTGGCCGTTGTAGTCGAAGGCGCCGCCCGGGTTCTCCAGCATGTCGGCAATGCGCGCCACCGGAATAAAAGCCTTCACCGGGTTTTGCGGCACGGTGAGGGACGGTGGCGCGATGCGGGCGCCGCCCGCACCTATTCCATTTGCAGCTCCATAGCCAAAGCCGATGCCGCCGCCGGGCAAGCCGATCTGGCCCAGCATGGCCGCCAAGGTGATCGCCGCCCAGTAGGTCTGCTCGCCGTGATCGGCCCGCTGCAGCGACCACGAAATCGTGATCAAGGTGCGGTGCCTGGCCATGTCGTGGGCCAGTTGATGAATGATCTCCGGCGGCACGCCGGTGATGCGGCTGGCCCAGTCGACGTCCTTGGGTGTTTTGTCTATGGCGCCCAGCAAATAAGGTTTGAATTTCTCCCAACCGACGCAGTGGCTGGCGAGGAACGCTTCGTCCGCCAGTCCGTCCCGCAGCAACGTGTGCGCCAGCCCCAACATCAGCGCCGTGTCGGTGTTGGGGCGCGGCGCGATCCATTGCGCCTCGAGAAAATCCGCCGCGTCGTCTTTCATGGCGCCGACGCAGACCACCTTCACGCCGCGCGCCTTGCACGCCTTCAACGCCTCGCGCGCGACATGCTTGCCGAAGCCGCCGCCATGGACTTGCCCGTTCTTCAGCGACACGCCGCCGAAGGCGACCATCAGTTGCGTGTGCGCGGCGATGGTGTCCCAGGTCGTCATCTGGTTGGTCAATTCCCAGAAATTGCCGAGCACGTGCGGCACGATCACCTCGGCCGCGCCCGCCGAATAGGTGTTCACCGAGTAGGCGTGCCCACCGAACAGATTCATGAACCGGCGCAGTTGCCCTTGGGCGTGATGAAACCGCCCTGCGCTGGCCCAGCCGTAGGAGCCCGCGAAAATCGCCGCGTTGCCGTGGGCGGCTTTCACCCGCTGCAGTTCGCCCGCCACCAGATCCAGCGCCTCGTCCCAGGGCACCGCCACGAAAGGCTCGCCCCCGCGCGTCTTGTTGGCTTCATGCGGCCCGTGCTTCAGCCAACCTTGCCGGATCATCGGGCGCGCGATGCGCACCGGGTCCGTCAGCGCTGGGGGCATACCGGCGCCGATGGGCGAGGGGTCCGGATCGGCCGCGAACGGATGCAGCGCGGCCACGCGGCCTTCGCGCACCTCGGCGCGGTAAGCGCCCCAATGCGTCACGGTGGGCGCGAAAACGGCATCGGTCATGTTGGCCTTGGGCATGATGGCCTCGGAGATGTTGGCAGCGGCGGCGGGTTTGGCGGGTTCCGGTCCCGGCTATCCTGGCCTATGCTCGGCTTTTCCACCAGGGGAGGCCACCATGCGTAAACTCACGCTTGCCGTTCTTGTCGCTGTTGCCGGCCTGGCAGCCGGCGCCACGGCCCAAGACCAGGCCGTCTCGTCCACGTATTTGCGCACGGCTATTTTCGTCGCCGACCGCGCCGCCACGGTGAAGTTCTTCCGCGAGGTCATGGGCTACGAGGAACTGACCACCAACGATCTGGCCCCGGCCGAGGCGGGTAATGGTCTGGGCTTGCCGGCGGGCGCCAAGCGCACGCTGACCGGCATGAAGTCCAAGGACGGCGCGGGCCTCAGCATCATGGGCGTCGACCACCCCGACTTCAAACCGCTGGCCCGGCCCGGCCAAGCGGGCAACGCCGGCGGCGACGTGATGTTCGTGCACCAAGTGAAGAACATCGCCGAAATTCACCGCCGCGCGGTGGCGGGCGGCTACGAGGTGCTGTGGGGTCCCAAGCCCTCCAACACCGGCCGCTCCATGCAAATGTTCCTGCGCGATCCCAACGGGGTGCGATTGGAGCTGTTCGAAATGCTGCCGGAGAAAAAATGACCCGCATCGCAATCCTTCTCGCGTTCGCAATCGGGCTAACGGCACCTTCCGCCGCCGCGGAACCGGCAGCGGGCGTCGCCACGCTGCAGCGCGCGGCCATCATGGTGAAGAACCGCCCCGCCACGGTGAAGTTTTACCGCGAGGTCTTGGGCTACACCGAGGAACCCACCAGCACCGACATCCGGCTGCCAACCGACCATCCGTTGGGCATGCCGCCCGATGCGGTGCTCAGCATGACGTATATGAAGTCGCTGGACGGCGCGTTCGTCGCCGTCATGGGCGTCGACAGCAAGGAGATGGGCACGGTCACCCGGCCCACGGGCAACGCCAACGCCTATAACGACGTCATGCTGGTGCATGTGGTCACGGGCATCGAAGCGATCCATGCCCGCGCGGTGGCGGGCGGCTACACGGTGCTGAGCCCGCCGATATTGTCGCGCTCGGGGCGCGCCAAGCAGATGTTTCTGCGCGACCCCAACGGCATCAAGATTGAGTTGAACGAAATGATCGAACCGAAAAAGTAGCGAAAGGGCACCATCCATGACTCACGCCTTCTTCAAGCGCACGACTTTCCTGGTCGCCAACGCCGAGCAATCGGCGGATTTCTACATTCACGTCTTCGGCATGACCAAATGGTACGACAACAAGGTGCCGGTGCATCCGTCATTCCCGCCCGCGGCCCCGCCCTGGGCGCGGTGCCATTTGATTCTGCTGAAGGCCGACGATCCGGTCATCGGCATGCTGGGGCTGATGCAGTATCTCGACGCTCCCTACGACACCGGCATCAAGAAGGGCCGCACCAAGGTGCAGTTGGGCGATCCGCTGTTGGTGTGGGAGACCAAGGACATCAAAGGCATCCATCAGCGCGCATTGGAGAAGGGGGCCACCATCGCCGCGCCGCCCACGGACTGGGACGTGCCCAGCCACGACGGCAAGGGCAAGATCTTGCTGCGCACGATGTCGATGTTCGATCCCAACGGGATTTATCTGGAGGTCAATGAAAAGCGATGACGCGGTTGATCTTTGCGGCGGCGCTTCTTAATGAGTGTGCGGTTTTCGGTCGATTGAGAGAGTAAAATGTTCAGTGCGTTTTCCACGGTGATCAAGCCCCGCCGCCGCGATTTGCTTGGCGGATTCATGGTGGGCCGCGCCCTGCCCAGCGTCGAGCAGCGCTCGGTGGGGCCTTTCATCTTCTTCGACCACATGGGTCCGGCAAGCTTCGCGCCCGGCAAGGGGCTGGACGTGCGGCCCCACCCCCACATCGGGCTCGCCACCGTGACCTATCTGGTCGTGGGCGAGATCATGCACCGCGACAACCTGGGCAGCGTCCAGGCGATCCGGCCCGGCGACGTCAACTGGATGGTGGCGGGCGAGGGCATCGTGCACTCCGAGCGCACCAAGCTCGAAGTCCGACGCGTCGGCCACAAGCTGCACGGCATTCAATGCTGGCTGGGCTTGCCCAAGCAGCATGAGAAAGCCAAAGCCTCCTTCACGCACCATCCCGCCAACAAGCTGCCGACGCGCGACAAGGCCGATTCCAGCATTCGCCTCATGCTCGGCACGGGCTTCGGCATGAAGTCGCCGGTGAAGGTGTTCTCGCCCACGCTCTACGCCGACGTGATCTTGATCGACGGCGCCAGCGTCGACGTGCCCGCCGATCACCCCGAGCGCGCCATTTATGTGGTCGAGGGCGCCATCGACAACGGCGGCAAGGCTGTCGAAGCCGGTGAGATGGTGATCTTGCTGCCCGAGGTGGAAGCCACCATCAAAGCCAAGGGAAAGACGCGCTGCGTCGTCATCGGCGGCGCGCCGCTCGAGGGCCCGCGCCATTTGTGGTGGAACTTCGTGGCCAGCGACAAGGCGCTGATCGAGGCCGCCAAGGCCGACTGGGACGCCGCCGTGAAGGGCAAGATCTCTGATCGCTTCGGCCCGCCGCCGGACGAAAAAGAACTCATTCCGCTGCCGAACATGTAGCCGCCCATGATGTTCCGCGTCGCCGCCCTTGCCCTCGTTGCTCTGCTCTCGCTCGGCGCGGCGCGCGCCGACGACAGCGTCTATGCCGTTCGGGCGCCCAGCCGCGACGGCATCGGCAAGGTTTACATGGGCCGCGAGATCGCCCAGGTCATGGGCCACCTGGGCGCCTCTTGGCTCGAACGCGGCGAACGCGCCCAGGAAGAAGGCACCGAGATGCTGATCCGCAGCCTGCCGCTCAAGCCCACCGACGCCGTCGCCGATATCGGCGCGGGCACGGGCTATTTCAGCTTTCGTCTCGCCGCCAAAGTGCCCCAGGGCAAGGTTTACGCGGTCGATATCCAACAGGAGATGCTCGACATCATCACCCAGCGCAAGGCCATGGGCCCCTGGAGCCACGTCGAGACCATCTTGGGCACCGAGAGCGATCCCAAGTTGCCTGAAGCTACGCTCGATTGGATTTTGATGGTGGACGCCTACCATGAATTCGAATTCCCGCGCGAAATGGGCGAGGCCATGGTGCAGGCCCTCAAGCCCGCGGGGCGGATCGCCCTGGTGGAGTATCGCGCCGAGGACGACGGCGTGCCGATCAAGGCGTTGCACAAGATGAGCCAGGCTCAAGCCAAAAAGGAAATGGCCGCGCTGGGCCTGGCGTGGACGCAAACCATCGACGCGCTGCCCTGGCAGCACCTCATGATCTTCGAGAAGCCCAACACGCCTTAAGGGAGGTCCGCTTGCGCTGCTTCATTTCGACGGCCGTTGTCGCGGTTCTGGCTGGCACTCCCGCGCTCGCGCAAGACAAAACCATTCTCGATCAAGACGCCGCGCGCTTGGCGGCCCTGTGGGACGGCGCCTATGACAACGCCAATCAAGTCAACGAGCAGGAGCGCGCGAAGATTCCCGAAGCGGGCTGGGAAAGCCGGCGCCACAAGATTTTCAAGAAGGTCGATCTGCCGGCTTTCGGCCCCAACGTGACCTACGTCGAGCAATACTTGGGCGAGCCGCCGACCTCGGTCTATCGCCAGCGCATCTACGCGCACCGCGCCGATCCGGCCAACAACCGCATCATCACCGACATCTATGCCTTCAAGGGCAAGGACGCCGAGAAGGCGCTGGGGGCCCACAAGGACCCGGCCAAGCTCAAGGGCTTTTCTCCGGCCAACATGGACAAGCTGCCCGACGGCTGCGCCGTGTTCTGGCGCCCTTCCGCCGAGGGCTTTCTCGGCGAGCAATTCCCCGATCAATGCCTCACCATGGCGCCCGGCATGAACGAGAAAATCAGATTATCGGACAAGATCGTGCTCACCCCGGTTTCTCTCTCAACCCAGACCAAGTTCATCCGCGAGGACGGCTCGGTGATGCAGGGCAACCCGCTCGATTTGCCCGAGGTGTCCTACAAGGCGCGGCCGTTCTCGTGCTTCATGATCGTGCGCAATCCCGACCAGCCCAACGGCTATGAGCGCTACAACGACTTGGCTATTCACGATCAAGGCGGCGAGTTCACGGTCACGACCATGCACAAGGAGGCCATGATCATCAACGTGTGGATGCTCAACTTGGTCACGCGCAACGCGGGCGCGCGGCCCACGCTGATGCTCTACGCTAAGGAGGAGGGCGGCAAGTTCGAGCGCATGGGCGCCTTTGGCTCCGCCGATGCGTCGCGCCTCGCCGTCACGGCCTCCTGGGGCGAGGCCAACTGCACGCTGGTGAAGTGATGCTCACCCGTTGGGCAGGATGATGATCTTGCCCTGGCGGTCGTCACCGGTCCGGGCCTGATGGGCCAGGGCCTCTTGAATTTGGTCGAGCGTATAGGTGGCGGCGATCTTGGCCTTCAGGTCGCCGCCGGCGATCATGGCGCTGAGCTTGGCATAGACCGCCTTGCGTTGTTCCTTGGTGCGCGGGCTTTGCATGCTCATGCCCACCAGCTTGACGTGCTTGCGGAAGAGATCCTGGAAGGCCACCTCGCAGTTTTTGCCCGTCATGTAGCCGTAGTTGACGATGGTGCCGTCCCGGGCGAGGCAGCGGCCGATGGTCTCGGTGCCCGTGGACGCGACGCAGTCGAAGCCGACGCTGATCGGCGCGCCGGCGGTGACGGTCTTCACCAGCTCGGCGGTCTGGTCCACGTTGCCGGTCTCGACGATGACCTGGTCGGCATCCAGTGCCTTGAGTTCCTTGATGAGCGACTCGCGGCGCACGATGTTGCAGGTCTTCACGCCCTTGTCGTGGGCGAGCTTGATGATATAGCGCCCGCAACTGGAGTTGGCGCCGTTCTGGAGGATCCACTCGCCGGGTTTCACGTGGCCGGCGTAGTCGTCCACCAGGATCACGGCGGTCATGCCGTTGATGAGGGTCAGGGCGAGCTGTTGGGCATCGCCGGCCGGCGCCGGCGGACAATCGGCGGCGAGTGCCGCGATGCGCTGGCGGAAGGTGCCGACGCCAATGGGCAGGAATACGCGGTCGCCGACTTTATATTCGGTCACGCCCGCGCCCAGCTTGATGACATGCCCCAAGCCTTCGTGACCGCAGATGCGTGGGAAAGTAAAGGTGCGAAAGCCCGGGTCGCCGTTGATGAACTTGAGATCGGCCAAGTGCATGGCGGCGGCTTCCAGTTCCACCACGATCTCGCCAGGTTTGGGTTCGGGCTCGGGCAGTTCGACGATGGTGACAACCTCCGACGGCGGGCCGTACGCATTCTGTTGAATGGCTTTCATCGGGATGGGTCCTTAGTTGTCGAAGCGAAAAATCACCTTGCCGTCGCGGTGAGAATCGGGCCGCGACACATGCGCGAAGGCCGCTCGATAGTCCTCCAACCGATAGGCGGCGGCAATATTGGTTTTGATCACGCCCTCGGCCGCCATCCGGCCGATGGTGTGGTACACCTCGGTTTTCTCCGCCGGCGAACGCTTGTTGAAGGACCGCGACATGCCCATGCCCGTGACCCTTAGATCGCGTCGGTGCAGGTCCATGAAATCGATGCGCGCCGCATCAGGCCCGCTGCCGCCGTAGAGCACCAATGTGCCGCCCGGCGCCAGGCAGCGCGCGATGCGCCCGGCCAAATCGCCGCCGATCATGTCGAGGCCGACCTTGATCTCGGCATTGTCGGTGGCCTTGGTGACCATGGCGGCCAATGCTTCGGGGTCGCCCGGATCGACCACCACAACGTCGCCGCCCAGGAACTTGAGATCGTGGTCGAGCCCGGTGCGGCGCACGACATTGACCGTGCGCAAGCCCCGCGCGCGGGCCATGCCGATGATGACTCGGCCTATCGACGAATTGGCGGCATCCTGGATGATCCACGACCCGGCCGGGAGTTGGACGTAGTCTTGCAGCAGCAACCAGCTCGTCAGGCCCATGGTGGAGACGATGCAGAGCTTTTCCGCCGCGCAGTCGCGAGGGGCCGGGAAACACGACTCGGCCTGGGCCGGCATGAACTCTCGCAAGAGTCCGGCATATTTCGGCGCGAACACGCGATCGCCCAGAGCGAAGCTCGTCACGTCTGCCGCCTTGGCGACGACACACCCGACGCCCTCCGAGCCGCAGATGCGGGGGAGTTTGTCGGGCGGTATGCGTTGGGGGTCGGCAAGATTGAGAATCTCGGATTTCTGCAGCGGCGCGACCTCCATGCGGATCACAACTTCGCCCGGGCCGGGAATAGGTTCCGGCTCATCGTCGAGACGCAGCGCGGTGGCGATATCGCCGTAGCCGATGTGACGAAGAACTTTCACCGCTCACCCGTTCGGCAGCAGAATGATCTTGCCGTCCCGCTCCGCGCCGGTACGCAACGCATGACGGAAGGCCTCGGTCGCGCGATCGAGGGTGTAGGTGCCGGCGATGGCCGCGCGCATCTGCCCGCCGGCGATCAGTTGGGCGAGATGGGCGTAGACCCGCCGCAACTCGTCCATGGAGCGTTGGGCGAGGCCACGCCCCGCGCTCATGCCCCTGAGCGTGGCCTCCTTCTGCCAGACCTCGTTGAAATGCACTTCGCAGGGCTGGCCCGAAATAAAGCCGTAGTTGACGACCACCCCACCGGACGACACGCAGCGCATCATGCGCCCCGTGGCAGTACCGGCCACCATGTCGAGACCGAGCTTGATCTCGGCTTCGCCGATTGCGGCCTTCACGCGGGCGGCGAGTTCCACAGGGTTCTCGTGATCGAGGATCACGGCATCGGCGCCCAGCGCGCGCAGTTCGTCGATAACCTCGGCCCGGCGCACGATGCTGCAGGTGCGGATGCCACGCTCCTGGGCCAGCACGATCACATAGCGCCCGCAGTTTGAGTTGGCACCGTTCTGCACCAACCATTGGCCCGGCGAGAGCTGCACAAAGTCATCCAACAAGCTCACGGCGGTGAATCCGTTCACCAGCATCAAGGCCAACTGTTGGGCGTCACCTTCCGGTGCCGGCATTACCTTGTCGGCGGGGGTGCAGACCAACTGCGCGAAGGTGCCGGCCCCCCACCAGGGAAACACCCGCTCGCCGACGTTGAACTGCGTCACGCCGCGGCCCAGAGCGACGATGCGCCCGATGCCCTCATAGCCGGGAATGCGGGGCAGGAACTTCGCGCGAAAGTCGCGTTCACCCGTGAAGTTCTTGATGTCGGCCAAGTGCACGGCGGCGGCCTCCATGCGAATGACGACCTCGCCGGGCCTCGGAACGGGATCGGGCAGATCCACCAGCTTCACCGCCTCGGCCGGATCGCCGTGGGCCACTTGCTGCAAAGCCTTCATCGTGGGCTGATGTCCTTCGGTGCGATTGGCGAGTTTGCTTTGCTCGCCTAGAGTGTGCGTGAAGGGTAGCCAAGATGGACATTCATTCCGCTTGGATTTTCGTCCACGTTCTTCTGGCGGTTTATGGGCTAGAGGCCATCAAGGCCATGCAAACGTCGGGGCCAACGCCCGCTCTAAAAGCCCGGATTCAAGGCGTTTACCCACGTTCGCGGCTCAACGCTCATCGCACGTGGGCCGCCAGCTTCGTCATCGCTTTCCCGGGCGTGACCAAGATCGTGTGATCGCCGCTTGGAGCGGATGGCCCCGGCCCCATATGATCGGGCACAGAGGGGACCCATGCCCACCACCGTTCGCCGCGCCATTGTCGACACGCCCGAGGGCCAAGTGCATGTGCGCGTGGCGGGCTTGGGCGAGCCCCTGGTGCTGCTGCACTGGACGCCGGGAAGCGGGCGGCAGTACGCGGCGCTGCTGCCCGAAATGGCGGCGCGCGGCTATCGCGCCATCGCGCCCGATCACATGGGCCATGGTTTTTCCGACGCGCGCAAACATGCCTGGACCGTCGGCGACTTCGCCGAGAACATCGCCCATGTCATGACGTGCCTGGGCCTGAAGGATGCCAACGTGATCGGCGGGCACTTCTCGTCGGAAATCGCCACCGAACTGGCGCTGCGCCATCCCACGCGCGTGAAGAAACTCGTGCTCGACGGCTCGCCCGTGTGGTCGCGCGAGATGCGCGAGAAAGTAATGGCCACGGCCCGTCCCACGCCGCCGCGCTGGAGCGAGGCCGGCGATCATGTGGCCTGGTCCTGGCAGCGCGCCCTGTGGCTGCAAAGGATGTGGGATAGTCAGTTCACGCTCAACGACACCACCGCCGGTCACATCAAAGCTGCCATGATCGATGCCTTGTTGGCCGGTCAGCAGGACGACACGGCCGAGGCGCTGAAAGACTACGACATGGACGCCGCGCTGAAAAAACTCGCCCTGCCGACGTTGGCGATCGCGGCCGAAACCGACCCGCTGACCAACTGCCACGCCGACGTGCTGTCTCGCGTGCCGAGCGCGCGGGGTTACCGCTTTGCCGGCAGTCATCCGCTGCACCATGTCGACCGCGCCGCCGATTATGCGCGCGTGATCCACGCCTTTTTCTCCGGCAGTGCGCCGGATCTGTTTCACGATCACACGGCCGCCGCGCCAAAAGGAGCCAGCTATGGGGTACATTGACGCCGATGCCCATGTCATCGAGTGCATGGACACGTGGAAATATCTCTCGGCCGACGAGCAGCGTTATCACCCCACCGTGATCAATCTTGAGCCGCAAGCCGGCAAGCAGTCGTGGATGAAGCGCTTTTGGCTTTACGACGGGGTGATGATCCCACGCGGGCTTGAGGCCAAACCCGGCACGCCGTCGGAAGCCGCGCGCGATCTCACCGATGTCGCCGACCGCGTGAAGTGGATGGATCGATTCGGCGTCGAGACGCAGGTCATCATCCCGAGCTTCTTCATCGGCGCGGAGTTCAAGCACCCGCTGGCGCAGGTGGCCTTGGCGCGCAGCTACAATCGGTGGATGGCGGAGCGCTGCAGCCATTTTCCCGACCGGCTGCGCTGGTCGCTGGTGGCGCCGTTCCTGGATATGAACGCCTGCATCGAAGAATTGCGCTGGGGCGCCAAGAACGGCGCGGTATCGGTGTTCTTCCGCGCGCTGGAAACGGGCAAGCTGCTGAGCGATCCTTATTTCTATCCGCTCTATGCCGAAGCCGAAAAACTCGGTCTCGCCATCGGCATTCACATCGGCAACACCCAGACCGAAATTTACCGCCAGTTCGGCAGCGTGATCTTTTCCGTGGTCACCATGGCGGGCGCTTTCGTGACGCTGTGGGTCAGCGAGGTGCCGAAGCGGTTTCCCAGCCTGAAATTCGGGTTCCTCGAGGCCGGGTCCGAGTGGTTGCCCTATGCCTTCCGCGAAATCTCGCGCGGCGCCGATATCGGCATGCGCAAGGACGTGGCCATGGGCGAGTGCCCGCTGGCGGGCTCGAATTTCTTCATCGCCTGCACCATGGATGAAGAGGTGGGCTACGTGTTGAAATACGCCGGCCCCGAGAACTTGGTGCTGGGCACGGACTTTGGTCACGAGGACTTGGGCAGCGACTTGCCGGCGCATCGCATGTTCGCCGAGCGCAAGGACGTCGATGCCAAAATTTCCACGAAAATTTGCGATGCCAACGGCCGCAAGCTCTACAACCTGCCGCCACTGAGGCGGGTCGCCCAAGCGGCCTAAACGGCGTCGTCCGCGCCGGCCGATTGACACCGCCGCAAAAGGGGCGTTTATTCCCGCGCAGTGATGGTAACGCGGTGTCGCCGCCAGGCGAGGCCGCGTTGAAAAGGGAATTCCGGTGCAATTCCGGAGCTGCTCCCGCAACTGTCAGCGGCGAGCGTTCGTTTCAAACTGCCACTGAGACCGGCGATAGGTCTTGGGAAGGCGAGACGAGCGCAGCGACCCGCGAGCCAGGAGACCTGCCATCATGAGCGTCACCTGACCATCGGGCGGGATGCACCCTTGGACAGACATTCGTTGCGGTGACGCGCAGATCGCGAACCGCGACGGGTGGATGGGCCTTTAGTCTCGTTGTCCCCTCTTTTCCGTCGTTCCACCTGAACCGCCGTTTGCGGGCCGTTGTGCTTGCGCGGCCAGAAGAGGATTTGGACGATGACCAAGACTTTGCGACGTTCAAGATCGCTGCTCGCCATGGGCCTCATGGCCTCTGCTGCAGTACCCGTTGCCGCACAGGACTCCGGATTGACCAGGGAAAAGGCCAAGCCTTTCTATGTCGACGAAATCATAGTCACGGCCACGCGCAATCCACAGCGGCTGAAAACCTTGGGCAGCGCGGTGGATGTTCTGACGTCGGACGACATTGGCGCAAGGCCGCGCTTCCTCATCGCCGACCTCCTGCGGGCGATTCCCGGGGTGGCGGTTAGTCAGTCGGGCCCGCTCGGTACGCTCACGCAGGTCCGCATGCGCGGCGCCGAGGGCAACCACACGCTGGTCTTGATCGACGGCATGGAAGTGGGCGACCCCTTCAACAACTCCGAATTCGACTTCTCCACGGTGCTGGCCGATCAAGTTTCTCGTGTTGAGGTGCTGCGCGGCGCTCAAAGTTCGCTTTATGGCAGCGAGGCCATCGGCGGCGTGATCAACATCACATCGACCGCGGCGGGTGAGACGCCCGCGTTCACGGCGCGGGCCGAGGGTGGGGCCTTTGGAACATGGGCGGGCTCGGCGCGTGGCATTTTCACGGCGGACGACATCTCGGGCCATGCCTCGGTCTCCGTCCTCAAGCGGCGGGGTATCTCGCAATCCAAGGTCGGGCCGGAACGCGACGGTCATCGCAACGCCTCGCTGCTCGGTGGCGGCAAGATCGCACTCTCGGACGACTCCTTCGTGCGCGTCAACCTGCGCTACGCCGACGCGCGCACGGAACTCGACACACAGGACTTTACATTCGGCTCGCCAACCCAGGGCCTCGTGATCGATTCCAATGACGTGCGCAAGTCCAAGACATTTTCATCGAAAATCTTGGGCGAAACATCGTCGGGGGACGGCACGTGGACCAACACCTTGTCCTGGGCCATGACCGATGCGCGCGGGCGAAATCTGCTGGGCCAAGCCTTCAGTTCCGGGTCACAGGGGCGCAAGCACGATGTCGAGTATCTTTCCACGCTCAAGCTGCGCGACGTCGGAAGCGTCGCGCAATCGCTGTCGGCGTTACTCGAGTATGAGCACGAGACGTTCGAGAATCGCAGCGCCTTTCCCGGCCCGCAAAATCAACGCCGTAAGACCGAGTCGTATGCGGGCGCGGCGGAATATCGCGTGAGCTTCGCCGAGCAGGTGTTTCTCACCGGCGCCCTGCGTCACGATAGCTACGAGCTGTTCCAAGACGCCACGACATTCCGGCTCACCGGCGCGTGGCAAGCGCCCGCAAGTCCCGTGAAGTTGCGCGCCAGCGCCGGGACTGGCGTCGCCAAGCCCAGTTTTTTTGAGCTCTATGGATTTAATCCCACGACCTTCATCGGCAACCCGGCCCTGGTTCCGGAAGAGTCGACAAGCTGGGATGCCGGCGTCGACTTAGCCCTGGCTGAAGCGCGTGCGGTGCTGTCGGCGACGTACTTCAAGGCCGACTTGGAGGACGAAATTTTCACCGACTTCAGCCGACTGCCCTTCACGGTACGCAATCGCCCCGGTGAAAGCCGTCGCCAGGGCGTGGAACTCAGCGGGCGGTGGTCCCCGGCCGAGGCGTTGTCGCTCGCGGCCAGCTATACCTACACCGATGCCGTCGAAGACACCGGCCGGCGTGAGGTCCGTCGCCCGAAACACATCGCCAGTCTCGCGGCGACCACAGCGTTCTTGGACGACAAAGCTCATGTCGGCTTGTCGCTGGACTACAACGGCAAACAAGAGGACAGCGAGTTCATCTTTTCCACGCCAACGGATCGTGTGACCCTCAATTCCTACGTCTTGGCCACCTTATCGGCGTCCTATCGCATGACCTCGGACGTGGAGCTGACGGCCCGTGTCGACAATCTCTTCGATGAGAACTACGAACAGTTGTTCTCCTATAACAGCACCGGCATCGGCGCTTATGTGGGCGTGAAGATGAGGTTGGGTGAATAAATGATGCGCGGCGGCCTCGCTCTTTGCCTTTGCTTGATCGTGAGCGCCGTCGCGGTGCGGGCGGCGGCAAACGACCCGCCGCGCCGCATCGTTTCGATGAATCTGTGCGCGGATCAATACGTGTTGCTGCTGGCGCCGCGCGAGCATATCCGCTCCATCAGTTTCCTCGCGGCCGATCCCAACGAGTCGCCGCTGGCTCATTTGGCGCGGGGTCTCAAACTGAACTATGGCAACGCCGAGGAGGTCATCGCCGAGAACCCGGACTTGATCCTGACCGGCGAGTTCACCACCGGCTTTGCCAAGGCATTGTTGCGCAAACTCGGTTACCGCGTGGTCGAGATCGAAAGCGTTCGGAACCTGGAAGGAACGCGCCGCGTGCTGACCGACATGGGCCGTTTGCTGGGCGCGGAAGGTGCTGCGGCCGCCTTGATTACCGACATGGATCGCCGCCTCGACGCGGTTAGAGCGGCAGCCAAGCCGCGTGCCGTCGCGTCGGCGATCGTTTACGATGCCAACGGCTTTACCGTCGGCAAGCCAAGCTTGGCCGACGAGGCATTGAGCGCGGCTGGGCTGGAAAATCTCGCGCCGTCGCTCGGCATCGTCGACTTCGGCCAGTTGGCGCTGGAAGATCTGTTGATGGCGCGGCCGCAGGTCATCGTGCGTCTCGACTATCGGCCTGGGGCGGCTTCCTTGGCGGCCCAGGCGATTGCCCACCCCGCCGTCAAAGCGATGATGGACGGCCGTGCGCCGCTCCACATCTCGGGTCGACTCCTGACCTGTGCGATCCCGACGATCGCCGATGCGGCCGAGGCCTTGAATTCACAGTTGGTGGCCGGCGGATCATGACTCAAACCTTGCCCATTGATCCTTCGGCGCCGCTTTCGGGCGCCAACACCCGTGAAGTACGTGCCGCGATTTTACTGGGCGCGTTGACCGCAGCATTGCTGGTCCTGATCATCCTCTCTCTGCTGGTCGGGCGCCGCACCAGCGGGGTCGGCGGCCTCATCGACCTTTTTGCAACCGACCCAGAAACGGCATGGCTGATCTTTTCCGAGGTCCGGCTGCCGCGCACCATGCTGACCGTGATCGTCGGCGCAACGCTGGGGCTTTCGGGCGCGGTGCTCCAGGGCGTGCTGCGCAATCCGCTCGCCGAACCGGCGCTGCTCGGCGCGTCCAGTTCCGCGGCGCTCGGCGCGGTGGTCATGTTTTACTTCGGTGTCAGCGGCGCCTTCGGTTTCGCGCTGCCTCTGGGCGGCATGGTCGGCACCTTGGCCGCAACCGCCTTGTTGTTCATCCTCGGGGGCCGCGCTCAAGACACGTTGACGCTGATTCTCGCCGGAGTGGCGATCAACAGCCTCACGGCCGCGCTCACATCGCTTGCGCTCAACTTCGCGCCCAGTCCCTATGCGGCGCTGGAGATCGTGTTCTGGATTCTCGGCTCTTTCGCCGATCGCAGCATGGAGCACGTGTGGCTCGCGTTGGCGCCCAGTCTTGTCGGCTGGGCGCTGCTGTTGGGTCTCGGCCGTGCGCTGGATGCTCTCACCTTGGGCGAAGATACCGCCGCCACTTTGGGCTTCGATGTCCCCGCGGTGAAGCGGCGCGCCATCATCGGCGCCGCCTGTGCCGTGGGCGCCGCGGTGAGCGTCACCGGGGTCATCAGTTTCGTCGGCCTGGTCGTGCCTCATGTGCTGCGGCCCCTGGTCGGCTATCGCCCGTCGCGACTGTTGGCGGCCAGCACGATCGGCGGCGCCGTGCTCATGACAGCCGCCGACATCGGCGTGCGCGCGCTCACGGCCACGGTGACGGGCCTCGAACTGAAAGTCGGCGTGCTGACGGCTCTCATCGGAGCGCCCTTCTTCCTGCACTTGTTGCTCGTGTTGCGGAGAGCCGGGACATGACCGCCGCTGTCGCTCTCGATGTGCGATCGATCCACGTGGCGCTGGATGAGCGTCGTGTGCTTGAAGATGTGTCCCTTTCGGTTGGCGCCGGCAGCGTGGTCGGCTTGGTCGGGCCCAATGGCGCGGGTAAGACGACACTGCTGCGCGCCGTGGCCGGAATCGCGCCACTTTCGGCCGGGACAATCAGCGTCAATGGCTGTCCTCATGCAAGATTGTCCCGCGCGGAACGCGCCAAAATGATCGGATATTTGCCCCAAGACCGCGCCGTTCATTGGCCATTGACCGTGCGGCGCATCGTCGAACTTGGCCGCCTGCCGCATCTCGAGCCTTGGCGGGCGGTCACCGCGATGGATGCCGCCGCCGTCCGGCAAGCGCTGCATGACACCGATATTCTGGCGCTGGCCGAACGCTCCATATCGACGTTGTCGGGCGGCGAAGCCGCGCGTGTTGCCATAGCGCGCATGCTGGCGGGCGAGCCGAAGGTGATCTTGGCCGATGAACCGACAGCCGGCCTTGACCCTGCCCATAAGCTCGAAGTGCTTGCCCTTTTTCGGCGCCTGGCCGGTGCTGGCCGTGCCGTGGTAACAGCCCTGCACGATCTCACGTTGGCGGCGCGCTACTGCGACCGCATCGTCATGCTTCAATCTGGTCGCATGGTGGCCGATGGAGCGCCCCAGGATGTTTTCTCGGCTCCATTATTGTCCGCGGTGTTCGGGATTGACGCCAAGATCGCTAAACTCGCTGACGAGCTTGTGATTTTGCCGTGGGCCTCGCGCCGCGCGGACAGCGCAGATTGACGAAGACTGTAAGGTCTCGGCCTATTCCGCTGCAGTGGCCACCGGGCTGGACCGTTCGACCAGAAGATGTGATGGAAATCTGACCGTCGCCGCGGTGCCATGCCCCAGCGTGCTCTCGATCACCAAGGTCCCGCCTAAGAGTTCCATATATTGCTTGCAGATCGACAAGCCGAGCCCGGTTCCCTGGCCGATGCGAGAAACGGAAGGATTCCCCTGCAGAAAGGGCTCACCGACGCGGCGCAAGATCGCATCGTCGATGCCGGCGCCTTGATCCAAAATCGCAATATCGAGTCCGCGATCATGGGCGGCGGCGCGCACCACGATTTCCATGCCCGGCATGGAAAACTTGATGGCGTTCGACAGAAGATTGATCAGCACCTGGCGTAAGTAGCGCTCATCGGCGATCACGGACGGGATGTTGAAGGGGATCTGAACGATCACTGGCATGGAGCGTTCTTCCGCCAGGCGCCGAATCAAGCTGATGGCGCTGGCGCAGACCGCCGATACGTCCACTGGTTCGCGGTTAAGCGGCTGCGCGCCCGACTCGATCTTCGCCATGTCGAGAATATCATTGACGATATTGAGCAGATGATTGCCTGATTGGTGAATGTGCTCGGCGTAGGACACGTAAACCGGCGATACGCCGTCACCCAACACTTTGTTTTTGATGATCTCGGAAAAACCCATGATGGCATTAAGCGGGGTGCGAAATTCGTGACTCATGTGCGCCAGAAAGCGGCTCTTGGCCTCGTTGGCCTCTTCCGCGGCGGCTTTGGCCTGCCGTAAGGCGAGTTCGTTTTGCTCGCTGCGCCGCAGTTGCGCGAAAATAAACAGACTGGTGCCGATCATGGCGAGTAAGATGCCAACCATGGCGATGCCGATGCGATTGCGCGTTTGTCGCCATGAACTCAGGTAGTCTTCGGACTGCAGCTTGACGACCGCGGCGAGCGGGAAGGCACCGACCCGTCCGTTGGCGCGGATGGAGCGGCTGTAACCGGCGGCGGGCGCGTACACGAGTTCGCCGGCGCCGTCCGCTTCCTCCTCCAAACTGCCGAAGTATTTGACCACTTCAGAATTGAATTCGCCAACGTGGTGATCCGACTTTTTGGTCGCTGCGACGAGGAAGCCCTCCGAGTTCCAAAGATCGATCGTGCCACTGGCTCCGACATCGAGCGATTCGAGGAACGTCTGAAACCATTTGGGGCGAATGATAGCGATGACAAAACCCAGGGCCTGGTCATTGGCATCCGTGACTCGGGACCCGAGCGGAAGATAGTGCTCCAACGCCTGTTCGGAGTGCGTCGACGATTCATATAACCGGCCCAGGAAACGATCAGGACTCACTTGGATTGGCGGTCCTGGCATGAAATTGAACGGCTTGCCGTCAACTCGTTGGGCCGGAAGCCCGCGTGACGCTGCCAGCATGTTGCGATTGGGGTCGAGCACGAAAATCGCCGCCGCGTGTGGCATCTTGGCGAGTTTGTCGGCCAGGAGAAGGTGCAGGTTTTCTTCGTCGAATTGGTCACGGCGAAGTTGCTCGCGATAGACGTCGCCGACGCCCTCGAGAACCCGAAACGTCTCGTGCATGGTCTGTGAGGTGAAGGACTCCACGGTCCTTACCGCGGCGCGGGCAGTTCGGGTCGCTTGATCGATACTGTTGCCGTACTGCTCGGCCAAATGCAGCACGCCCGCCATTAGGATCGTCAGCAGAAAACACGCGAAGGACAGCACCGTCGTCCGTCGCAAGCGATTCAATGTCGCCGGCGCGTAAAGACCATCTCCGTCCCCTCTCAACCAAGGCATGGCACGTCCCCGACTCCTCTCCGCGGCAGACTGACAGGTACGATCTCAACAGTCGTCGCGCGCAGCCATACTTTTGCTTGCCGCTTATGTCGTGGCGGCTTGCTCCGCGGGCTTGGCGGTGTATTTCGCGATCGCTTGCTTGAGAATTTTAAACAACTGCTGTCCGATTTCGCCGCCGTCACCGGCGATTTTCTCGCGCATCACCGCCCGCATGGCGTCAATATGCGCCTTAACGATCTCGAGCATGGCATCGTCCTGGCGGCACGGCGGCTTGGTCACGTCATACAGCGACTTTGCAAACACCGTGATCAATGGGTAACCGAACGTTCCTCCCTGGCCGCGCAACTCATGCGCGATCAGATTGATCTCCTCGAAATTCGAGGTGCGTTCGCCGGCCTTGTCCTTCGCGTCCGTGACTTGCTTTGACAGCCGGTCCAGGTATTCCTTCGCCCACCCGATAAATCCTTCAGCCTCGCGCTTGAGCTCGGTCTCGGCGGATTCCAGCACGTCCTGCGGAATAACGAACTGCTGGCGCATGGCGTTGGAGCCCATCTTCTGCTTGAGATAGTTGGGCAGTTTGAAGAACCACACGTCGCTGGGTTTGGCGGCTTTTTCGATGCGATCTTTTGAATAGACGATCGTCCCGTGAGATTCGTCGGGTTTGCGCCGCTCCTCGCCACCGGGCGGCCCCGCCTTGGAACTGCGGCGGCGGTCTGGTCCGAAATAATTCTGCGTGGTGACGAATTGGCGTGGATTATCGATGATGCGCTGCAAGACCTTGTAGACGACTTCGACCGAGAACGGCTTGGAGATGAATTCGCTGACGCCGCGGTCCCGGGCCGCCTCGACATTGACGCGGTCGGCCGCACCAGAGATCAAAATGAAAGGCATGAAACGATTGGGTGAAGCCTTGTCGTCACGCAGCCATTGCAACAGGTGTTGGCCACTCACGGCCGGCATCACCAGATCCGAAATAACGATATCGACCTGTTCCGAGGCGGCAAAACCTTTCGTCGTCGCGCGCAGGTACTCGACGGCTTCCTTCGCCGTTTTCGCCCGCTGCGTGCGCGTAAAGCCCAGCCGCTTCAGTGCGTTGACGAAGATATCGAGCATGTACTCGTTGTCTTCGACCACCAACACTGAGAGCCGGTCATGACCCAGGTTCTCTTTGTCTTTGTCCTTATTATTCAACGTGCTGACTCGTTCTGTTCATTTAGTTTCGCGGCAAAACTATAAATACCCGCCCAGGAGTTAAACTGCCATTATTTTGATCCCACGGCGACTCAATCCAAAGATGTACGGAAGAGCTGGCGGAACCGCAAAACAAGCAAACCCGCGAGTAGAAGATGGGCGGCATTTGTTGCGCTTGGGTTAAGCTTCCACACGACTCGTATCATACATTCAGCTCATAGAGCATTGAAAATAAAATAGAATCTAGTGACTTATTGCTCCAGGCGGCTGGAATTACCCAGACCAACCGCCAGGCAATGACTGAAAACTGAAGGATCGACATTT
This sequence comes from Rhodospirillaceae bacterium, assembly GCA_033763995.1. Lineage (GTDB taxonomy): Bacteria > Pseudomonadota > Alphaproteobacteria > Rhodospirillales > Rhodospirillaceae. The sequence continues at coordinate 14,837 of JANRJL010000082.1, read as the reverse complement.
CCGCCTGACAAGACAATTCCGATTGTCCGCCCCCGACAATCATGCAGCCCCGCGAGCACGGCCGCCAGAGCCACGGCGCCGCCCGGCTCGACAACCAGTTTCAGATGCTGAAACGCGAAAGCCATGGCCGCACAAACCTGCTCATCGCTGACACCATAACCTCCCGCGAGCTGAGTCGCGTTGATGTTCCAGGTGAGTGTGCCTGGCATGGGGGCCAACAAAGCATCACACAAAGCCACCGCGGTACTCTCGTTTTTGACACGTTCGCCGGCGGCCAATGACCGGACGTGATCATCGTAGCCTTGCGGTTCCGCGGCAAACAGACGGACGTCTTTACGCACAGCGCGCGCCGCCACCCCTACTCCCGCGATCAACCCGCCTCCGCTGACAGGCACAATGATATCGTCAATGACGGCGCCCTGTTCGGCGGCTTGGGCCATGAGTTCGACGCCGACCGTGCCTTGGCCTGCAATGATATACGGGTCGTCGTAAGACGGCACGACGATCAGGCCGCGGTTGGCCGCGAGCTCGCGCGCAATCTGCTCGCGGTCCTGAGTGGCGCGGTCGTAAAGAACCACCTCGGCTTTTAAGGCGCGCGTATTGGCGATCTTCAGCGCCGGCGCGTCGGCGGGCATCACAATGACGGCGTGAATGTCGAACATTGCCGCCGCCGCCGCGATGCCTTGAGCATGATTTCCCGATGACCAGGCTATCACGCCGTTACGTTTTTCGGCCGGCGTTAAATTCAAGATCCGATTGAGTGCGCCGCGTATCTTGAACGACCCTGTTCTTTGCAGGGGCTCGGCCTTGAGCCAGACTCGGCCGCCGCAGCGACGGTCAAGCTCGCCACACGCAAGCAGCGGCGTTTTCACAATTTGACCGGCGAGCCGCGCGGCTGCGTCTGAAGTATCGATATGCAGCGACATGACATTCAACTCAAGAGACCCAACAAATAGTTTAGAGCCGCAATCAGCGTTTCGCCAAGCGATCAAACTTAAAACGAGAATTCAATTGCCGACAATTTCAACGCTACGAAAGCCATCATCCACGCCGCTTTCGTATGCGTATTACATGCACTTAAGGGGCGGCCATCGGTTGCCGCTGTCGTCGCCCGGCCGAGGATTGATGTTGTGTCAAATCGTTCGTGATGTACGCATTGGGGTCCATAGATGGAAAACAAAACAAGTATCTCAAAAATTTCGTGGCTGCTGTGCATTGTCATCATGGTGGGCTATGTCGTGACGGTACTCACGGCGAATTACGGACTGCGCGAATTGCAGGTCGGCGGGCCGGTGCATAACCGCATCGTCATGGTAAAGGACCTGATTGCCGATATTTTGCCGCCGCCAGCATATGTCATTGAGGCCTATCTCGAAGTAACGCTGGCCTATCAAGATCCCAAGTCAGCCGCTTCTCGTAAGGAGCGATTGGCTCAATTGCACAAGGATTACGACACGCGCAGGGATTATTGGGGTGATCAAGATCTCGACTCAGGAATCAAGCGCCTGCTCACGCAAAAGTCCGACGAGCACGTGGCGCGCTTTTGGGACGAGGTTGAGAAACAACTGTTGCCAGCTCTGGAGCGCGGCGACACTGACCGTGCGCGCGCGGCCTATGGCGCCATTACCGAGGCCTATGACGCACACCGCAAGGTCATCGACGAGACCGTGGAGAAAGCCAACAGTTTTGGCGCGGCAACCGAGAAATTTGCGACCGACCGAAGCAATACCATCACGCTGTTGATCTGGGCCGTCTCTCTGGTCGTGCTGGCAATGATCGCTGCAGCGGCAGTGGGCGCAATTGCCGGACTGGTCAAGCCCGTGGCCCTGATGGCGAAGGCCATGCAGGGCCTTGCTCGCGGCGATCTGAACGTCGAATTCCCAGGCGCTCAACGGCGCGATGAAATCGGGTCCATGGCCGCGGCAACTCAGGTTTTCAAGGATAATCTGATCCAGAAGCAACAGATGGCAGCGGAGCAAGATGCACGCGAGCGTAAGGCTGAACGCGAGAAGCGCGAGACAATGAAAAAACTGGCTGACGAGTTCCAGCAGAAAGTGGGTGGTGTCATCCAGTCATTGTCGGCGGCGGCGAACCAGCTCCAAGCCTCCGCGGCCTCCATGAGCGCCATCGCGCAACAGACCAGCAATCAGGCCGGATCCGTTTCCTCTTCCGCCAATCAAGCCACCGGAAACGTTCAAACCGTGGCCGCTGCCGCAGAAGAGCTGTCGGCCTCGATCTCCGAGATTCGTCGCCAAGTATCGGGGTCGGCCGGCACCGCGAAGCAGGGGGTGCAACAGGCCGAACGCACGAACAAGACGATCGAGGGCTTGGTCGATGCGACGGGAAAGATTTCGGAAGTGGTGGAACTCATCACGAGCATTGCGTCGCAAACCAATCTCTTGGCGCTCAACGCCACCATCGAGGCCGCGCGGGCCGGCGAAGCCGGCAAGGGCTTCGCCGTCGTCGCATCGGAGGTCAAGAATCTCGCCAATCAAACCGCCAAGGCGACCGAAGAGATCTCTCGTTACATCGCCTCGATTCAGCAGGCGACGAACGAGTCCGTTTCGGCTTTGCGTGAAATTGCCAACATCATTGGTCAGATCGACAGTTCGACGAACACGATCAATCATTCGATCGAGGAGCAGAACAACGCCACGCTCGAAATTTCGCGCAGTGTTCAACAGGCTGCGGCCAGCACGGCGGAAGTGTCGGAGACGATTTCAAGCGTCAATGAAGCGTCGGCTGAGACCGGCCATGCCGCCGCGCAAGTGCTGGAGGCGGCACAGCGCATGTCCAAGGAGTCGGAATCTTTGAACCGCGAGGTTCAGTCGTTCCTGGCGGAAATCAAGGCCTAAGCCAATCGGAACGACTAAATTGCCTAAAAATTAGGCTTGCCCATGAGCAGCTTAAAAACTATGCACATGTGGGGACGTCGCTCGCTCTTAACAGGGGACCTAAATGAATCTCTCAAAAATCTTATTGGGCGCAGCGCTTTTCGCGCCAGGTATGGCTGTAGCTCAGGACGGTCTAGGCAAGTTTTCAAGCAGCGTCGCGGTGACCAGCGACTACATCTTCCGCGGTTACAGCCAGACTGATGAAAATCCGGCGTTCCAACCTGCCCTGAATTGGGAAAGCGGCACCGGTTTCCATCTTAATTTTTGGGGATCGAACGTCGATTTCAACGATGGCGGCCAGGCCGACGTCGAGGTTGATATCACGGCTGGCTTCAGCGGCGCGGTCGACAACGTCAGCTACGATGCAGGCGTGATCTATTACGCTTATCCCGGCGCGCGTAATGCGCTGAACTACAATTACTGGGAGGGCTATACGACCCTGGGTTATGACGCCGGTGTGGCTAAACTCAACGGCAGCGTTTACTTCTCGCCCGATTTTTTTGGCGGCCTTGACGACGCTTGGGCCGTGCAAGTCGGTGCCTCGGCACCGGTCATGGAAAGCTTAACCTTCGATGCATTTGTCGGTACCCAGGAGTTGAAGAAGGCGTCCGGCTCCGACTACATGTATTGGAGCGCCGGCCTTACTTATGCGTTCCCGATTGTCGACGTCGGCATCCGTTACCACGATACCGACGTCGCGACGTGCGCGGGTCTTTGTGGTGCGCGCGCCGTGCTGACGCTGTCCAAAGCTTTCTAAGTAAACGCTCACATTGTCGTGACTGCGCTGCCAAAGACCTGAGCAGCGCAGTCACGTGCAATTTTTCACGCCTAATTGATCGCCATCTGAAACGGCTTCGTGCTAACAGCGCGGCTCGCTTACAGTTTGCCATGAGTCCCGCTAAAAGCTATGGCCCCTTGTTCAAGGGGCGCCTCCGCCGCAACAGCACAAAATCCGCCGAAAAAGCAGTCTCACATGTTCACCAATCTCAGCATCAAGACCAAGATCACCCTCATGGGCGCGTCCGCCGCCGTGGGCATGGCCATCATCTTTGCGCTCACGTTGTTTGCCTCCCAGCGCGTGGACAACGCAACGAAAGCCGCGGAAGCCATTCGGGGTGACATCGAGATCTTGGCGCAGATGCAGCTGTCGAACCTCGACCTGCTGCTGAATGCGATGGATATGATCGTCGATAAGCAGGAAGGGGCCGTCGATCCTGATCGCATCAAGGCGATGTCGGCCAGCGTCGATTTCATGCTCGACAATCAGGATGTGGTCGAACGCGCGGCAAAGACATTGGGCAAACAGTCGGCGGTGAAAGACTTTAGAGAGCTGGTCAGCAAGCTGTCTGTCGGTGCCACCAAGGACCTGCCGCGCGCCGTCGAAGCCAAGGCCAGCGGCGATGTCTTTGCTGCCCTTGATGATGAGATCGACGGCACGGGCGAGCAGGTCAGCGCCATGTTGAATATTCTCAACGAGGCCGGCCAAAGCGCCATGTCGAAATCCATTGCTGAAGCCAACGACGCCGTCACCAGCGCTCGGACTCAAATCATCATCGTCTTTTTGGTTTCCCTCGCTATTATCGGCCCCTTTATGTTTCTCACGGCCCGCAGCATCCTGTCATCCGTGGGGTCGTTGACGAATGTGATGGGCCGATTGGCGGCCAATGATCTTGCGGTGGTTGTGCCGGCCGCGGGCAATGACGAGATCGGCCAAATGGCCCGTGCGGTTCAAGTCTTCAAGGACAACGCCGTCGAACGTGCCAGACTCGCCGCCAATGAAAGCGCCCAAATCAAGGCGCGCGAAGAGCGCACCAAGAAAATCGAAGACCTCATCACGCGATTTGAAGCCGACAGCCGGGGCATCTTGGACGAACTGGGCAAATCCGCCGGCGACCTCGAGAAGACGGCTCGTTCCATGTCGTCGGTCGCGGAAAACACCTCGCAACAGTCGACTACGATGGCGACATCGGCGGATCAAGCCTCCGCTAACGTGCAAACCGTGGCCGCAGCCGCCGAAGAATTGTCGGTTTCGATTTCCGGCGTGCGACAAAACGCCCGCACCGCCTCGGACACGGTGTCCGCCGCCGTGGCGCAAGCCAACGCCACCAACCAGACCGTTCAGGGCATGGCCGATGCCGCGCAGCGCGTCGGTAAGGTGGTCGAACTGATTGCCGATATCGCCAACCAAACCAACTTGCTGGCGCTCAATGCCACCATCGAAGCGGCGCGTTCCGGCGAGGCGGGCAAGGGATTCGCCGTGGTCGCGGCCGAGGTCAAGAATCTCGCCAATCAAACCGGCAAGGCCACCGAGGAGATCTCGCAGCAAATCGACGAGATCCAGAAAACCAGCAAGAGCGCGGTGGACGCGATCGGGGCGATCCGTCAGACCATCGAGCAGGTGAACGGAGCCGCGGCTCAGATCGCCGGCGCCATCGAAGAGCAGGCCGCCGCGACGTTGGAAATTTCGCAGAATGTCCAACAGGCATCGGCTGGCACGGCGGAAGTGAGCTCCAACGTCCGTATTGTCAGCGACGGCGCGAGCGAGACGGGCCGGGCGTCCCAGAACGTACTCAGCGCATCGCAGGCGCTCGCTCACCAAGCTCAGCGCTTGCGCGAGGGCGTTGCGCAGTTCTTGCAAGGTATTCGCAGCGCCTAAGCGTCCACCGCTCGCCGAATTGGGACCTGGGGCGTTACCGGAGAAATTGCGGAGAAAGAGCCGAAGTCAGGCTTATGAGAACGCCAAGCCGACGAGGTAAATGTGCCGAGATTTTGTGTTTGTCGAGCGGGGGCCGACCGGCCCGCGATTTTGGGCCAAGCGATCTTGGCCAACAGATAACTCATTGAGTCTTAAACGGTTGCAATGAGTTTCTTGATGATGGTGGAGCTGGACGGGATCGAACCGACGACCTCTAGAATGCCATCCTAGCGCTCTCCCAACTGAGCTACAGCCCCGGCACCATCATTCTCGCTATGTCCGGTGCGTTTGGATCGCAGCGGCCCGCCGGTGGCATCGCAAGAGCGGCGGGAACTCTCTATCTTTATCTTTAGAACTTTTTGGGCGATCAAACTCGGCGCGAAGATAAGAATTAGCCTCGCTCCTCGCAAGGCCCTTCGATCTATCCTATGACGCTTACGGGCCGCCTTCCTCTTTTTCGACCACGACGTCCACGTCGTCGTCCTCGCCTAAGTCCGAGGTATCCTCGATCACCGCTTCGTCGTCCTCGTCATCGTCGGCGACGTCCTTGGCGGTGCTTTCTTGCTCCAATTCGGCGGCCTTCTTGGCTGCGGCGGCCAAGGCCAGTTTCTTTTCTTCACGCTCCTCTGCCGCGCGGCGGCTGCGGAAGACTTGTGGGCGGGCGTTCTGCGCGCCGCACTTGGGGCACACGCCGGGCTGCTTGTTGAGATCGTAGAAACGAGCGCCGCAGCTTTCGCAGCTCAGCTTCATTCCCAATTCAGCTTTACCCACGTTATCCTCCGAAACTCAACCGGCACCTCACGAACGGCCTGGGTCGTTCGCTGGTGGCGGTGGCATTTGCCACTTCGGGGCGTCCAAGTCAAAGGCTAAAAGGCATCGTATTCTCAATAGGTTATTACGGGCTCTTGGACTGTTATCAGGCGAAATCGGCTAGGATTTGGGCCGATCCCTGTGCTATCAGGCCGACCACCGTCCTGCCGCCACTTAGGCCTGCAATCTCCTCATGTCCGCTGTTGTCCAGCCCGCTCGCCCCCTTTTGGCCGCCAAAGGCAACCCTTTGCGCGGGGCCATCCGTGTGCCAGGGGACAAATCGATCTCCCATCGGGCCTTGATCATGGGAGCATTGGCCGTTGGTGAGACGGTTATTACCGGCCTGTTGGAAGGCGATGACGTTTTGCGGACCGCGTCCGTTATGCGGGCGCTCGGGGCCAAGGTCGAGCGGCTTGCGGCGGGCCAGGACGTCACATGGCACGTATGGGGACGGGGCGTCGGCGGCCTCAGCGAGCCCGATGACATCCTTGATATGGGCAATTCCGGGACGGGCGCGCGACTGATCGCCGGATTGTTGGCGGCGTATCCCTTCACGTCGGTGATGACCGGCGATGCCTCACTGCGCCGCAGGCCGATGAACCGCGTCATCAAACCCCTGAGCCAAACCGGCGCCGCATTTTATTCGCGCGCCGGAGGGATGCTGCCCATGACCATTGTCGGCGCACGAATGCCCGCGCCACTCCACTACGACAGTCCGATTGCCTCGGCGCAGGTGAAATCGGCGGTGTTGTTGGCCGGGCTTCACGCACCCGGCGCGACAACCGTCACTGAACCCGCTGCGAGCCGCGACCATACGGAACGCATGTTCCGCCATTTCGGTGTGAACGTGGAATGCGGCCCGATCGCGCTCGGATCGGAAAAATACAAAGTCACGATTATCGGACAGCCAGAGTTGTCCGGCCGGCCGGTCGTGGTCCCCGGCGACCCATCCTCGGCGGCCTTTCCCATGGTGGCGGCGCTGTTGATACCGGGTTCGGAAATCTTGATCGAGAATGTCGGGCTCAATCCCTTGCGCATCGGGCTGTTTGATACCTTGCGTGAGATGGGCGCGAGCCTCGAGATTATCAATCAGCGCTTGGATGCCGGCGAGCCCGTGGCCGATATCAAGGTTAAAGCCAGCGTGCTCAGAGGTATCAATGTCCCGCCCACGCGCGCGCCCTCTATGATCGACGAATACCCTATTCTCGCGATCGCAGCGGCCTGCGCCGACGGCGAAACCCGCATGGAGGGTTTGGCCGAACTGCGTGTAAAAGAAAGCGATCGATTAGCGGCCATGGTGAACGGACTTGTGGCCTGCGGCGTTGATGCGCGCGCCGAGGGCGACACCATGATCGTACGTGGGACCGGCAAGCCGCCCAAAGGGCACGCCACCATCGCCGTCAACCTCGATCACCGGATCGCCATGGCGTTTCTCGTATTGGGCCAGGTCAGCGCCGATCCCATCGCCATCGACGACGTAGCCGCCATTGCCACCAGTTTCCCGGATTTCGTCCCGCTGATGAGCAAGTTGGGCGCCACGTTGCAGCTCACATAGATGACAACGCGATCCATCATTGTCGCCATTGACGGTTCGGCCGCCTCGGGCAAGGGCACGCTGGCGAAACGCTTGGCCACGCACTTCGACTTTGCCTACCTCGATTCCGGATCGCTCTATCGCGCCATCGGTGTCGCCGCGCTTCGGCGCGGTGGAGACCCGACCGATGAAGCCCAAGCGATCGCTGCGGCCAAGACGCTCGACATTACGCAATTCGCGCCGGAAGACCTGCGCACCGAAGCAGCGGGCGTGGCCGCCTCTCAGGTGGCGGCTATTCCCGGTGTGCGGGCGGCGATCTTGCAGTTCCAGCGCGACTTCGCTCATCGCCCGCCCCTGGGCAAAAAGGGCGCGGTTCTGGACGGTCGCGATATCGGCACGGTGGTCTGCCCCGACGCGGCGGCCAAAATCTTCGTTTCCGCCTCCCTGGACGTGCGCGTCGAGCGGCGGATCAAGGAGTTGCGGGGCAAGGGTGAAGTGGTTATAGAGGCCCGCGTTCGCGCCGATTTGGAGGCCCGCGACGCCCGCGATAGCGGTCGATCCGTGGCCCCCATGAAACCGGCCGAGGATGCTTGGCAGCTCGATACCAGCGCCCTTGATCCGGACCAAGTATTTGATTTAGCAAAGAAATTTGTCGCGGACCAAATCGCGAAACGGTCGATGTAAAGACCTTGTTTGAGCAGCGGCGGGCCCGGCCGCGATAGTGAAGGGCGAGGACGTTAAGCGACTCGGGGGTGAACCCCGGGCTTGGGCGAGCGACGGCATGGGGCCGGCGACGCCCGCAAGACCGCCGGATCCAACCGGCGGCCAGGATCAGAAAACCGAAAGGATACGCACATGGCTGCATCAGCCGCCGCGGTGAAGGAAGACTTTGCCGCCCTCCTCGAAGAATCATTTCAACGCAGCGAAACCATCGAAGGCTCGGTCCTTCATGGGCACGTTTTGCGCATCGACGACGACGCCGTTCTGGTGGACGTCGGGCTCAAGTCCGAAGGCCGCATCCCGCTGAAGGAATTCGCGCGCGGCGGCAAGGACATCGAATTGAAAGCCGGCGACCGCGTCGACGTGTACGTCGAGCGCTACGAAGACAGCGAAGGCGTGATCATCTTGTCGCGCGATAAGGCGCGCCGCGAAGAAGCCTGGAACACTCTCGAAAGCCAGCACAAGGAAAACACCCGCGTCGAAGGCACCATCTTCGGTCGCGTCAAAGGCGGTTTCACGGTCGACCTCAACGGCGCCGTCGCCTTCTTGCCCGGCAGTCAAGTCGACATCCGTCCGGTACGCGACGTCAATCACCTGATCGGCGTTCCGCAGACCTTCCAGATTTTGAAAATGGACCGTGCCCGCGGCAATATCGTTGTCTCGCGTCGTGCCGTATTGGAAGAAACTCGCGCTCATGAGCGGTCGAAGTTGATGGAAGACCTGCGCGAAGGCCAAGTGCTCGACGGCGTGGTCAAGAACATCACCGATTACGGCGCGTTCGTGGATTTGGGCGGCGTCGACGGCTTGTTGCACGTCACCGACATCTCCTGGAAGCGGGTCAATCACCCCTCCGAGGCGCTGTCCGTCGGCCAGCAGCTCAAGGTGCAGGTCATCCGCTTCAACATGGAGACCCAACGCATTTCGCTGGGCATGAAGCAGCTCGAGGCCGATCCGTGGGACGGCGCCGTGGCGAAGTATCCGAAGGGCGTCAAGCTCAAGGGCCGCGTCACCAACATCACCGATTACGGCGCCTTCGTGGAATTGGAAGCGGGCGTCGAGGGCTTGGTTCACGTTTCCGAAATGAGCTGGACCAAGAAGAACGTGCACCCCGGCAAGATCGTCTCGACCAGCCAGGAAGTCGAAGTGATGGTGCTGGACGTCGATCAGGAAAAGCGCCGCATTTCGCTTGGCCTGAAGCAGTGCATGGATAATCCGTGGTCCTCGTTCAAGGACAAGTACCCGGTCGGCACCGAGCTCGAGGGCGAGATCAAGAACATCACCGAGTTCGGCTTGTTCGTGGGTCTCGACGGCGAAATCGACGGCATGGTCCATCTCTCCGACTTGTCGTGGGACCAGGAAGGCGAAGCGGCACTGAAGACCTATCAAAAAGGTCAGCGCGTGAAGACCAAGGTGCTCGACGTCGACATCGAGAAGGAACGCATTTCCTTGGGCATTAAACAGCTCTCCGGCGATCCCTTTGCGTCGGCGTCGGTCGGCCTGCAGAAGGGTCAGATCGTCACCTGCGTGGTCAAGGAAATCGTCGAGATGGGCATCGAGGTGCTCGTCAACGACACCCTGCCGGGCTTTATCAAGAAGAACGAGTTGGCCAAGGAGCGTTCCGAACAGCGCCCCGACCGCTTCGCCGTCGGCGAGAAGGTCGATGCGCGGATCATCGCCATCGACCCCAAGACGCGCAAACTCAGCCTGTCGATCAAGGCCCGTGAAGTGGAAGAAGAAAAGCAGGCCATGGCCGAGTTCGGATCCACCGACTCGGGCGCCTCGCTGGGCGACATTCTTGGCGCGGCTTTGAAGCAGAAACAAAAAGAAGCCACCGACGCCAAGACCAAGAAAGACGAATAATCCCGGCCCAAAGCCAGGAAATCTGCCAGACTCAGGCATCGGCGGGCGCCCCCAGCGGGGCGCCCGTTTTGGTTTGCATGGACCCGTCTAAGCCGTTTGTGGCCAGGAAAGTGCTGGTTTTTGAGGGGGTTAGTCTTGACTCTCCGCGACAGTGCCCCCATCCTTGCGTCTATGTTGTTGATGTTGCGGGTGTTTTTCCACTTACCACCCACGCAAGGGGAAGCCGTCCATGACCAAGTCTGAGCTCATCGCCCAGATCGCGGCGCGCAATCCGCACCTTTATCAACGCGATGTCGAGCGCATCGTCACCAGCATCTTCGAGGAAATCTCCAAGGCCTTGAGCCGCGGCGACCGCATCGAGCTGCGGGGATTCGGCGCCTTCTCGGTCAAGCACCGCGACTCGCGCATTGGGCGCAATCCGCGCACCGGCGCCTCCGTCGCAGTGGCCGAGAAAGCCGTGCCTTATTTCAAGACCGGCAAGCAACTGCGCGACATGCTCAACACCTGAGCGCGCCGCGCCGGGATTAGTTGTGAGCGTTCTCAAGACTCTTCTGGCCATTGTCGCGGGCATGATCGTGATGCTGTTCGCGGTCTCGAACCGCGCCTCCATCACGCTCGAATTCTGGCCGCTTCCCTATCGCATCGATGCCGGCCTTTATGCCGTGGTGCTGGTCGCGTTGCTGTTGGGCTTCTTGGCGGGTGCTTTCGCCACGTGGCTGTCGGGCGCGGAGAGACGGCGCGAACTCCGAGCCGCCAACAAGCGCATGCGTGAAATGGAACACAGCCTAGCGCGGCTGAAAGAGGACGCCGCCGCCGCCCGCGCGAAAGCGGAAATGCCCGAACGTCCGCGCGCGGCGTAAGACGAACCGCAGTTGCGGCTTGGTCAGTTACGAACTGTGGTATAATGAATCGTTATGACCGTGAAGCTCAAGAACCCCGTCTTTTGCGCGCTCGATACCGCCGACCTCGGTCAGGCGACGTCATGGGCGGCGACCTTGTCCGACGCTGTGGGCGGCGTAAAGCTGGGCATGGAGTTCTTCAATGCTCAAGGTCCCAAGGGCATTAGCGAGGTCACGCGGGCGTGCGACCTGCCGCTGTTCCTGGATCTCAAATTCCACGACATTCCCACCACGGTCGCCGGCGCCGTGCGCTCGGTCGTTCCGCTCAAGCCGTTCATGATTAATGTTCACGCTGCCGGGGGCCGCGCCATGATGGAGGCCGCCGCCAAGGCGGCAGGCGAGGCGGCTAAAGCCCACCTTATCGATCGCCCGCTTGTGCTGGCGGTTACGATCCTCACTAGCCTCGAACAGCCTGACTTGGCTGAGTGCGGCATGATCGGCAGCGTCACCGAGCAGGTGCGCCGCTTGGCCGCGTTGGCCAAGCTATCCGGCCTCGACGGCGTGGTCTGTTCCCCGCATGAAGCGGCAATTCTGCGGGCTGATCTTGGCCCCAATTTCAAGCTGGTGACTCCCGGCGTGCGTCCGCAGTGGGCAGCCGCCAATGACCAAAAGCGCGTCATGACGCCCGCCGAGGCGATCGCCGCTGGCGCGGACTATGTCGTGATTGGCCGACCCATCACGGCCGCGCCTGACCAAGCTGCGGCGGCCAAGCGCATTGCCATGGAATTGGCGGCTTGAGATTTTGTCGCGTGTTCCCGTGACCATCGCCGTCAAGATTTGCGGGCTGACCGACGCCAAGGCCCTGGAGACAGCGGTCGAGGCCGGGGCCGACTTCGTCGGCTTCGTGTTCTTTCGCAGTTCGCCGCGTTTCGTCTCGATTGAAAAAGCCGCCGAGCTTGCATCGGGCGTTCCTCGCCACGTGAAAAAGGTGGGTCTCTTTGTCGAACCCAGCGATGCGCAACTCGACAAAACAATGCAGGCCGTCCGCCTGGATATGCTGCAGCTTCATGGCAGAGAATCGCCAGAACGCGTTGGCGCGATCCGGAAGGCATTTGAGACGCCGGTCATGAAAGCGCTAGGCATCGCGAACCGTGGCGATGTTCAAGCATCAGCCGCCTATGCAGGTGTCGCGGATTGGTTCCTGTTCGACACAAAGCCACCGCCCACGGCGACGCGTCCCGGAGGCAATGCGGTGGCTTTCGATTGGACCCTCATGAAAAGTTACGCGGGATCATTGCCGTGGATGCTGGCAGGCGGCCTTACCGCCAAGAATGTAAAGGCGGCAGTCAAGGCTTCCGGCGCACAAGCAGTGGACATCTCCTCCGGTGTGGAAACCCGCCCCGGTGTAAAAAGCGCCGCCAAGATCCGCGCCTTTATCAATGCCGTGCGCGCGATCTCGACTTGAGTAACTAACAAGCTGATCAGGATAGGTTTTTGGCCATTTCTGTGCCCTTGGGGTATGGCCGGGTGTAGGGTATAAGACCGCTCCTTTTTTGGCCTTTCACCGAGACAGCATCTTAACTCCGTCATGGCGTACGTGCAGCCACCCAACAGCTATCGCGCCGGAACCGACGAGAATGGCCACTTCGGTATTTTCGGTGGGCGGTATGTGGCTGAAACCTTGATGCCACTCATCCTGGAAGTGGAAAAGGCTTACGCCACCGCCAAGGCAGACCCGAAGTTCCAGGCGGAGTTGACCGGCTTCAACACGCACTATGCCGGCCGTCCAAGTCCGCTCTATTGGGCCGAACGTTTCACGGCGCATTTCGGCGGTGCCAAGATTTATTTCAAGCGGGACGAACTCAACCACACCGGCTCTCACAAGATCAACAATTGCCTTGGCCAAATTCTTCTGGCGCGGCGCATGGGCAAGAAACGCATCATCGCGGAAACCGGCGCCGGCCAACACGGCGTGGCGATCGCGACAGTGTGCGCGCGGTTTGGGCTGCAGTGCGTCGTCTACATGGGCGCGAAGGATGTCGAGCGTCAAAAGCCCAATGTCTTCCGGATGAAGTTGCTGGGCGCAGAAGTGCGGCCGGTCGAGAAGGGCGCGGCGACTCTCAAAGATGCAATGAACGAAGCGCTGCGAGACTGGGTCGCCAACGTCGAGACCACGTATTACGCCATCGGCACGGCGGCGGGCCCGCATCCCTATCCCACCATGGTGCGCGATTTTCAGTCGGTCATCGGCATCGAGGTGCGCTCGCAGCTTCAGGACGCCGAGGGCCGTTTGCCCGACACGCTGGTGGCCTGCATCGGCGGCGGCTCCAACGCCATCGGCTTGTTCCATCCGTTTCTCGACGACAAGGATGTCCGCATCATCGGTGTCGAGGCGGCGGGCCGGGGCATCGCGACGGGCGCCCATGCGGCATCCATCACGGGCGGCGAGCCCGGCGTGTTGCATGGCAACCGCACCTATCTGCTGCAAGACGCCAACGGCCAGATCAAAGACGCCCATTCGATTTCCGCCGGGCTTGATTACCCGGGCATCGGCCCGGAGCATGCGTGGCTGCATGAGATGAAGCGCGTCGAATATGTCTCGGCCACGGACGATGAGGCGCTCGCGGCGTTTCAGCTTTGCTCCAGCCTCGAGGGCATTCTCCCGGCGCTGGAGCCCGCGCACGCCCTGGCTCATGTGGCGAAAATCGCGCCCAAGCTGCCCAAGGATCATTTGATCGTGATGAACATGTGCGGCCGTGGCGACAAGGATGTGTTCACCATTGCCGACGCACTCGGCGCCAAGATGTGAGCACGCGACCGATGTCACGTATCGCCGCGCGCTTTGCCGCGCTCAAAGCTCAAGGCCGCGCCGGTTTGGTGACATTTATCACGGCGGGCGATCCCGACTTGGCGACGTTTCAGGCGATCCTCGCCGGCTTGCCCGCGGCCGGGGCCGATATCGTCGAAATCGGCGTGCCGTTTTCCGATCCCATGGCCGACGGTCCGTCGATCCAGTTGTCGAGCCAACGTGCGTTGAAGCACAATATTGCCCTCAGGGACATTTTTGCTTCTGTTGCCGCTTTTCGTAAGTCCGACGATGCCACGCCCATCGTGCTGATGGGCTACTTCAATCCGATTTATCGTTACGGCTCGGCGAGATTCGCTCAGGACGCCGCCGCCGCCGGAGCCGACGGCGTGATCGTCGTCGATCTGCCGCCCGAAGAGGCCGACGAACTGTTGCCCCATCTGGCGGCGCACGGACTCAATTTCATTTTTCTGACCGCCCCCACGTCGAGCGATGCACGTCTGCCCAAGATCATCGGCAAGGCGTCGGGATTCGTTTATCACGTCGCCGTCATGGGCGTGACCGGCACCAAGTCCGCCGATGCCGATGCCGTGAAGCAGGATGTCGACCGGCTGCGTCGCCATACTCACCTGCCGATCGCGGTGGGCTTCGGCATTAAAACGGCGGCGCAGGCACGGGC
>JANRJL010000046.1:0-2072 GCA_033763995.1 Rhodospirillaceae bacterium | reverse complement strand
GGGCCCAGAGCAGATGAAACGGCGGCGTGCCGAGACTCTGGGTCCTGGGGACTAGCCCCAGGACGACGGTTGAACGTTTTGTCGTGGCTTCGCGACGTACGCACCGTCACGTCCCGGACCCCCGGGTTCGCGCGCCGCGCGACCCGAGGACAAGCCCGGCCCGGGACCCACGGTGCAACACGCGCGGTTCGCGTATGCGGCCAGCGTAGGCCCAGGACTGAATCCGGGGCGTGCCGCGTGTGATGCGCCGCCGCGCCGAACCCGGGGGCGCCAGCATGACGGTTGAGCGTGATGCGCCGGCCGGCGCTGGCCGCCTTGCCAACCCTACGGCATTGCCTTATGATTGGGCATGGAGTTCGAATGGGACGCGGGCAAGAGCGAGCGGACACGCGCCGCGCGCGGCTTCAACTTCAGCTTCGCCAAGCGCGTGTTCGACGACCCGCGACGCATCGACCGTCCCGATCTTCGCCGCGACTACGGCGAGGACCGGCGGCAGACGATCGGCGACATCGATGGCGAGATCTACTTTGTCGTCTATACGCCGCGCGGCGGGGTTGTCCGGATCATTTCGGCAAGGAGGGCCCATGACAACGAAAAGAGAGCCTACGGAGCCACGCTGGGTGAGATACCGGGAGGTTGACGGCAAGCTTTATCGTGTCCGCGCCGACGGAAGCTTGGGCCAAGAGTCGAAGCCCCGTTACGACCCCGTCAAAGCCAACAGCCCGGCGGCGTTCGAACCGGACGACGACACGCCGCTGTTGACGATGCGCGAGCTAAAGCAGTTCAGGCGCATCAATCCGCCGGCGCCCGCGAAGCCCAAGACCGTGGCCATGGTGCGCAAAGGCTTGCGCATGTCCCAGGCCGTGTTCGCCGCGGTGTTCGACCTGCCGGTGGCGACGATCCGCGACTGGGAAGCCAAGCGCCGCGAGCCCGACCAGGCGGCCAAGGTGCTGCTGCGGGTGATCGACGCCCAGCCGAAGTTGGTGCAGGAGGTGGTGGCGAAGACACGCCCGGCACCGGCGCCCGGCGGGCGTTCGCGCAAGCGCGCCGCTTAGTTGCAACACGCGCGGTTTGCGCATGCGGTCGGCGTCGGACCCGGACTGAATCCGGGGCGTGCCGAGAGCGATGCGCCGCCGCGTTGTCAGGCCCGGCGCCCGGCTTTATGGTCCGCCCATGTCCGTCGTCACCTCCACCCTGTTGCAGCCGGTCTACGCGCGGCCGCCGGCCGGCCCGCGCGCCGCCTTCCGGCTGACCAGCGACTTCGCCCCGGCCGGCGACCAGCCCGCCGCCATCGACGCGCTGGTGAAGGGCCTGGAGCACAAGGAGCGCGACCAGGTTTTGTTGGGCGTCACCGGCTCGGGCAAGACCTTCACCATGGCCCACGTCATCGCCCGCACCGGCCGCCCGGCCCTGGTGCTGGCGCCCAACAAGACGCTGGCCGCGCAGCTGTACGGCGAGTTCAGGAGCTTCTTTCCCGACAACGCGGTCGAGTACTTCGTGTCGTACTACGACTACTACCAGCCCGAAGCCTACGTGCCGCGCACCGACACCTATATCGAGAAGGACAGTAGCATCAACGAGCAGATCGACCGCATGCGCCATTCGGCGACGCGGGCGATCCTGGAGCGGCGCGACGTGGTGATCGTGGCGTCGGTGTCGTGCCTCTACGGCCTGGGCTCGGTCGAGTCCTATTCAAGAATGGCCTTGACAGTGAAGCAGGGCACGGCGGTGCCGCGCGGCGAGCTGCTCAAGCAGCTGGTGGCGCTGCAGTACAAGCGCAACGACGCGGCGTTCTTCCGCGGCACCTTCCGCGCGCGCGGCGACGTGGTGGAGATTTTCCCCGCCCACTACGAGGACCGCGCCTGGCGGGTGTCCCTGTTCGGCGACGACGTGGAAAGCATCGTCGAGTTCGACCCCTTGACCGGCGAAAAGACCGCCGCGCTGACCGAGATCGTGGTCTACCCCAACAGCCACTACGTCACGCCGCGCCCCGCCCTGTCGCAGGCGATCAAGGACATCAAGATCGAGCTGAAACGCCGCCTGGAGGAGTTCCACGCCCAGGGCAAGCTGCT
>JANRJL010000041.1:0-14498 GCA_033763995.1 Rhodospirillaceae bacterium | reverse complement strand
GTTCCGCACCGCCAAGACGCTCAAGGAGGGTCTCGACAAGATGGGCGAGATCGCGGGAACCATGAAGGATATCAAGGTCGCCGACCGCAGCCTGGTGTTCAACACCGACCTGATCGAGGCGTTGGAACTCGACAACCTCATCCCCTGCGCGCTGGCCACCATCGCCGGTGCCGAGGCCCGCCACGAAAGCCGCGGCGCGCACGCGCACGAGGATTATCCCAACCGCGACGACGCGAACTGGATGAAGCACACGCTGGCCTCGATCGACGCCTCCTACAAAGTGAAGCTCGATTACCGCCCGGTGCACACCTACACGCTCACCAACGAAGTGCAGTACATCCCGCCAAAAGCGCGAGTTTATTAAGAGGGTCCCATGGTCGAACTCACGCTGCCGAAGAACAGCCAAGTCCAGCCGGGCAAAAAGCACGCCGCACCGGCGGGGGCGAAGAACGTCCGCACCTTCCAGATCTACCGCTACGATCCGGATACGGGCGAGAACCCGCGCCTGGACACCTATCAGGTCGACATGGACACCTGCGGCCCCATGGTGCTCGACGCGCTGCTCAAGATCAAAGACGAGATGGATCAGACGCTGACCCTGCGCCGCTCCTGCCGCGAGGGCATCTGCGGCTCATGCTCCATGAACATCGACGGCCGCAATACATTGGCCTGCCTGAAGCCCATCGAAGAATGCAAAGGCGACGTGAAGGTCTATCCGCTGCCGCACATGCCCGTCATCAAGGACTTGGTCCCTGATCTCACGCACGTCTATGCGCAGTACGCCTCCATCGAGCCTTGGTTGAAGTCCGATACGCCCGCGCCGCCCAATGCCGAGCGCAAGCAGAGCCCCGAGGAGCGCGCCAAACTCGACGGCTTGTGGGAATGCATTTTGTGCTTCTGCTGCTCCACCTCGTGCCCGAGCTATTGGTGGAACGGCGACCGCTACTTAGGCCCCGCGATCTTGTTGCAGGCCGCGCGCTGGATCAACGACAGCCGCGACGAAGCCACGGGTGAACGGTTGGACAACCTGGAAGACCCCTTCCGGCTCTATCGCTGCCACACCATCATGAACTGCACGCAGACCTGCCCCAAGGGGCTCAACCCCGCCAAGGCCATCGGCGATATCAAGATGAAGATGGTCGAGCGGCAGGGGTAGCAAAACTCTAATTTGTCATCGCCCGACTTGATCGGGCGATCCATTTATCATCGTGCATGTTGAGCAATGGATTCCCCGGTCAAGCCGGGGAATGACGAGCTTATTTCTCTTCCGGTTACTGCGCCGTGCCCATCGCATACATGTTCATCCTCATGGTCCCACGCATTTGAAATACGCCCGCGTCGGGGCCAGCAACGAGCAGCGAAACTCATCCTGTCCGTCGAACTGCGCTCTGCGGTTGGTCTTGGCGCATTCGGCCTGGGCCAGGGCCAAGACCTCGCGCGGCGTGGTGCCGCGGCTGGAATAGCAAACGGCCACGCGGTCGGGCGTGGAGGCCCCCACGGGCTCCTTTTGGCCGGCTTCGCGGCGGCCGTCGACGAAGGGCGTTCCGGCGCAGGCCCCCAGCAGGAGTGCGAGGCCCGCGAGACAACCAAGGGCTGCGATTCTCCGCGCGCTGTTCGGATTCGATTTCATTGCACCTGTGTCCACCGTTCAAACCCGCGGAAAACCGCCACGTATCGGGCGTTGTCACGTCCAGTTCACCTGTTTATCTTTCAGCCCGGACGCATCGTTGTCGAGGGGATACTTACCAATGGCTTTAACCGCCGAAGACATCATCAAAGAAGGCAAGAAATTCCGCCTGGTGACGCGCAGTGACTTTGACGGGCTCGTGTGCGCCGCCATCCTGAAGGAGATGAAACTGATCGACGAGATCAAGTTCGTCCACCCCAAGGACATGCAGGACGGCGTCATCGAGATTTCGGCCCGCGACATCACCACCAACCTGCCCTACGTGGACGGCGTGCGGGTGGCCTTCGACCACCACCTGTCGGAGACGGTGCGCGTCGGCAAGAAGGACAACCACATCATCGACCCCAAGGCGCCCTCGGCGGCGCGCGTGGTCTATGACTTCTTCGGCGGCAAGAAGAAACTGCCGCGCATCGGCGACGACCTGATGATCGCGGTCGACAAGGGCGACGCCGCGCAGTTCAACAAGAACGAGGTTCTCAACCCGCAAGGGTGGGACCTGATGAACTTCATCATGGACGCGCGCACGGGGCTCGGCCGCTTCCGCGAGTTCACCATTTCCAACTATCAGCTGATGATGGAATTGATCGACAAGTGCGTCGAGATTCCCATCGACGAAATCCTCATGCTGCCCGACGTGGTCGAGCGCGTGGATTTGTACGTCGAGCACGAGGCCAAGGCGAAGGAACAGATCAAGCGCTGCTCGAAGGTGCACAAGAACTTGGTCATTCTCGACCTGCGCGACGAGGAAACCATCTGGGCGGCCAACCGCTTCCTGATCTACGCGCTGTACCCCGAGACCAACATTTCGATTCACGTCATGTGGGGCCTGAAGAAGCTCAACACCGTGTTCGCCATCGGCAAGTCCATTTTCGACCGGTCGTCGAAAACCAACGTCGGCGAGCTGTGCTTGAAGTACGGCGGCGGCGGCCACATGGCGGCGGGCACCTGCCAGGTGCCCAACGACCAGGCCGAGAAAACGCTGGGCGACTTGATCGCGAAAATCAATTCCGACGGCTGATCTTTCGTCAATTCCGTGAGGCTGATCGCCCGGCAGGAGTCTGTTCGGGCGATTCGCTTTCATGAGGCACCGCGCATGGCCCGGAAAAGTGGAAGCCGGTTTTCCGATCAGGCCATGCGCCAAGACAAAAAATGACCGAAGGCCCCATCTTCCGCTACCGCGACCTGCTGACGGCGGGCGAGCTCAAGCCCGACTCCGCGCAGAAGCTGGTGGCCGAGCGCATGCAGAGCCTGCATCACGCGCTGCTGCGCTACACGCCCAAGAGCGGCAAGAAGGGCTGGATGCAGCGCTTCGGCCTCACGCCCGAGATCGACGCGGCCCCGCCCCAGGGCCTTTACCTCTACGGCGGCGTCGGGCGCGGCAAGTCCATGCTGATGGACTTGCTGTATCAATCGACGCCCATCAAGACCAAGGAGCGCGTGCACTTCCACGCCTTCATGCGCGATATCCATGCCGAGATCCATCGCCTGCGGCAGTTGCCCGGCGACGACGTGGGCGACCCCATTCCCGGCATGGCCGACGGCATCGCCGACGCCACGACGCTGTTGTGTCTCGACGAACTTGAAGTGCGCGACATCGCCGACGCCATGATCGTCGGCCGGCTGTTCCAGAAACTGTTCGAGCGCGGCGTGGTGGTGGTGGCCACCTCCAACCGCCATCCCGACGATCTGTACAAGCACGGCCTGCAGCGCGAGAAGTTCGTGCCCTTCATCGAGTTGATCAAGTCCAAGCTCGACGTGATCGCGCTGGAGTCCGAACAGGACTACCGCCTGGGGCGCCTCATGGGCGCGCCGGTGTACCACGCGCCCTTGGGCCCCGCGGCCGACGCGGCCCTCGATGCCGCCTGGGCGCGCCTCACGGATGATGCGCCGCCCACGCCCGATCACGTCACCGTGCAAGGCCGGCGCATCAAAGTGCCCGCCGCCGCCCACGAAGTGGCGCGGTTTTCATTCTCGGATTTGTGCGAGCAGGCCCTGGGCCCGTCGGACTATCTCGCCATCGCCGCGCAGTATTCGACCGTGATCATGTCGGGCATTCCGCGAATGTCGGAGGAGAAGAAAGACGCCGCGCGGCGCTTCGTCACCTTCATCGACGCGCTGTATGAGCATCGCACGGTGTTGATCTGCGCGGCGGCGTCGCCCCCGACCGAGCTTTACACCGGCCGCGAGGGCGGCTTCGAGTTTCAGCGCACGGCGTCACGTCTGATCGAGATGCAGGCGGTGGACTACATCAAGCAGCGACACGTGGAGGAGTGACGGCGCTTTTCGAGCCGTCATCCTGGGGCTTGTCCCCAGGATCCAGGGATACAAACGCGTTCGCTGCAAAATGCCCTGGACCCTGGGCACGAGGCCCAGGGTGACAGTCGAGAGTGTTCTCACAACTCGCACTTGCTCGCGCCGCGGAATTTCATCTGTTCCATGACCGCCGCGCGCTCTTCCTCGGCCGACACGTAGCCCTTGGGCGCCTCGCGGATCAACAATACAAACGTCCCCGTCTTGGCGTCCGCGGCGCTCACCTCGGCCTTGGCGCCGGGCTTAATTTGAATCGGGTTCACCACCGCGATCTTGAGCTTGGGGTCGCGCAGCTGCAGCCGCTCGGCCGTGCCCAGGAACGACTCGCTGTGAAACGACCCGTTCAAGTGCACCACCTTGCGCCCCGGATTTTTCTGCAGGTGCCGATAAATCGATTCCGCCATGGTGTCGTCGCGCGTCACTTGGGCGGCAAAGCTGCGCAGTTGCGCCGCACTGGGCGCATTGTCCTTGGCCGCGTTCTCGCCGTGTCCGCTGTCGCCGATGAGAAAGCGCATGTACTTGTCTTTGTAGGGGCCGTCCTGGAGGTGGAGCTTCGCCGCCGCCCAACCGCGATTCTCGGGCTTCATCTTGTCCAAGAACTCGGGGCCCTGCTGGCCGACGCAGCGCACCACCATGGTCGGGGCCTCGGCGGCGATCACCGGCAGTCCACGCTCCTTGGCGTATTCCACCAGGGGCCGATAGCTGCCGGGGTAGTTGTCCCAGGCGCGCGAGGCTTTGCGGAACGGTTCCTCGCCGATCTTGCCGGCCATGAAGTCGTCGACCACGTGTTGCACGTCGCGCTCGAACTGCTCCAAGGACAGGCTCACGTTGGGCGCGCGCTCCTGGATGGCGCGGAACAGGGCCATCTGCGCGATGTGATTGCCGGGATGGCGATGGGCCTCGCCGATGAAGATGACGTCGTAATCCTTCAGCACGTCGGCCGCCTCGGCCACCGACATGTGGCGCGGCGCGGCTGTGCCCCCGCCGGTGAAGAACAACCTAAACTCCGTCAGGTCCACCAAGTCGAAGGACTTGGTCATGGTCGGCGAAGCCGTGGCCTCTGGCCCCGGCGCACGCGCGCCGCAGGCGGCCAACGCGGTTGAGATCAGCAGTAAACATAGGGTTCTTCTGATGTTGGGGGTCATGGCTGGGCCTCCGGCGCCCTTGCTCTGTCGGGGTGAATCACGCTACCACCTCGCCCACCAATCGGCACTGGGAAAGGGGATAAAAACCCATGGCGCGCACCAAAATCGGCCTCGTCGGCTCCGGCAATATCGGCGGCACCTTGGCCCACCTCATCGGCCTGAAAGAACTCGGCGACGTGGCGATGTTCGACATCGCCGAGGGCATTCCCCAGGGCAAGGGGCTCGACATCGCCGAGTCCACGCCGGTGGAAGGCAAGGATTCCGCGTACAAAGGCGGCAACGATTATTCGGTGATCGCCGGTTCCGACGTGGTCATCGTCACGGCGGGCGTGCCGCGCAAGCCCGGCATGAGCCGCGACGACTTGCTCGGCATCAACTTGAAGGTCATGGCCCAGGTGGGCGAGGGCATCAAGAAGCATTGCCCCAACGCCTTCGTCATCTGCATCACCAATCCGCTCGACGCCATGGTGTGGGCGCTGCGCGAATACTCTGGGCTGCCGCGCAACAAGGTCGTCGGCATGGCCGGCGTGCTCGATAGCGCGCGCTTCCGCTATTTCCTCGCCGAAGAATTCAAAGTCTCGGTGGAAGATGTCACGGCCTTCGTGCTCGGCGGCCACGGCGACACCATGGTGCCGCTGACGCGCTACTCGACGGTGGCGGGCATTCCCGTGCCCGATCTGGTGAAGATGGGTTGGAGCACGCAAGAGAAAATCGACAAGATCGTGCAGCGCACCCGCGACGGCGGTGCCGAAATCGTCGCCCTCTTGAAAACCGGCTCGGCCTTCTACGCGCCCGCCGCCTCCGCCATCCAAATGGCCGAAGCCTACATCAAGGACAAGAAGCGCCTGCTGCCCTGCGCCGTCCATGTGGACGGGCCCTATGGCCTGAAAGACATCTACGTCGGTGTGCCGGTGATCATCGGTGCGGGCGGCGTGGAGCGTACCGTGGAAATCGCGCTCACGGCCGACGAGAAGGCGATGCTCGATAAGTCCGTGGCCTCCGTGCGCGGCCTGGTGGACGCCTGCAAGAAGATCGATCCCAACCTCGGCAAATAGCCGCGACCCACATTCAACCTGGGCCATTCAACCACAAGCACGGGCCGGAGGGTTAAGTCCTTCCGGCCCTTTGCTTTTTTGGCGTTGCCAGCGATTCGGCGCGTTTGCGCCCCCCTCCGGCGATGCTATAAAGGCTGCAAGAATGACGGCGTTTCAAGCGCCGGACGCTGCGCAGAGGGGACCGCATGAATATCCATGAGTATCAAGCCAAGCAGATTCTGAAAAAATTCGGCGTGCCCGTGCTCGACGGCGGCGTCGCCTACACGCCCCAAGAGGCCCTGCAGGTGGCCGAGCGCCTGGGCAAGGCGCCCTTCGTGGTGAAGGCGCAGATTCACGCCGGCGGGCGCGGCAAGGGCAAGTTCAAGGAAAAAGAAGCGGGCGACAAGGGCGGTGTGCGCGTGTGCAAGAGCGCCGCCGACGTGAAAGAAAACGCCCAGCAGATGATCGGCAAGACGCTGGTCACCATCCAGTCGGGCGAGGCCGGCAAGGTGGTCAAGCGGGTCTATGTCGAGGCCGGCTGCAACATCGTGCGCGAGCTGTACCTCTCCATGCTGGTGGACCGCGCTTCCAGTCGCGTCACCATCATGGCGTCGACGGAAGGTGGGGTAAACATCGAAGATGTGGCGCACAAGACGCCGGAAAAGATCATCCTGCAGCCCATCGACCCGGCCACGGGCATCCAGGGGTTCCATTGCCGCAAGATCGCCTTCGCGCTGGGCCTCACGGGCAATCAGATCAAGTCGTGCACCAAATTGCTGACCACGCTCTACGACGCGTTCCTGAAAACCGACTCTTCGATGCTCGAGATCAATCCGCTGGTGGTCACCGGCGAGGGCGAGGTGCTGCCGCTGGACGCCAAGATGAATTTCGATTCCAACGCGCTCTATCGCCATCCCGACATCGTCGACCTTCGCGACGTCGACGAAGAAGACCCAACCGAACTTGAAGCCTCCAAGGCCGACCTGAATTACGTGAAGCTCGATGGAAGTATTGGCTGCATGGTCAACGGCGCCGGTTTGGCCATGGCGACCATGGACATCATCAAGCTCTACGGCGGCGAGCCCGCCAACTTCCTCGACGTGGGCGGCGGCGCGACGAAAGAGCGCGTCACCACGGCGTTTAAAATCATTCTGTCGGACCCCAACGTCGAGGGCATTCTGGTCAACATCTTCGGCGGCATCATGCGCTGCGACGTGATCGCGGAAGGCGTGGTGGCGGCGGCCAAGGAAATCAAACTCAACGTGCCCTTGGTGGTGCGCCTCGAGGGCACCAACGTCGACTTGGGCAAGAAGATCATGAAGGACTCGGGCCTTCCCATCATCGCCGCCGATAATCTGGCGGATGCCGCGCAAAAGGTGGTCAAAGCCGTGAAGGAGGCCGCTTGATCGTGGCCGGCCAACTCAACTGTCGTCCTGGCATTCATTGCCAGGACCCGGGGTCACGGCGCGATCCGCGCGGGTTGTCCTGGGTCCTGGGGACAAGCCCCAGGACGACACCTGTTCATGTTTTAACCTCCCCCTTTCGGGGGCAGGTTCATCGCTAAGGAGTCATCATGTCCGTTCTGGTCAACAAGAACACCAAGGTCATCTGCCAGGGTTTCACCGGCAGCCAAGGCACCTTCCATTCCGAACAGGCCATCGCTTACGGCACAAAAATGGTCGGCGGCGTCACGCCCGGCAAGGGCGGCACCACGCATCTTGATCTGCCGGTGTTCGACACCGTGGCGGATGCGCGCAAGGCCACCGGGGCCGACGCCTCGGCCATCTATGTGCCGCCGCCCTTCGCCGCTGACGCCATTCTGGAAGCCATCGACGCCGAGATTCCGCTGGTGGTGTGCATCACCGAGGGCATTCCGGTGCTCGACATGGTGAAGGTCAAGCGCGTGCTGGCCGGGTCCAAGACGCGTCTGATCGGACCCAACTGTCCCGGCATCATCACGCCCGGCGAATGCAAGATCGGCATCATGCCCGGCCATATTCACCAGAAGGGCAAAATCGGCATCGTCTCGCGGTCGGGCACGCTCACGTACGAAGCCGTGGCGCAAACCACCGCCGCTGGTCTGGGCCAAACCACCTGCATCGGCATCGGCGGCGATCCGGTCAACGGCACCAACTTCATCGACTGCCTCGATTTGTTCCTGGCCGACGACGCCACCCAAGGCATCATCATGATCGGCGAGATCGGCGGCTCGGCCGAAGAAGACGCAGCCGACTTTTACCGGCGCGCCAAGACCAAAAAGCCCATCGTCGGCTTCGTCGCGGGCGTCACCGCGCCGCCGGGGCGGCGCATGGGCCATGCCGGGGCCATCATCTCCGGCGGCAAGGGCACGGCGGCGGCCAAATTCGAGGCCATGCGCTCGGCGGGTTTCCACATCGCCGACAGCCCGGCTTCGCTCGGCCAAACCATGCTCAAGGCGATGAAGGGCTAACAGCCGTGCGCGCGTTGACGGTCTTGAAGGCGGGCGCGATGGCGCTTGCCTGCTGGGTGGGTATCCATAGCGCTCACGCCGCCGACAAGGGTCAGCTGCTGGTGGGCGTGGGCCAGTACGACATCATCCCCAACGACAACAAGGCCGTAGCGCTGCACGTGCAGTACCGCTTCGCCGACGGCTGGGGCGGCGGCAAGGCGCTCGGCGGCAAGTTCCTGGGCGTGAAGCCCCTGATCGGCGGCTTCGTCAACAGCGACGAAGGCGGCATGGTGTTCGCGGGCTTTGCCTTGCCGTTTCAGTGGGGCAAGAAGGGCGCCTTCGAGTTCGAGCCCTCGGCGGCCATCGGCGCCTATCGCCGCGGCGACAGCACGTTTCTGGGCGGCACCGCGCAGTTTCACCTGGGATTGCAGTTCTCGGCGCGCGTGACCAAGTCGGTGCGCGCGGGGCTCGGCGTCACTCACGTGTCCAACGCCAAAATTCTGCACAGGAAGAACCGCGGCACCAACATTCTCATGGGCACGCTCGGTTACGAGTTCTAGAGTGGCGATTCAGTGGGGGATTTTGTCATGATGCGGTCATACGCTGTTGCCGTGCTCGCGGTTGTGTCGGCTGTGTTCGGCGCCCGCGCCGAGACCGAGATCGAGCGCGGCAAGTATCTGGCCGAGGTGCTAGTGTGCGGCGAATGCCACACGCCGGGCGCATTGCTGGGCAAGCCCGACAAGGTCAATCTGCTGGGCGGCAGCGAAGTGGGTTACGAAATTCCGGGCCTGGGCGTGTTTTACGGCGCCAATCTCACGCCCGATGTTGAAACAGGTCTTGGCAACTGGTCGAACGAGGAGATCGTCACGGCCCTGCGCACCGGCGTTCGTCCCGATGGGCGCATTCTGTCGGCCGCCATGCCGTGGCGTTCCTTCGCGGCGCTCACCGACGGCGACGCCAGGGCGGTGGCGGTGTATCTGAAAAGCCTGAAGCCGTTTTCGCGCAAGGTGCCGGGGCCCTTCGGCCCCACCGAAACGCCCACGTCCTTCTATTATAAGTTCACCGTTCCGCCCAAGCCGGCGGCCGCCGCGCCGCCCGCGCCCACTCCATAAAGCTTGCCGGCGATGAAACTTCCGGGGCCCTTCGAGATCACGCGCGTCGTCGACATGGAGGGCCCCTTCCGCGCGCCGGACTTTCTGTTTCCCGACGCCACACCCGAGGCCTTCGCCCAAACCCGCGTCTCGCAAGACGCGCGTTTTGTCGAGGCTGCAGACCGGCGTTTGATCATGTCGTTCCACAGCCTGATCGTGCGCACGCCGCGTAACTTGATCTTGGTCGACACCTGCGTCGGCAACGACAAGGAACGCCCCACGCTGCCCGACTGGCACCTCCGCCGCGGCACGTACCTCGCCGATCTCGCCGCCGCCGGGGTTCCGGCCGAGGCCATCACCCATGTGCTCTGCACCCACCTGCACGCCGATCACGTCGGTTGGAACACCAAGCTTCTCAACGGCCGCTGGGTGCCCACCTTCCCCAACGCCAAGTACGTCATGCACAAGACCGAGGTCGAGCACTGGGAACACGTGCGGCGCACCTCCGCCGAACCCGCCAATCACCGCTCCTGGGACGATTCGGTGCAGCCCATTCTGGACGCCAAACAGGCCTTGATCGTGGCCGGGGATTATGAGATCGAACCGGGCGTTCGGCTGATGCCGGCCCCGGGCCACACCCCGGGCAACATCGTGCTGGTCCTCGACGACGGCCGGGCGCGCGCCTATCTGGTCGGCGATACCATCCACCATCCGGTGCAGATCGAACGGCCGCGGTGGTCGAGCCGCTTCTGCTGGGACGCCGAGCAATCCCGCGCCACCCGCACGGCGTTCCTGGGCGAGGTGGCCGACAGCGGGGCGTGGATCATCCCGGCGCATTTCGCCCCGCCCAGCGCGGTGCGGATCGTGGGCAAGGCCGACGGATTTTGGTTTGAAACGAAGTAACGCATGAACACGACCACCATGACCCCAAGCGAGGCGCTGGCCCAAGGCCTCGCCCATCATCAGGCCGGACGGTTTGACGAGGCCGAGGCCTGCTATCTCGACGTGCTGGGCAGCGACTCCACCAACACCGAGGCCATGAAGTTGCTGGCGTTGCTGGCGGTGGCCCGCGAGGACTTGGACGAGGCGCTGAGTTACGCCGAGGCCGCCGTCACCCTCGCGCCCAACAAGGGCGACTATCTGCATCTCAAGGGCCGCATTCAAACCGACCGGCACGACCTGGACGGCGCGCTCGCCTCGCTGCAAGCGGCCGTGACCAAGAACCCCAGCGACATGCTCGACCTCGACCTCGACATCGCCACCTGTCACGGCGAGCGCGGCGAGTGGGACCTTGCGCTGCAGTACGCGCAAAAGGCCCTGGCGACGCACCCCTATGACCTGCGGGCCTTGCATGCGGCCGCTCACGCCGCCATGGCCTGCGGACGCGACGGCGAGGCCAAGGAATATCTTGACCGCGCGCTGTCGCTCTCGCCCGATGACACGGCGCTGCTGGCCGGTGCCGCCAAGCTCGCGCGCAAGTCCGGCGATCTCTACAGCGCGTGGATGCTGGCCGAGCGCGGCTATGCCGCATCCCCCGACGATGCCGACGCCCATTACATGGTGCGCATCATCCGCGGCGAGGCGGTGCCGGCGTGGCACTTCAACATGATGAACGACGCCGAGCGCAACGCGGCGTTCAAGCAGGCGCTGACCCGCAACCTCAAGGCCGGCGACGTGGTGCTGGAAGTGGGCACCGGCGCGGGCCTGCTGGCGATGATGGCCGCGCGCACCGGGGCGCGCGTCTATACCTGCGAGTCCAACCCCGCCATCGCGCTCACGGCGCGCGGCATCGTCGCGCACAACAACATGGCCGACAAAGTCACCGTGATCGAGAAGCCGTCGTGGGAGGTGGAGGTGGGCCGCGACCTGCCGCGTCCGGCCGACGTGCTGATCGCCGAGATTTTCTCGGCGCAGTTCCTGTCGGAAGACGTGCTGCCGTCGCTGGAAGACGCCAAGCGCCGCCTGCTCAAGCCCGGCGGGCGCGTGATTCCGTCGGCGGGGTCGATCATGGGCGCCCTGGTGGAAAACGCCGAGCTGGGCGAGCTCACGCGCGTGTCCACGGTGGAAGGCTTCGATTTCTCGTCCTTCAACGCCTACACGCCGCTGATCATGAACATGGACACGCCCAACTACGCCGTCACCTGGCTGTCGGAGCCCACGGCCTTGCTCGATTTCGATTTCCAAACGCCGCACGACACGCCGGCGGAAACCATCACGCTCGACCTGCCCGTCACCAAGGCCGGGCTGTGCCAGGGCGTGGTGCAGTGGCTCAGGCTCATGCTCGATGCCGAAACGCCCTACGAGAACGCGCCGGGCGGGGCCAAGGCCACGCGCACCAAGCACTGGACGCCGCACTTTTATCCCTTCGTGCGCCCCATGGAACTCAAGCCCGGCCAGGTCGTGCGCTTGCGTGTCGGCCACGACCGCAAGGGCGTGCGCATCGAGCTGGCGGGGATCGACGAGTCCTAGGGTAAAATAGGGGAAACACATGGCCAAGGCAGCGATCACGTGGGAAGGTTTTGCGTGGCGGTGGGCCTTGGCCCTCGTCGTCGTGCTGGGCACCTTCAACCCCACCGACTATTCCTACTATGGCTGGGTCACCGGCGCCGAGGGCCAACTGCCGCTGAAGGCGCTGATCGGCATCGTGCTGCTGATCGTCATCGTCGTTTATTTGCGCGCCACGTGGTTCTCGCTGGGCCCCGTGGGCCTGGTGCTGGCGGCGGCCTTCTTCGGCGCGCTGATCTGGGTGCTGGTGGACTTCGGCCTCCTGGTGCTGGGCCAGGGCAGCATCTTCACCTGGATCATCCTGGTGGTGCTCTCGCTCATCCTCGCCGTGGGCATGTCGTTCTCGCTGTTCCGCCGGCGCATCTCGGGCCAGGTCGACGTGGATGATGTGGAAACCTGACCACACACGGGGCGCAATATGATCGACTGGAACGTTGACCCCAAGAAGACCGCCTACATCAACGTCGACCTGCAGAACGTGTTCGTCGAGGGCTACAGCATTTCCTCGCCCAACGGGCCCTTCGTGGTGGAGCAGGCCAATCGCCTGGCGGCGGCCTGCCGCAAGGCGGGCATTTTGGTGATTCACACCGCGCAGGAAACTCGCGCCGATCAGTCCAACCGCGGCATCGCCTCGGACATCGTGCTGAGTTACATGAAAAGCCACAACATGGCTCCACCTTCAAACAAGGTTGGAGGCATAACTGCCGGCTCCGACGCGGTGAAGCTCTCGCCTCGGCTGCAGGTGGAGCCCGGCGACATCGTGCTCATCAAACCGCGCTACGGCGCCTTCACCGGCACGGACCTTGATTTGATCCTGCGGTCCAAGGGCATCGACACCGTCATCATCGGCGGCATCGCCACCAACGTGTGCTGCGACACCACCGCGCGCGAGGCCAACATGCGCGATTACAAAGTCTTTTTTCTCAGCGACGGCACCGGTAACCGGGGCTTGGCCAACCTCACCGCCGATCAAGTGAAGGCGGCCGTGTTGGCGACGCTGGAATTCGCCTTCGCGCAAGTGCTCACCGTGGACCGCATGATCGAGAAGATCGCCGCCGGGGCCAAGGCCGCCTAATCGCCCGCCGCCCGCCATGCGGGGCGGCAAAAGGCCGGTTTTGCGCTGCATTCACAAGCATTTAACGGCATTTTTTGCGCCCGACCGCGTTGTCCACAGGGGGGGAATTAGGCTATGAGTAGGTGAAGGCGCGGTGGCCCCGCCGGTGGGGATGCGGGCTTCTGACCGCGCCCCAAGGGAAGCACCCCAAGGGAAATAACCGTGGACACCACTTTTCTCTCCGGCGCCAACGCCGTTTTTCTGGGCGAACTTTACAGCCAGTACTTAAAAGACCCCGCTGCGGTCGATCCCAGTTGGGCGCAGTTCTTCCGCGACTTGGGCGATGACCGCGCCGAGTTGCTGCATGAATTGACCGGGGCCAGCTGGTCGGAAGCCGTCGGCGGCGTCATCGGCGTGCCCGACCCCGACGCGGCCCCCGCGCCAAAGGGAAAAGACGGCAAGGGCAAGCCCGCGCCCGCTCCAGCCGCCGGCGCCCCCGCTGGAAACGTGGATCAGGCCGCGGTGATGAAGCAGGCCCAGGATTCCATCAACGCATTGGCTCTGGTGCGCGCCTACCGCACGCGCGGGCATCAGTTGGCCGACCTCGATCCGCTCAAGCTCAGCAAAAATTCGTCGCACCCGGAACTGGACGTCAGCTACCACGGTTTCACCGAGGCCGACATGGACCGCCAGATTCTGCTGGGCGGCGTCATGGGTTTCGACAAGGCGACGCTGCGCCAATTGCTCGACGCGCTGAAGCAAACCTACTGCGGCACCATCGGCGTCGAGTACATGCACGTCCAGGACATCAAGCAGCGCGAGTGGATTCAAAAGCGCATCGAACCCGACCGCAACCGGCCCAAGTTCTCGCCCGAGGGCAAGAAGGCGATCCTCGAGCGCCTGACCGACGCCGAGGGCTTCGAGAAATTCCTCGGCATCAAGTACACCGGCACGAAGCGCTTCGGGCTCGACGGCGGCGAGGCCACCATTCCGGCGCTGGAGCAGATTCTCAAGCGCGGCGGCGCCTTGGGCGTGAAGCAGGTCGTCGTGGGCATGGCCCACCGCGGGCGGCTGAACATTCTCGTCAACGTCATGCACAAGCCCTTCAGCGCGCTGTTCTCGGAGTTCCAGGGCAACTCGCCCAATCCCGACAGCGTCGAGGGCTCGGGCGACGTGAAGTATCACCTGGGCACCTCCGCCGACCGCGAGTTCGACGGCAACGTCGTGCACCTCTCGCTCACCGC
>JANRJL010000038.1:0-40005 GCA_033763995.1 Rhodospirillaceae bacterium | reverse complement strand
GCCCGCCGCGAACGCCTTGCGGACTTGACCGAGGCGCATGCGTTCGCGCTGCATGACCGTCTTGGAGTCTTGGCCCATCATGTCGGTGCCCTCATCAATACGTTTCAATACGTTGGTTGTGTTTCGAGCCGCGGCAACGTCGCCGCCGCCGTCTCGATGTCACGGCGCAAGGTCGCCATGAACGCATCCTTGTCGAGCCCCGGCGCGATCGCGGGCAGGAACCTGAACACGATCGTTCCGGGGTCCTTGCGCACGCGGGTCTTGCCCCAATAATACCCCGCGTTCAACGCCATGGGCACCACCGCGACCTTGCAATGATGATAAATCCCGAACACCCCGGGCCGGTATTCGCGCCGCCGGCCGGGCGCGGTGCGCGTGCCTTCGGGGAAGATCACAACCTGATCGCCGCGCGCGAAGGCGGCATCGGCGGCCCGCAGGGTCTTGCGCATGGCCGCCGCTCCCGCGCCGCGATTGATCGGCACCAATCCGGCGCGTTGGATGTACCAGCCGACAAAGGGAATCCACGCCAGTTCGCGTTTCAACACGAACACCGGCTTTTTGACCTCAAGAAACAACATGTAAGTCTCGAAGGACGATTGATGCTGTGCCGCGATGAGGCACGGTCCCTCTGGAATGTGCTCATGCCCCTCGGCGCGGTAGGAAATGCCCGCGATGACGCGGGCCAGGGCCTTCACGCCACGCGCCCAAAAACGAGCGGTGCCTAATGCGCCGGCCTGCGTTATCAGGGCAGGCGTGGCCAACACGGCCACGGCCAAGGTCCACGCGAGGAACATGATGGTGTAAATCCAAGAACGCAGCATGATCATGGCGCGCCGGCCCCGACCGCGGCGTTATCCGCGAGGCCGAGCTGTAGCCGCGCCCATGCGACCAAGAACTTCGAATATTCCTCGGCGATCAGGCTGGCCGTCCCCGGCCAACGCCACCAATCGGCCTTCACGGTGGCCGGAAAAACCGGATGCGGCACGACCAACAGATCCGGCCTGACGGCCTCAAGCTCCATGAGGCTGCGGCGCATATGATAGGCGGCCGTCACCAAGCGGATGGAGCCTGCGTTTTCGCGGGTGACCCATTGCGCCGTTTCAGCGGCATTGCCGGGGGTGTCGACCGCCATTCGACCCAGCGTGACGCGGCGGCCGAGCAAGTCCGCCTCGGGCCGGCCTTGCAGCAGATCGGCGATGCGAACCTGTTCGCTGGCCCCCGAGATGAACAGCTTGTCCGCCATGCCCGCCGCGAGCAGGTCCAAGCCCTCGCCGATGCGGCCGCTGCCGCCGGTCCACACCACGATGGCATCGGTTTTGGTGGCCGGGTCATCGACCGCCACGGGTAGCGTGGAGGCAAACCAGACCCCGCCGGAAAGCCAGAGCGCCATCGCGGAGAGAGCCGCGGCAAGCATGAATTTCAAGGCACGCTTCATGCATCCAGACTACACGAAAGAAATATCAGGAAAAGCCGTGTTGGGCTGGTGTCGCGATTCCGAAGTTCGTTCGATCACGCGGGATCAGACCATCGCCTTGAGCGAACCGCGCACCGTCATCTGCGCGGCGATGTAGGCGATGGTGGCCGCGAGCAACGGCAGGCTCGCCAGCCCGATCCAGTAACTCATCGGCAGGTCGACGCGCGGCAGAATCGCCGTGTCGATTTGTCGCGCCAGCCATCCGATCGCGCCCAGGGCGGGGGCAAAAGCAACCAGCCCGATGGCGCTGCCCCACAAGACATGACGCGCGGACCGCCACGCATACTGATTGGCGATGTAGCTGTCGCGCGCGCCGATCAAATGCAGCACTTCGATCACGGGCGCATGCTCGGCAAGGCTTGCGCGCGTGGCAAAGATCACGGTGAGGGTCAGCGCGCCCACCGAAAGCGCGATCAAGGCCAATGCGATGGTGCCCAGGCCTTGCGCGAAATCGACCACGCGGTTCAACCAGACGCGGTGATCGTCGACGGTGGCGCCGGGCGCCGCCGCCGTGATGGCCGCGCTGACGCTGGCGACCGCATCCGGCGTCGCCGTGGCCAATTCGATGTCGATCAAGATCGGCAGCGGCAGGTCCGCGATCAGGCGCTCGTCGCCGAGCCATGGTTTGAGCAGGTCCCGCACGCGCTCGGGCGCCACGATCTCGGCGCGTGCGACCGCCGCAAGCTTGCGCGCCGCCGCGATGGCCGCATCGGCCTCGCGACCCGCCGCGGCCGCATGGCCCGCGATCTGCACGGTCAAGGTTCCCGTGATGCTTTTGTTCCATGACGACAGCAACGCATCGACATAGGCCGCGCTCGTGGCCGCGATCCCCGAAATGAAGATCAGGACGGCGACGACACCGGCGACAAACCGTCCGGCCGATCCGCGTTGCGCCACCGGCAAATCGTTGCGCTGGGCCACGGGCTATGCTCCGACGCTTGCGTCGGTCGGGGCCGCGGCGGCGGGGAGCACGCTGATGACGCCGCGATCGAGGTGCAGGCGCGGGTAGGGGAACCGTCCCACCAGGCGCTCGTTATGGGACGCGATGATCACGCAGGCCCCCAGCTTATGAAGCTCGACAAAAAGCTGCATGAGACGCTCACCGATGGCGTCGTCGACGTTGCCCGTGGGCTCGTCGGCGAGAATCAGTTTCGGCCGCCCGACGACGGCGCGCGCGATGGCGACGCGCTGTTTCTGTCCACCCGACAACACGGCGGGCGGAGCATCGAACATGCCGTCCAGGCCGACCCAGCGCAGCAACTCGCTCACGTTCTCGCGGATGGTGTTTTCGGCCACGCCGGCCACGCGCAGCGGCAAGGCGACGTTGTCGAAGGCGGATAAATGCTCCAGCAAGCGGAAGTCTTGAAACACCACGCCGAGGCTTCGCCTGATTTTCGCGCGTCGCGCCCGCGACGCCCTCATGACGTCCTGGCCGAACAGGCGCAAACGACCGGCGCTGGGCAGCTTGGCCAAGTAGAGCAGACTGAGCAGCGAGGTTTTTCCGGCTCCCGAGGGGCCCGTGAGAAAGTGCATGGACCGCGCCGGAAGGGTCAGCGTGAGGTCGCTGAAAATATCGATGCCCTGGCCATATCGGAACGACACGCCCTCCAGTTGAACAGGGTCGGCCTCGGCTTCCTTGGTTTTCGTCCGAAACAAAGCCACGGTTTACATCTATTCTCGGGGGCCAAACGCAGACATATTAACGAAAGTTTGAGACTTTTCGGGTTCGATGCAAGCTGGCGCCGTGTGGGTGAACTGTAGCTCCCCTTAACACGACACAATGGAATAGAAAACGCGCGCCGTCGTGGTACTGGAAGCCTAATGCGGATTACCTGTCCTAATTGCACGGCGCACTTCGAGATTCCAACGGAGTTGCTGGGAAAGAAAGGCCGCTCGCTGAAATGCGCGAGCTGCGGCCATTCTTGGTACCAGACGGCTCAGGTGGAAACGCTCGATCTTGCCGACAACATGGGCCAGGAGTACGCGCAGCGCGCCAAGGCCGTGATGAACAACGGACCGGCGGCGGTGATTCCACAGGCCGCGTTGCAAGCCGTTCAAGCGAAGCTGGGTCAAGTTCCGCCAGGCACGGCCGGCGCGGTCGGTGGTCCGGTCGCGCCGCCGATGGCACCTGGAGCACGTTCGATGATGCAAGGTGCGGCCGGTGGTCCTGCGGCAGGCGCGATGCCGCCGGGTGCGCGCTCGATGATGCCGGGCGCGGCGGGCGGTCCTGCGGGCCCCCAAGCCGGGCCACAGGCTCAGTCTTGGTATCAAAATCAAGCCGCCGTCGCGGGCGGACCAGCGATGCCGCCGGGCGCGCGCTCGATGATGCCCGGCGCTGTCGGCGGACCCGGCAGCGCGCCCATGCCCGCTCAAGCCGGCATGCCCGGCGCGGTGGGTGGGCCGGGCGGGCCGCCCATGGCGGCTCGTGCGCCGGGGGCCGTGGGCGGTCCCGTGGCGGCGCCGATGCAGGCGCAATCCATGCGGGGTTATGCCGGCGCTAACCGCGTCGGTGACGCCGCGGTCTCTTGGATGCAACAAGCCCCGGGCGCGGCTGGGGCGCCGGGGCAACGGCCTCCCGGCCCAGCCGTGATGGGCGCCGTCGGAGCCCCCGGAGCGGCGCCCATGGCGGCGCAGTCCATGCGGCCTCACGCGGGTGCCGCCGGTGGTCCCGGTGCCGCGGCGTTGTCGGGTCAATCGATGCGCGGCCAAGCCGGGGCCGGAGCCGTCGGCGACGGTGCGGTCTCGTGGAAACAAGGCGCGGTGGGAGCACCGGGCGCACCTGGCGCGCCGCCGCAGTCGGTCATGGGCGCGGCCCAAGCCGGTGCGGCCGGTGGACCGGGCGGTCCGGCGAAATCGATGATGGGCCAAGCCGGCGCCGGCGCCGTGGGCGACGGCTCGGTCTCATGGAAGCAAGGTGCCGCCATGCAAGCGGGCGGTCCGGGCGCGCCGGCGCAGTCCGTGATGGGTCAAGCCGGAGCCGCGGGCGGCCCCGGCGGGCCCGCGAAATCGATGATGGGCCAGGCCGGCGCCGGAGCGGTGGGCGACGGCGCGGTGTCGTGGACACAAAATCAAGCGGGCGCTCCGGGCGCGCCGGCGCAATCGATGCGCGATGCAGGTGCGGCGGGCGGCCCCGGCGGGCCAAGCAAATCGATGATGGGTCAGGCGGGCGCCGGAGCGGTGGGCGACGGGGCCGTGTCATGGACGCAAAATCAGCCGGGCGGCCCTGGACAGCCCGGCCAGTCGATGATGGGCGCGGCCGGGGCGCCCGGTCAGCCCGGGCAATCGATGATGGAGGCCGGTGCCGCCGGAGGCCCGGGGCAAGCCGCGGCAGCGGCCGCCAAGCCGGAAGCGGGTGCGGCTGGTGGGCCGGCGGGGCCTGGAGCTCCAAAGGACAAGAAAGAGGCCGAGCTTGTTCAAGGCGCACCCAAAGAGAAGAAAGACGCCGAATTGGTGCAGGCCGACGCGAAGGCGAAAAAGCCCGACGCGGAACTGGTTCAAGGGGCCCCCAAAGACAAAAAGCCGGATGCCGAATTGGTTCAAGGCGCTCCCAAGGACAAGAAAGAAGCCGAACTCGTCCAAGCGGGCCCCAAGGACAAAAAGCAAAATGAGATGGGCGCGGCCGGCGGTCCGGGGGGCGCGGCGGAGGACGACGAAGCCTCCGAGCTCTGGCAGGGCAAGTCCGACGAGGACAAAGAGCTGGTGAACCCCGACGACGATCGCCCCAACTTCGGCGCCGGCGGTCCGGGCAAAGGCAAGGACGAAGACGAGGCGGAATTCGGCGCCGGCAAGAAGGCCGCGCGCGCGGCGGAAGAGGCCAAGGCCAAGAAGGAAGTCTTCAAACGTGCCCAGCGCGAGAAATCCAAGCCCATTAACCCCGCCTACCTGACGGCCACGGTGACCGGTCTCGCGGTGCTGTCGATCGGCGCCATGCTGTGGTTCGGGCGCGGTTGGCTGGAAAGCATGTGGCCCGGCATCAAGGGCTTTTACGAAAAGACCGGCGTCGCCGAGGCGCGCCCGGGCGACGGCTTGCGCTGGGCGGAAACCGGCAAGCGCCTGCAGCGCATCGGCGGCATCGAGACCTTGGTGGTGCGCGGCTTCGTTTCCAACATCGACAAGATGGTCAAGCCGGTGCCGGCCTTGAAGCTGCAACTGGTCAACGAACGTCAAGAGCCGATCCAAGAATCCGAAACCCAACCGCCGTCGCCCTTGCTCAATCCGGGCGAGACGGTCGAAGTCGAGCTGCGCCTCGAGTTGCCGCAGATGGACAAGGCCAAGGGCTATCGCATGCAGTGGGCGGGCGAGGACGAGTAACCGCCGCCCTTTACTTTAGAACTGCTTCATCAACCGCCGCAGATAGTCTTGCTCGTCGCCGGGCCGCGTGCGGTCGGCGGCGCGCTGGCGAATTTCTTCCAGGATCGCGCGCACCCGCTCGGCCATGCTGTTGGCGTCGGGGGCTTCGGGAATCTCCACCTGCGAGCCGTCGTCGGGCCCGTTGCGCCGGCCCAGTGGGTCGTTGCCCTGCTGGCCTTCGCCGGGCATGGGCACGAACCCGGCCACGCCCTTCTCGGCCAGGGCCTGCATCAACTGATCGTTGGCTTGCTGCATGCTGTCTTGCAACTGCGCCAGCGCCTCGGCCTCCGCCTCGGTGGCTGGTTTCCAAGCGCCCGCGTTCAAGGCATCGCGCGCCGTGCGCATGGCGCCCTCGGCCTGGCCCATGCCGTCGGGCACCTGACCCGCCATCTCGGCCATGCGGCCCATGAGATCGCCCAGCTCCTGACGGAGTTTTTCCTGCTGATCGCCGGCGCGCTGTTGTTGCTGGCGGGACGCGCCTTGATCGCCGCTTTGGCTGCGCAACTGTTGCTCGCGGGCCTGTTTGAAGGTCTCTTCCAACAGCTTTGACTGCTCCGCCGTCAGGTTCTTGAGATCGCGCATCATCTCCTGCGCGGCCTTGACGTCGGGGTCGTTGTTGGCGCCGGTGGAGGCGGCCTTGAGGGCCTGCAGCATGTTCTGCAGTTCGGCCATCATCTGGCGGGCGGCATCCTGCGCGCCCATCTGCGTCATCTGGCGCAACTGCTCCATCATCTTCGCCAGTTCCTCGGGGCCGACCGTCTTGGCGCCGGACTCGGGGTTCAGCAAGGCCATGTCGCCCTCGGGCATGCGGGCGGCGAGTTCCTTGGTGTATTCGGCGATGGCGCGTTGCAGCTCATCGATCAGCCGCGCGATCTCGGCGGCGGGCGCGTTGCGCTCCATGGCCTCTTGCAGCGCGCGCTCGGCGGCCTCGAGCCGTTGCTCGGCCACGGCCAAATTGCCGTCCTCGATTCGCACGGCGGCGGCCCACAGCACGCTGGGCAACGTGCGCGCCGATTCCGCGACCGATGCGTAAGCCAAGCGATACTTCGCCGTCACGAGTTCCAGATAGACGCGCGGATCGCCGCCGAAGGACTCTGGTTTCTGCAAGATGGCCGTCAACGCGCGCCGCCCCGGCACGACAACGGCTTCGGGTTGCGTGAGCAGGCCCTTGCGGATGGCGATCAACTCCTTGGCGACGGGGTGCTGGAAGATGCGCTCCGGCAGCAGCGCTTCCGCCGTCTCGCTGAAGGCGCTTTGGCCCGCTTGGTCGGTGACGGACAGCCGCACCATGACCTTGCGCCCCGCCCAGGGGTGCGCCGTCAGGTCGTGCAGCGAGGCCTGCGAGGCCTCGCGCGGGTTGAAGGGCGGAAGCGTGAGGTCCACGTCGATGGGCGCTTCGCCATCGTCGCCGTCGGCCAGCGCCATGTGGGCTTTCGCCGCCTCGATGCCGTAGTCGTCACCCGCCTTGTAATCGATGCGCAAACGCCAGCGCCCGGCTTCGCGCGGCGCGCGAACCAGGGTGATGTGGGGCGGCATGTCGGGCAACGAGGTCATGCGCCATGCCCCCAGCACGCGGCCGCGCTGGCGAACGATCAACTCGTCGCCGCGCGGCAAGTCCTGTTCCAAGCGCTGGCTTTGATCGGCGAGCTTTTCCAGCGGAACGGTGACGTCGCCCACGATCATGTTTGTTGGCCGCGACGTGCCCGTGACGATCACCAACGCCTTGCTGTTCTCGGGGACCTCCAAGACGCCGGGCACGTGCGCGCCCGCGGGGGGCGGCGCCTCAATGAAAATCGGCGAGCGCGCCGTATAGGCCGGCGGCGTGATCCACACCTTGACCGTGGGTCCCGTGTCGCTGTCGTCGAAGCTGGGCCATCCGGCACGGATGAACCTAGGGCCCATGTCGCCCCAACTGCCGACCACGGCGATGAACAGGGCAACCACCGTGACGGCGCGCAACGTGAGCGGGTCACGCGCGGCCACGCCCGGCGAGGGCCAGCGCACCCGCAGCTGATCCAGCATCGCTTGCGCGCGGGCCCGGTGAAGCTGCCACAATGCGGTTTGGGACTCGCCCGTACCGGTCGCCAGATCGTCCTCGGCCGCCGTCAAGGGCCGGTGCAGGATGATGTCGCCGGTTTCAAGCCGGGCCTTGGCCGCCGCCCAACTGGGCCAGCGAATGCCGCGCACCGCGCGAACCGTACACCACGCCCATGCGGCAAGGACGCCCGCGAGCACCACCAGATGCAGCCAGCCCGGCAAGGCCGGCAAAACATCGACGAGGACGAGAGCGACGATCAGCCCGGCGATGGAGGCGGGCAGCCACATGGCGGCCCAGGCCCGCTCCCAGGCGGTAGCGAGCCACGCCGCGCCCAGCCGCAGATGAAGCGCGGTGCCGTTGGCGACGGGCGGATCGGACGGATCGGTCATAACCCGAAGTGTAGGGGGCGCGGTGTGGCGGCGCAACGCGCAGACGTTGCCAATGGCTGTTTTCCCGGTTGGCTGAACGATCTTTAATCGAGCCAGGACGGCAGTTTTTCGAACCCGATGATCTCGTCGAACGACGGCCGGCGGCGCACCACGGCCCACTTGTCGCCGTTCACCAGCACTTCGGGCACCAGGGCCCGGGTGTTGTACATGGACGCCATGACCGCGCCGTAAGCCCCTGCCGTCAGCAGGGCCACCAAGTCGCCTTCCTGGACGGGCGGCAGATCGATGCTGGTCGCGAACTTGTCCGAGGTCTCGCAGACCGGGCCGACCACGTCGAGGCTGACGCGCGCCTCGTCGCGCTTGGGTTCGCGCACGGGGATGATCTCGTGCC
This sequence comes from Rhodospirillaceae bacterium, assembly GCA_033763995.1. Lineage (GTDB taxonomy): Bacteria > Pseudomonadota > Alphaproteobacteria > Rhodospirillales > Rhodospirillaceae. The sequence goes on along the minus strand of JANRJL010000038.1, from coordinate 31,363 downwards.
GGGCGTCATACATGGCCGGGCGCAGCAGGTCGTTCATGCCGGCGTCGATGACGGCAAAGGTCTTGGTCGTTCCGCTCTTCATGATGACGACTTGGGCAACGAGGATGCCCGCGTTGCCGACGATCAAACGCCCCGGCTCGAAGGACAGCTTGCAGCCGAGATTGCCGAACACGCGGCGCACCATGGCGCCGTAGTCGCCGGGCACGGGCGGGGGGGCGGCCGCGAAATCGTAGGGCACGCCCAAACCGCCGCCGAGATCGAGATGGTCGATGGGAATGCCGTCGGCGCGCAGCATCAGCGCCAAGTCACGCACCCGAATGAAGGCATCCTCGAAGGGCCGCAGGTCCGTGATCTGCGAGCCGATATGCACGGCGATGGCGCGCGGATCGAGGCCCGGCAGTTTGGCGGCCTTGCGGTACAGCGCCGGGGCCAAAGTCCAGTCGATGCCGAACTTGTTTTCTTTCTTGCCGGTGGTGATCTTGGCGTGGGTGCCGGCGTCCACGTCGGGGTTGACCCGCAGTGCGACCCGCACTTTGCGTCCTGCGGCGGCTGCCACCTTGCTCAGGCTTTCCAGCTCGCTCTCGGACTCGACGTTGACCTGACCGATGCCGAGGTTCACGGCGAGCTTGAGTTCCTCGTGCGTCTTGCCCACGCCCGAAAACACGATGCGATCCGGCTTGGCTCCGGCCAGCAAGCTCAACCGCAGCTCGCCGCCCGACACCACATCGAAGCCCGAGCCCAGGTTCGCCAGCGTGCGCAGCACGGCGATGTTGCTGTTGGCTTTCACCGCGTAATGCACGGCCACATCGGAGTCACCAAAGGCTTGGCGGAAGACCTGGTAATGGCGCGTCAGCGTGGCGGTGGAATAGCAATAAAACGGCGTGCCCACTTCGCCAGCGATGGCGGGCACCGCGACGTCCTCGGCGTGCAGCACGCCGTTCTTGTATGCGAAATGATGCATCGTGATGCCCGCGCGACTTATTGCTTGGGATAGGTTTGCGGGTAGGTGCTGCCCTCGGGCGGCGTCAAGGCGGCCTTCTTGCCGCAGCCGGACGAAGCCAGCGCCAAGACTGTAAGTATGACGACGAAAGCAGCGCGCGCGGTCACCATTTTAGGCTCCCGCCCAGAAAGCGATCCCGAGCGGCCTTGGCCTGGGCGCGCACGTTGTCGGGCGCGGTGCCGCCATAGCTGGTGCGGCTTGCGGCGGCGGCCTCGACGGTCAGCACGCTCAACACGTCGGCCGTGATGCGCGGCTCGATGGATTGCAGGTCGGCCAGCGACAACTGGCCCAATTCGCATTTCTTGGTTTCGGCCAGCTTCACCGCCCGGCCGGTGATATGATGGGCCTCACGGAAGGGAATGTTCAGTTTCTGCGTCACCCAATCGGCCAAGTCCGTGGCGGTGGAAAAGCCCGTGCGCGCGTTGGCCTTCATGCGGTCGGCATCGGGCGTGAGGTCGACAATCATGCCCGTGGCGGCGGCCAGGCACAGCTCCAGCGTGTCGACCACACCGAAGGTGGCTTCCTTGTCTTCCTGCATGTCCTTGGAATAGGTCAGCGGCAGGCCCTTGATGACCGTGAGCAAGCCCATGAGCGCGCCGAACACGCGGCCCGACTTGCCGCGCACCAGTTCGGCGGCATCGGGGTTGCGCTTTTGCGGCATCATCGAGCTGCCGGTGGTGAAGGCATCCGACAGCTTGATGAATCCGAACTGCGGGCTGAACCAAATCACCAACTCTTCGGCCAGGCGCGACAGATGCGCCGCCAGGATGCCGGCGGCTGCCATGAACTCCAGCGCGAAGTCGCGGTCGGACACCGCATCCATGGAGTTGGCCATGGGCCGGTCGAAACCCAAGGCCTTGGATGTTGATGTGCGGTCGATGGGAAACGACGTGCCGCCCAGCGCGCCCGCGCCCAGGGGGCATTCGTTCAAGCGCTTGCGCGCGTCGGCCAAGCGGCCCCGGTCGCGGCCGAACATTTCCACGTAAGCCAGCATGTGGTGGCCGAAGGTCACCGGTTGGCCCACCTGCAAATGCGTGAAGCCCGGCATGATGGTGGCGGCATGGGCCTCGGCCTTGTCGATCAGCGCGGCCTGCAGCTTCTTGAGATCGGCGTCGATGGCGTCGATGGCGCCGCGCACCCACAGGCGGAAGCCGGTGGCCACCTGATCGTTGCGCGAGCGCGCCGTGTGCAGCCGACCGGCGGCGGGGCCGATCAACTCCTTCAGGCGGTCTTCGACATTCATGTGAATGTCCTCGAGCGCGTCCTTGAAGGCGAAGGTGCCCGCGCTCAGTTCCTTTTCGATGGTCCGCAGACCCTCGACGATGGCCTTGGCGTCGCCGGCGGAAATAATGCCCTTGGCCGCCAGCATCTCGGCGTGGGCGATGCTGCCCCGCACGTCCTCGGCGGCCATGCGCTTGTCGACCGGCAATGAAAGGTTGATCTCGGCCATGACGGCCGAGGGGCCTTGCGAAAAACGGCCTCCCCACATCTTGCTTGTCATGACCGGCCTTGTGTGTTGCTCGTCTCGCGCCTATGGAGGCGGAAAGGGAATCGACGTTTCGACGGGTGCTGGCGCCATGTTACCGCGTTCTCGTGCAGGCCTCATCGCGGCGGCTGTTGCCGTCGCTGCGGTGCTTATCACCGCCCTCACGCTGCTGGCAAGCGGACCACCCAAACCGGCGCAAACCCCAGAAGTCCGGGTGGTTCCGGCGGCGCCTCCCGCCACGCCGCCGCCGGCGGCCGCTCCGGCCGCGCGCCCGCCCATGAACGTGATCCGCTGGCACGAACAGCCCAAGCCCGCCGCCCAAACGGTGTTTCAGGACGGCCAAGGCGCCGATCAGACGTTGGGGGCGTTCAAGGGCAAGGTGCTGGTGGTGAATTTCTGGGCCACGTGGTGCGCGCCGTGCATCAAGGAAATGCCGACCTTGAACGCCTTGCAAGAACAGCTCGGTGGCAAAGACTTTCAGGTTCTGGCCATCAGTCAGGACCGCGAAGGCGCGGTTGTGGCCAAGCCCTTTCTGGAATCCAATGGCTGGACCCGCCTCGCGCTGTTTGTGGAGCCAGGGGCGCGCTTCGCCAAGGACGCGCAACTGCGCGGCCTGCCCACCACGCTCATCATCGACAAGACGGGGCTTGAGGTGGGGCGGCTGGAGGGCACCATCGACTGGACAGCGCCTGACGTCATCGAGGCCATGACGCGGCTGATCGCGGCGCCCGCGAACTGATCCGCCGGTTACTTTTCCGACCAGACCACGGGAACGCCGTTGCGCTCGAAATAGCGCTTGATCGTCCAGGCCGTCAGGATCGCGATCACGGCTCCGGCGATGACGTCGCTGGCGTAATGCACGGCGGTGGTAAAGCGGCTGGCGGCGACCACGGCCGCGAACCCCCAGAGAGCGTAACGCCAGCGCGGAAACAGAAAGCCGAAGGCCACCATGGCCGCGACGATGGATTGGGTGTGACCCGACGGAAATCCCGCGTGCTTGATGTTGATGGCGAAGGGCGCGAAGCCGTAGAGGTCGTCGGAGAACAGCAAACGCGGGCGATAGCGCCCGAACGCGACTTTCAGCGCGTTCACCAGGGCGGCCGAGCTGGCCATGGACACGATCACGAACACGAGCGCACGAGCCCGCCGCCGCCACAGCGCGCCGTTGGCGCTAGCTCTCGCGATCCACAACGACAACGCCACGCCGATGACGGCGGGAGTGTACCACCAGGCGCTGTGGCCCGCGCGCGTGAACAGGCGAAAAATGTCGGTGATGGGCAACGTGCTCCAGCGATCGAAGGCCCGCGCGATGGGGATGTCGAGCCACATGACAAATCCGGCGCACACCAGCGTAGTCATGGCCAAAGTGATCGCGATCTCGCGAAGGGGCAACCATCCGGGGATGCCCGCCTTGGACGGATGGTCCACCTTGGCGGCCCCGGACTCATCGGTGACGTAGCGCGGGTCGATGTTCATGGGCCCGAAGCAACCGCTTTCAAGACGATCAAGGTCGCGGCTTCGCCGCGGCCATAGTTGTAGCCCGAAACCTCGGCCACGCGCGCCAACTTTTCGTTGCGTGCAGAAAAGTGTGTGTCGAACATCGCCAGCGATGCTTGCTCGATGACCAGGATCGCTTTGGGATCGGCGGCCACGCGAGCGGCGGCGTCTTGCGGATTGGTCAGGATGGTCTCGGTCCCCAGCAGGAACACCGCCGAGGGTTCGTGATAGCCCACCAAGATCACCGGCTGCTGCGGTGATCGCAAACTCGTCAGTGCCGCGGCCAATCGTTCGCTGAGAATGAGCTGCTGATAGGTGGGCAGAACCGGAAACACGCGCGGCGCCGTCAGCAGGGCGGCTGCGATCAACGCAATTCCTGCCACGCCGTGGGTAGCGGCGCGCAGCGGAGTCCAGGCCTTGACCGTCGTCGCCGCGATCAACAGTGCGAAGGCCGGGAACACCGGCAAAGGGTAATGGGGCAGCTTGGTGGGGGCGATTTCCAGCGCCAGCCAGAAGGGTGCGATCCATGTCAGGCAGAAGCGCAGGTCGGGCCGGTGACGCATGCGCCACGCTGCCGCAAGGGTGAGCGGGAGCATCAGCGACCATGGCCAGAGCGTTGCCAAAACCAAAACTGTGTGGGTTCCAGGCGGCGCGCCGTGACTTTCCATGCCGCCAAGGATTTTCGGCAGCAGATCCTGGCCGACGGCGCTCACGGTGAAGCGCGTGACCTCATCCCAGCCACTGACCAGGGGCCATGCCGCGACGACACTCAGCGCCAAGACGATGCCCCACGCGGGGCTCAGGTTTTTCATCCAAGCTAGAGAGCGATCGCTGACGTAAAGCGTCAGCAAGGTCAGCGCCAACAGCCCCGGCAAAATCGGTCCCTTGATCAACACGCCGGCACCCAGGGCGAGCCAGAAGGCGATCTTCAATCCTGTGCTCACCGTATCAGCGGTATAGGCGCGCAGCGCACCCGCGAATACCACGGCGCTGGCCGCCAACAGCAAACCGTCTGCCTTGGCTAGAGTTGCTTCGGCCAGGACCAACAGCGTGGTCGCCATCACAACGCCCGCAGTGACATTGCGTGCCGCCCAGGCGGTGACCAAGACTGCCAAGACCCCCGCCAGCATCGAGGGCAGCCGGTATGGCCAAGCCTGGGTCAAGTCGCCGCCCGCGAGCATGCGCGCCGCTGCGGCCTGCGCCCAATACGCACCGATCGGTTTTTTGTCGCGCGGCTCGTTCTGGAAATTGATCCGCGTGTAATCGCCGCTTTCGACCATTTGCTTGGCCGACTGCATGAAGCGCGCCTCGTCGCGGTCGGTCGGAGTCAGCAACGCCACGCCGGGGAGAATCAGCGCGACAAGCAGCGCCGCCAGTGCCGCAAAAGACAAAACGCCCGACGCAAGGCCGGGCGTTTGTGTCGTCATCATCGCGGCGAAATAGTTTTAGCGCGTCGGCACCGGCTCGGCGCCGGAGTAATCATAGAAGCCCTTGCCGGACTTGCGGCCGAGCCACCCGGCCTCGACGTATTTCACCAGCAGCGGGCAGGGGCGGTACTTGGAATCGGCCAAGCCGTCGTGCAGCACGGTCATGATGGCGAGGCAGGTGTCGAGCCCGATGAAGTCGGCCAGTTCCAACGGCCCCATGGGGTGATTGGCGCCCAGCTTCATGGCGGCGTCGATGGCCTTCACGGTGCCCACCCCTTCATACAGCGTGTAGATCGCTTCGTTGACCATGGGGATCAGGATGCGGTTGACGATGAAGGCCGGGAAATCTTCCGACGACACCGCCTGTTTGCCGAGCTTTTCGGCGAATTGGCGCACGGCGGCGAAGGTGGCTTCCTCGGTGGCGATGCCCCGGATCAGTTCCACCAGCTTCATCACCGGCACCGGGTTCATGAAATGCAGGCCCATGAAGCGCTCGGGGCGGTCGGTGACGGCGGCCAGCCGCGTGATGGAGATCGACGAGGTGTTGCTGCACAACAGCGCCTCGGGCTTCACGATCGGGCACAGGGCGCGGAAGATCTGCTTCTTCAGCTCCTCGTTCTCGGTGGCCGCTTCGATGACGACGTCGCGGTCCTTCATGATGTCGAGCGAGCTGCCGGTGGTGATGCGCGCCATGGCGGCGGTCTTGACGGCGTCGGTGATGGCGCCCTTGCTGACCTGGCGCGTCATGTTCTTGTCGATGGTCGCGACCGCGCGCTTGAGTTGCTCCTCGCTGATGTCGGAAATCGCCACGTCGTAGCCCGACAGCGCGCAGACGTGGGCGATGCCCGAGCCCATCTGGCCCGCGCCGACCACGCCGACGCTGGCGATGACGACTTGGGCGCGCGATTGCTTGGCGGAGGCGGTGACGGCCGCGCGGCCAGCGGTATCGTTCATGGCGAAGTCCTTTTCAAAACGAATGGCGAGCGACGGAGCGCGGCGATTAGCCCAGGCTCTTCGTCATCTCGGGAACAAGCTGGAACAGGTCGCCCACGACGCCGTAGTCGGCCACCTGGAAGATGGGCGCTTCGGGGTCCTTGTTGATGGCGACGATGACCTTGGAATCCTTCATGCCGGCCAAGTGCTGAATGGCGCCGGAAATGCCCACCGCGACGTAGAGTTCGGGGGCGACGATCTTGCCGGTCTGGCCGACTTGGTAGTCGTTGGGCACGTAGCCCGCGTCCACGGCCGCGCGCGAGGCGCCCACGGCGGCGCCCAGTTTGTCGGCCAAGGCCTCGATGATCTTGAAGTTCTCGCCCGAGCCCATGCCGCGCCCGCCCGAGACCACGATCTTGGCCGCGGTCAGCTCGGGGCGCTCGGACTTGGAGAGTTCCTGGCCGACGAAGCTCGACGTGCCGGGATCAGCCGCCGCCGCCAGGTTTTCAACGGCAGCACTTCCGCCCGTGGCGGGCGCTTTGTCGAAGGTGGACGACCGCACGGTGATGATCTTCTTGGCGTCCTTGGATTGCACCGTGGCCAGCGCGTTGCCCGCGTAGATCGGGCGGATGAAGGTGTCGGCCGACTTGACCGCCGAGATGTCCGAAATTTGCGCCACGTCCAGCAACGCGGCCACGCGCGGCATGACGTTTTTGCCGAAGGTCGTGGCGGGGGCGAGGATGTGCGAGTACTCGCCGGCGGCGGCGGCGATCAGGTTGGCGGTGGGTTCGGCCAGACCGTGCGCATAGGCATCGGCATCGGCGACCTTAACTTTGGTCACGCCCGCGATCTTGGCGGCGGCCTGGGCCGCGCCTGCGCAGCCCTTGCCCGCGACCAGAATGTGGATATCCCCGCCGATTTGCTTGGCGGCCGTGACCGCGCACAGCGTGGCCGGGCGGATATCGGTTTGCGAATGTTCGGCGATGACGAGGCAGGCCATGTTAAATCATCCTGCTTTCAAATGACTTTGGCTTCGTTGCGCAGCTTGTCGACCAGGGCGGCCACGTCGGGCACCTTGACGCCGCCCTTGCGCTTGGCCGGTTCCTCGACCTTCAACGTCACCAGGCGCGGCGCGATGTCCACGCCCAGCGCCTCGGGGGTCATGGTCTCGATGGGCTTTTTCTTGGCCTTCATGATGTTGGGCAACGAGGCGTAACGCGGCTCGTTGAGGCGCAGGTCGGTGGTGATGATGCACGGCGTGTTGAGGCTCACGGTTTCGAGCCCGCCGTCCACTTCGCGCGTCACCACGGCCTTGCCGCCGTCGATGGCGACCTTGGAGGCGAACGTGCCCTGCGGCCAGTTCATGAGCGCGGCCAGCATCTGGCCGGTCTGGTTGGAGTCGTCGTCGATGGCTTGCTTGCCCAGCACGACCAACTGCGGGTTTTCCTTGGCGATGATCGCCTTGAGCAGCTTGGCCACGGCCAGGGGCTGAATTTCGGCGTCGGACTGCACCAGGATGCCGCGGTCGGCGCCCATGGCGAGTGCGGTGCGGATGGTTTCCTGCGCGGCGGCGGGGCCCATGCTGACGGCGACGATCTCGGTCACCTTGCCCGCTTCCTTCATGCGCACGGCTTCCTCGACGGCGATTTCGTCGAAGGGATTCATGGACATCTTGACGTTGGCGAGTTCGACGCCCGTCTGGTCCGCCTTGACGCGAACCTTGACGTTGTAATCGACCACGCGTTTGACGGCGACGAGCACCTTCATGGGCGGATTCCGCTGTTATGTCGTTGGCCGGATGGCCTTTTTTGGTGTCCCCAAGAGCGGCCGGTAGAACTAGTCGGTTGCCCCAGGGGTGTCAAACGAATTGATGTTGCGCTGCAACATATTGCCGCGAAAGTTCGGCATAAAAGGGCCTTTCCGGCGGTTTGCGGTGCGACATTAACCATTTATCGGCTGGCTCCTTATCTGCTGGCTCCGGGCACCCACAGCACATCGCCCGGCCCCAAGCGGTTGGCATGGCGGGCCATGACAAAGAGCAGGTCCGACAATCGATTGATGTAAGCCAGGGCCTCGGGGTTGACGGCTTCCGCCTCGGCGAGCGCCGTGATGGCCCGTTCCGCCGCGCGTACGGCGGTGCGCGCGACATGCAGATGCGCGGCCGCCGCCGTGCCAGCCGGCAGCACGAAGGACGTGAGCGGCGCCAGCTCCGCGTTGAGCGCGTCGATATCCGCTTCAAGCCGTTGCACCTGGCCCGCGACGATGCGCAGGGCGGCCCCCGGCTTTTCGTTGCCGGTCAGGGGCGTGGTGAGATCGGCGCCGAGATCGAACATCTCGTTTTGAACCCGCGCCAAGATCGCATCGGCCTTGCCGCCGTCACCGATCGTCGGCGCATGCAGCCGCGCCACGCCGATGGCGGCATTGGCGCCGTCCACGGCGGCGTTGGCGCCGATGCGCAAGGAGTGCTTTTTCACGCGCGTGCCGTCGCCGAGCGAGGTTTCGCCCTTGTCGCCGCCGCGCGTGTAAATTTTCGTCAACTTCACCATGCGCTCACCGTTGCCAATGTTTGAAGTCTACGCGGCGCGCGGTCCGCTTTCCACAGCGCTTTGGTGCCGGGCCGCGTCGCGACGCGCTTGAAGCCCCATCTCGTTGGCCTATGCTGCGGGGGCCGCGCCCGTCGCGCGGGCATTCGACGGATCCAGTTGTGAATCGCATCACGCCATCGCTTTCGCTCTATCTCGGCGGGCAGTTCCTGGTCGCCTTCGGCGGCGTGCTCGGCGTCATCGCCGGGTTGATCGTGCTGTTCGACACCATCGAGCTGTTGCGCCGCACGGTGCGCAGCGACAACGTCGAGCTGGGCACCTTGGTGGGCCTGGCGCTGCTCAAGATGCCCCACACCATCGAGGACGTGCTGCCTTTCGTCGTCATGATCGCCGTCATGTTGGCCTTGTTCCGGCTGTCGCGGAACCACGAGCTGGTGGTGATCCGTTCGGCCGGCGTTTCGGTGTGGCAGGTGCTGACGCCGGCATTGATCCTGGCCGCCGTGATCGGCGTGCTTAGCCTCGCGGTGGTCAACCCGTTGGCGGCGGGGCTCTTCTCGGTTTACGAGCGCCTCAAGGACGGCTTGATCCGCAACGACGCCGCCGCCCTCGATATCGGCGAGACCGGGTTCTGGCTGCGCGAAACGGGAGGCGGCAGCGCCGCCATCGTCCATGCCGTCACGGTCAGCCAAACCGAGGGCGCGCTCGCCCTCGGCGGCGTGACCATCATCGAGACCGACGCCAAGGACAATCTGGTGCGGCGCATCGAGGCCAAGGATGGACAGCTTTTGGACGGCTTTTTTCGTCTGCGCGACACGCTGACGCTGGAGCCCGGCCAACCGGCCAAGCGCGAGCCGGAATTGTTTCAGCCCACCACCATCACCCTGACCCAGGTTCAGGACAGTTTCGCCTCGCCGGAGACCTTGTCGTTCTGGGACTTGCCGGAGTTCATCGCTTTTTCCCAGGCGTCGGGTTTCTCGGCCTTGCCGCACCGCCTGCATTGGGCCTCGCTGATGACCATGCCCGTGATGCTGTGCGCCATGGTGATGATCGCGGCGTCGTTCTTCCTCACCGCGCAGGCGCGCCTGGCGGCCTGGACGCTGCGCGCGGCGGCGGGCGTGGCGACGGGCTTTCTGCTGTTCTTCTTCAGCCGGTTCACTTACGCCTTGGGCCTTTCGGCCACGCTGCCGGTGGCTTTGGCCGCCTGGGCGCCGGCGGTCATCGCGCTGCTGTTGGGCCTGGCCTACTTGTTTCATCGTGAAGATGGCTGACATCGGTTTGTCCTCATTGCCATCGGCCGAACGCGCCCCGGCCCGCACTATTGTCTCCGGCTCCGTCTTGACCGTGCTGGCCGTCGTGGGCGCGGTGACGCTGGCGCGCATCGCCGTTCTGGCGGGCAGCCAACTGCCCCTGTCCATGGACGAGGCGCAGTACTGGCTTTGGTCGCGCGATCTGGCTTTCGGATATTTCTCCAAGCCGCCGCTGCTGGCCTGGATCATCGCCGCCACGACGGCGGTGTGCGGCGACGGCGAGGCTTGCGTGCGCGTCTCGGCGCCGCTGCTGCACGGCGGCACGGCGCTGATGATCTACGCCATCGGCCTGCGCCTGTTCGACGCCCCGACGGCGCTGTGGAGCGCGGTGACCTACATCGTCATGCCCGGTGTCAGCGTCTCGGCCGTGATCGCCTCCACCGACGTGCCTTTGCTGTTTTTTTGGACGGTCGCGCTCCATGCCCTGGTCCGCGCGCGCGAGACCAACGCCACGCGCTGGTGGCTGCTGTTGGGAATTGCTCTGGGCCTGGGGCTGCTCAGTAAGTATGCCATGGCCTATTTCGCGTTGTGCGTGGCCATGTGGGTTTGGATGGAGCCCCAAGTGCGGCCCGTCGTCATGTCCAGAGGCATGGTCCTGGCGGCGGCGGTCGCGGTGGCGTTGTATTTGCCCAATCTGGTCTGGAACGTGGGCCACGATTTCGTCAGCTACCGCCACACCGTCGACAACATGAACCTGGGCGCGGACTTGTTCCGCCCCGACGAGACCCTGGCCTTCGTCGCGGCGCAGTTCGGATTGTTCGGGCCCATCATGATGGTCGCACTGCTCGCCGCCGGGATCGGGTTCGCCCGCCGCGCAACGCCGCTGCCGCATGGAGCGTTCTTGCTGGCGTTCACGGTGCCGATTCTCGCGGTGATCGTGGTGCAAAGTTTCGTCTCCCGGGCGCACGCCAACTGGGCCGCGCCGGCTTATATCGCGGCGACGCTGCTGGCCTGCGCGTGGTGCGTCGCCCGGGGGCGGCAATCGTGGGTGCGATTCTCCATCGGCCTGCACGTGCTCGCCGCCACGCTGGCCTACAATCTCGACACTTTGTCGGCGGTCACCGGCGTGCCGCTCAAGCGCGCGGTCGATCCCGCCGTGCAGGTGCGCGGGTGGGACCACGCGGGAGCCTGGGCGGCCGACTTGCGCCGGCGGCATCCGGGCGTCAAATTCTTGTTCGACGAGCGCACGACAATGGCGGAAGTCATGTATTATGATCGCCCCCATGCCTTCGATGCCGTGATGTGGAACGCCAAGGGCACCGTGAACAATCACTTTGAAATGACCACCGACGCCGGCCGCCATCTTGGGGATAATTTCATTTACGTCACGCGACGGGGCGATCCCGCCGTGGTCGGCGCGCGCTTTGCCAGCATCGCGCCGCTCGCCGAGGCGTCGTGGCAGGCCTATCCCGGCCATCGCTTGGTCTTGCGCGCCTACCTGGCGCGCGGATTCCAGGGTTACGCCCCTCTTGACGCGATGCAGCCGGAGGTTCGGCCGTGATCGACCGGGTGTGGGCGGCGCTGTCATCGAATCCCTACCGCAGCGTGCTCGCGCTGCTGCTGTTCTTCATGTTTTTCCCAGGCTTCGACATCTGGGTCAGCGGCCAGTACTACGACCCCGGCGTGGGCTTTAGCTGGGACCGCGAAGGATTCCTCGAATTTGTCCGCTCGGTCGTGCCCGGGCTGATCATCGCCTCGTTCATCGTCTGCCTCGTGCTGTGGGTCGCGGGCATTTGGTACGAGCGCTGGTTCTGGGGCATCACGACGCACCGCGCCGTGTATTTGATGGTGAGCTTGCTGGTGGGCCCCGGGCTGTTGGTGGAATCGCTGCTCAAGCCCAACTGGGGCCGCGCCCGGCCCAAGGACCTGACGCTGTTCGGCGGCACCGCCGACTACACGCCGCCGTTCTGGATCGCCAGCGAGTGCGAGCGCAACTGCTCTTTCGTGTCGGGCCACGCCGCCATCGCGTTCTGGGTGACGGCCTATGGGCTCATGCTGCCGGCGAAATGGCGCGTCCTGGGTGTCGGCCTGGGCGTGGCCTTCGGCTTGATCATGGGCTGGGTGCGCATCATCCAAGGCGGACACTTCCTCAGCGACGTGGTGTTTGCGGGCGTCATCGTCATCGGCGTGAACGTTTACCTCTATCGCCGCATCATCCTGGCCGAGGGCACGGCCGACGACCTGACTTAGAGTCGGACCCGCGCGGTCATGGCGATCAAGCAGCGCCTCAAATCCTTGGTCGACAAATTGGCGGTGTCCGCGCCCAGCTCGCCGTGGCGTCCCGCGACCGGGCCCTACCCGGCGCTGGCTACCCTGGACCCCGCGGCCTTGCAGGTGGACAAGGTCGCCGGCGTTCTTGCCGTCTGGCACTTGGGCGTGCGCCCGCAGTGGCTGAAGGTCGCGGCTTGCGCCGACCTGGGCGCCGTGGTGCGCGCCGCCATGGCCACGCCCGCGATCATGTCCTACGCCGCCAACGGCGGGATCTATGCCGCCTGGGCGCCGTTGCCTCCGGCGTTCTTGGCCGGGCCCGTCGTCTATCTGGTGAGTGAATTGAAGCCCGCCCTGCAGGCCGTGACGTTGGAGGGCGAGTTGGTGCCTAAAAAAGGAATAAAGCCCGAGGCCATCGCGCTGCCGCCGGGCACCGAAGAGCGCCGCGAGCAGTGCCAAATCCGATAGAACTGAATCACCGGAACCCAAAGAAACTATCTTTTTGGTCGCATTTTCCACGCCAACCGGTTCCCACTTGTCGGGAAAATGCTCCTGCTTCACCCCCCGAACGGACCCACCCGCATGCTTTAGCATTACAGACCCCGCCGCTATGGTAGGCTTCAGGCGCCACGCGGAGGGCCACGGGGAGGGACGGGGATGCGCAAGGGCTACGTCGACACACCCATCGGGCAGGTTCACTATCGCGAGCACGGATCGGGCGCGCCGCTCCTGCTGCTGCACCAAACCGCGTGGGCCTCGCAGCAATTCAAGAACGCCATGGAGCCCCTGGCCGCGCGCGGCCTGCGCGCCATCGCCATCGACACGCCGGGCTTCGGCATGTCGGACAACTTCAAGACCCAGCCCTCCGTTGTCGACTACGCGAGCGTGCTTCCGGCCGTCATGGACGGCCTGGGGCTGAAGAAAGCCCACGTCGCCTCGCACCACACGGGTGCTTCCATCGCCGCGGCCTTTGCGGCGCGCCATCCGGGCCGCGTCGACAAACTGGTGCTGCACGGCGTGCCGCTCTACACGCCCGAGGAACGCGAAGTGCGTCTCGCGCGCCCGCATTTCGACCAAACGCCCAAGCCCGACGGCAGCCACCTGCAAACGCGCTTTCAGAAGATGCGCGAAATGTCGCCGGGGGCGAGCCTCGAGGCGACGCACATGTCGACGCTGCTGTTCTTCTGGGCCGGGCCGCTGGAATGGTGGGGCCACCATGCCGCGTTTGCCCACGATATCGCGCCGGACCTCATGGCCATCAAGGCGCCCACGCTGATCATGTCCAACACCGGCGACACGCTGCATGTGGTGGTGGAGCGCATCAAGAAAATGCGCCCCGACTTTTCCTTCGCGATCATGGAGGGCGGCACCTATCACATCGTCTATGACGAGGCGAAGCCCTGGGCCAAGACCGTGGCCGACTTCGTGCTGGGTCCCAAGCGGGGCGCCTAAGCCATGCTGCGGCGGGGTTACATCGATGGGCCCTTCGGGCAACTGCACTATCGGACGGCGGGCGAGGGCGTTCCGCTGATCCTGTCGCATCAGTCGCCGAGCTCGTCGGATATGTTCCGCGCGGCCTATGACTTGCTCGCGGCCAAAGGCATCAAGGCCATCGGCGTCGACACGCCGGGCTTCGGCAATTCCGACGTGCCGAACCCGCGCCCCTCCGTTCAAGACTACGCCAAGATGTTCGCGCCCGTGCTCGATCACTTCAATTTGCGCGCGGCGAATTTTCTCGGCCATCACACCGGGGCCGCCAATGTGACGGAGTTCGCGGTCAAGAACCCCGCCCGGGTGACCAAGCTGATCCTCAACGGCCCGCCGCTGTTCACGCCCGAGGAACGCGCCGAGCGCAACGCGCGCCCCGCCGGCCCCATCCCCATCGAGAGCGACGGCAGCGATTTGGCGAGGCGCTTCCAGGGCCGCGTCGCCGCCACGCCCGGCTGGACACGCCTCGACGCCATGCACAAAAATTTCATGCAGACGCTGTGGGCCGGGGATACGTTCTGGTATGGCCACAAGGCGGCCTATGAATACGATGCCACTGCATCGTTCGTTCAGTTGAAAGTGCCGACCCTGATTCTCACCAACACCACCGACGACATTTACCACATGGCTCAGCGCGCCCGCACGCTGCGCCCCGACATGGGCTATGTGGAACTCATCGGCGGCACCCACGACATCGTCGACGAGCAGCCCCAGGCCTGGACCAACGCGGTGGCCGCCTTCCTCAAGAGCGCGTGACCGCAGGTGAATCGCATCACCGGTCATGATGCCGACCATGATCCCGCCGCAATCGCGGTCTGTGCTGCCGCGATGCCCGTTTCGACGAACATTCCCATCGGCCTGCACGGCATCGCCACGGCCTATCCGCCGTACCGCTTCGGCCAAGAGGACGTCATGGCCCAGGCGCAGGCGGTGTTCGGCCACAGGCCCGAACTGATGCGCCGCATGATGGCCGCTTACGGCAACGCAGGTGTGGCGACGCGCTATTCCTGCGTGCCGATCGAGTGGTACGCCCGCGACCACGGCTGGCCCGAGCGCATGGCGCTGTTCGAGAGCAACGCCCTGGCGCTGCTGGCCGACGCCGGCCGCAAGGCCATCGCGGCGGCGGGCATTTCGCCCGAACACATCGGCGCCACGGTGACGGTGTCGTCCACCGGCATTTCCACGCCGAGTTTGGACTCGCTGCTGCAAGCGCCCCTGGGTCTCAAGCCCACCGTGCAACGCCTGCCGGTGTTCGGCCTGGGCTGCGCCGGCGGCGTGATCGGGCTGTCGCGCGCGGCGGCCTTGGCGCGCGCCACGCCGGGGCAGTGGGTGCTGTTCATGTGCACCGAGCTGTGCGGGCTCACCTTCCGGCGCGGCGACGACAGCAAGGCCAACATCATCGGCACCACCATTTTCGGCGACGGCGCCGCGGCCATCGTGCTCAGCGCGGGCGAGCGAACCAGTGGCGGTTTCGCCGAGATCGAGGCCTGGGGCGAGCACACCTGGCCCGGCTCGCGCGACGTCATGGGCTGGAGCGTGGAGGACGACGGGCTGGGCGTGATCTTCTCGCGCCACATCCCGACCCTGGTGCGCGACGAGCTGCGCCCCGTGACCGATGCGTTCCTGCGCGACCACGGCCTCAGCGTCGCCGATCTCGACGGCCTCATCGTGCATCCCGGCGGCGAGAAGGTGATCTCGGCCATCGAGGAAAGTTTCGATCTGGCGCCCGGCAGCCTGACGCACGCCCGCGATATTCTGGCCGAGTGCGGCAACATGTCGGCCGTCACGGTGCTGGCGGTGCTGGAACGCATGGCGGCCCCAGGGACAAACGGCGGTGCCAAGGGCCGCCACCTCATGAGCGCGCTGGGGCCGGGCTTCTCGGCCGGTTTTTGCCTGATGACGCTGCGCTAAAGCCGTGGCATTTCTCGCACTATGACGGCGGTTTTCGCACTTCTCATCTACGTGGCGCTGGAGCGCGCCTTCGAGCTCTACCTGGCCCAGCGCAACACCAAGGCGCTGCTGGATGCGGGCGGCGTCGAGGTCGGCGCCGGTCATTACCCCGCCATCGTCACTATTCATACGCTGTGGTTGCTGACGCTGTATCTCTGGGCGCTGTTTGGTGCTGCGACCATCGATTGGATTTGGGCGGGCGTTTACATCGCGCTGCAGGCGGGCCGCTTTTGGGTCATGGCGTCGCTGGGGCGCTACTGGACTACGCGGATCATCACGGTGCCGGGGGCACCGTTGGTCAGGTCGGGTCCGTATCGTGTTCTCAAGCATCCCAACTACCTCGTGGTGGCGTTGGAGATCGCCGTGTTGCCCTTGGCGGTGGGCGCCTGGCCGGTGGCGATCCTGTTCAGTCTCCTCAATGGGGCCGTGCTGTGGGTGCGGATCCGCGCGGAGAACGCGGCTCTGAGCGCGCGCTGATGATATCGCCGCCCGCGTGGTCATGACTCCGCGCTCCCGTCGTCGTAAGCCATGACCTTCTTGGCGACATCGAAGCTCAAGCCTGCGCGCGCGAGTGCGCCCATGTCCTTGCGGTCGGTGTCGCGGTCGCGCGCCGTGGTGCGAAACGGCCCCAAGCGTCTGCGCCGCGCGATGGCGAGCGCGGCCTCGAACTCCGACTCCTCGCTGGTGGTCTCGGCCATGACCTGGGCGATGACGTCCTTGGCCACGCCCTTGGCGGCGAGCTTCATTTGCGTCTTGCGGGCGGGCTTCTTGAGGGCGGCGGCTTGATAGGCCTTGCCGCGGGCAAACACCAAATCGTTCACGGCGCCCTGGCTCACCAAATCCGCGACGATGGTATCGATGTGGCCAAAGGCCTCGGCGCGCGGCGCGGGGTCCTCCAGCGTCATGCGCAGCACGCGCCGCCGCAACACGGCCTTGAGGTTGGACGCACTCGACGGAAACCGCTTCAAGTAATACAGCGCGATGTTGCGCAGGCGCCGGGCCGTGGGTTTCTTGGCGGGCTTTTTGCGCGCGGTCTTAGCGTCAACTGGTGAACGAGCTTTCATGGCCGTTGCCTCCGGCCTTGCCAGCGGGCGCGGCGCGATTTAAACCGCCAGCCATGCCCGACACCGCATCCAGCGCCGCCCTGGCGCGCCCCGCCGCCGTTTTCAACATTCCGCCGCCGCGCACTATCGGCGCGGTCAATTGGCGCGGCATGTGGGAGCTTTACAAAAAGGAAGTCCGCCGTTTCTGGAAGGTGATCGTGCAGACGGTCGCGGCCCCGGTCATCACCTCGCTCATGTTCCTGCTGGTCATGGTGTTCGCTTTCGGCCGCCAGGGGGTGAGCATCGCGGGCTATCCGTTCCAGGATTTTCTCGTGCCCGGCCTGGTCATCATGACCATGATCCAGAACGCCTTCGCCAACACGTCGTCCTCCATCCTGGTGGCCAAGGTGCAAGGCAACATCGTCGACGTGCTGATGCCGCCCCTGAGCGCCATGGAGCTGACGGTGGCCTGGATCGGCGGCGGCGCCACGCGCGGCATCCTCGTCGGGCTGGTGTGCGTGCCGGTGATGGGCCTGTTCGCCGAGCTTCACGTGCACAACATCTGGCTGATCTTCTTCCACGGCATCGCCGGTTCGCTGTTCATGTCGGCGGTCGGCGTGCTGGGCGCCATCTGGGCCGAGAAGTTCGACCACATGGCCGCCGTCACCAACTTCATCGTCACCCCCATGACGTTTCTGTCGGGCACGTTCTACACCATCGACCGGCTGCCGGAGTGGGCGCAGTTCATGGCCCACTACAATCCGTTCTTCTACAACATCGACGGCTTCCGCTACGGCTTCCTCGGCCAGCAACCCAGCGAGCCCGTCATCGGCGTGATCGTGATGACCGTGCTGAACCTCGTGCTGTTCGTCTGGACCTACCAGATGATCAAACGCGGCTATAAGCTGAAGGCCTAAACCCTTCGTTCCGTGGCGGCGACTCCGGCGCCATTCGCGCAAAACACTTTCACAATCATTGGGTGGTGCGTGTGCGTTGTCGCATAATGCACTTTGCCGCAATCCCCAGAATCGCCAGAGGCGCGGAAAACCGCCATTCCCGCCTGTTATTCCTGTTCTTGCAGGAAGGGGCCCCAAAAGAACAGGCGCGCGCAAGCTAAGCCCTTGATCGAAAACAAAACCGGAAAAACCTTGTTTTGGTATCAGGCCATTCACTCTGCGCGCTCTCCAGGGCGATGCCGCGCCGCGTGCCTTCGCGCGTTGCGCGCATCCATTTCACCAAATGGAATCTTAAGCGCGCAATGCGGCGGGACCAAGGAAATGCTGGAGTTCTCCCCGCAATTCACATGAAAGAATTGCAGTGACGATGTTGAGCACAACTTTACCTCTCCCGTCCGGCCGGAGGCCGGCCAGACGTTGGCGCGGGAGGTGGCCCCGTAGGGGCCGGTGAGGGTGTGTTGGTATTTGTTGATCAGAACCGGCGTAGATGTCGCCATCGCAAACAACTCGCCCTCACCCAACCCTCTCCGTCGCGTCGAAGACGCGCCAATATATTGGCCGGCCTCCGGCCGGACGGGAGAGGGCCATTTTTGATTCGTCGCGGGTATAGACGACTAGTGTCTATAGGCATCGCCGTGATTGCGCGTGGTCCTATCAACGGCGCATGATGCCAGAATGGATCGGGGAGAGTGCGATGAAATCGAAACTTTGCACCATTACGCTTTTGGCAGTGACCATCGGCGGCCTTGCCCTCGCGCAAGACGCCCCGCCACGCCCCACGGTCGATGCCGACGGCACCGTCAGCGGCCCGGCCATGAGCGTGCCGGTGTCGAACTTCCTCAGCGACGAGGCGAAAGCCCAACTGGCGACGCAGTTGCAGAACGCTGCCGCCTTGAGCCTTCCTGCCGCGCTCGGCATCGACGCCATCCGCGCCCGCACCGACGAGATGACCAAGCCCAAACTCGACGCCTGGCTGAAGATTCATCCCGCCGGCATCGAATCATCCGTCATCGACGGCGTGCGCGTGGATACGGTGATTCCGAAATCGGGCATCGATCCGAAAAACGCCAAGCGCGTGCTCATCAACGCCCACAGCGGCGGCTTCATGATGGGGGCCAAGTACGGCGGCCAGATCGAGGCGGTGCCGCTGGCGGGGCGCGGGCGCATCAAAGTCATCGCGGTGGATTACCGCATGGCGCCGGAGCACACCTTTCCCGCCGCCAGCGAGGACATGGAAAAGGTCTATCGCCATGTGCTGAAAACCACCAAGCCGGAAAACATCGGCATTTACGGCTGCTCGGCCGGCGGCACGCTGGTGGCGCAGTCGATGGTTTGGTTTAAGAAACAGGGCCTGCCCTTGCCCGGCGCCATCGGCATCATGTGCTCGGGCGCCATGCCGACCTTCTGGTTCGGCGGCGATTCCAACCAGGTCAGCGGCCTGTTCAACGCACAGCCGGTGAACTTCGGCAAGCGTCCCGCCAACGCCCCGCGCGATTATTTCGCGGGCGTCGATACCCACGACCCGCTCGTCACCCCCGGCAGTTTTCTCGATGCCCTGGCGACGTTTCCAGCCACTTTGATCGTCACCGGCACGCGTGACATCGCCATGAGCAACGCGCTGATCACCCATGCCCGGCTGTTGCAGGCGGGCGTGGCGGCGGAACTGTTCGTCACCGAGGGCCTGGGCCACGGGCAGTTCTATGCCTTCCCCGGCACGCCGGAAAACACGCTGGCCTACGACATCATCTGGCGGTTTTTCGACAGGCGGTTGGGGCGGTAAAGGGGCCCGCTGGACACGGGTTACCTGGCATTTCTGACAGGTCGCCACGCGGGCCTCACCGGCTAAAGTCAACGTCCGGAACGGAAGACTGGAAGCGGGCGGAACGCTCAAGGCCGGCCTGTCGGGCGGACTAAATCGTCAAGGCTATTGCCGGCGCGCCAGCGGCGTTTGACGCGGGGGTCTCTCGGGAGCATCGGCCAAGAGCGGCGTTAAGGCGGGGGAGCATGTCCTATCTTTCCGAGAAAACGGCGTGGAGCCTTCTGAAGGACGCGGTGCGTCTGTACGTGTCCAACGTCAAGACGATACTCGTTTTTTGCGGCCTGCTTATTGTCGTTTTCGGCGCTTTGATCGCGCTGTTCGTCGTCTTTGAACCGGAAGACGAGGCGGCCGGACTTGCCGCGGTGATCGTGTCGTTCCTGGGCATGTTTCTGTACCAATCCGCGATGACGGTACTTGTCTCCGACAGCGTCGTCGGCCACGAATCCGGCGTGGCGCGCACGCTGAAGTTCGTCTTGCCGCGCATTCATAAGATCCTCGCGGTCGGAATCTTGCAGGCGATCATCGTGCTTCTTGGAATGCTGGTGCTCCTGATCCCCGGCTTGTTCGCGGCCACGCGGCTCAATCTCGCGATCCCGGTGGCGACGCTCGAGAATCCCTCCATCATGCAAAGCTTGAGGCGAAGCGCCGAGCTTGGTCGAGGCTTCTATTGGCGCAATCTTGGAATAACGGCCTTGTGGGTGTTGCCGCTGCAACTCTTGCCGCAGGTCGCGGTATTCGCGGCGATGGAGGTCGGAGAAGATTCGTTGGTTCTACTCGGCAACGTGCTGCAAATCTTGTTGATGCCGCTCCAAATGGCCATCCCCGTCCTGCTCTATTACGAGATGCGGGTTCGCAAGGAGGCATTTGACGCGACAATAATCGTCAACCTCTTGGACCATTGAGGGTGTCATGGATGTCACAACCTGGCCGGCCTGGTTGATCGCGGTCATCGCGGTTCTGATTGCCGTCGTGGCCGTCCTTGCCGTGTGGAAAGGCAGGGAATTCGCCTTGGTTGTCGGCGATTTTCTCAAGCTGAGGGTAAATAAACCAAGGGTTCCCGCCCCCCATCCGTCCCAAGGCCCCGGCGGGCTCACCGTCAAGGTTGGCGAGGGCATCAAGCTTGAAAATACCAAGATCGGAAAAGTCGCCGGCGTGGTGGTGGGACGTGAACCCGCGGGTCCGGTCGACGTGAAGGTTCTCGATGGCGCCGTGGTCAAGAATTCCAACATCGATTCCCTCACCGGCCTCGACGCGGGCGGCGGCGAAAAGAAATGACCGAGATCGCGATCCCATGACGCGAAAGGCCATCATGTGACGTCATGACGGACAACAACGAACGCCTGCTGCGGGGTTTCGTCGATCGCGAGGCCCAGGTCGGCCATTTTTCCCAGATCGTGACCGGCGCGGGCCGGGGCGTGGTGGCGATTTGGGGCGAAAGCGGCAAAGGCAAGTCGTCGCTGCGCGCCAAGCTCTATCACGAAGCCTCGTTGCGCGGCCTTCAGCGTTCGGAAGTGGTCGTCAAGAGCACGACCGGCAACGATTACCTCTCGATTCTTCGCAAGATTCGCGACGATCTCGGCGCCAGTTCTTTTCCCTATTTCACCGACCGCTGCAAT
The DNA here is from genome assembly GCA_033763995.1 of Rhodospirillaceae bacterium. Taxonomy (GTDB): domain Bacteria; phylum Pseudomonadota; class Alphaproteobacteria; order Rhodospirillales; family Rhodospirillaceae. The sequence goes on along the minus strand of JANRJL010000038.1, from coordinate 10,090 downwards.
TATTTCACCAAGCCCGAGTATGAGGTGAAGTTCAATCTCCAAGGGGCGAACATCAGCATCGCCGAGAACACCAAAATGGTGGCGACCCAGATTGACGAGATGGTGGGCGTGAAGATTACGGATTCCAATATCAACATCATTCGCAGCGATCTCGGGATCGAGGCTTCGGCGACCAGGGCTCAACTGACCGAAGCGTTCTTCGTGAATTTGGAGGCGGTGGCCACCGACAAACCGATCGTCATCTTGATCGACACCATCGAGAAGCTGCAGAAAGATACCTTGCTGTGGCTGAAGGAGGATTTTGTCGAGAAGATTCTCTGCGGCACCACGAAAGTCGTGTGCTGCATTTTCGGGCAGCAGAACATCGAGTTGCGAAACGCATATCATCACTTCAACGAATTGATCGTCGAGGAGGAATTGCCGCCCCTGGGCGAGGCGCACATCGAAGAGTATCTCGTCAATCGCGGCATCGACGCGGTCGCCGCACGGGGGCTGGCCGCCATGCTGAAGAACTTCACCCATGGAAACCCGATGCAAGTCGCCTTGGCCGCCGACGCTTTTCTGACCGGCATTAAAAAATGACGGACGCTCAACAGCAGCGCGTCGCGGAGTTTATCGCGGAACTCGAGAAAATCCCCGAGGGCGCGCACTTCGTCGACTTCCTGATGAGCCGCCTGCCCGAGGACGAGCGGCGGTTCGTCGATTTTTGCGCCATTCCTCATCAGTTCAGCCTCGAGGGCGCCAAATTCGTGTTGGCGGATTGGGACCGCGAGCGGGTCGAGCGCGTCTTCAAGCGCGTTCTCGAACTCGCGATCGTCACGCCGTCCGCGACCGATTGCGCCCTGCACGACGAGGCCCGAAACCATTTATTCCGGAAGTGGTTGGAACCCGACCGCCAGGCCGAATTCGCCGCCGTCAACCGTAGAATCGTCGACTTTCTCGCGCTGCAGCGCCGCGGGCTCGGTCCGACCGATTTCGCGCGCGGCGACGCCCTTTTGACCAATGAGATTTTTCACTCCTTTGCCTACGATCGCGCGGGAGCGATGGACAAATTTTACCACACCTTCGGCGAGCGACGCGCCCAGGGCCGTTACGCGCTCTGCGAAACGTTGGTGACGGTGTTGCTGGAATACGACCCGATTCTGACGCCGCGGGAGCGCTTGGTCCTGACCTATAGTCGGGGGAAGGTGGAGTTCGATCTTGACGACGACGAGTCGGCGGCGGCCTTGTTCCAGGAAGTGGCGGCATCCGACCAGGCCAGCGTGAGGCTCAAGACGGCGGCACTGTCGCGCCTCGGGCAAGTCCGGCTGCGCCGCCACGAACTGGATGCCGCCAGGGCCGCGTTCGAGGCGGCGATCAACCAGCCGGCGAACGACCCGAACGCGCAAAAACATCGCCAGCGCGCCCTGATTGGCTTGGGCAACACGTTCGGCCTGCTCGGGAATTTCGATCAGGCCAAGCAAGTCATCCATCGCGCGATCGAACTTGCCGAAACCAGGCGCAATTTGCAGGAGCTGGCCGCGGCCTACACGAGCCTGGGGCGGCTTTACCAAAGCTGGGGCTACTGGACCCAAGCCGAGAAATACCTGACCTGGACGCTCGAACTCCTCAAGACCGAAACCGACACCGTCGCGCGGGCCCAGGCCCTCGCCAATCTCGGCTCGTTGTTCGTGCATTTCGCGCATTGGGCCAAGGCCGAGCCCGTGCTCAACCAAGCCTACGAATTGTTCGACCGACTTGGCCATATTCGCGGGAAGTCGATCGTTCAACAAAACCTGTTCCGCGTCATGATGGCGACCGACAAGCCCGAAGCGCTGGACCACGGCATTCATTCCTTCCAAAACTTCGTCCTCATGAGAGATTTCTTTCATGCCGGGGTCGCGGGACGAGGCCTGGCCCGCTATTTCTCGCGCAGGAATAACCCTAAAGAACGACGCAAGTATGTCGAGCTCGCCATCGAAGCTTTCACTCGCGCTAAGGCCCGGCAAGAAGCCGAGGCGCTGAAGTCAGAGTTGGGAACAATCAAATTCGGTTAGCAACCCGCTTAATTTCAGGAATCGCCGGACCTAAGCGCACTCTGCGAACTTTTTCAGCCCTTCCTGTCATTCCCCATCACCCGGCTTGGCCCATTGGAGGGCTGCTTTACCTCGTCATCGCGACGATCCAAGGCTGCAGAGCCACGCGTCTGGCCGCTCCGATGTTGACAATTTAGGCCTTTGGCGTTTGAATATTTGGCGAAACGGGCGGTCTTGGGGCCGCCCAATTTTTTTCACCGTGTGTTGGATTGGGAACGGGAGCGAGGATCGGGCATGAGGCCCGCGCCGGGCCCCCGCTGTTTCCCAAGAGTTCCGTTTTCGGGCGGTGAAGTCTTAGGTTGTGGAATCAGGGATTTCTAGGGTTCGTGTCATGAGTATCACCGCCGTTATGCCGACGTATGCCAGGACCGATGTCGTTTTCGACCGGGGCGAGGGCGCGTGGCTGGTTGCCACCGACGGGCGGCGCTTTCTCGATTTCGGCGCCGGCATCGCGGTCACGGCGTTGGGTCACGCCCATCCGCATCTCGTCGCGGCGCTGAAGGCCCAGGCCGAGAAGCTGTGGCATTGCTCGAACCTCTACCGCATCGCCGGCCAGGAGAAACTGGCCGAGCGGCTGGTGGCGAACTCCTTCGCCGACACCATGTTTTTCTGCAACTCCGGCGCCGAGGCCATGGAGTGCGCGATCAAGACGGCGCGGCGTTTTCATCAGGCGCAAGGCGCCAAGGACAAATTCCGCGTCATCACCGCGCGCGGCGCCTTTCACGGCCGCACGCTCGCCACCATTTCCGCCGGCGGGCAGGAGAAGCACCTCGACGGCTTCGCGCCCAAGGTCGACGGCTTCGATCAGGTGGCCTTCGGCAACCTGAACGAAATGCGCGCCGCCGTGGGTCCGCACACGGCCGCCATCGTGGTGGAGCCGATCCAGGGCGAGGGCGGCATCATCCCCGCCGACGAGCACTACATGAAGGGCCTGCGCGCCATGGCCGACGAGTTCGGCCTGCTGCTGATCTTCGACGAAGTGCAATGCGGCCTGGGGCGCACGGGTAAACTGTTCGCGCACGAATGGTCGGGGGTCGCGCCCGATATCATGGCGTTGGCCAAGGGGCTCGGCGGTGGCTTTCCGGTGGGGGCGTGCCTCGCCACCGAACGCGCGGCGAAGTTCATGACGGCCGGCACCCATGGCTCGACCTTCGGCGGCAATCCCCTAGCCATGGCGGCGGCCAACGCGGTGCTGGACGTGGTGTTGGAAAAGGGTTTTCTCGAGCGCGTGCAAAAGACCGCCGAGAAGCTGTGGGCCAAGCTCAAGCCGGTGGTGGCCAAACACCCGAAAGTGTTCGCCGAGGTGCGCGGCCGGGGCCTGATGATCGGCCTCAAGTGCAACCTGCCCAACGGCGATGTGGTGAAGAAGCTCATGGACCACGGCCTGCTCACGGTGGTGGGCGGCGACAACGTGGTGCGCCTGCTGCCGCCATTGATCATCGGCGACGCCGAGATCGACGCGGCCGTGGCGATCCTCGACAAAGCTGCCGGCGAATTGGCGGCGTGATGCCATGACCGCAAAGTCTTCACCCAAACACTTCCTCGATATCGACCGGTTCGATGCGCCGACCTTGCGGCGCATCCTCGATCTCGCGGCGGCCATGAAGCGCGGGGAATCCCCCGTCGCTGCGCCACTCGCCGGCAAGACCTTGGCCCTGGTGTTCGAGAAGCCCTCCACCCGCACGCGGGTGTCGTTTCAAGTGGGCATGACGCAGTTGGGCGGGCACACGGTGCTGATGTCGCCCCAGGAAAGCCAGATCGGCCGCGGCGAGACCATCGCCGATACCGCGCGCGTGCTGTCGCGTTACGTCGACGGCATCATGCTGCGCACCCATGCCTCGGCGAAGCTGTTGGAACTGGCGCAATATGCCGACGTGCCGGTGATCAACGGCCTCACGGACGATTCCCATCCGTGCCAGATCATGGCCGACATCATGACCTACGAAGAACGCAAGGGCGACATCAAGAAAGCCGTGGTCGCCTGGTGCGGCGACGGCAACAACGTCGCGGTGAGTTGGATTCACGCCGCCGCCTTGCTGGGCTTTGAACTGCGGCTCGCCTGCCCGGAAAGCTTGCGCGTGAAGCCCCAGGTGATCGCTTGGGCCAAGACCAAGGGCGCCAAGATCGTCGAAACCACCGACCCCGTAGCGGCCGTGACGGGCGCCGATTGCATCGTCACCGACACCTGGGTGTCCATGGGCGACGCCGAGAGCAACCGCCATAACGTGCTGCAGGCTTTTCAGGTCAACGACGCGCTCATGGCCCGCGCGCAGCCCGGCGCCATCTTCATGCACTGCCTGCCCGCCCACCGCGAGGAAGAGGTGACCGCCTCGGTCATCGACGGGCCCCAGTCGGTGGTGTGGGACGAGGCCGAGAACCGCCTGCACGCCCAGAAGGGCATTCTGGTGTGGTGCATGTCGTGACCGCGCCGTTAGTGTCCCGATTCCGAAGTTCGCATCATTCCGCAGCTGGCACTGCTGCGAACTTCGGGATCGTAGGACACTAGCAAACCTTTGATCGAGTGTGGCAATGGTCCAGAAGTCCGCTTTTCGAGGGCGCGGCAAGAATGAAGCGGACTTCCGGACCGCCACACTCGCCGGCGAACCCACCACGCCGGACTTCTGCCTGCCCTTCGTTCTGGCCGACGGTGCCTTTCGCGGGCGGCTGGTGCGCATGTCGGCGGCCGTCGACGAGATCCTGCGCCGCCAGAACGATCCGGCGCCCGTGGGCGAACTGCTGGCCGAGTGCCTGGCGGCGGCCGTGGCGCTCGCGGGCGGCATCAAATACGACGGCGTTTTCACGCTACAGGTGCAAAGCAAGGGCGCGGTTCACACGCTGGTGGCCGACGTGACCACGGCCGGCCATGTCAGGGCCTGCGCCAAGTTCGACGCCGAACGGCTGACCAAGGAACTGGCCAAGGGCCGGCCCGAGCATCTGGCGGCGCATTTGTTGGGCGAGGGGCATCTGGCCTTCACGGTCGACCAGGGCCCCGACATGGAACGCTATCAGGGCATCGTCGAGCTGACCGGGGCGAGCCTGGCCGATACCGTGCATCACTATTTTCGCCAGTCGGAGCAGTTGGCTTCGGCGCTGATGATCGCCGTGCGCCCGCCCGCTGCCGCGCGCCCCACGTGGCAGGCGGCCTCCATGCTGATTCAGCGCATGCCCGAGATGGGCGGAAAGCCTGTGTTGTCCGACGACGACGCCGAGGATGCCTGGCGCACGGCCGTCATCCTCATGGGCAGCGCCACCCGGGCCGAAATGCTCGATGCCGCATTGGGGCCCTTCGCGTTGCTGCATCGCCTGTTCGCCACCATCGGCGTGCGGGCGGCGGCGGCCAAGCCGGTCATGTTTGGATGCCGTTGCTCGCGCGAGCGTAGCGAACGCATTTTGGCCTCATTTCCCAGGGAAGAAGTGCGCGCCCTGGCCGAGGACGACGCCACCATCCGCATGACTTGCGAGTTCTGCCGGACGGACTATGTGTTTTCCGAGGCCGAGATCGACGCCGTGGCTGCCGGTGCTACGGCCGAGGACGCCAACTCCCCAGGATAAACATGAGGCTCACCATGACACTCGCCCGCCTGTTGTCTGCCGCCGCTGTGATTCTCGCTGTTGGCGCCTGCGCCGCGCCCGAGCAACGCATCGTGGCGCCGCCGGTGCGTTTCGCCGATTTGACCGCCTATAAGACCGACGCCACGTCGATCGCCATCGACATCGAGGACCGCACGTCGCGCGAGTACCCGCAGGTGGGCCATCTCGCCCCCACCACCTTCGAGCAGGCCGTGCGCACCTGGGCGGACCGGCGCTTTCAACTCACCGGCAACAGCGTGAACACGCTGCGCATCACGCTGCGCGAGGGCCGCGTGACGGAAAAGCTGTTGCCCATCGAAAAGGGCGTGCGCGGCATGGTGAAGAAGGAAGCCGCCACCGAATACGAAGCTGCCCTGAGCCTGGAGGTGGCCATCGTCGACGCCAACGGCAACGCCATCGCGCGCGCCGACAGCGCCACCTGGGTGTCGCGCACCCTGCTGGAGGGCACGACCACGCCTCAGAAGGAAGCCGCGTGGGTGGAGATGATCAGCACGTGCTTCGACAACGTCGACCGCGAACTCAAGGGCCGCTACCGCGAATACATGAGCCGCTATATCAGCGGATAGAGCAAGCTCTGGCAATAAAAGCGGGATGCAGGCACCGAAAACGACCCCTCCCTAGCCCTCCCCTTTTAGGGGAGGGGAATATTAAAACAAAGCACTGAGCCAACTTTTCCTCCCCCTGAAAGGGGGAGGCAAAGGTGGGGGTCGTTTACAGGTCACGCGAAGAGTCAGGTCCTCGGTAGTTTTGAATAACCTGTCTCGAACTAAGACTTGCCGATGAACGCCAGGAATTCGCGCCGCGTCGAGGCGTCGTCGCGGAAGGCGCCCAGCATGGTCGAGGTGACCATGGCCACGCCCTTTTTCTGCACGCCGCGCGTGGTCATGCATTGGTGCTCGCCTTCCACCACCACGGCCACGCCCTTGGGGCTGAGCACGTTGTTGATGGCGTTGGCGACCTGGGCGGTCATCTTTTCCTGGATCTGCAGGCGCTTGGCATAGGCCTCGACGACCCGCGCGAGCTTGGAGATGCCCACCACGCGCTTGTTGGGCAGGTAGGCGACGTGGGCCTTGCCGATGATCGGCACCATGTGGTGCTCGCAGTGGCTCTCGAAGGGAATGTCCTTCAGCAGCACCATTTCGTCGTAGCCCTCGACCTCTTCGAAGGTGGTGCGCAGGATCGCCTCGGGGTCTTGGGCGTAGCCCGCGAAAAATTCGTCGTAGGAGCGCACCACCCGGTCGGGCGTGCCCACCAGGCCCTCGCGGTCGGGATCGTCGCCGGCCCAACGGATCAGCGTGCGCACGGCTTCCTCGGCCTGCACGCGCGACGGCCGCGTGCCGGTGCCGCGGGTGTCGCGCACGTCGCGCGGGGCGGGGCCTGAGAGAATTTTCGCTACCGTTGTCATTGGACGGTCCTTTCAACATCCGGCGTCAACGCGCGTCGTGACGCCGGTTTCAACGCCATCATATCCTCGGTTGCTGTCCACAACCGAGTCTTCTTACGTGGTTGGGTTGTCCGCGGATCAATATCAAAAGCTTAGTTCATGACCTGACGGTCGTGGGGACTGTCCAAGGAAAACGCGGGGATTTCCACCAGGAACCGCTCGCCGGCGGGCGTGGTCATCTCGTACGTGCCCATCATGATGCCCGAGGGCGTTTCCAAGGGGCAGCCGCTGGTGTAATCGAACGACTCGCCCGGCTTCAGCACCGGTTGCTCGCCGATCACGCCCGGGCCTTTGACTTCCTGCAGGCGGCCGCGGCTGTCGGTGATGCGCCAATGGCGGTTGAGCAACTGCACCGTCTCGGGCCCCTTGTTCTCGATATTGACGCGGTAGGCCCACACAAAATGCCGCCGGTCCGGCGCCGATTGTTCCTCGAGGAAAAACGGCCGAACGGAAATGGCGATGTTGCGTGTCGTTTTCTCGTACATGCGACAGTCCCAAATTCGGCCCACGTTCCGGGGCCGTTGACGCCAATTACGCGCGAGGACGAAGCCTGCGTCAAGATGGCGCCTGCGCGACCACTATTCGTAGCGTTAAAACTTCAGCGCCTGCTCTAAATCCGCGATCACGTCGCGTGGATCCTCCAACCCCACGGAGAGACGGATAAATCCGTCGGTGATTCCCACCTCGGCGCGTTGCTCGGCCGTGAGGCGCTGGTGCGTGGTGGTGGCGGGATGACAGATCAGGCTTTTCGCATCGCCCAGGTTATTGGAGATGTCGATGGTCTTGAGCGCGTTGAGGAATTTGAAAGCATTCTGCTTGCCGCCCGCCACTTCGAAGGCGATGACGTTGCCGCCGAGCCCGCCCATCTGGTCCATGGCGAGGGCGTGCTGCGGATGGCTCTTGAGTCCGGGGTAGAGCAGTTTCGACAACTTCTCTTGACCTTCCAAGAATGTCGCGACCTTGAGCGCGTTGTCGCAATGCTTGTGCACGCGCAGTTCCAGCGTCTCCAAACCCTTCAGCAACACCCAGGCGTTGAAGGGGCTCAGGCTCGGTCCCGTGTGGCGCATGAAGGGCGTGAGCTTGTCGACGATGAATTGCTTGCTCGCCAGCACCGCGCCGCCCAGGCAGCGGCCCTGGCCGTCGATGTGCTTGGTGGCCGAATATACCACCACGTCGGCGCCGACTTTCATGGGCTTCTGCAGAATGGGCGTGGCGAAGACGTTGTCGACCACCACCACGGCCCCGGCCGCATGGGCGAGCTTCACCACCTCGGGGACGTCGATGACTTCCAGGCCCGGGTTCGACGGGCTTTCCAGGAACACGGCGTTGGCCTTGGTGGATAGCGCCTTCTTCCAAGCGCTGATGTCGCGGCCGTCGACCAATTCGGTCTTGATGCCGAAGCGCGGCAGCAACTCGGCGCAGATGTAATGGCACGAGCCGAACAACGCGCGCGAGGCGACCAAGCGATCACCCGCGCTCAGTTGGCAGGCGAGGGAGGCGAACACGGCGGCCATGCCGCTGGCCATGCCGCGGCATTCCTCGGCGCCCTCGATCAGCGCCAGGCGCTTTTCGAACATCGCCACGGTGGGGTTGCGAAAACGCGAATAAACGAAGCGCTCCAGGTTGCCGTTGAAGGAATCCTCGGCCTCCTCGGCGCTGGCATAAACGTAGCCCGAGTTCATGAAGATGGCTTCGCTGGTCTCGCTGAATTGGCTGCGCTCGGTCGCGCCGCGCACCAGTTGGGTCTGCGCGTGCCATGCGCGTTGCTGGTCGTAGTTCACTTTCATCGTCCTGCTCCTCGTCCGAACTCAAAACGGAGGCAACAAAAAGCCCCCGACCGGAAAAGCGGCGGGGGCTTGCGGACCCTCATCCCTTTTAGCGGTTTTTAACGTGGCCGCAATCCGGTCGACAAATCCCACGTAACGGCCCTTGTTATCGCGGCGGTCCGCTTTGGTCAAGCAGGGCCGGTCAAGCGGGGCCCGCTTTACGTACGCTCAAACACCGCGCAGTGAATGGCGATGGCCCCGGACTCCAGGTTGGCGCGGTGGTTGCGCGTCATCTCGACAAAGCGCGGATCCTGCGGCGGGGCGGGCTTGCCGGCGCCCGCCGCGCGTGCACGCCGGGCGCTGATCTCGTCGAACCATGCCAGACCAATGGCGGTCTCGTCGGACTCGCTCACCAATCGGAAGCCGGCCTGGGCGAGGACAGCCATCATCTCGGCGCGGCGCAACAGAAAGCTGGTGTCCGGCGTCATGGCCCACGGCACGGGGTACAGGGGCTCGTGGCCCGGCCCGCGAATCGGATCGTAGAACGCGAACCGTCCGCCCGGCTTCAGCACGCGGAAAATCTCGGCGTACATGGTGGGCTTATCGGCCACGTTCATGCTCATGTGGATGTGCCAGGCCACATCGAACGAGGCCGGCGCGAAGGCAGGGCGGTCGCCGAAGCGGTCTGGAACGTCACGGCATCGGCTTGCCCGGTCCGGCACGTGAAGTCCTGCGCGGTGGCGATGAAGTCCGCCGTCAGGTCGATGCCGGTGACGCGGCAGCCGCGAGATTGCGCGACCAGGCGCGCCGGGCCGCCGATGCCGCAGCCGACATCGAGCAGGTGCTCGCCCGCGCCGGGCGCCAGGCGATCGATCAGCGTGTGGGTCGCGCGGTGACCGGACGTATGCAGTTGATCGAAGGGCGCGAGGTCATCGGGCGTGAGATGGTCGACGTTCTTCCCGGCGGCGGCCAGGGCGCTTAGAATCGCATCCTTCCTGGCGAAGAGGCCGTAGTGGGATTGGATGGCGGCGTCGGACATGGACATGCTGGCGCTGTGCGGGAGTAGCGTTTTTGTTCAACGTGGCAGCTGTGACCAATACCCTCTGAGCGCGTCGAAGTACTTGCTGCGTTCCTGGTGCGGCGACACGGTGACGCCAGCGGAAATTTGCTTGAGTTCGGAGAATTTGCCTGTCCCCGAATTACACCATACAAAG
>JANRJL010000003.1:0-7668 GCA_033763995.1 Rhodospirillaceae bacterium | reverse complement strand
ATCATCAATGTGCCGGCGCCGCCCAGCAGTTCGGGAATCACGAATTCGCCCACGGCCGGAATGAACATCAGCAGGCAGCCGGCGACGATTCCCGGCACCGACAACGGCAGCGTCACGCCGAGAAACGCCCGCAGCGGCGATGCCCCCAGATCGGCCGCGGCTTCCAGCAGTTGCGGGTCCTGTTTTTCCAGCCGCGCATAGAGCGGCAGGATCATGTAAGGCAAATAGCAAAAGACCATGCCGATATAGACGGCGAACTCGGTGTTGAAAGTCGCCAGAGGCTGATCGACGACACCGAGCGACAGCAGCAAAGAGTTCAACGGGCCGGTCGGGCGCAACAGCGCCACCCACGCATAGACGCGGATGAGGAACGACGTCCAGAACGGCAGCAGAACGAGAATAAGTAGGGCGACACGCCAGCGCATCGGCGCCGTGGCGATGGCATAGGCCATGGGGTAACCCAGCAGCAGCGCCAGCAGCGTCGAGATCGCGGCAATCCGCAGTGAATTCAGATAGGCATCGAGATAAAGCGAATCCGACGCGATGAGCTTGAAATTCGCCGCGCTCGCCTGGATCGAAGCGTTCCCGGCCGCATCGACGCCGAAGAAGGGCGTATAGGGCGGCACGCCCAGTTCCACTTGGGCCGTGCTGATTTTGAGCACGAGGACCAACGGCAGTAGCGCAAAAAGCAACAGCCAGGCGAAGGGAGCGCCAATGATCACGCGGCGGGGGCTGCGGGGTGCGTGCGCGCTCACGATGTCAACACCACGACGGCGGTCTTCGGCCAAGTCACGCTGACCCGCGCGCCGCGCGCGAACGATACACCGCCGGCGTTAGGCCGTACCACGCGGATCAGCGCGCCATGGGGGACACGAACGAAGTAAGTCGACTGCGTGCCGAGATACACGACGTGTTCGACGATGCCGTCGGCCAGGGCGTTGTCGTCGGGCAGCGGCACGGCGTCGATGCCGATCCGCTCGGGCCGCACGGACACGGACACCGACAAGCCGGGGGCCGGCAGCCGGTCGGCCACGGCCACATCCATACCCAACTCAGGGCATTGCACACGCCGGCCGCAGACGCTCACGGTGCCTGCCCAGACGTTGCTCTCGCCGAAGAACGTGGCGACAAGTTTGGTCGCGGGCCGTTCGTAGAGGTCGCGCGGCGCGGCCGCTTGGACGATGCGCCCCGCATCCATGACGGCGACGCGATCGGCCATGGTCATGGCGTCCTCTTGGTCGTGGGTCACCACGACGAACGCGATGCCGAGGCGCTGGTGGAGATTCATTAATTCCAGCCGCGTGCGCTCGCGCAAGCTACGATCAAGCGCCGCGAGGGGCTCGTCGAGCAGCAGCACGCGCGGACGCTTCGCGATGCAGCGCGCCAGAGCGGCACGCTGCTTTTGCCCACCGGAGAGTTGGTCGGGCATGCGCCCGGCGAGGCCGGCCAATTCCACGGTTTCGAGCGCCTCGGCGACGCGCCCGCGCAACTCGCCGCCCTTGAGGCCGTCCTGCTTGAGACCGAAGGCGACGTTGTCGGCCACCGTCATATGCGGAAACAGCGCATAGGACTGAAACATGAGGTTGACCGGGCGGCGAAAGGCCGGCGTTGCGGTGACATCCTCGCCGCCGATCAACACTTGGCCGGCATCGGCCGATTCTAGCCCGGCGATGATGCGCAACAGCGTCGTCTTGCCGCAGCCCGAGGCACCCAACAGCGCCAAAAATTCGTTCTCGCGTATCGTCAACGACACGCCGTTGACGGCCGCGACGTCGCCGAAACGCTTGCGGATATCGCGCAGTTCGACGACGCCTTGCGGTTCGCTCATGGCTGCGAAATTTCGAGGGCGGCAACCACGGCGACTAGGAACCCGACTTGACTTGCGTCCAAATCCGCGTGCGCAGGCGTTCGATCTCGGGCGTCGGGATCATTTCCGTGAGCAACTTGGCCGCCACGTCGGCGGACGGATACACCGCCGGATCCTCCAGCAGTTCCTTCGTCATGAACGGCGCGGCCGTGAGGTTGGGGTTGGCGTAGTAAACCGAGTTGGAGATGGCGGCGACCACCTCGGGGCGCAGAATGTAGTCGAGAAAACGGTGGGCGCCGTCGGGATTGGGCGCGTCCTTGGGGATCGCGAGGAAATCGAACCACATGATCGCGCCTTCCTTGGGGATGCTGTAGGCGATTTCGACGCCGTTGCCCGCCTCGCTCGCCCGGTCGGCGGCTTGAAAGACATCGCCGGAATAACCCATGGCGACGCAGACGTCGCCATTGGCCAAGGCGGTGATGTATTCGGAATTGTGAAACTTCGCGATGTAGGGCCGTACCTTTTGCCACACCGCGGCGGCGGCCTGGTAATCCGCGGGGTCGGTGGAGTGCGGGTTCTTGCCGAGGTAATTCAACGTCAGCTCGAAAATATCGGCCGGTGAATCGAACGCATAAATGCCGCACCCGACCAGCTTCGCCGCATTGGCCGGATCCAGAATGAGTTTCCAACTGTCCACCGGCGCATCTTCGCCCAAGGCCGCTTTCACCTTGGCGACGTTGTAGCCGATGCCCGACGTGCCCCACATATAAACGATGCCGTGCTTATTGCCGGGGTCTTGCGTGGCGGCCTTGGCCGCGATGGCGGGATCCTGGGTGGCGATATTTTTGAGCTTGGCCTTGTCCAGCGGCCGAACGATACCTGCCTTGATCAAGCGTCCCAGCACCGGACCATTGGGCACGACGACGTCATAGCCCGAGCCGCCGGCCAGCAGCTTGGCTTCCAGCATTTCGCTGGAATCGAAATTGTCGACATTGACGGCAATGCCGGTCTTTTCGGTGAAATTGGCCAGCGTGTCCTCGGCCAGATAGTCCGACCAAATATAGAGATTGATCGACTTGTCGGCGGCTCGAACGGGATGCGCGGACAGGACCGCGGCCAAGCAAGCGGCCTGCACCAAGACGAACGATAAACCGTGCTTCACGAGGGACTCCGCGATACCGAAAAGGAGGCGGGATCATAGTCGCAGCGGCGAGGGCGCGCCACTAGTGGTCCAATTCTAACATTGGCATCCTGGGTCGGCGGGCTATTTTGCGAATGTTAGAATGACGGGACCACTAGTGTGGTGGATTTGAAGTTCCTAAGATTTTGCCGCAAGCACCTTCAGTAACTTCAAATCCAAAAACCACACTAGAATCATAATGTTGTAGTGTCGCCTTGATTCCGAAGTTCGTTAAAGTGCTTGCCGGGAAATCGAACGAACTTCGGAATCGCGACACTAGCAACTATTTGTTTCTAGTGGAGCTTTGGATTTGACATTCGCTTCACGGTTTCGCTGCTTTCAGGGTAGCGAATGTCAAATCCGCTCCACGAGACGTCAGCGGCCGCCGTTGAGCTTCTTGGCCTTGCCGTGCATGGCTCCCCACGGCTGGCGCTCGGGGGGAGGATTGTCGAGGCGGTCCATGCCGGTTTTCAGGCCCAACTGGCGGCGGCCGAAGTTGAGCATGTGAATGTCCCAATTCAGCGCCACCTGGTTCTGCATGACGTTGAGATCGCGGTAGAAGCGCTGCACCGGATTGGTGTCGTAAATACCGATGGCGCCCATTTGCCGCACCAGGCGATGCACCAGATTCAGGCACAGCCGGGCGATGTAGGTGCGCTGGCGGCCGGAGTCGATGAACTCGTCAGGCTGGATGTTGCGCCGCGCCAAACCTCGTTCATGCAAGAACCTGTTGTGATCGTCATAGAGCACGCGCGCGGCATCCAACTCGCAATAGGACTCGGCCAGCCGTTCCTGAACCGTGTGCATCTGCGCGGGCGCGTTGGGCATCATGGCGCCGACGCGCGTCTTGGTGGCTTCGCGGTAGGACTCGTAAGCGCCTTCCGCCGCGCCCAAGACCGGACCCAAGAGCCAGCTTGAGAAGTACGCGCCGAAGGCGACGTCATAAAGGTAGCAATCGGGGTTCACGGCGGCGCCCGGCGGGTTGGCCTGGAAATTGCCGGGTCCGTCGACGATCCAGCGTTCGGGAATAAAAACATTGTTGTAGTTGATATCCTTCGAGCCGGTCCCTTTCATGCCCGCGACATGCCACGTATCCACGATCTCGATCATCTTGGCGGGCACGATGATCCGCACCGCACGGCCGGTTTTGCTGCCGTCCTCGTTCACCACGTCGCCGTTGACCATGGCCCAATCGGCGTGATCGCACCCCGAGGCAAATCGCCAAATGCCGTGGGCGCGCACGCCGCCGTTGGCCTTCACGATCTTGCCCGTGGTCTGGGCCGAGGCCGTGACGAACAGTTGATTGGGGCCCTTCTCGAAAACCTCGTCCTGCAAGGCCTTCGGGAACCGGCCGCAGATGCCCGAATGGCCGCCCACCACGGCGACGATCCACGCCGTCGACGGGCACGCCCGCGCCACGATGCGCGCGGCCTCGGGCAACGCCGGCCAGTCCATCTCCAGGCCGCCGTAGCGCGCGGGCGTGATGATGCGCAACAGACCGGCCTCATAGAGATCGGCCATGGTCTCCTTGGGCAGCTTGCGCATTTCTTCGGTCTTGCCGGCGCGCTTGGTCAACGCCGGCAGCAGCGCTTGCGCATTGGCCATCAGTTGATCGTAGGTCAACTTGCCCGTGGGTCCGCGCGCATCGACCTTGGCGGCCTTGGCCGGCACCTTGAGCGACGGCATCTTGGCCTTGACGTTCTTGCGGCTGGCAATGGATTGAGCGGTCGCCATGACATCCTCACCTGGATCGAAGACTTAGCGCGTCTTGGGTTTTTTCGGTTTGGGCAACGTGCCCCACGCGATCAGCGCCTCGCGCACGGTGTGGATCCCATCCACCGCCGCAGGCACGCCCGCATAGAGCGCCGTGTGCATCAACACTTCTTTGATTTCGCTCACGCTGCAGCCGTTATTGAGCGCGCCGCGCAAATGGATCAACAGTTCGCGCGGGCGGTTGAGCGCGGTCAGCAGCGCGAGGTTGATCAGGCTGCGGGTCTTGAGCGGCAGGCCGGGCCGCGACCAGATATCGTGCCAAACCCATTCATGAATAAGCGTATAAAATTCGCGGTTGAAGCCATCGAGATTGGCCAACGACTGATCGACATAGGCGTTACCCAACACGCGACGGCGCTGCGCCTCGCCCTTGGCGGCGCGCGAGGTGCTGGATTTCGTGCGGCGTTGGCGCGGTTTGGCCACGGGATGACGGTCTCCGGAAAGGTTCGCCGCGGCAATCATAGTCCTCCGGCAGCCGGTTGCGTGGCTTTCGACCGGGTTTAATTCAAAACTGTTCGCAGGCTGGGCGACGGCTTACCGATAAAACCGGCCTGGAATCCACGGCCGGGCGCGGGGATTAGGCCAAGCCCGACTCGCCAATGGGGTCGCGCTTGAGAAATTTGTGGGTCAGCAGGCGCCAGAGAATCTTGGGCAGGCCCATCCAGTTGATCCGCACACCGGTCTTGGCGTTGCCGAGCACTTTCGCGGCGATGTAGCGCGCCACCGGGGCGACGGGATCGCCGAACATCATCACGATCTTTTTGCGCTTGCGGACTTCGTCGGCCGGCAGGCCCCAGGCATCGCCAAGGCCGAGTTCCGTCACGACGATGCCCGGCTGGATGTAGCCAACCAAAATGGCCTTGGCCTTGAGTTCCTTGGCCGCGGCGCCGGTGAAGTACGTCAAGGCCCGCTTGGTCGCGCCGTAAATCGCCATGCCGCCGCGCGTCATGCCGTCGGAGCCGAAGCCCTCGAAGTTGTAGATGGCCCCGCGCCAACCCGCGACCGCGTCTTGGCGCGCCATGCCCTGGGCCGCGCCCTTCGTGCCGTTCATGGCGCCCGACAGATTGGTTTCGATCACGGTAACGATATCGCGCGCGGGGTCCAGCTCAATAAGGTGGCGGTAGCGGTTGATCAGCCCGGCGTTGTTGATCCAAATATCGACCCGCCCGAATACCTTGACCGTTTGGCGCCACAGATTTTCCACCTGTGCCATATCGGCCACGTCGCAAGCGATCCCCACCGCGCGGCCGGATGGCTTGGCGGAGTTGAGTTTCGCCACGGCCTCATCGATGGTGTCCCGCCGCCGCCCGCTGACGACCACATGATGTCCGGCTTTCAGGAATTCTTCCGCCAGGCCATAGCCGATGCCCTTGGTCGATCCGGTGATGACAATGGCCTTGGCGGGCATCGCCTCACTCCGCCGGCGCCGCCACGCTGCCGTCGCGGCGCAGGATCAGCCCCGGCGCCTTGATGCGAATGACGATGGCGGCGATCAGCAGCGTGAGATTGGCAAACCCCATCACCACGAAGGGCGCGAAGGGCGCCCAACTGTCGAACAAGCGGCCGCCGAAGCCCGTGGCGAACAAAATGCCCACCGCGCCCCACAGGCTGAACATGCCGACCACCGCGCCGCGCTCCTGCGGCTTGGCTTCCTGGCCGATGAGCCCCTGCGACGTGATCAGCGCGCTCACTTGGCCGATGCCGAGCACGATGAACACCGGAATCGCCAGACCCTCCAACGGCGAAGTCAGAAGCCCGGTGCCGAGGTAGCCGGCACTGGCCAGCACCATGGCGATGGCGATAGCAGTGACGCGGTTCACGCGGTCGTTGATCAGGCCCATGATCGGCGCCCACATCAGGGCCACGGTCTGGGAGATGACGAACACCAAGGTGCCTTTCTGAAGGGCTTCGGCCGTCTCGAGGCCCGCTGCCGTGCCGGCCTGAACCGACCACAACGAGATGAAAATGCCCACGACCACCAAATCGCCGCGCGAGGTGAAGGCCGCAGCATAGGACAAGGCCACGCGCGGATTGCGCGCCGCCGAGAATCCGACGCGCACGAGATAGGACAACGGCAAGCGTTCGCGTTGCTGCGCCGGCACGCCGCCCTTCAAGCCGAACTGAAACACGACCGCCGCGATGAGGCAAAATCCCGTCGTAATCAACATCATCGCCTGACCCGCCGTGTCGGGATCGAGGCCACGGCCCTGCAGCATGTTGGGCACTTGGCCTAGAACGCCCGACAGAATGACGATGCCGAAGGCGTTCATGACCGCGCCGATGCCGATCATCTTGCCGCGCGAGACTTCCTGCGGATAGTCGGCGCCGATGGTGGCCACCATGCCCGAACCGGCCGCAGCACCGACGGCGTAGATGATGCGCCCGATGGTGAGATCGAGCACGGTGCTTGAGAAGGCATAGATCGCGAACCCGACCGCGATGGCGATCATGGCGAAGACGATGATCGGCCGCCGCCCGATGCGGTCGGCGAGAATGCCGAAGGGGCTCGCCAGCAGAATGATGATCAGCTCGTTCCAGAAGGCGAGATCGCCGGACACCGTGCCCTGGACTTCCTTGGCCAGCTTGAGGTGCTCGGTGAGGATGTAGCTTTGCGCCACGTTGAGAAACGCCAGCGTGCCGATCACGGCGAAGTTCGCGAACATGAACGTCCAGGCATTGGCGGTGGTGATGCCCGGCGCGAGCCACAGGGGAAACGGCTTCAGGCGCGCGCAGCTTTGATCTGGTTGCATGATTTGCCCGGTCCCCTGAACTAGGCTGCGGACTCATAAAATCTGAGCCACAATCGCACGGCGGCGATTTTTGCGAAAGCCAAGTATGCTGAGGCCATCCTGTCGTACCGCGTCGCAATGTGGCGGAATTGCTTGAGCTTGTTGATGCATCGCTCGAC
>JANRJL010000026.1:0-47141 GCA_033763995.1 Rhodospirillaceae bacterium | reverse complement strand
TGCAGGCGAAGGTGGGGTGAACATGAAACTACATGCCACATATCTCTTGATGTCGTTGGCCAGCGCAAGCGCCGTTCTGGCCCAAACCTCGCCGCCGCCCGAGAACACCGGGGCCAACGTCAACATCGTGCGCGAGGTGGTGGGCAAGCTTGCCTTCCGCGCCTTGGCCGACGGACGCGACCGCGGCCACGAGGATTTCCGCCTCGTCGCGTATGCCGACGGCTCGCGCCAAATCTACATCTCGAAGGACTTCAAGGCCGTCAACGCGCAGCAGACCATGATCGCGCGCGTCGATGCCCGTTTCCGGCCGCTGGAGACCTACGCGACGTACTGGACGCGCGACGGCTTCCAGGGCGCCATCTTCGTGACCGTGACGGGCAATCAACTGCACGCCAGCGTCAACGGGCCCCAGGGCCGGCGGGTGCACTCGCAAAAGGTGCCCGATCACATCGTCGTGGTGCATCACGGCGAGACCATGAACGGCTGGTACATGTGGCCCGATTTCGCCGCGCCCACCAGCGGGCCGCAGACCATGAACAACTACAACATCAACGGCGCGCCGCGCGACGGCGGCCAGGTCAAGGGCGTCTATCACACCGGAACCTACGCGCGCGTGGGCCCGGAGACCATCACCACGCCCGCCGGCACCTTCGACACGGTGCATTATCAATTGTCGGGTCAGGTGGAGCCGCTGGACCTTTGGGTCGGCACCGAGGACAAGCTGCTCATTCGCCAGACCGACACGAAAAACGGCCGGGAGTACATCCTGGTCGAGTTGAAGACCGCCACACCGAAATGAAAGCGCGCGCCCGTGCCCCCGCCCCGGCTCCATCAATTTCGCGTCTCGCACTACAGCGAGAAAGCGAGATGGGCGTTGGATCACAAGGGCTGGCCGCACGCGCGCGTCTCGCACGTTCCGGGGTTTCATCTTCCGCGCGTGCGCATGATGACCGGACAGCAGCAGTTGCCGGTGCTTGTCTTCGAAGACCGGACGCTGTGCGGCTCCGGCGCGATCCTGGCGGAGATCGAGCACCGCCGTCCCGATCCGCCGCTACTTCCGGCGAGCCCCGCCGAACGGGTGCGAGCGCGCGAGATCGAGGCGTTCTTCGACGCGGACGTCGCGCCGGATTTGCGTCGGCTGTTCTGGTGGGCCTATCTCGATCATCCGGTCCTGTGCGCGCGCATGGCGACCGACGGCTTCGGCACCGCGACGCGTTGGGCTTGGCGTGCGTGTTTCCCGCTTATGCGCCCGCTCTTTTGTCGCAACATGGGCATCGACACGGCGCATCTGGCCCAGGCACGCGCGCAGCTTCCACGTTATTTCGATTGGCTGGAGGCGAACGTCGGGCCGTCGGGTTATCTCGTCGGAGACGCGTTCACCCACGCCGACTTGTGCGCCGCGGCGGTCATGACCGCCCTCGTGCGCCCGCCGGAATTCCCCTACCCGTTGCCCGAACCATGGCCGGCGGAGTTGATCGAGTTACGCGAGAGCGTGGCGGCGCGCCCCGGTTTCGCCTGGGTGCTGGAGATTTACCGCAAGCATCGCGGCCGATCTCACGACATCGCGGTCGCGTCATGACGGCCCGACGCACCCTACCAATCGAAACGCTGGTCGATGGGGAAATCCGCGTGGCCCGCTTGCATCGCCGCGATCATCTCGGCCTCGGGCACGACGCGGCCGAAAGCCATGGCGAAGACGTCGAGGCAGCGCTTCTGGGTGTCGGGGCTGAAGTCGCCCACGGCCTCGGGGACCACGAACACCTTGAAGTCGCGCTGGCCCAGGTCGCGCACGGTGCTTTCGACGCACATGCCGGTGGTCACACCCCCGACCACGACGCAATCCCGGCCCCGGCCGCGCAGCCAGGGCTCCAGCTCGGTGCGCAACACCGCCGAGTAGCGCTGCTTGGAGATGATGAGTTCGCCGGTCAGAGGTGCGATCTCGGGCATGATGTCGGCATCGGGCTTGTCGATGCGCAAATCGTTCTTGCGCTTCAAGCCCGGGCGCAGCTCGGCCGTGAGCAAGCCGCCGTCGGCGTAATCGGGCGCGAAGGCCATGCGGGTGTAGATCACCGGCATCTTGGCGGTGCGCGCCACGGGCAACAGACGCGCGGCCCCCTCAAGGGCCGTGCGCATGGGCGTCATGTCGCGCCCGCGCCGGCCGGAGGAGCCGTCGTCGGCGCAGAAGCCGCGCTGCAAGTCGACCAGCAACAATATCGCCCGCGATGCGTCGAATTTCATGGCCCTGCCCTCGTCGCCGCCATCACATCCTTGCGAGGCTCGGAAATCAAGCGCAAAGCCGTGGGCGTGCCCCCTGGGCGAACGCGCCCGGCGGTGCCAAAATACCCGCATCATCGGCCAACGCAGGGGAGCACCGCGCCATGAGCATTCACATCGACCGTCGTCAGTTGATTCGTTCCACCTCCGCCTTGGGGCTGATGCTGGGCGCCGGTTACCTCGCCTCGCGGGCCGACGATGCCCGCGCCATGTGGGCCAAGAAAGTCGTCCACAAAGCCGACATCAAGGCCGACGCCAAGATGGCCGAGGCCATTCTCAACAGTCCGCACCGCCCCGAAGCCGACAAAAAGCGCGACGTCCACCGCAAGCCCGCCGAGACCATGGCGTTCTTCGGCATCAAGCCCGGCATGACGGTGGGCGAACTCATGACCAGCCGCGGCTACTTCACCGCCGTGTTGGCGGAAGCCGTGGGCGACAAGGGCAAGGTCTATGGCCAGAACAACAAGTGGCTGCGCGACCGGATAAAAGACACCAACCGGCCGCTCGGTGAACTCATCACCAAGGGCGGCTACACCAATATCATCGAGCAGAACACCGAATTGGAAGACCTGCAGTTGCCCGCCGGGCAACTGGACGCGATTTTCGTCGTCATGTTCTATCACGACCTCTATTGGCTGGGCATCGACCGCGCGGCCATGAACAAGAGCGTCATGGCGGCGCTGAAGCCCGGCGGCATTTACGGCATCATCGATCACCATGCCGCACCCGGCATGGGAATCATGGATGTGAACAAAAACCACCGCATCGAGCGGCAGGAAGTCGTCGACGACGTCACCAAGGCCGGCTTCGAGTTGGCCGAGGAAACCGACTTGCTGGAAAACCCGAAGGACCCGCTCAACGTCACGGTGTTCCAGCAGGAAATCCGCGGCACGACAAACCAGTTCGTGCTGAAGTTCAAGAAGCCGGTTTAGAAAGTTATTGGAACGCCGCGAGACCGATGGCGAGATCGAGCCGTTCGGGCACCGCCCCGTCCCAACCGCCACCCAAGGCCTGGGTCAGGCCGATGACGGCGTTGAAGCGCCCGAGCGCCGACTGCACGAGGGCTTCCTGCGATTGCAGCACGCCGCGCTGGGCATCGAGCACGGTTTGAAAATTCACCGTGCCGGCGCGGTAGCGCAGCTCGGCCAGGCGATAGGCCTGGAGTGATTGCTCGTGGGCCTCCCGCGCGAAGCCGTATTGGACGGCGTTTTCGCGCGCCGCACTCAGCGCGTCCTCCACGTCGCGAAAGGCCGAGAGGACGTTCTGGCGATAGGTCTCGATCAGTTCGAGACGCCGCGCGGCCGCGGCCTGCTCCTGGCCCTCCAGCCGATTGCCCAGGAACACCGGCGCGGTCAGTGACGCCGCCAGGCTGTTGAAAAACGTGCCCGAGGTAAACAGATCATCCAGCGCGCCGCTGGAGGTGCCGCCCTGGGCGGTGAGCTGGATGCTGGGCAGCCGCGCCGCGCGGGCGGCGGCGACGTCGAAACCGTTGGCGCGCAGGTCGGACTCGGTCTTGCGCAAATCGGGCCGGCGCGCCAGCAACTCCGACGGCAACCCGGCCGCGATGGCGGGCATGCCGATGTCCGACAAGGTCCGCGCCGTGACGTCAAAGCCCTGCGGCAAGCGCCCGAGCAACACGGCCAAGGCATCGAGTGACTGGCGCTCGGACACGCGCAAGGCCGGAATCGCCGCGCGCTGGGTGGCGATGGCGGCGCGCTGTTGGGCCAATTCAAGGTCGGAGATGGTGCCGATGCGCCGTTGTGCCTCCACCAGCTTGAGCAGGTCCTCGGCCACCTTGAGTCGCTCCTCGGCCAAACGGATGCGATCGCGCACCGCGAGAATTTGAAGATAAGTCGTCGCCACGTCGCTCAGCAGCGTGATGCTCACCGTCTCGCGGTCGTAGAGGCTCGATTCGACACGCGCCGCCGCCGAGGCCGCGTTGGCGCGCGCCTGACCGAACAGATCGAGTTGATAGGACGCTTGCAACGTGGCCTGGGCGCGTGTCGTGGCCCCCGCATTGGGGCGGTTGGCGTTGGAGAAATCGGTGTCGCTGCGGCTGAGGGAGCCGCCCGCCGAGACCGACGGCAAGGTCGCCGCCCCGGACACTTTGGCTTGCGCCTCGGCCTGGAGAATCCGTGCAACGGCCGCTTTCAGGCCGCGATTGTTATCGGCGGCGGTCGCGATGAGCTGATTGAGTTCGTCGCTGCCGAAGCCCTGCCACCAATCTTGGCTGGGCCATACGCCGGCAGTTGATTCGGCTTCCTGCCATGATTCAGGAGTTTCAATGCGCGGCGGTTCGGGGGCCGCGCAGGCGACCACAACCCAGATCACACCGAAGCCGATAATCCTGCGCACGCCGATTTACTCGGCGCCCAGGGCCACGACGGGATCGAGATCGGCGGCCTTGCGCGCGGGCAAATAGCCGAAGATCAAACCCGTGGCGAAGGCACAGGTGAACGCCAAGATCACCGGCCCCGCCGTCAACACGATGGGCTTGCCGAAACTCTCGAAGGCCAGCGCCGCGCCCAACCCCACCGCCACGCCGACGAGACCGCCGATGGCGCACACGACCAAGGCCTCGGTGTTGAACTGCAGCAGAATGTTGATCTTGCGCGCGCCGGTGGCCATGCGGATGCCGATCTCGCGCGTGCGCTCGGTCACGCTGACCAGCATGATGTTCATCACCCCGATGCCGCCCACCAGCAGCGAGATGGCGGCGATCGAGCCCAGCAAAATCGTCAATGTGTCCTGCGTGCTGGTGCGCGCCTCGATGATCGAGGCCATGTTGCGGATGTTGAAATCCTCCACGCCATGGCGCGCCTTCAGCAACTGGGTCACCGAAGCCAGCGTGGCGTCGATCTGGTCGACGTCCTCCACGGCCACGGTCAGGGTCCGCGCCGAGCGTTGCCCGAACACGCGCAAGGCACCCGTCGTGGCCGGGGCGAACACGATATCGTCCAGGTCCTGGCCGAAGTTATTGGCGCCGCGCGGCGCCATGACGCCGATCACCAGGAACGGAATGTTATTGACCAAAATGTGCGTGCCGATGGGATCGACACCGGGATCGTAGAGATTTTTGGCGATGCTCTGGCCAATGACGGCCACGGCGGCGTAGTTGGCCACGTCCTCGGCGGTGAAGAAGCTGCCGCGCGCCGGGTACCAATCGCGCGCAACCGTGTAGCCCGGCGTGGTGGCGTTCATCTGCGATTGGGCGTCGCGGTTGCCCACGCGCACGGTTACCGCGCCGGGCGATTCCGGCACGGACTCCTGCACATTGGGCAATCCGGAGATCGCCTCGGCATCCTCGAACGTCAGCGGCCCCGGCGCACGCACGTTGGTGGCGCCCTGGCGCACCACGAGCAAATTGACGCCCATGGCGGAAATGCGGTTGAGCACTTCCTGCTTCGCGCCGTTGCCGATGGCGAGCATGGCCACCACCGAGGCCACGCCGATGATGATGCCGAGCAATGTCAGCAAAGTGCGCAGCACGTTGGTGCGCAGCGCCTTGAACGCCATCTTGCCTGCCTCGATCACGTCAGGGATCGACGCGAAGCGGCCGGGCGACGCGTCGACCGACGCGGAGGCTGAAATCAGCGGCTGATGCGTCGGGCGTTGGGCGCCCGTGTCGGCCACGATCACGCCGTCGCGCAACTCGATCACCCGCTTGGCCCGCTTGGCGACGCTGGCGTCATGGGTGATCAGGAGAACCGTGTGGCCCCGCGCATTGAGATCGTGCAGCAGGGCCATGACCTCCTCGCCGCTCTTGCTGTCGAGCGCGCCGGTGGGCTCGTCGGCCAGGATCACCGCGCCGCCGTTCATGAGCGCGCGCGCCACCGACACGCGCTGCTGCTGCCCGCCGGAGAGTTGATTGGGCCGATGCTCCAGCCGGTCGCCAAGGCCGAGTGCGCGGAGCAATTCCTCCGCGCGCGTCTTGCGGTCCTGGGGGCTCACGCCTGCGTAAACCGCCGGCACCTCGACGTTTTCAACCGCCGTGGCGCCCGCCAGCAGGTTGTACTGCTGGAAAATGAATCCGAAGGACTCGCGGCGCAGCAGCGCGCGGCTGTCGGCATCGAGCACGGTGATGTCCTCGCCGTTGAAATGAAAACTGCCGCTGGTGGGCCGGTCGAGACAGCCGATGATGTGCATCAACGTCGACTTGCCCGAGCCCGAGGCCCCCATGATGGCGACAAACTCGCCGGGGTAAATGTCGAAGGTCAGGCCGTGCAGCACTTCCACGGCCAGCGCGCCGTTGGTGTAGGTCTTGGTCACGTCCTTGAGCGCGATGATCGGCGTGGCCTCGGCTGCCGAGATCGCTGCCGATGCAGCATGAGGACGGGTTGTGCGCAGCACGTTCAAATGCGTGGCCCCCGATTGCCGCCCTGCTGCGGCGGGCGGGGTGCTGCGGGCGGCGTGTCGATCATCACTTCGTCACCCACGTTGAGCCCGACTTTGACTTCCGCGTTCAGCCGAGTCATCACGCCCACTTCCACAGGCCGCTCGACGATCTTGTCGCCGTCCTTGACGCGCACGCTGTAGCGCGCCGCCGCGCCGCCTTCGCGGCCGCCGCGGCCTTGCTTCAAGGCCGCCACCGGCACCACGGGAACCTGCTTGGCCTCGGCCACGACGAAGAACACCTGCGCCGTCATCTGCGTGAACAGATCGTGGTCGGGATTTTCGACGTCGAACAGCGCGTTGTACAGCACCACATTATTGACCAACTGCGGCGTGGGAATCACCTGGCGCAGCTTGCCGTAGCGCTTGCGGCCCGGCTGGCCCAGGGTCGTGAAATAGGCCGTCATGCCGGTTTTCAGCTTGTTGACGTCGGCCTCGGACACCTGGGCATAGACCGTCATGGTGTCGAGGTTGGCGATGCGCAGCACGATGGGCGCGGTCTGGTTGGCGTTGAGCGTCTGGCCCTGCTTGGCGATGATGTCGACCACCACGCCCGACATGGGCGCGTAGATTTGCGTGTAGCTCAGGTTGGCCTTGTCGGCATTGAGCGTGGATTCCGACTGCTGGATCTGCGCTTCCAAGGCCGCGATCTGCATGCGTTTGACTTGCAGTTCGGCCTCGGCCACTTCGTAGGCATCTTGACTGGTGGCGCGTTCGGCCAAGAGTTCCGTCTGGCGCTTGAACTGCTGACCCGCCAGCACCTGTTCGGCTTGGCGCTGAG
This sequence comes from Rhodospirillaceae bacterium, assembly GCA_033763995.1. Classification (GTDB taxonomy): domain Bacteria; phylum Pseudomonadota; class Alphaproteobacteria; order Rhodospirillales; family Rhodospirillaceae. The sequence continues at coordinate 39,694 of JANRJL010000026.1, read as the reverse complement.
CCAACTGCGCTTTTAGGTTCAACAATTGCGCCGAGCCGGCATTGACGCGGGCCTGGTAGATGGTCGGGTCGATCTCGGCCAGCAACTGGCCCTGCGTGACGGCCTCGCCAAAGGCGACATGAATCTTCTTCAACTGCCCCGAGACCTGCGTGCCCACGTCGACGAATTGCAGCGGCTGCAAGGTTCCCACGGCCGTGACGGAGTCTTCGATGTCGCCCAGGGCCACGGTTTGACTCGTGGCCACCGCGCCCGGACGCGGCGCGTCGTCCGTGAATAAGAACCATGCGCCGAGCGCGACCGCGCCAATGGCTCCGGCGGCCAGAACGAGACGCAGCCTGGGGGAGAGCTTCGCGAACATTCTAGGCGCCCTGCTTCGCGCCGAAGCGCGCTCCGCGCCCGCGCAGGCGTTCGATGATACGCAAGGGACTGGGCAACTTCTTGAGCCGTTCTTCCAGCTTGGCGCGCACCTTGGGCACTTTCATCACGTCGTCGATGCGACGGTCCAAGAAGGCCCAGGTGCCGGCGCAGCCCTCGGACTTGTCGTCGAGCCAATAGAGCACCGTCGATCCGTAAACCGCCGCCAGCAAGGCGCGCTTGGTATAGAAGCTGAAATCGATCGATTTGTCGCCGATGGCCTTCCACATGGCGTCGACGGTGCCGAACCACCCGCGCACGGCATCGCCCGCCATGGCGGGCATCGGCGCCAAGGCCAGCGCGCGCCGCACCGCCTCGCGATGGGGCGTCCAGCGCTGCAAGCGCAAGCGCACGATCAGCGCGATTTTCTCGCGGTGCTTGAGTTTCGTCATGTCGTGCCGGGCGAGATCGCCGATCATCATGCGGTCGGCGAGATCGACGAAGTGCGCCACCGCGTCCCGCGCGCCGTCCGGGAAGGCAAGGTCGGCATCGGCCTCGGTCAGGCCGATGTCGCTGGCCGCGCGACGCAAGGTCTTGGCGTTCCAACCATCGAACATGACATGCGGCAATGCCGCCATGACGATGCGGTCTCGGCGGTCAAGCTTCTCGGAAATGTGGGGCTTCGCTTTGACCATGGCTTAGACCGCGACCGATTCCTTGGTGTTCGGCATGTCGCCGTCGCCCTCGTCGATGTCGAACTCGCCTTCCTCGTCCACGTCGAAGGTCTCGCCGCGGGCTTCCGCCTCGGCGCGGGCGGCATCGATATAGGACAAGGTGCCGAGATCGGTCATGCGCAGCGGATAGAGCATGCCGTCGAGATGGTCGCATTCGTGCTGCACGACGCGCGCATGGAAGCCGTGCGCGGGCACCTCCATGATTTCGCCGGTGGGCAGCTGGTAGGAATAGTTGATTGCCCACCAGCGCGGCACGCGCCCGGTCAGGCCCGGCACCGAAAGGCAGGCTTCCCAATCTTCATGGCGATCGTCGCTCACAGGCGTGATCACCGGATTGATCATGACGGTCAGCGGAATTTCCACGCCGTTGTTGCGCGCGGCCGGCACGAAAAAAATCACCACCCGCTTGGGCACGTAAATCTGGGGGGCGGCCAAGCCGACGCCATGGACGGCCACCATGGTGTCCATCATGTCGGCGATGAGGGTTTTGAGCTCCGGGTCGGCGAGGTTGGTGACCTCTTGGGCGCGCTGTTTGAGGACCTCGGCCCCCATGCGGGCGATCGGGCGAACGGCCATGTGAGCGGTGCTTCTCGTCTATCCCATTGAATCTCCGGTGTTTATATAGGTCTGGGGGGTGCGGTTCCACCCAGGAATGGGGCCGGCCGGCATGGGCCTTAAGCCCCTGGAATTGGCCGAAAAACCGGGCTTTGCGGCCCTTCACAGCCCGGAATCAGCATGATATACACCGCGCCTTCCTACGGACCTTGACGCCCCATGGATGGGGATCCTTGGACCGTGGCGCATGAATGTGGTGCGCTCGCGCTGGGCGCATTTTTGATCACGCGTTTGACCCACTCGACCGATGGAGACGACCCTGGTTCAAGTCATTGTCCGCGACAACAACGTCGACCAAGCCCTCAAGGCGCTGAAGAAGAAGATGCAGCGCGAAGGCATTTTCCGCGAAATGAAACTGCGCAAGGCCTACGAGAAGCCCTCCGAGCGTCGCGCCCGCGAGAAGTCCGAGGCCATCCGCCGCGCCCGCAAACTGGAGCGCAAGCGCCTGGAGCGCGAGGGGTTCTAGTTCGATCAGGGCGCACCTGCGCCCGACGATAGATTTTTGAAACGGAGCGAAGCCCTGGCTTGGCTCCGTTTTTGTTTGCGCGCCGATTTCCGGCGCTTTCCGGCCCGTTAACCCCCCGGCAACCTGCCTCGCTTACTCTGGCGCAAAATAAGAAAGTGAGTGGGGTTTTCAGTGTCGCACGTCACCGTTCGTCGGGCCGAGGCCCGCGACGCCGGCGCCATCGCGCATGTCGTCAAGGAATCCTGGCTGGCCAGCAATGCCCACCTCTTGCCTGGCGACACCGCCTATGCGGTGGCCCACGGCGACAAATTGGCCGAAGTGGTCGCCATCAACTGGCCGTCGATCTGGGTCGCTGAAACTGATGGCATCATCATCGGCACCGTCGGCACCAACGACCACGGCCATATCTGGATGCTCTACGTGTTGCCCAGCCACCAAGGCCTGGGCATCGGCTCGGCGTTGTATTCCGCCGCCATCGACCGCTTGCGCAAGTCGGGCACGCGCAAGGCCGTGCTGGAAGTGTTGGCCGCCAACGAAAACGCCGTGGCATTTTACCGCTCCAAGGGCTGGGTGGCCGAAGGCCGACGCACGGAACACATTCCCGGCTTCCGCTTCACCGCCGTGCGCATGGGTTTGGCGCTCGCCTGATCCTCCTCTTGACCTGACCCCGCCGCGGGTTTAGCTCCACATCATCTGGGTTCCGCTTGGAACCTCGGGGAGTCCCGCGAAGGGGCTGAGATACTGCTTTGGCGTTGCTCGCCACCGCAGTGACCCGTTGAACCTGATCTGGGTCATGCCAGCGTAGGGAGAACCGATCCGTGCAGCGCCTCCACCCTTTTCTTGTTGCCGCGACGCTTTTGCCATGGGCGGCCCTGGCGCAAAACCCGAAGATCGAGGAAATCATCGTCACGGCGCGCGGGCGCACCGAGAAGTTGCTCGACGTGCCCGACAGCGCCCGCGTTTTTGGCCGCGCCGATTTGGCTCGCCATCAGGTCGTGAACTTCGAGGACATCGCCGCCGCCACGCCGGGCGTGTTCGTCATCAACGACCAGGACCCCGGCACCAACATCATCACCGTGCGCGGCATCTCCACCGACCGGCTGCAACAGGCCTCGGTGGCCTATGTGGTCGACGGGCTCGCGCTGGCCGACAAGGAACTGTTCACGCAGCCCTACTTCGATCTGGAACGCGTTGAGATTCTCAAAGGCCCCCAAGGCGCGCTGTACGGCAAGAATGCCATCGGCGGTGTGTTCAACGTCGTCACGCGCGCGCCGACCGACACGTTCGAGGCTACCGCCGAGGCCGAGTACGGCAACGGCGACAACACCGCACTGCGCGCCGCAGCCGGTGGGCCACTGGCCGGACGCAAGTTGATGATGCGGGTGGCCGCGAATTATCAGGACTACGACGGTTGGATCTTCAATTCGTTCCTCAAGAAGACCGTGGATTATCAAACCACGCGCAATCTCAGGGTGCGGCTACTCAGCGAGCCCAGCGACGACGTTGCATTGGAACTGCGCTGGAACGTAAACTCGGAAGACAGCGGCGCGGCGTGGGTGTCGTCCAACAACGTCACCGGCAAGTTCGCGGGCAAGCTGGACGGCGCGGCCCTTACCGATCCCTTCGGCGATTTCGAGGGCGTCGCCAAGCGGCACTGGTACGGCGTCTCGCTGAAGGGCGACGCCAAGGTCGGCGACGGCACGCTGTCGGCCATCGGCGGCTATGACCACTACCACAAGCGCTGGTTCGAGGAATTGGACTTCCGCAACGACAAGCCCATCACCTTCCTGGGCCTGCCCTTCTTCCCGGACGGCATCCAGCCCATCGCGCAGCCGGTGGACTTGCGCTTCTGGACCGGCGAAGTGCGCTACACCTCGGCCGATGACGCGCCGCTGCGTTGGATCGCGGGAGTCTTCGCCCAAGATACGCTGCGCCTGCGGGTGGACGACTTCGGGCCGCTGCTGTTCGGCGCCGAGGCCTCGCGCTACCGCACGCCGACGACGCAACTGGCGACCTTCGGGCAGGCTGCGTTCGATCTCGCCGATGCCGTCGAAGCAACGCTGGCCCTGCGCTACGACAGCGTGAAGACCTCGGAGGACATCACGGGCGTGAGGACTCTGCGGCGTGTGGACTTCGCCGAGAAGACCTTCGATCAGGTGCAGCCGAAGGTATCGCTGTCGTATCGCGCGACCGCCGGTACGCTGGTTTACGCCAGCGTCAGCCGGGGGTTCAAGCCGGGCGGATTTAATCCCCAGCCCGGCCCGCGCGATACCTTCAGCCGCATCTACAAGTCCGAGATGACCACGGCCTTTGAACTGGGCGCGAAAGCGGCCTCAAGTGATGGCCGTTTCACGGCCAGCGGTGCCGCGTTCTACACCGACTATGCAAACTTTCAGTACTTCGCCTTCATCAACGGCAACGACACCACGTTCACGGCCCCCAAGGTCAAGGTGAAGGGCTTTGAGTTCGCGATCACAGCCAAACCCATCGACAGTCTGACTTTCGACACGGCGCTTGCCTATACTGATGCCGACCTCGGCCGCTTCGGCGCGCCCGATCCCGTCACAGGCGTTGGCTTGCGTGATTACTCCGGCAACCAGACGCCCAATTCGCCGCGTTACAACGTCACCGGCGGCGCCGAATATATTTGGCCGATCTCGAATGACCTGAAGGCAACTCTACGCGGCGAAGTGACGGTTCGCGGCAAGACCTATTTCGAGATCGACAATGCGCTCTATTCGCCCGCCGAGGCCGCCGTCAACCTGCGCGCGGCGATCGGCACGGAGGGTTGGTCGGTGGCGGCCTGGGCCAAGAACCTCACCGGCAATCGCTGGGCCGTGTCGGCCTTCGGTCAGGGCCAGATTGCATTGCTGGCGTTCTTGGGGCCCAATGGCCCCTTCGACAGTTTCAATATCAATCGCGGCCGCCAATACGGCGTGACCGTGAAGGCGAATTTCTGATGGCGGCATTTTCCGAAACCGTCTGGCCCGAAGCGGCGGCCTTGCGCCAAGCCATCAAGGACTTGCCGTTCAATCGCGAACTGGCGGCGGGCACGCTGCACCGCGAAAAGTTTCAGTTCTATATTTTGCAGGACTCCATCTACCTCGAGGCCTATTCACGCTGCCTCTCATTGGCCTCGGCCAAGGCGCCCAACACCGACGCCATGCTGGAGTTCGCGAATGCTGCCGCCGTTGCCATTCAAGTGGAGCGCGCGCTGCACGCGGGCTTCTTCACCCAGTTCGGCGTCAGCGCGGATACACGGGCGCACAGCGAGCCCTCGCCCACCTGCATGAACTACACCAACTTCCTGCTGGCGACGGCGGCGACGGGCTCTTATGCCGAATTGGCCGCGGCGATCCTGCCTTGCTTTTGGGTCTATTGGGAGGTCGGCAACCATATCGCCGCCCACGCGAAGCGGCCCAACCCCTACGACAAGTGGATCGACACCTACGCCGATCAGAGTTTCGGCGACGCCACCAAGCGCGTGATCGCGCTCACGGACCAGATTGCCGCACTGGAAGACGCCGCGACGGTCGAACGCATGCGCCGCGCCTTCCTGCGCTGCACGCAGTTCGAATGGATGTTCTGGGACTCTGCCTACAAGCAGGAACGCTGGCCGATTTAGCCATAACTCCCTCTCCCTTTGGGAGAGGGTCGGGGTGAGGGCGAGTTGTTTGCCGGACAAACGACACGGCTCTGACAACGAAAAACCAATGCCCCCTCACCCGACACTTCGTGTCGACCTCTCCCAAGGGAGAGGTTCTTTAGGCTCAATCCTCCGCCCACGGATGAACGACCAAGCGTGGCCATTCTTTTTGCCAGCGTTCGGTCTTCTCCGCATAGACGCGGGAAATCGGCAGCGTGCGGTTGGGCGTGGCGATGATGTTCCACGTATCGTCCAGTCCATAGGGTGCAAAGAGATCAAGAAATTCATCGCCCGTGCGCTTGAGGCCAATGGCCGCGCCGCGCGCGGGAAAGCGCAGGATGCCCTCGGAGGCATTGGTGAGCGCAGGATAGGCGATGCCGAATTTCTCCGGGTACCACAGATGCACGCGGGCCTGATTACGCACCTGAATGTCGGCGTCGACATCACAGAACAGCCGCGCCGCATCTTTGATCACTTGATCTTCGGCCTCGAAGGACAAATCATCGGAATAGTAGAAGATGTCGTAATCCTTGATGCCCTGTCCGGCCCCGCGCCCGGACCGCAAATTCCACACGGTCTGGAAGAGACACCCCGAGGTCAACCACCAGTCTTGAATGCCGAGGCTCGGGAACCGCTCCAGGATCGTGGCGTTGACGCGGTTCATGAGGCAAAGCTGAACGACTTGGCGCGCGAGGCGTTCGGTGCGCACCTCGGCCGTGGAGACCCCGCCGGCTTCGGGGAACAAGGGCACGGTTTTAGGCACGCGCTTGGAGCGCGCAGCACCGGCGCGCTTGCCATCGGGTTCGCGTGTGCCGGGGTGAACCCGCAGCCGCAGCGGCCCGCCCGTTCCGAGGGTCAACATCGACATGGCGGCACCATAGCCCGACGACGAGAACGGCGCATCTAGCCAAACGGCGGCTGAATCTAGATTTCGACTTGAGTGCCCACCTCGACGACGCGGTTGGCCGGCAGCTTGAAAAAATCCATGGCGCTGGTGGCGTTGCGGGTCATCCATGCGAACAGCCCTTCACGCCACAGCGCCATGCCCGGCCGTGCGCTCGGGATCAGCGTCTCGCGGCCCAGGAAATAGGACGTATCCAAATCACCGGGGCCAAGGTCCAACCCCGACGCGCAGGCCAGCGCGGCGGGCACATCGGTATCGTCCATGTAGCCGTAGCGCACCAGAACGCGATAAAAGCGCCGGCCGATGTGCGTGACTTCAATGCGTTGGCTGTCCGGCAAGTGCGGCACGTCCTCGATCAAGACCGTCAGCAAGACGACACGTTCATGGATGACTTTGTTGTGCTTGAGGTTGTGCAAGAGGGCATGGGGAATACCGTCCGGATGGGCGGTCAGGAACACGGCCGTGCCGCGCACGCGCGTCACGTTCGGCCCCAGCGAGTTGAGGAAGGTCTCCACCGGCAAGGCATCGTCGGCGATGCGGTGGATCAGCAGCGCGCGCCCCTTTTTCCAAGTCATGAGCAGCGTGAAGGCCGCCAGACCCACCACCAGCGGAAACCAACCGCCATGCAAGATCTTGGTCGTCGTGGCGGCGAAAAACGACAGGTCGATGACCAGAAAAAGCCCGACCACGATGCCCGCCCAGAGCGGGGGCCAGCGCCACACCTTGAAGACGACAATGGAAAAGAGGATCGTCGTGATCAGCATCGTGCCGGTGACGGCCACGCCGTAGGCCGCGGCCAGGTTACTTGACGAACGAAAGCCCAGCACCAGCGCGATGACGAACACCATCAGCGCCCAGTTGATGAACGGCATGTAAATCTGGCCCTGCTCGCGTTCGGAAGTATGGATGGTCGCCATGCGCGGCAGAAAGCCAAGTTGAATCGCCTGTCGGGTGATGGAGAACGCGCCCGAAATGACCGCTTGAGAGGCGATCACCGTCGCCATCGTCGCCAGCACGACCATAGGCACGAGACCCCACGACGGCACGGCGCGATAAAAAGGATTCTCGATGGCTGCCGGATTGGTCAACAGCAATGCGCCTTGCCCCAAATAGTTGAGCATTAAGGCCGGGAACACCAGCCAGAACCAACCCAGGCGGATCGACCTCGCGCCGAAATGCCCCATATCGGCGTACAACGCCTCGGCCCCGGTGACGGCGAGAAAAACCGAGCCCATGGCCAGGAACGCCAGCCACCCGTCGCGAATGAAGAACTCCACGGCGTAGAGCGGATTGAGAGCCGCCAGGATTCCCGGCAAGACGGCGATGTTGGCGACGCCGATTGCCGCCAAGGCGGCAAACCACACGATCACGATGGGCCCGAATAGAAATCCGATTTTCGCGGTGCCGGCGGCCTGAATGGCGAATAGAAGGATCAGAATCGCGACGGTGGCGGGAATGATGTATTCGGCCAGGGTCGGTGAAATCACCTGCAGACCCTCGACCGCGCTCAAGACGGAGATGGCCGGGGTCAACATGCTGTCGCCATAGAACAACGTGGCCGCGAAAATACCCAGCGCCATGATCGCCGGAGCCCCGCGCGGGCCGCGCACCACGCGAGCCACCAGCGCCAAAAGGGCCAGGCTGCCGCCCTCGCCGCGATTATCGATGCGCATCATCAACAGGCTGTATTTCAGCGAGACAATGACGGTAAGCGTCCAGAACACAAGCGACAGCACGCCGTAGATATGCGCTTGATCCAAGGGCAGTGGGTGGGCACCGGCGAAACTCTCCTTGATGGCGTAGAGCGGGCTGGTGCCGATGTCGCCGAAGACGATGCCGATGGCGCCCAGGATCAGAACGCCGAGCGGATCGCGCGGGCGGGCGGAGGGTTCTTCGTGGCGCGGGGAGTCTGCGGTCGAACCGTGGCCCGAAGGGGCCGGGTCGTGAGCGTCTTGAGCCATGGCGAACCTCATCCGTGGGAGTGGTTCTGAAAGCGGCGGTGTCACGCACAAGGCGCGGCCTATACACCCGGGCGCATCGGCGGCTCAAATCAAGTTCGTCCTGCAGTCACGTCGGCCGCGCAAGGCTGCCGTGCGATCTTCGCACGTCTCCACGAGCCGGTTAGACCGTCAAAACACTAGGGACTCGCGGAATCTCAATGCTTTGGCGCGTTTACCGGGCGTTTGCCAAGGTGCGCCGGTGCTGTTTGAATGGGCCCACGGACCCACGGGAGACAGGTTGAATGTTTAACATCGGTCTCAGACCAACAGCGGCACAAGTCTGAGCGCTATTTTGCGCAGCCATAGGTGAACAATCGGAGGCTTGCCATGAATCGCAGACAGACAATCATAGCGGCAGGTGCCGCCGCCCTCCGCTCGCGCGGCGCCTGGGCGCAACCCAGTCAGACCGTGGCGGTCATCGGCACCGGCCGCATGGGTGCGGCCGTCGGGTCGCGGTTTGCCGAGCTTGGCTACACCGTCGTCTATGGATCCCGTGACCCTGAGGCGCCGAGGGTCAAGGAACTGGTGACCAAGACCGGCAACGGCGCGCGGGCGGCCTCGCAAATGGCGGCCATCGAGCAAGCCGACATCGTGGCCCTGGCCTTGCTGTGGAAGGCAACCGAACAACTGATCAAGGACGCGGGCGCGCGGCTGGACAGCAAGATCGTCTTCGACATCACCAACGCGCCGCTCAAGTTCGGCCGCAATCTGCGCGAAGGCTCGGTCGATACGTCGGCGGGCGAGATCATCCAGGCCCTGGCGCCTGCGGCCAAGGTTGTGAAGGCCTTCAATACGGTCGGCTTTCACATTGTCGCCAACCCTAAAGATGCCGGCGGCCCTGTGACCGTGCCGATTGTCGGCAATGACGCGGGCGCCAAGAAAATCGTTGCGGAGATCTGCCAGCGGATGGGCTTCGAGACCATCGACCTGGGGCCCATCGAGAATGCCCACGCGCTGGAAGCCATGGCCAAGATCTACTTTGTGCCCTACGGTGAGCAACGCTTTGACGAGGCCTTCGAGTACTATTTCCGCAAGGGCACGGCCCCCAAGAGGCTGACAGCCGACCGCGTGCGCCGCGCCAATTGAATTTCGGAAAGGAACCCATCATGAATCGCAGACACGCCATCACCACGATGTCGGCCATCGGCGTCGCGGCTATGTTCACGGGAGAAAATGCCATGGCACAAGAGACCAAATCCGTCGCCATTATCGGCACCGGCCGCATGGGCGGCGCCTTCGGCAAGGCCTTCACCAAGGCCGGGTACAAAGTTATCTATGGCTCGCGCAATCCCGGCGACGACAAGGTCAAGGCGCTGGTCGGCGCCACGCCCGGTGCGACCGCCGCCACCCAAAAGGATGCCGCCGCCCAAGCCGGCATGATCGTTCTCGCCACGCCGTGGAACGCCACCGAGGCGGTGATCAAGGCCATGGGCGACTTGACCGGCAAGCTGATTCTCGACCCCACCAACGCCATCTCCTTCGGCAAGAAGGTCAGCGGCATGGCGGTGGACACCTCGGGCGGCGAGTTGGTGCGCGATTGGGCCAAGGGTGCCAAGGTGGTGAAGGCCTTCAACACCGTGGGTTACTTCGTCATCGCCGATGCCGGCGTGCTGGGCGACAAGGTGGCGGTGTTCCTCGCCTCCGACGACGCTGAGGCAAAGACGCAAGTGACCGAGCTGATCAATGCCATGGGCTTCGAGGCGGTCGATGTCGGCCCCATGAAGAACGCCCGCGTGCTGGAAAGCATGTCGCTGCTTTACATGGTGCCCTTCATGTCCGGCAAAGCCGACCAGCGCTTCGAGTGGGCCGTGCGCCGCTCGGGCGGCGTTAAGCTGGGCCCCGTGCGCCCGGCGGGGTGACGACCATGGACCGCCGCACCCTTCTGGGCGGGCTGGCCGTGGCCGGCGTCGCCCGCCCCGCCCTCGCCGCCACGGACAAGCTCGCGCCGATCTTCGTCGTCGGCGCCACGGCGCGCATGGCGCCCGAGATCATGCAGCAGGCCCTGGACCAAGGCCGCCGCGTGACCGGGTTCGCGCGCAGCCCCGAGAAGATCGCCATCACACACGCCAACTTCACGGCGGTGAAGGGCGATGTCTATGACTTGACGGCGCTGACGAACGCTTTGCGCGGCGACGAGGTGGTGATCTCGCTCATAGGTCCACGCGTCGAAGCGGGCGTTGAGCCCGGCTTCGTCGATCTCTATTCGGTCGGCACCGCGACCGTCATCTCGGCCATGCGCGCCAAGGGCAACAAGCGCCTGCTGATCACCACGTCGGGCGGCACCGAGCAGGTTCCGAAAGAGAAGCCCACCACCGGCAACCGCATCGACGAGATCGTTTGGAAAAACCGCAACCTCTACGGCGACATGCAGCGTTCGGAAAAGATCATTGCCGTCAGCGGGCTTGAGTATATCGTCCTGCGTCCGAGATTCCTGGGTGACGGACCCAAGAAACGCAATCTGAAATTCACGGTGCATAAGAACCACACCGCCTTCGACGCCCGCACGGGCGGCGAGACCAGCCGGGTGCTGTATTCAGATATTGCCGAGTTCGTGCTGACGCTGCTGGACGGCCCAAATCCCTATCTCGGAACGGCCGTGGGCATCTATAGCGACGAGACAGTCCAGCTGCGCCCGGCGACCGCGGAGTAACGGCGCGTTGCCCTACCTCAAAGCGCCCACGATCCCCTTGGCTAACTTCTCGGCAGCAAAGCTGCGTAACTTAGCTCAGTTGGAATAGAAGTCTTAGGCAAAGACTTTCCAAAGAACCGCCATCGTGAAAGCAAGGTTAAAGCCTACCATCCATTGAATCAGGCGAACGTCTGAAGACAATGAGCTAAGACGCGTGTTGTACTCTGCGACAGCCTCGGCAGCCTTGCGGGCCTTATCGTCGGGCGCACCAGCCGCGACTAAGGCATCATAAACTTCCGCCAGCATGATGGTGTTGGCCATGGCTTGCCTTTCGCACAGTCTTCCAACCGATCAACCACAAATATAGGCTTCAACGGTCAGCTTCGCAAAGCCTGCAGAAACCCTCGTTTACCCCAGTCCGCCGACGATCTCCTCGGTCATTTTCTTGGCGTCGCCCAGCAGCATCATGGTGTTGTCGCGGTAGAACAGGTCGTTGTCCACGCCGGCGTAGCCGGCGCCCATGGAGCGTTTGACGAACAACACGGTCTTGGCCTTCTCCACATCCAAAATCGGCATGCCGTAGATCGGGCTTTGCGGATCGGTCTTGGCCACCGGGTTAGTCACGTCGTTGGCGCCGATGACGTAGACGGCATCGGCCGTGCTGAACTCGTGGTTGATCTCCTCCAGCTCGAACACCTCGTCATAGGGCACGTTGGCTTCGGCCAGCAGCACGTTCATGTGGCCCGGCATGCGCCCCGCCACGGGGTGAATGGCATACTTCACTTCCACGCCCTCGTGCTTCAGTTTGTCGGCCATCTCGCGCAGCGCATGCTGGGCTTGGGCCACGGCCATGCCGTAGCCCGGCACGATGATCACCTTGCTCGCGTTCTTCATGATGAAGGCCGCGTCGTCGGCCGAGCCGGCCTTGTGGGGCCGCGCTTCTTTCTTGGCCCCGCCCGCGGCCGCCGCCGCGTCGCCGCCGAAGCCGCCCAGGATCACGTTGACGATCGAGCGGTTCATGCCCTTGCACATGATGTAGGACAGGATCGCGCCCGACGAGCCCACCAGGGCGCCGACGATGATCAGCAGGCTGTTGCCCAGCGTGAAGCCGATGCCCGCCGCCGCCCAGCCGGAGTAGCTGTTGAGCATCGACACCACCACGGGCATGTCGGCGCCGCCGATGGGCAGGATGAGCAAAAAGCCGACGGCAAAGCTCAAGATCGCCAGCGCATAGAACAGCGTGTGGCTTTCCGAGCCGCAGAACATCACGGTCAAGACCAAGATGGCGATGCCCAGCGCCGCGTTGAGCGGATGCTGGCCCTTGAACACCAGCGGATTGCCGCTCATGAGGCCTTGCAGCTTGGCGAAGGCGATCACCGAGCCGGAAAACGTGATCGCGCCGATCACCAGGCCCAGCGACATTTCCACCAGGCTCGCGGTCTTGATGCTGCCCGCCACGCCGATGCCGTAGCTTTCGGGCGAGAGCAGCGCCGCACACGCCACGAACACGGCGGCCATGCCCACCAGGCTGTGAAACGCCGCCACCAGTTGCGGCAGGGCGGTCATCTCGATCTTGCGGGCGATCACCGCGCCGATGGCGCCGCCGATGGCGATGCCGACGATGATCCAGGCGTAGCTCTGCACCACCGGCGAAAACAGCGTGGTGACGATGGCAATGGCCATGCCGACCATGCCGAGCGTGTTGCCCTGGCGCGAGGTCTCGGGGTTTGAAAGACCGCGCAGCGTGAGAATGAAAAACACACCGGCGACGATATAGGCGAAGAGGGTTGCTCCAACGGCCATGGCTTGCTCCTACTTACCCTTCTTCTTGAACATCGCCAGCATGCGCTGGGTCACGATGAACCCGCCGAAGATGTTCACGGAGGCCAAGACCACGGCCAGGAACCCGAGCAGCTTCGCCGTCCCGAATTCTTCGGGCCCGGCGGCCAGGATGGCGCCGACGATGATCACGCTGGAGACCGCGTTGGTCACCGCCATGAGCGGGCTGTGCAGCGCCGGTGTGACGCTCCAGACCACATAGAAGCCCACAAACACGGCGAGCGCAAAGATGGTGAGCAAGTACCAGAAATCGTTGCCGCCGCCTTGCTGTGCGGCCAGTTGCGCGACCTGGGCCGACAGGTCTTGAACGCGCTGCGCGAGATCGCCCGCTTGCTCGGCGACCTTGGCGGCCTCATCGGTGACTTGGTTGGGATTCATGACTGCAACTCCTTAACCGACCAGCGCCGCCGATTTGAAGTTCCTGCACTGGGCCTTGCGCATTCGCGTCAGGAACTTCAAATCGAAAAGCGGCGCTTGATTCATTGATTTGCTAGTGCCCTTTGGTTCCCAAAGTTCGTAACGCATGTATTGCCCCGATTCACGAACTTTGGGAACCGGGCACTAGCGACGGATGAACGACTTCGCCGTCCTTGGTGACGAGCGTGCCCTTCACCAATTCGTCGTCGAAATTGATCTTCAGGTTCCCGGTGCCTTTCTCGATCATCAGCGCCAGGAAATTGAGCACGTTCTTGGCGTAGAGCGCGCTGGCATCGCGCGGCAGGCGCGCGGGCACGTTGGCATGGCCCAGAATCGTCACGCCGTTGGTGGTGACGACGACCTTGCCGCTTTCGGAACCCACGACGTTGCCGCCGCTTTCCACGGCGAGGTCGACGATCACCGAGCCCGATTTCATGCTGGCCACCATGTCGGCGGAGACCAGCGTCGGCGCCTTGCGGCCGGGGATCAACGCCGTGGTGATGACGATATCGGACTTGGCCACCTCGGCGGCCACGGCGGCGGCTTGCTTTTGCTTGAAGTCGTCGTCCATTTCCTTGGCGTAACCGCCCGAGGTCTCGGCGGCTTTCATTTTTTCCTCGTCGACCACGATGAACTTACCGCCCAAGCTTTCCACTTGTTCTTTCGCGGCATAGCGCACGTCGGTGGCATACACGACCGCGCCCATGCGCTTGGCCGTGGCGATGGCCTGCAGGCCCGCCACGCCCGCGCCGAACACCAGCACGCGCGCCGGCGGCACCGTGCCCGCCGCCGTCATCATCATGGGCATGGCGCGGCCGAAGGTGGCGGCGGCATCGATCACCGCCTTGTAGCCGGCTAGGTTGCTTTGCGACGACAGAATATCCATGGCTTGGGCGCGGCTGATGCGCGGCATCAGTTCCAGCGCGAAGGCATTCACGCCCTGCTTGGCCAAGGCTTGAACCAGGGGCTTGTTGGTGAGGGCGTTGAGCCCAGCCATCAGGTAAGCGCCCGAAGGCAGTGCCGAGACTTCGTCCGCACCTTCGTCGGCGCTCATGGGCCGCTGAACTTTCAGCACCATTTCGGCCCCGGCCAGGGCCGCCGCCGCGCCCGAGGCAACCGTGGCGCCGGCGGCGGTGAAATCCGCGTCGGCAATATTGGCCCCGGCGCCGGCGCCCGTTTCGACGGCAACCTTGCATCCTTGCGCGACCAGTTTTTTGACCGTGTCCGGCGTGGCCGCGACCCGGGTTTCGCCAGGCCGGCGTTCCTTTAGTACTGCAATCTGCATATCGATCGTCCCCTTCGACGGCGAACGCTCATTCCCGGCGCCCGCGAGAACCCATGGCAATTGATGCAAGATTGCGCCCGCTTGGCAAGGGTTAACCCTGGCTTCGGCCTAGAAATTCCTGTGTTTGGTGTGCGATGCAGGACTATTGAGCGCCCTTGAAATCCGATATCATCGCGCACACGTAACAACGTCAGTCCAACCGATAAGGATAACCGGCGTGCGCCTCGCGACCATTGCCGCCTTTGCCGTCACGGCTTGCCTGGGTCTGACCGCCGCCGCGGCCGAGCAAAAAGAACGCCTGCTGTTTGACGTCATGTTCGGCGGCTTGCACGTGGCCGATGTCGTCGTCTCGCTCGACCAGACCGGCGCCAACTACCACTCCAGCTTGGCCATGCGCACGCGCGGCATGTTGGAGTGGTTCCAGGACTTCCGCGCCGACATGAAAAGCGAAGGCGACGTGATGCTTTCGCCCTCGCCGATTCGGACCGTCCCCAAGCTTTACAGCCGCGCCTGGGCCAGCCCCGAGATGGCCTCGGAAATGACCATGCGCTTCGATCCCCTCTCGGGCGCCATCGAAAGCATGGAGCGCCTGTACAACCCCGTGACGGGCGCGGCGCTGAAACCCGAGGACATGCGCTTCGGCAATCGGCGCAAACCGGTTCCGCCCGTGCCCGACGACCTCAAGGCCGGCGCCATCGATCCCATCGCCGCGTTCATCGCCGCGCGGCGGCAAATTCTCGAAACTGGCCAGAAAGAGGTGCGCGTGCCGATTTACGACGGACGCCGCCGCTACGACATCATCAGCAAGGTCGGCACGCCGCGCAATTTCACGATCAAGAACGAGCAGCGCCTGTTGACGCCGGTCACCTCGCGCGTCGAGCCCGTCTTCGGCTTCGAGCCCGACAGCGAGGACCGCATGCGTTCCGCCGAGGGCCGCACGTTGTTCACCGCCGATACCCGGTTCATGCCGGTGCAATTAGTTGTCGGCAACGACATGTTCTCCTCGGTCATGAATCTCGTCGCCGAGTGCAACGCCGACCCGGTGCCTTGCGACACCTTCGGGCGCGGCGCGACGTCGCCCTCGGTCGCGGCTGATTAGCCGCTGCACTGCATCCGCATCGGCTACTTGGTGGATTCCTTGAGGTAGGCGATCAGGTTTTGCCGCTGGGTCGCATCCTTGATGCCGGCGAAACTCATCTTGCCCTTGGGAATGATCTTCTTCGGGTCGGTGATGTAGGCGTCCATGGACTTTTCGTCCCAGACCACGCCGGAATCGATCATGTCTTGCGAATACTTGTAACCGCCGTCCGCGCCCGCCTTGCGGCCGAAAATCTTCGCCAGCGACGGACCGGTTTGATTCTTGCCCGCCTCGAGGCTGTGACATGACTTGCATTTGAGGAACGCGCGCTTGCCGGCCTCGACGTCATCGGCGGCGGCGTTCGACACAAAGCCGATGCCGGCCGCGAGCAACACCACGATTTTCAACATGACACCTATTCTCCTCTCGCAATTCATGCCCGGGTAAACTGCCTTTTGCCGCCTTTCGCGACCTTGATCGGGGTCAAACCGCGCGCGGCTGAATAACGTCATGTCCGCCATCCGCGCCGACGACAAAAGCGTGGGCGGCGCCCGCGTCCGTCAGCAACCGGGGCAAGGCGGCGAGCGGCATCAGAAAAGCCGCCGTCGACACCGCGTCGGCGACGCCGGCCCGCGCCGCGGTCACCGTCACGGAGCGGAAATGATTGGGCGATGCGCCGCTGAGCGGGTCGATCAGGTGATGGTGAAGGCCCGAGGAGCCGAAGACGGTGCCGTGTGCGGCCGACGTGGCCACGGCGTCGTCGCGCAACTCCAGCTCGCCAAAAGCCGAACCCTCCGGTATCGCCACGCGCCAGGGCCGTCCGTCCGGGCGCGGGCCGGTGGCACGATATTCGCCCAGGCCCACCAGCACATGCCGCCAGCCCTTGGCGCGCAGCACGTCGGCGACGCGGTCGGTGATGAAGCCTTGGGCGATGCCGTTCAACGTCACGGCCATGCCGGGCGCCAGCACGACGGCCTCCGCGGCGATCTTGACCCGGTTCATGCCGACGTGACGGCGGGCTTGGTCGATGTCGTACGCTTGCAGGCCGACGTCGGTTGGTGCGGACCGCGCGAAATGCCGGGCGCTCGCCTCCCACAGCGGCTGGATCGTGACGTCGAACCGCCCGCTCGAGATTTCATGCAGTCGCCGGGCCTGCTTAAGAATCGCCAGCATGTCGGGGGACGGCCCATCGAGCCGGCCCGTGGCATTGAGCCGGCGCAGCGCCGAGTCCGGCCGGTACAGGCTGAATTCGCGTTCGAGGCGCTCGACCTCGGCCAGCGTCAAGCTCACGGCGGCGTCGGCCGTCGATTGGTTTTCGGCGTAGAAGTCCAGGCGCGCGTCGGCGCCCAGCGCGATGCCGCGCCACGAGAACCGCCGCAAGCGCTTAGACTCCGCGCCGCCGGTCAGCATCAACGCCGCGCTGAGGGCGATGACGCGGCGCCGGCCAAGCCCGCGCCGCGCCGCAGGGCCGGGATCATGTCCGGGTGGAATGGCGATCGTCATGGCTCGCCTCCTCGGCGGGATGGGCGCCGCGCGCGGCGGGCACCGCGATCTTTTTCAGCTCCTGCGCCAGCGTCGGGCAAATCGCCGGGTCGAAATACATCGCCTGGCAATTCAGGCAGTGAATGCACTCGTTGGGATTGATGGCGCCGTTGGGATGAATCGCCTGCACCGTGCAGCGTTCGGCGCAGTTATGGCACGACCGGCCGCACTGGAAGCGGCGTTTGAGCCAGTCGAACATGCGCAGCCGCGCCGGAATGGCCAGCGCCGCGCCCAATGGGCAGAGGTAGCGGCAGAAGAACCGCTCGATGAACAGCCCCGCCGCCAGCAGCGCCACGGCGTAGGTCACGAACGGCCACTCGCGCACGAAGCCGAGCGAGATGGCGGTCTTGAAGGGCTCGATCTCGGCGCCGTAGATGGCCAACGCCATGGAATTCAGCGACACCGCGAACAGCCCGAGAAAGAGGATGTATTTGATCGGCCACAGGCGCTCGTGGACCGCGAACGGCACCTGGATTTGGGGAATGCGGCAGACGCGGGCGGCTTCGTTCAGCAGTTCCTGCAGCGCGCCGAAGGGGCATAGCCAGCCGCAGAACACGCCGCGCCCCCAAAACAGCATCGCCACCGCGACGAAACCCCACAGCAGGAACGACATCGGGTCAATCAGGAAAAACTCCCAGCGGAAATCGGCGCGTAGGGCCTGGATGAACGTCAGCACGTGGACCACCGACAACTGCGCGCCGGCGTACCAACCCAGCCACAGCATCGTGAACGCGAGAAATCCCAACCGGACGCCGCGGTAGCGGTTGAAATTGCCGAACAGTTGATCCTGGAAAATTAGGATCGCCGACAGGGCCAGCAGCGCGACGCAGAGCACGGCGATGCGCCCCCAGTGCCGCCGCCATTGATCGGTCCACAACGAGTCCCCGCCCCAGAGCGCCGCGGCCTGGGTCCTGGGACTCGACGAAACCGCGCCGCCGGACGGCGCCGACGCCGCCGGAATCGCCGCGGCGGCGGCAAGGACGTATTTCGCCGGCACCGTGTAATCGAATGTCAGCGGCGAGCCGCCGACCTCGTCCGCCTCATCGCCTTCGACCGTGAGTTCGAGCCGCCACGGCCGCGCCGGATCGAAGCCCGTGCCTGCGTTCAACGTGAACACGCCGACCTCGCGAAAGGACGGCGCGCCGGTCGCCTTCAGCGCCTCGACGTTGGTGTAGCCGGCTGTCGTCAGGCCGATCACGTTGGCGTCCTGAACGACTTGCAGACGGTCGAACCGGCCCGAACGGACAAAGCGCGTGCCCTTGAACGAATAGCCGCCCTCGGCCATGACCACGATGGCGTGATCGTCGACGCCGAGACCGGCCATCAGTCTCGTGAACGGGATTTGGCCCAGCAAGTTCTGGCCGATGCGCGGCGGCGTGGCGAGCGCGATGCAGAGGCGAATGAACAGCTCGCCATCCGGTTCGTCGTCGTCCTTTTCGCGGACATCGCGGCACGCGACCGAACCGTCGGCCACCAACTCCGCCCACGCGGCCGGGGCGAAGCCTGCGCGGTCGATCCCGCCGCGCGCCATCCCGCCCGCGCCGGTCGCTTGCGCATGGGCCAGCACCGCGCGCGCGGCGCGAACGATGGAGTCGTGGATGACCGCGCTCGACACCGTCGCCCCGGCAATGGCGTCGGGACCGGGACGCTCGGCGCGTGGCTCGGCGCGCGGCGGAGCGTTCACCTCCAGGCCGACGAACGAGGCGACGTAGCGTTCGAGGTCGGCCGACGACAGCCCGATCACCATGATCGGCTCGGCGTGGGACCTGAGCCGCGCCCCGACGACTTTGCCCGCCGTATCGACGCCGATCAGGATATCGATGGGATGGCCCGCGAAACCCACGGAGTTGATGGTTTGCCGCGTCGAGGCGACATAGCCCCGCGCCGCGCTGTCGATGGACGCGCGCCACGCCCCCGGCAGCCCGGCCAAGGGCTCGAAGCGTTCGGCAGCGGGGTAAGCGGCCCGCAACTCGTCGGTCGAGACCGGCGCGTCCTGGGCGCTTGCCGCGGCGCCGGTGCCCGTCATGATCGCCAGGGCAAGGGCCGCCGTTCGCACCAACTGTACGACCGTCATCGCCCGGCAGTTCTCAAGCGCCGGTCCAGCCATTGGCGCCGCGACCTTTCGTATCCAAGCCCTCTTTTTAGTCCAACCCCCCAACCATTCCTTGACAAGGGTCAAAGCCCCGGACGGCGCTTCGTTCAAGGATGGGTCCGTTTCGAAAAGGGAGAGTCTGTCATGCGCCGTCATTTTTCTACTTCGCTGATCGCCCTGTCGCTGGCCGTGGGCGTGTCTCAAATGGTCGCCGCCCAGACGGCGAAACAGCCGACCCCCGGCGACCTCAAGGAGCACGAGACCAAACCGGGCGAGCGCTACGAGCCGAGTTTGGACGTCCTCAAGGGAGTCGACGTGCCGGCCCCCGGCAAGCTCGAGGGCGTGCCGTCCATGACGGCGGCGGAATTCAATCACGCCAAGCAGATTTACTTCGAGCGCTGCGCCGGATGTCACGGCGTGCTGCGCAAGGGCGCCACCGGCAAGCCGCTGACCCCGGACATCACGCGCCCGCTCGGGTTCGACTATCTGCGCGATTTCATCACCTACGGCTCGCCCGGCGGCATGCCCAACTGGGGCAGTTCCGGCGACATGGAAAAACCCGACGTCGATCTGATGGCGAATTACCTGCTGAACGAGCCGCCTCAACCGCCAGAGTTCGGCCTGCCCGAAATCCGCAACACCTGGAAAGTGCTGGTTCCGGTCAAGGACCGCCCGACCAAGCAGCTCGGCAAGATCAATATCGACAATATCTTCTCGGTGACGCTGCGCGATTCCGGCGAGGTCGCCCTGATCGACGGCGACACCAAGAAGATCGTCACCATCATCAACGCCGGTTACGCGGTGCACATCAGCCGCATGTCGGCCTCGGGCCGCTACCTGTTCACCATCGGCCGCGACGCCAAGATCAACCTGATCGACCTGTGGATGGACCCGCCGACAACGGTGGCGGAGATCAAGGTGGGCGCCGAGGCGCGTTCGGTCGAGACCTCGAAGTACAAGGGCTACGAGGACAAGTACGCCATCGCCGGGGCCTACTGGCCGCCGCAATACGTCATCATGGCGGGCGACACGCTGGAGCCCATCAAGGTGGTCTCGACGCGCGGCAATACCTACGACACGCAGGAATACCACCCCGAGCCGCGGGTGGCGTCCATCGTCGCGTCGCACTTCCACCCCGAATTCATCGTCAACATCAAGGAGACGGGCAAGGTCCAACTCGTGAACTACGAGGACCTCGCCAATCTCAAGACGGTGGAGATCTCGGCCGAGCGCTTCCTGCATGACGGCGGGTTCGACGCCACGGGGCGGTACTTCCTGGTGGCGGCCAACGCGCGCGACCGCGTCGCCGTGATCGACACCAAGGACCGCAAGCTGGTGACCATCATCGAATCGGGCATCAAGCCCCATCCGGGACGGGGCGCGAACTTCACGCATCCCAAGTTCGGGCCGGTGTGGGCCACCAGCCACCTGGGCGACGAAGGCATCACCATCGTCGGCACCGATCCCGAGAAGCATCCCGACCTGGCGTGGAAGGTGGTGCAGACGCTCACCGGCCAGGGCGGCGGGTCGTTGTTCATCAAGACGCACCCGAAGTCGCGGCACATCTACGTCGACACGGCGCTCAATCCCGAGGCCGAGATCGCCTCGACGGTGGCGGTGTTCAAGATCGACGACCTCACCAAGGACAACCCGGAATACAAGGTGCTGCCCATCGGCCAATGGTCGGGCATCACCGAGGGAACCCGGCGCGTGGTGCACGGCGAATACAACAAGGCCGGCGACGAGGTGTGGTTCTCGGTATGGAACGCCAAGAACCAGAAGTCGGCCATCGTCGTGGTCGACGACAAGACGCTGAAGCTCAAGACGGTGCTGAACGACCCGCGCATCATCACGCCCACGGGCAAGTTCAACGTCTATAACACGCGCATGGACGTGTACTGAGCCATCGCGGACGAGCCCAAAGAACAAAGGCCGGGATATTTTCCCGGCCTTTGGTTTGCGTTTCAACTTTTCTTGGCTTTGCGCCATGCCATGTACTCCGGGAAGTCGAGCCTCGGTTTGGTCCAATTATCCACGTCGAAAATTTCCGGCGTTTGTTTTTCCAGCGTCGCCCGCGCGGCCTTGGGCAACTCGTCGAGGCTCTTGAGTTTCGTGCCGTAAGCCTTGCCATAGGTGCGCCCGGGCTTGCCGCCCATGCCGAACCACGGATGCCAGCTCACCAGGTTTTGGAATTGCGAGAAGGCCCCGGCGCGCGTCAGCTTCGGATTGACCACATCGGCCACCTTGGCGGCGTGAACGAAGTGCGAATCCCAGAAGTACGTCGGCCCGGCGGACTCCTTCGGCCACTCCTCGGGCTTGAGCGGATTGGGAAACGAAAACGCCGACTGACTGACAACGAAAATTGTGTCGCCGATGATATCGATGCGCTGCGCCTTGGGCTTCACGGTGGCGGTTTCGTCGGTGACGCCGCCGTCGGGGCCGAGTTCGACTTTCAGCGGCCCGCCGATGAAGGGCCACACGTCGCGCTTTTCGCCGGTGAAGGGGTTTTCCCACACCTCGATGGGCTCGTCCGTGTCGAACTTGCAGTAGGATCCGGACTCGAACACCGTGCCCGCATAGTTGCCGCCCGGCAGCGGCTTCCACTTGGTGATGTTGAGGTTGTTCATGGTCGTCAGCGGCACCAGATTGCCCTCGTTGACGTAACCATAGAGATGCAAGCGGTAGAACGAGTACACCGTCTCCTCGGCGATGGAGCCTTGCACCTTGGCGCGCACCATGGCGCGCGTTTTGGGGTCCGCCAGATCGAGATCGCCGATTTTCTGCGCCGATGCCGGGCTGATGGCGCCCGCCGCCGCCGTCATGGCCGCCGTGGCGATCAGGCCGCGCCGGGATATTGTCGTGGTCGTCATGTGCGTTTCTCCAATGTTGGTCATCAGCGTTTGGCTTTCAGCTTGTTCCTGTATTCCTGGGTCTCGTCGCGCAGTGCCGTCCAGGTCTCGGTCTCGAAGATCATCGGCGTCTTTTTGCGGAACTCCGCCAAGGCGGCCTTGGGCACCTCGTCGAGGCTTTTGATTTTCGCGCCCACGCCCCGGCCCCAGGTGCGCCCGGGCCGCTGGCCCATGCCCAGCCACGGCGCCCACGTCACCAGGTTTTGCAACTGCACGGTGGCGGGCACATTGGCGACGTCGTCGTTGGCCACGTCGGAGAGCTTGGCCGAGAATAAATAGTGTGAATCCCAATGCGAGGTCTCGCCCGCGGACTCAACCGGCCACTCGGAGGGCTTCCACGGATTGGGGTACGAAAAGCCCGAGGCCTGCTGCAGAAAGAAGTTGTCGCCCAGCGACCACGAGCGCAGCGGCTTGGGCTTCAACGTCGCTTCCGCGCCCGTCGAGATGCTGCCGTCGGGCAAGATGGTCAGGTTCAACGGCCCGTTCTGGAAATCGCCGGGAATGCGCGTCTCGCCCGTGAAGGGATTTTCCCACATATCGATGGGTTCGTCCGTGTCGAACTTGAAGTAGGTGCCGCTCTCGAACACCTTGGCCTTGAAGGAGCCGTCGGCCTGCGGCGACCAGCGCCGGATGTTGAGATTGCTGAGCGTATACAGCGGCTTCAGCGTGCCCTCGTTGAAGAAGGCGTACACATTGATGCGCAGGTAGGTCATCGCCGCTTCCTCGCGGGTCGAGCCCATGATCTTGGCACGAATGCGCGCGGCGTTCTTGGGGTCGTTGACGTCGAGCGTTGCCGCCGAGGCCGGCCCTGCGGCCATGAGCGTGCCGGCCGCCGCCGCGCCGGCCAGCGCTCCGCGCCGAGTGAATGATTGTTGGTCCATGATCGCCCTCTCTTCCCCGCGGATTCGTGGAATTAGATTAGCATGGGAGTTTCGGATCGCCGCCGCCGGTGACCAACCCCCGCTGTCATCCTCGGGTTTAGCCCGAGGATCCAGGGTTACGGAATGCCGAGGTGTGCGTCTTAAACCGGTGCAACCGGGGACACGGAGCCTTGAAACCCTGGACCCTCGGGTCGCGCCGAAGGCGCGCCAGCAAGAGTTTGCGGCCGAAGGCCGCGGGTCCGAGGGTGACGACCTGAGAGAATTCCCTCGCGCAAAATTTTCGCGCGGACGCCGGAAAAAGGCATGGATTTGCGCGCAACGGTTGCCTGTTCCACCTGTTATTTCAGGGACGATTCCAAAATAACAGGCGGACTCATGGCGCCACGTCGCTAAAATTTGGAAAATTTTTCTGTTCGTGGATTGTGGGGATTGTCGGACTTGTGTGGAAAACTTTGGTTCGGCACGCGCGGGGCCTATGGCCAGAAGGCTGCTTTCACGCCGCGCTGGCGTTTCGCTCGCCGCGCGACGCATGTGCGCCGCGATGGTCATGGAAAGATGATAGCACAAACACGCTGGGGAATGAATGCGGCGGGGGCGTTGTCCACATGACGCGGGGATCAGATGATTAGCGGAGTGGCAGTTTTTGCGCTGAACCTAAATGCGCTATTGGCGCTTCGCCACTCGAGCAGAGTGTGTGCCTCGTTTTTGAATTAGTGCTGCGTGTTGCGATCCTAATTCCCTCGCCAGTTTCTTCACAAGGCGGATCGCAGTGTTTGTGCCCCGGATGAACAGATCGAAGTCCTTAATCCGTACCCTTAAGGGTCTTGGCTGAATTTTGGCCTTAACTGATTTGGAAGTCCTAGGCAGCTGGTATTTACCGGAGAGAATTTGGAGGGCCGGTGTTACAAGTTGCGGGTGCCGAACCCAAATGCCGTGAGCAACACGATCACGGAAGTTTTCGATTTTCTCGCATTGATTTGAGAGATCTCTAAGGTCAAGCGTAGTGCTGAACTCCCGAATTTCCATTAGGTCGATTATCCGGGCAAAGCAATCCTTCATCCTGGGGGTCCCAATCGTTACGCGGCCAATATCACTGGGAACCTCGGCAAGTGCGTATATCGTTCGTCGAAGGGCAGATTCGAGTACGCAAACTCGCGTGATTAGATGCCCGATAGATCGAAGATAATTAGAGGGCAAGTTTTGCCAGATAGGGTAAGATTCTATGGTCAAGCGGCCCTCTAACACCAAGAGAAGAGTTTAGACTCGAAGAAGAAACTCTCATCGGTCACGATGCAACGCTACCACACCCGCCGCCTCGATTGAATCGGCAACAGCCGCCGCAAGTTCACGCTAGGCCGCCAACCCCGCCTTCTTGAGCGCGGCGGATTAGCGCTTCGCTAATACCTTGTCGTCGAAGTCCTTGATGGTGTCGTGAAACAGCCGGGGCCGGTTCACCTTGGCGTTGAGTCCTGCGTCCCAAATGCCTCAAGCCGCCTTGCGTGTCTTGGCGCGCCCGGCGGTGCGACGAGGGCCGCGCGAAAAGTTGGAGCGCAGCCCACCGCCGAAGGCCGACATAACCTTCAGCACCGTGGAGAACTCCGGCTTTCCCTTCGCGCTCAGCGTCTTGTAGAGTTGCTCGCGGGCCAGGCCCGTGGCCTTGGCGATCTTGGTCATGCCGCGCGCGCGGGCCACGTCGCCCAGCGCCTCGGCGATGCGCCCAGTATCGCCGCTGGCGAAGGCCGCGTCCAGATACACCGCAATCATCTCGTCGCTGTCGAGATAGTTGGCCACATCATAAGTCTTAGTCTTCAATCTCATTTGCTTCTCCGTTTCACCATCTCGAACGCGCGGGCGATGTCGCGCCGTTGCGTAGATTTGTCGCCTCCGCACAGCAGAATGACGAGCGCGGTACCCCGCTGCGTGAAGTAGAGCCGATACCCCGGCCCGTGGCTGATCCGCAACTCGCTGAGCCCCTGGCCCAACATCTTCACATCGCCGAAATTGCCGCCGCGCAAACGCCGGATGCGTTCAAAAACACGCTCCTTGGCCCGCAGGTCACGCAAGGCCTTGAGCCATGAGTCGAATTCTTCCGTGACTTCGACCTGGATCATGCGGTGACTGTAATCCATAAATTACAGTTGGGCAAGCCCCGCCTTTTTCAGCGCCGCGGCTTGGCGCTTTGCCAGCACCGCCATGTCAAAGTCCTTGATGGTGTCGTGAAACAGCCGGTGCCAGTTGACTTTGGCACCCAAACGAAGAAACACGCCGCCCAAGCCGATGGCCGCGCGGTCGACCATGACGAACTCGCGCGGCGGCTTGACGCCGCCGAGGCGTTTCAGTTCCGCGTGGACCTTCTCGGCCACTTCGCGGCCGTAGGTGGAGGCGTTGGTTTCCTCGATCAGGCGCGGGCGGTCTTCCATCAACGGCGCGTAGACGAACGACGCCCATTGATTGAGCGTGTCGATCACCTCGCGCTTGAGCCCCGTGAAGCCCCAGGTTTCGTAGGCCGCCACGGCCAGGTCGCGGTCGCCGGTTCCAGCGCGCGGTAGAGGTCGATGACGCCCCGCACGAAGCTGGGTTTGAACACGCGAATGGCGCCGAAATCCATGAGATTGATGGAATCATCCGCGCGCGCCGTGTAGTTGCCCAAGTGCGGGTCGCCGTGAATCACACCGTAGCTGTAAAACGGCACGTACCATGCCTTGAACAAACTGATGCCGATGCGGTCGCGGCGAGATTGGCTCGGCTCCTCGGCCAGAATATCGACCAGCGGGCGGCCCTCGATCCAGGTCATGGTGAGCAGGCGGCGCGTCGACAGCTCGGGGCGCACCTCGGGCACGTGCACGTGGCTCTCCTTGCCCAGCATGTGCCGATAGAGCGCGAGGTTGCGCGCCTCGTGGGTGTAATCCAGTTCCTCTTTCAGACGGTCGGTGATTTCGGCGTGAATCTCGGTGGGGTCGATGGCGGGCGCGAACCGCCGGTAGGCGGCGAACACCAATTTGAGTTGGCGTAGGTCCGCCTCGACCACGGAATCCATGTCGGGATATTGCAGCTTGCAGGCCAAGGCCTCGCCGGACTTGGCCGTGGCGCGATGCACTTGCCCCAAGGACGCCGCGCGCGCGGCCTCGCGCTCGAAGGATTTGAACTTGCCCTGCCAATCGTTGCCCAGTTCGGTCGTCATGCGCCGGTTGACGAAGGGCCAGCCCATGTGCGGCGCGTTGGCCTGCAACTGCGCCAGCTCGCGGGCGTATTCGGCGGGCAATGCGTCGGGAATGGTGGAGAGAATCTGCGCCACCTTCATCAGCGGACCCTTGAGGCCGCCGAGCAGCATGCGCAAATCCCCGGCGTTCTTGTCGCGGTCGGACTTGAGGCCGAAGAAGCGCTCGCCCGCCACGCGCGCCGCGAAGCCGCCGATGCCGGTGCCGACTTGGGCGTAGCGCTTGACGCGCCCGCCCATGGTGTTCTCGTCGCGCGCCACCATAACTAGACCTTGCTTGTCGCGTTCAAAACAAAAATCCCCTCACCTCCTCGCTCCGCTCGGTGTCCTCTCCCTCAAGGGGAGAGGATAACTTGGACGCTGCGGGTTTAACCTCTCCCCTTGTGGGAGAGGTCGACGCGCCAGCGTCGGGTGAGGGGTTGATTCCAAGCTTGGTGATCTTTCTCTAAGCGACCTTTTCGAGTTGATCGATGAAGCCCGAGATCATCGTCATGCCGCGACGCCAGAAGCCCGCGTCGGTGGCATCGAGCCCGAAGGGTTGCAGCAGTTCCTTGTGACGATGCCGCCCGCCCGCCGCCAGCATGTTTACGTACTTGGCCTCGAAGTCCGGCACGGCGCGGGTCGAGAACACGTTGTACAGCGAGTTCACCAAGCAATCGCCGAAGGCATAGGCGTACACATAAAACGGCGCGTGGATGAAGTGGCTGATGTAGCTCCAATACCATTTGTATTCGTCGTCGAAGCGCAGCGCGGGCCCCAAGCTCTCGCGCTGGATCATGAGCCAGATCTCGCACAGCCGCTCGACCGGAAGCTCGCCCGCCTTGCGTTCGTCATGGACATGACGCTCGAACTCGTGGAACGCGATTTGGCGCACCACGGTGTTGAGCATGTCCTCGACCTTGCCCGCCAGCAGCGCGCGGCGCTCCAGCGGGCGCTTTTCGTCCGCCAGCAACGCCTGGAAGGTGAGCATTTCGCCGAACACCGAGGCCGTCTCGGCCAGCGTCAACGGCGTCGATGAAATCAACTGCCCCTGGGGCCCCGCCAGCACCTGATGCACGCCGTGGCCCAACTCGTGGGCCAAGGTCATCACATCGCGCGGACTGCCGAGATAGTTGAGCAGAATGTAAGGATGCGCCGACGGCACGGTGGGATGCGAAAACGCGCCGGACGCTTTGCCGGGCCGCGCCGGCGCGTCGATCCAGCGCTTCTCGAAGAACCCATCGGCGATCTCGGCGAGTTGGGACGAAAAGGCGCGGTAGGAGCCGATCACCGTGCGCCGCGCCTCGTCCCAGGCGATCTTGCGGTCCTCGCTCTTGGGCAGCGGCGCGTTGCGGTCCCAGTAGTCGAGTTTATCCTTGCCCAGCCAGCGCGCCTTCATGGCGTAATAGCGGTGCGCGGTTTCGCCGTAGGCGCCCTTCACCGCGCCGACGAGCGCATCGACCACTTCGTCTTCGACCAGGTTGCCGAGATTGCGCGACGACACCGGCCGCTTGAACTTGCGCCAGCCGTCTTCCACCGCCTTGTCCTTGGCCAGCGTGTTGGTGACGAGCGCGAACAGCGGGGCCTTCGCCGCCAGGGCCGCGCCGACCGCCTTGCCGGCGGACTTGCGCTTGGGCTCCGATGGATCGGACAATAAGTGAAGTGCCTGGGTGAGCGTGATGTCCGCGTCGCCCACGCGGCAGCGCATGGCCGCCTCGGTTTCGTCGTACAGCCGCACCCACGCCGTGCGGCCCGTGGTGGATTTGTCGAGAAAGAGTTTTTCGAGATCGTCCGAGAGCTCGTGTTCGCGGAAGGCGCGCAGGTCCCTCACCCACGGCGCGTACTTGGCGGCACTCGGGTGCGCCATCTTGGCGTCGAGGACCGGCTGATCGATGCGGTTGATCTCGAGCGTGAAAAACAGCACCCGCCCGCCGAGGTCGGTGAGCTTTTCGTTGATGTCCTGATAGAACTTGCCGCGCGCCGGGTCCGATACATCGCCCGCATGATGCAGTTGGGCGAAGCTCGCGATCTTGCCCATCAGTTCGCTCAAGACCTCGTACTCGGCGATGGCCGCGCCGAAGGCTTTACCGTTCAAATCGGTGACCTTGCCGCGATGGGCCTCGAAAGCCGCGATGCGCTGGTTCAGCGCCGCCAAATCCGCCGCCAGTTTCGCACTCTCGGGACCGTCGTACAGATCGGCGAGGTTCCACTCGGGCAAAACGCCCAGCGCGGCGGTGCCGGCGGGCGTGTCGTCTTTGCGGGGGATCGGACGACTGGCAGCACCAGACGAGAATGAAAACATGGCTAACCTCACTCGACTTCATATAGGGGGTTTAGCCGCAGACGCCAAATGCGCGAAACCAGCGGCTTTTGCCGAACGTATAACTCCTTATATGGCGCAAATTGGCCCCGACGGCGGCTTGAAAAGCCCGCGCCGGGGCTCGAAGATGGACGAATGAGCGGGCCTCTGGGGAGGGGTATTCGTGATTGAGTCGACCAAAGCCATCGACACCCGGCAAGTCACCAACCTGCCGGCCATGTTCTTCTCGCAGGCCGAGCGCTTTCGCGACTCTCATTTTCTGTGGGCCAAGCACGGCGACACCTATCAGCCCCTGACCTGGGGCGAAGTGGCGGAGCAAGTGAAGGCCGCCGCCTTCGGATTGAAGGCCGCGGGCGTCAAACATGGCGACCGCGTGATCATCGTGTCCGAGAACCGCCCCGACTTCTTCATCGCCGACCTGGCCATCATGAGCATCGGCGCCGTGGCCGTGCCCACCTACACCACTAACACGGCGCAGAACCATCTGCACATCATCAATGACTCGGGCGCGCGCGTCATCGTCGTCTCGACGCCGCAGCTCGCGCGTCACGTGATCGCGGCGGCCATCGAGGCCAACAACAAAGTGCACATCTTCGTGATCGACGAGCCCGAGAAGGTCATGAAGTCCGACGTGGACGTGAAGCCCTGGGCCGAGATCATCGCGGCGGGCCGCGGCAAGCCGAAACCGGTCGAGGTCGACACGCTCAAGCGCGAGGACCTGTGCTGCATCATCTACACCTCGGGCACCGGCGGCATGCCCAAGGGCGTGATGCTGAGCCACGGCAACATCCTGGCCAACTGTTACGGCGCGACGGATTTGGTGTCGACCCTGGGCATCGACGACGAAGTATTTCTGTCCTTCCTGCCCTTGAGCCATTCCTACGAGCACATGGGCGGGCAGTTCCTGCCGATTTCCCTGGGCGCGCAGATTTACTACGCCGAGCGGGTCGAGACGCTGCCGGCCAACATGCTGGAATGCCGCCCCACCATCATGACGGCGGTGCCGCGCCTGTACGAAAGCATGCGCATGCGCATCCTGCAGGGACTCAAGCGCCAGAAGCCGTTCCAACAGAAGATGTTCGACCTGGCGCTGCGCCTGGGCACCAAGCACTACGAAACCCCCGAGGCCATGACGCTGTGGGAGAAAATCCAGAACGTGGTGTGCGAGCTGCTGGTGCGCCGCAAGATTCGCCAGCGCTTCGGCGGGCGCCTGAAGGCCATGGTCTCGGGCGGCGCGCCGCTCAACTACGAAGTCGGACTGTTCTTCATCGCGCTCGGCGTGCCGCTGCTGCAGGGCTACGGCCAAACCGAGGCGGCACCTCTGATCAGCGCCAATCCGCCGCGCAAGGTGAAGCTCAAGACCGTGGGCCCGCCGGTGAAGGGCGTGGAGGTCAAGATCGCCGAGGACGGCGAGATTCTCTGCCGCGGCGAAATGGTGATGAAGGGCTACTGGAACGATCCCGATTCCACCATGGTCACGGTCGACGCCGAGGGCTGGCTGCACACCGGCGACATCGGCCATCTCGACCCCGAGGGCTACATCGAGATCACCGACCGCAAGAAGGACATCATCGTCAACTCCGGCGGCGACAACGTTTCGCCGCAGCGCGTGCAGGGCGTGATGTGCCTGGAGGAAGCCATCGGCCAGGCCATGGTTTATGGCGACAAGAAACCGTACCTCTCGGCCGTCATCGTGCCCAACGAAGCCTTCGCCAAGGCCTGGGCCGAGCAGACGGGCGCGTCAGCCGACCTTGCGGCGCTCGCGGTCAATCCGGAGTTCAAGTCGGTCATCGCCAAGGCCGTGGAGCGCTCGAATGCGCAGTTGGGCCTGACCGAGAAGGTGCGCAAGTTCATCCTGGCGCCGCAGCCCTTCACCATCGAGAACGGCCAGATGACGCCAAGCCTCAAGGTGCGCCGCCACACCATCATCCGCGAGTACAAGGACGCGCTCGAGGCGCTGTACGCCTAGCAAAGCAGGCGACGATGAACGCCGCCATCCTTTTGGGATTGATTTCCGCCGCCGCCATCGCCCTGGTCATCGGTCACGGCAACCGCAGCCAAAACATGAAACTGCTGCTGGGCGGCATCGCCGTGGCCGCCGGGATCGTGGCGCTGGCGCTGCTGGTGGAAGGGCTTTAATGTGTCAAAATTGACACTCTGATCCACACCATGATAGAACGCCGTCTACAAAAACTGATCTTTGTCCGGTTTTATCAGAAGGCGGACGGCACTGAGCCTGTGCGCGGGTGGTTGAAGGAACTTGATCGCACCGATCGCAGGAAAATTGGAACAATGCTGCAAAAACTCGAGTTCGGTTGGCCCGTTGGGCTGCCGCACTGCCGCAGCCTCGGTTCCGGCCTGTGGGAAGCGCGAAGGGCACTGGATGGTAACCGGGCTGCTCGTGTGTTGTTCTGCGTGAAGGGCGGCGACATGGTTTTGCTCCATGCGTTCATTAAGAAATCACAGCAAACACCTAAGAGTGACCTCGACGTAGGAATAAAGCGGATGCGGAGTTTGTTCAGATGAAAAAAGTGAAAAAGCCCACGGCAGGGTCGTACCTGGACGACTTCCTGGCTGAAGAAGGGTTGTTAGAAGAATGCGAAGCAGCCGCCTTGAAAGAATTGATCGCCGAGCAGATTGACGCGGCGATGCGCGCGCAGAAGCTCACGAAAAGCGTGATCTCTCGGCGCATGCGCACGTCACGGCGCGCACTGGACCGATTGCTCGATCCGCGCAATACCAGTGTGACGCTGCATACGTTGAACCGCGCCGCTCACGCCCTCGGCCGACGAATTGAGATCAAGCTCGGCAAAGCACCGCGTCAGCGTGCGTCGCCGACGGCCTCCAAATAAATCTGCAGCAGCGATTCCTGTTCCTCGCGGTCGGCCTTGTCCATTTTGCGCAACTTGACCACTTGGCGCATGATTTTGACGTCGAACCCGGCGCTCTTGGCCTCGCCGTAAACCTCGCGCAGGTCGGCCGACAGATTTTTCTTCTCGTCCTCCAGCCGCTCCACGCGTGAGATGAATTGCTTCAGCCGCTGGGCCGAAATGCTCTTGTCCGCCGCGCCGTCGGGCATGGGTGCTCCAAATGCGTTGAAAATGAACGGGAATCGGGCCGAACCTAGTGGGCCCCCGCCCCCGGGCCAAGCTGTGGATGACGAGGATATCGGGGATAGAATCCGGAGCATTTTCCCGACAAGTGGGGACCGGTTGGCGTGGAAAATGCGACCAAACAAAAAAAGGGTTCAGGCAGGATAGGTCGTGTCGCTTGGTTTTGACGCTAATCCAGGCGGCGCACAGCGGGTTTGCCGTCGGACCCAGGTTCGACGATGGCCTTGACCTTGTTCTTGGCCCGAAAATCCCCGCGCCAGCGATCCACGTCTTCCGCCGCGATGCGGTCCTCGCGGAACAGCGAGAACCCGCGCAGGTCACCAAACTTGGCGCCCGGCAAGGCGTTGGCCGCTCCGCTGCCGGCGGTGTCGCTGACGATGCCGAAATTGGTGCGATAACGTTTGTCGGCCGTAGGCGCGAAAATCAGCAGGCGGTAGGTGTCGACCCCCGTGGCCGCATTGGGTGTAATGCGCGTGCCGGTATCAGCGTTGAGCACCTGCATGATCGTGCCGTCATGACCCGCAAGTTTCACCGTACCCTGTGTGTCGATCAAAGTGCCGGTCAAGACACTCACGGTTTCGATGCCCTCGTTTTCCGTGATCTGGCCGCGGCCGTTGAGCATCGCGAGCTTGCTGGGCGCGTAGAACTTGTATTCCGTCTCGCGGTAATTGCGCCCGTCGATCTCGACGTGAATCAAACTGTTATAAGAGCGGATGTTGTAATTGAGATCGCCGTCCATGTAGGTGTTTTCGGCGCGCCACCACCCCGACATCAGTTTCCAATAGGGAAACTGAGCGAGATTGTCTTGTGCCGTGGCCGCCAGCGGCGCCAGCAGCGCGGCGATGAGCCCCCAGGCGCGTATCATGGCACCACCGAGATCACGGCGTGCAGCGGCGTCGTGTCCTCGTACTTCTTTTGCTGCTCGGGCGAGGCCGGCTTCTGGTGCTTGGCCTTCCAGTCCTTGATCGGCATGCCGTAAATCACTTCCTGCGCGGCCTCGTAGGTCATTGGCGCGCCGTAATGCTCGGCGGCGGCCTTGTACCACTTGGCCAGGCAGTTGCGGCAGAACCCCGCCGTGTTCATGATGTCGATGTTTTGCGCATCGGTGCGTTTTTGCAGATGCTGCACCAGACCGCGAAACGCCGCCGCTTCGGCCTTCAAGCGCGTCATGTCGTCCATGTGGCAAAATCCTCGTGTTAGTCGTGACGAATCTCGTTCACGTCATCATAGCCTAAAATCGGTTCCATGATCTCGGCGAGCAAGCGCGCCCACCACAATTGTCCCGCTTGCGTGCACACCAAGTCCTGGCGAATTTCGATCTGGGCATGGGGCAGCCCCTGCGCCAGGCCGTGAGCCTTCATGCAATAGCCGTGCGAAATGCCAGAATAGGGTTCGTTTTCGCCGACGATCATCCCGGGGCGGGCCTTCAGCGCCCGCAACAGGTGATCGCCAAGCCGGCGGTCGAAACTGAACATGACGCCGCAATGCCACGGCCGCGCGCTGCCCCGGGCCATGAGCGCCGGCGTGAAACTGTGGATCGACAGCATGACGGGCACTTGGCTCCTCGCCCGAATGCGCGCGATCTCCGCATCCAGCGCATGGTGATAGGGCGTGAAGAGCGCCTGGGCGCGGGCCAAGACGTCGGCTTGGCTCAGACCCACGTTGCCGGGGATGGGTCGGCCGTCGCTGCGCTCGGGAATCGAGTCGGGCTCACCCAGCGGCCGGTTGAGATCGATCACGAGCCGCGAATAACGCGCGATCACGGCGGTGGCGCCGCAACGCCGCGCCATGTCGCGCGCCACGGCCCCGGCGCCGATGTCCCAACCGATATGCCGCGCGAGCGCCTCATGGGGCAGGCCCAGGTCATGGAGCTTTGCCGGCACCGCATTGCCGCCGTGATCGCAATGGATCAACAGGCGCGACGGCCCCGCGCCGCGCACGATCTCGACGGGGCTGGGGTCCTCGGAGCTCAAGAGGTCGGGGCGGGCGGGTGACGGGGCGTCCATTGATCGGGCGTTTGGGTCATGACAGAACAACACTCATGCGAGCAACACCCACCGCAGGTCAAGACACCGCGACGACGCTGGCCCCGCTGCCGATCTCCTGGGTGGCCCGCTGGGCCCTGCCGATTTTGATCTTCGGCACCATGGCCTTGGCCTTTTCGCCCATCTTCGTGCGCCTGAGCGAAGTGGGCCCCATCGCCACGGGCGTCAACCGCATGCTGTTGCCGCTGCCGTTTTTCTTCGCCTGGATGCTGTTCAAGCCCTCGCAACGCCTGCCCCTCGCCCACGCCCAGGGCCAGCGCGATTTGAAATTGCTGTTTCTGGCCGGCGCCTTCTTCGCCGGGGATTTGTGCGTCTGGCATTGGTCGATCTTGCTGACGTCGGTCGCCAACTCCACGGTGCTAGCCAATCTGTCGCCAGTGTTCGTGGTCATCGCGGCTTGGTTGTTGTTCAAAGAGCGTGTGAGCCGCGTGTTCCTGATGGGCCTGCTCACGGCGCTGGCCGGCGTCGCGGTGTTGATGAGCGAAAGCCTCACGGTCTCGGCGACGACGCTCACGGGCGATGTGCTGGGCCTCATCACGTCGTGGTTCTACGCCGGCTACATTCTCACCATCGCCCGGGTGCGCCAGCGCGTGTCCACCGCCGCCGCCATGGCCTGGGGCGGACTGGCGGCGTCGGTGATTCTCTATGCCATCGCCTGGGCCTGGGAAGGCAACGTCTGGCCCGGCACAACGCGCGGCTGGCTCGTTGCCATCGGTCTTGCGGGTGTGACGCAAATTGTAGGCCAGACGCTGATCGCACTCGCTTTGGCCCATGTCCAAGCCGGCTTCGGCGCCATGGTGCTCTTGTTGCAACCGGCCTTGGCCGCGCTGTTGGCCTGGGTGCTGTTCGGCGAGCCCTTGAGCGTTTGGCAAGTGATCGGCGGGATTGCGATTCTGATCGGCCTGGAACTCTCGCGGCGCGGCACGCCGAAAGTGCCTTAACCCCTCCTCGCGTTGATCCCGCGCTAGCCATTTGATTTCCGGGCGCATAG
This sequence comes from Rhodospirillaceae bacterium, assembly GCA_033763995.1. Classification (GTDB taxonomy): domain Bacteria; phylum Pseudomonadota; class Alphaproteobacteria; order Rhodospirillales; family Rhodospirillaceae. The sequence continues at coordinate 4,638 of JANRJL010000026.1, read as the reverse complement.
TCTGCGGCCCAAGGAGAACACCATGGCAAACGAAGGTTCCACCTACCGCGGCCGCCGCGCGAAGATCATCGCCACGCTGGGGCCCGCCAGCCGCGACCCCGAGACCATCGCCGACTTGTTCGAGGCGGGCGCGGACGTGTTTCGCCTCAATTTCAGCCACGGCACTCACGATGACCACGCCAAGTCCGTGGCCGCCATCCGCGCCCTGGAGAAAGAGCGCGGCCGGCCCATCACCATCCTGATGGATCTGCAAGGGCCCAAGCTGCGCGTCGGCACCTTCAAGGACGGGCGTGTCATTCTGAAGACCGGCGCGACCTTCCGCCTCGATCTCGATCCGACGGCGGGCGACGACAAGCGCGCGTGCATGCCGCACCCGGAGATTTTCGCGGCGCTGAAACCCGGTGCGGCGCTGCTGGTCGACGACGGGCATTTGCGCCTCAAGGTCAAGGACTGCGGCAAGGACTTCGCACTCACCGAGGTGATCATCGGCGGCGGCATCTCCGACCGCAAGGGCGTCAACGTGCCCGACGTGACGCTGCCGATCCCCGCCATGACCGACAAGGACAAGGCCGACCTGCAGTTCGGCTTGAGCCAAGGCGTCGATTGGGTGGCATTGTCGTTCGTGCAGCGCCCCGAGGACGTGGCCGAGGTGCGCGCGGCCGTCAAAGGCAAGGCCGGCATCGTCGCCAAGCTCGAAAAGCCCTCGGCCTTGGAGCATCTCAACGCCATCGTCGATGCGACCGATGCCGTGATGGTGGCGCGCGGCGACTTGGGCGTGGAAATGCCCATGGAGCAGGTGCCGATTTTGCAGAAGCGCATCATCCGTGCATGCCGCAAGCGCGGCAAGCCGGTGGTCGTCGCCACGCAGATGCTCGACAGCATGATCAAGTCGCCCATGCCGACGCGCGCCGAAGCCTCCGATGTCGCCACCGCCGTGTACGACGGCGCCGACGCGGTGATGCTGTCGGCGGAAACCGCCTCGGGCCAATTCCCCGTGCGGGCCGTGGCCACCATGCACCGCATCATCCACCAGGTCGAAAGCGACGAGCATTACCTCGATTTGATGGAGGCCGGGCGGCCGGAGCCGGAGCACTCCTCGCCCGCCGCCATCACCGCCGCCGCGCGTCAGGTGGCGCACACGTTGAAGGCCGCCGCCGTGGTGACGTTCACCTCGTCGGGCTCGACCACGCTGCGCGCCGCCCAGGAGCGCCCGGACGTGCCGGTGCTGTGCATCACGCCCAGCGTCACGGCGGGCCGCCGACTGGGACTGGTGTGGGGCGTGCACGCGGTGGTTGGCGATTTCATCCACTCCGTCGACGACATCGGCGACGTGGCGGTGGAGGCCGCCGTGAAGGCGGGCATCGGTCATGACGGACAAGCGCTCGTCATCACCGCCGGCATGCCCTTCGGCAAGGTCGGGTCCACCAACATGGTGCGCGTGGTGTGGATCGGCGGCGAGACCGGGACGCAGTAAATCTATGGTCGCGCGATCGAATCGAAATACCGCCTGAGCTCCTTCACCGCCGCGTCGAAGGGCTTGATGCTCTTTTCGCTGCGCGCTTGGATCACGCCGCCTTCCATCACCGCCAGCGTCAAGGCGGCGACGTCATCGGGCCTGATGCCGGGTTTCAACCGCGCCCCCAGCGTTTTCACGCAGTCGGAAATGCGGTCCCGCCACTGCGCGAAATTGGCCGCGATCTTGGCGTGGGCGTGGCGGTCCTCGGGATCCAGTTCAAAAGCCAGGCGGCCCAGCGGACAGCCGTAGGCAAAGTCGGTGGCCAGGATCACGGAACGATATCCCGCCAGCACGTTGAAGACGCGCTTCACGGGGTCGGTGGTCGCCTTGAAGGCATGATCCATCACTTGGGCATCGAGGTTGTCGAGATAAAAATCCAGGACGGCCAGCAGCACGTCCTCTTTACCTTTGAAGAAATGATAAAAACTGCCGGCGTTGGCGTCGGCGCGCTTGAGAATTTCAGCCATGCCGGTGGCGGCATAGCCCTTCTCCCAGAACAGCACTTGCGCGGCGCCGACAATACGCTCGCGCGTGTCGCGGCCTGCGTCAGCGCCCGCGCCGACGTTATGCCCCTTGCCCTTCGTTTTCCGAGTTGTGCGCATCATGGCTTTAATCTAGCGCCCGGCGATGCGAAGGCAAATCGACCCGTTGACATTGTCCGGCGACTACACCATGATTTGAACGATCATTCAACTCACGATTCCCCGGGGAGGGACACATCATGGGCGACGCGGCAGGCAGCGTGAGTCTTTTGGCGGTCGTAGTGGCCGCGGTTTCGGCGTTCATCCTGGGCGGGCTGTGGTACGCGCCCTTTCTGTTCGGCAAAGCATGGCAAGCGGCCGCGAAACTCACGGACGACGACCTGAAAGCGCGGCCCGTGGGCCTGATGTTCGGCGGCTCGTTCGTGCTGTCGCTGATCGCGGCTTATGTCTTTGCCATGTTCCTGGGCCCGAGCCCCGCCATGGGTTTTGCCGTGGGCGCAGGCGCGTCGGCCGGTTTGTGCTGGGTCGCGGCCTCCTTCGGGATCAACTACCTGTTCGAGGGCAAGAGCCTGAAATTGTTCTTGATCAACGGCGGCTATCACACCGTGCAATTCACGCTCTACGGCGTAATTCTGAGCCTTATGCAGTAGCCCTGGCCGTCCAAACGCGGCGTGTCAGGCGATAGAGCACGTGATCGAGCCCGGCCTTTTTCATGTCGCGCTCGAAGTCGAAGCCCAGCTTTTCCATGACGCGGCGCGACTTGGCGTTGGTCGGCAGCGTCATGGCGACGATTTCGCTCAGGCGTGAGGCATTGAAGATGTTTTCGGTGACGGCCGTCGCCATTTCGGTGGCGTAACCCTTGCCCCACTCCAGAAACGGCACGGCATAGAGCAATTCATGCTCGTTCAAGCCGTCGGCCATGTAGGGCAGAATTCCGGCGTAGCCGGTGAACATGCCGTCGGAGCGGGTATGAAACACCCACACCCCGCGTCCCAACTCGCCGCCGCCCTCGACCATGAATTTGGCGAGGATCCTTTTCGACACGGCGTGTGGCAGCTTCTGGCCGTCGGCCGACAGCGTCGCCATGACGCGTTCGTCGTTGTGCAACAGGCGCAACCGCGCCACATCGCTATCGGCGATCAAGCGTCCTGTCAGTCGTTGTGTATTGAGTTCCGTCACCGCGTCCCTGTTGTATCCGAATGGACGTTGATGTCCATGATGGGGACGGCGCGAAAACCTCAGAACTTCTAGCCCTGGCGCGCCTTGAAGCGCGGGTTCTTCTTGTTGATGATGTACACGCGCCCCTTGCGGCGGACAACGCGGCAATCTTTGTCGCGCGTCTTGGCGGAGCGCAGCGAGTTGCGCACTTTCATGGCCGATCCTTGAGCTGGCGGGGCGCGAGATGGTCCCGGCCCGAAAAGAGGCGGTTGTATAACCAATCGGAACCCCGGGCGCAACCACGGAGTCGGCCGCCAAACGAGCCAATAAGATGTTGATTTAACAGCCTCTTAGGCTAGCCAATACCTGAGCGTTGCGGAGGTGGCATAAGGCCGCTCCAGGGGGGCCAAGTGCCCGCAGTCCTCGACCACGACCAAGCGCGCGTTGGGGATCGCCTCGGCCATCTCGGTGTGCAGGGCCACCGGCGTGAGGGCGTCCTGCCGGCCGCACAGCACCAACGTCGGCACACGGATGGCGTTCAGGTCGCCGCGGCCGTCGACGCGGCCCATGATGGCCTTTTGCTGGCGGATGAAGGCCTCCTGGCCCACGCGCTCGGCCATCTGCAGCACCACGTCGGCGACAGTGGGGTCCTTCAAGCGCGAGGGATGAATCAGGTTGGGCAGCAGCCGCGGTGTGACGCCCTTGAACTTGCCGATTTCCGACAACCTTATCAGTTCCTTGCGCGTCTTGACCTGCTCGGCGGTGTCGGCCCGGGCGTTGGTGTCGATCAGGGCCAAGCGCTCGACCCGCTCGGGCGCGCGGCGCATGATGTCCTGGGCGACGTAGCCGCCCATGGACAGCCCCGCCAGGCAGAACGTGCGGGGGGCAGCCTCCAGAACGCGCTCGGCCATGGCGGGAATGGCCTCATCCAGCGTCAGGTCGGCGACCCACGGCGCGCAGATATCCGTCAGGGTTTCGCTCTGGTGGCGCCACAGGGCGGCGTCGCACAGCAGGCCAGGCAGCAGGACCAGCGCACGTTTGCTCACAAAAACACCCTGATTTTCCCTGGCTTTCCGCGTTGACTTCGCGAGGTTAACACCTATGATGCCGCGCCGTGAACTGGTTGGGCAAGTTGCGCCGCCGGAACGTGCCATAAGGCGCCGGTTAATCCGGCGATCATTCCCCCTCGATGACTTTTGAAGACCTCGGGCTATCGCCCGAAACCCTAAGAGGCGTCACCGACGCCGGATACCAAACGCCAACGCCGATCCAGGAGCAAGCCATTCCCTTGGTGCTGATGGGTCGCGACGTGCTGGGCATCGCCCAGACCGGCACCGGCAAGACCGCCGGCTTTACCCTGCCGATGATCGACATCCTGGCCGGGGGCCGCAGCCGCGCGCGCATGCCGCGCTCGCTGATCCTGGCGCCCACGCGCGAACTGGCCGCCCAGGTGGCCGACAACTTCGTCAAGTACGGCAAATA
>JANRJL010000072.1:0-57804 GCA_033763995.1 Rhodospirillaceae bacterium | reverse complement strand
CCGGCTTTTGCCGCCGTGGGCTACGCCACCTACATGGTCACCAACCGCATCCTGAGCGCGACGGAATCCGTGACCTCCATCACCTTGTATCCGCAACTGGGCATCTTGCTGGTCTCGGCCGTGTGGGCCCCCTTTGTGTGGCAGGATCTGACCTGGGGCGCCTTTCTCGGCATGGCCTTCACCGGCACGGCGGCGGGCATCGGGCACCTGTTGCTGACCTATGCCTTCCGCTATGCCTCGCCCGGCGTCTTGGCGCCGCTCGATTACACGGCGTTGGTGTGGGCCACGGTGTTCGGCTACGTGCTGTTCGCGCAACTACCCGACGCCTCGGCCTGGACCGGCATGGCGCTGATCGTGGCGGCGGGCCTGATCGTGATTTACCGCGAGGCTGTCGGTTCGCGCCCGGCAACGGCCTCGGCGTAAGCTTCTTTTCCAGCCAGCATGGCGTCGTAGAGTTTCTGCGATTCGCCGCCTAGGCGCGCGATCAGATCCTTGTGCGTGGACAAGCCGGCGCGCTTCCACGCGGCGCGTTGCTCGGTTGTGGGCTCATGCACGATCAGTCCGGCGGGGATGAGGGTTTTCAGCGCTTTCTCGCCGTCGCCGCGCACGCCGTCGCGGATATCCTGCATGGGAAACATCGCCGTGCGGATCAGCTCTTGGTTGGCGGGCGAGAGCGTGTCGAACCACGCCTTGTTGGCCATGAGCACCCCCGGATTGACCATGTGGCGCGTCAAGGTGACGTGGCGTACCTCGCGAATCAAATTCGCGGCTTCGAACATCACGTTGGTGGTGACGGTTCCGTCCACCAGGCCCGTCTGCAGGGCGGGAATGAGATCGGCGAAGGGCATCTCCACCACGTCGGCGCCCGCCGCCTTGAGGAACAGCCGCGAGGCCTCGCCGCCTGCCGCGCGCAGCCGTCGGTTCACCGCCTCGCCGGGGGCGTGCAGGGGCGCGCGAGCGAACACGTTGAAAAAGCCCGAGTCGGAAAAACCGATGAACACCAGCCCGCGCGCGGCAAACAGGTCGTGCATCAACGGCGTGAGGAATTTGTCGAGGACGAAATCCTCCTCGGCGTAACTGTCGAACAAATAGGGCGCCATGAGCACGGCCATCTCGGGCACGGCGACGCTGACGCCGGGAATGGTCATCATGCCGAATTGACCGCGCCCCCGCCGCAGGCCCGCCGCCATGGCTTCCTCGGTGCCGGCCTGGCCGTCCACGAGCAGCTTGACGGTCGCACCGCCCTCGAAGCGCTCGGGCACGATCTTGGCGAAGTGATTGTAGCGTTCGCGCGTGATCCCGACTTGCGGCGTCAGCCCCAGCACGGTGATCTCGGTTTGGGACCGAGCCTCGCCCGTGCTCAGAATCGACATCAGCACACACAGCGGTGCCGCTATGCAGCGCGCGAGAGTAAAGAAGGATTTATGTCCAGCCCAGCCCATCAGTTCGGACGAATCTGCGCGGCGAAGGCCCGCTTACCCTCGAGGATCGTGTCGTAAATCTCCTGGGCCCTGCCGCCGATTTTCTCGATCAGGCGCTGTGTGTTGGGCTTGGTGGCTTCGCGAAATTTCGCGCGTTGTTCGGGCGTGAGCGTGTGCACCGTGACACCGACGGTGGGCAATCGCGCCAACTCCTGGTCATAAAGCTTCGCCGCGTCGGCGCGCTGTTCTTCCAGCGTCTGATAGCTCGTCAGCATGATGTCGCGCGTCGCGGGGTCCAGTCCGTCAAGCCAGGCTTTGTTGAACACGCTGGAGCCCGAGGCGCGGCTGTGCTCGGTGAGAATGAAATGCGGCGCATAAATCGCCTCGCCGCCGCGGGCATAGAGCACCAGCGCCGTCTCGCCGCCCTCGATCAAGCCGGTTTGCAGGCTGGTGACCAGTTCCGTGCGCTGCAGGTGAATTACGTCGGCGCCGATGCTGGCCAGGAACAGTTGCGACGTGTCCGACGGCAGTGCGCGCATGCGGTAGCCCTTGGTGTCCTCGGGGCTGAGCAGCGGTTTCTTGCCGTAGATGTTGTTCCAGCCGACCTCTTGGAACTCATGCATCACCACGCCCTTTTTCGCCGTCATCTCGACGAAGGGTTGCTTGAGGAAGTTATCCATCACGAACTGCGCCTCGGCGGCGGAGTCGAACAAATAAGGCGCGGCGATCAGCATGTATTCGGGCACGAGGCGCGACATGGACGCTTCGCTGAAGCTGGAGATTTGGATGCGGCCGCGCATCAGGGCGTTCATCATGCCGTCTTCGCCGCCGGTCTCGCCGCGAATCAGCAACTTAACCTTGAGCTTGCCGCCGCTTTTTTCGGACACCGTCCTGGCGTAGCTGTTCCAGATGATGTCGCCGATGTCGCCCGGCGACACCGTGGCGCCGGCCGTGGCGATATAGGTCTCGGGGCCTGCCTCTTGGCCGTGGCCCTCGCTGGGCACGGCGAGAATGACCCCGATCAAGACGATCAATGCGACGATAAAATACCAACCGACCGAAGGCATGGGCTCGCGCGTCCGTTCCTTGTCTGTCCGGGATGTGTACACCGGCCGCGCGCATCTTGGCAGGGTCTTGTGAAGCATTAAGATGGCCGTCAACCGGGTGCCAGAACCTACAAGACCCCAACCATCGGAAGGGACGACATCCATGCGTATTCGCGCTGCCGTGCTGCATCAAATGGGCGCGCCCACGCCTTATGCCGGGTCCAAACCCTTGAAGATCGAAACCCTGGAGCTTGATCCGCCGGGCGAGGGCGAAGTGCTGATCAAGATCAAAGCGGCGGGGTTGTGCCATTCCGATTTGTCGGTCATCGAGGGCACGCGCCCGCGCCCCACGCCCATGGCGCTGGGCCATGAGGCCGCCGGCGTCGTGGCGGGCATCGGTCCCGGCGTCAAAAGCCTGGCGGTGGGCGATCACGTGGTGCTGGTCTTCGTGCCGAGCTGCGGCCACTGCGTGCCCTGCGCCGAGGGCCGCCCCGCTTTGTGTGAACCGGCCGCCTCTGCCAACACGGCGGGCACGCTGCTGTCGGGCGCGCGGCGCCTGCACGGTGCGGGCAAGGACATCAACCATCACCTCGGCGTGTCGGGTTTCGCCGATCACGCGGTGGTCAGCGAATACTCCTGCGTCAAGGTCGACAAGGCGCTGCCCTTCGACGAGGCGGCGTTGTTCGGCTGCGCGGTCATCACCGGCGTGGGCGCGGTGCTGAACACGTCGCGGGTGAAAGCCGGCGCGCGCGTGGCGGTGATCGGGCTGGGCGGGGTGGGTTTGAACAGTCTGCTGGGCGCGCAGGTGGCCGGCGCGCGCGAGATCGTCGCCATTGATCTGCGCGACGATAAGCTCAAGCTCGCCAAGCAACTGGGCGCCACGCATACCTTCAACGCCTCCGACCCCGATGTGGTCAACCACGTGAAGGCCGCGACCAACGGCGGCGTGGATTATGCCTTCGAGATGGCGGGCTCGGTGCCGGCCCTGGAACTGGCGTGGAAAATCACGCGGCGCGGCGGCGAGACCGTCACCGCCGGATTGCCCCATCCGCAAAAGATGCTGTCCATCGCGCCGGTGCAGATGGTGGGCGAGGAACGCACGCTCAAAGGTTCATATCTCGGCAGTTGCGTGCCGGTGCGCGATATCCCGGCTTACATCGCGCTCTACCGCGCGGGCAAATTGCCCGTGGACCGGTTGATGAGCGACCGCATCAAGCTCGAGCAGATCAACGAAGCCTTCGACAAGCTCGCCTCGGGCGCCACCGTGCGCCAAGTCGTAATGTTTGATTAGGAGCATTTTCCCGACAAGTGGGAACCGGTTGGCCCAAAGAAACAAGCCGGTGAAAATGCGACCAAACAAAAAGTGTGAAGATGCTGATCAATAAAACCCGCGCTTACGAGGTCTTGGACAAACACAAGCTCGACGGGCTTATCGCCGCCAGTGCCGTGAATGTCTATTACCTCACGGACTATTGGGGCCCGTTCATGAACATGCTGCGGCCCTTTTACAACTACGCGCTGTTCCCCAGAAATGAGAATGCGCCCGCCGCGTTGATCGGCTCGGCGGTGGAATTCCAACGCCTGCACGAAACGCCCGAGGCCACCTGGGTGCCCAATGTTTGCGCCTACTCGCACCCCACCACCTTCGACCGCCGCGACTTCGATCCCGACAGCGAGGACCCCGAAGCGGTGCAGGAAGGCTTAGCGTGGCCCGTGCGCACCTCGACCCTGACGGAGGCCGACCGCACCTTCATCGCGCGTTCCGACGCCTACAAAGGCAAGTACACGGTCAACGCGCTCTATGCGCTGAAGAAGGCCATCAAGGACGCGGGCCTCGAGCACGGCACCTTCGCCACCGACGATCCGCGCGTGATCGGCTGGCTGCACCAGATCGGCCTCAAGCACGTCAAGGGTGTCGAGGGCACGCAAATCTTCCGCGAGATCCGGATGATCAAGACCGAGACCGAACTCGGCATCATCCGCAAGGCCGCCGCCATGAACGAAATCGCGGTGGAGGCCGCCATCGCCTCGCTCTACGTGGGCCAGGCGCAAGAGGAACTGGAGATCATTTTCAACACCGAGCTGGCCAAGCGCGGCGGCAAGGGGCGCTACCTTTCCACCGGCACGCGCGGACAAAGAAAAGCGAGGGTCGCCAAGGATCAGCTCATCACCTTCGATGGTCTCGCCGAGTACAAGCACTACTGCGCCGACATGGGCCGCACCGCCATCTGCGGCACGCCGACCGAGGAAATGCTGCTGCGCAATCGCGCCATGAAAGTGGGCTGCGATATCGCTTACGGCATGATCAAGCCGGGCGTCACGGGCCGCGCTGTCACCGAGGCTGTCATCGACGGCATGAAGAAGGCGGGCTTTCCGGGCTTCGTCATCTGCACGCCGCACTCAGTGGGCCTGGAACACACCGACCATCCGCTGCCCATTGGCCCTGAGTTGCCGGGCAGTCAGGGGCCTTTCACGTTCCTCGAGAACATGGTCTTCACCGTCGACATGCCCTATTACGAAATCGGCTGGGGCAACATGCACCTGGAAGACTTGATCCGCGTCACGGCGACCGGCATCGAGCCTCTCAACAGTTGCGACGTGTCCTTACGCGTGATTCCCGCCGACAAGCCGCGCGCCGCCGCTGAGTAACAACCATGACCAACCCATCCGCGCCTTCGTCAACGACCAAGACCAACCGCCTCAACGGCGGGCAGGTAATCGCGCGGGTGTTGGCGCGCACCGGCGCGCGCACGGCGTTTTGTTTGGCGGGTACGGCGCACACGCATCTGCTGTTCGGCCTGCAGGAGGAAAAATTCCGCATCGTCTCGGGCCGCCATGAAACCGCCACCGTGGCGGCGGCCGACGGCTACGCCCGTGTTTCCGGCAAGATGGGCATCGCCCTGATCAAGGCCGACCAGGGCCTGCCCAACGCCGTCACCGGCATCATGACCGCCAACCTCGCCTGCTCGCCGGTGGTGGTGATCGTCTCGCTCACGCCCGCCAACACGCTGGAGGCCGAAGGCGAAGACGACAACGATATTCTCGACTTGGTGAAGGCCCACGTGAAATGGGCCAAGACCGTGCCCGGCCCCGAACGCCTGGCCGAGTTCGTCGAAACGGCGATCATGCAGGCCGTCTCGGGGCGGCCCGGCGTGGCCGTGCTGGGCGTGCCGCAGCATTTCGAGGCTACGGCTGTGGATTATGCGGAACGCTCCGCCGCCGTGCTCGTCAAACCTGAGCCGCCCGCGCCCGATCCCGCCGCCATTCAACAGGCCGCCGCGCTGATCGCGCGCGCCAGGCGCCCGATGGTGGTCGTGGGCTCCGGCGCGGCGCTGTCGGGGGCCGGGGCGGCGCTGCGCAACCTCGCGCGCACGTTCAAGCTGCCGGTGCTCGCCTGCAATCTCGGCCGGGGCCTGGTCCCCGAGGATATGAAGCTCGGGTTCGCCTGGCCGCTGGCGCAAGTGGCGGCGAAAGACGCCGACGTGGTGCTCCTTGTCGGCCTGCGCATGAGCCAGCGCATGGGTTACGGCCTGGCACCGCGCTTTGCGGCCGACGCCATATTCATCCAGGTCGACATCGCTGCTAGGGAAATCGGCCGCAACCGTGCTGTCGACGTGCCGATTGTTTCAGATACACGCCAAGCCATCGAGGCGCTGCACGCCGTGCTCACAGCGAAAAAATACCAGCCCGCGGGCGATCCCAGCTGGGTCAACGATGCCATGAAAGTGCGCCTCGCGCGCATCGACGAATTGGGTCGCGGCGAAACCGGGCCGATCCATCCTTACCGCATGGCGCGCGATCTCATGGCGCAGTTGCCCGAGAACGCGGTTTACGTCGGCGACGGAGCCGACATCCAGAACTGGATGCACGCCATCCTGCGCGTCCGCTCCGAGCGCGCTTTCATGGATCACTATCCGCTGGGTTCCATGGGCATCGGCACGCCCTTGGCCGTGGGCGCGGCGGCGGCCGCGCGCGAGCAGGCCGAAGACTCGGGCGACATGGAGCGCCCCGTGGTGCTGGTCACCGGCGACGGCTCCTTCGGCTTTTACTGCAGCGAGCTCAATGGCGCCGCGCTCGCGGGGCTCAAAATCGTGTGCCTGATTTCCAACGATGGCGCCTGGGGCACCGAGAAGCACGGCCAGCTCAACGCGCTGGGCAAAAGTGTCAACTGCGAACTGGGCCAGTGGGACTACCACCTCATCGCCCATGCTTACGGACTCAACGGCGAGCGTATCGACAAACCCGAGGACATCGCGCCGGCCTTGCGTCGCGCCTTCGCCGCCGACAAGACCACCGTGCTCAACGTCATCACCGACCCCATGGCGGGCCTGGTGCGCAAGCAGGACCCGCGCGTGCAAACCGTCGCCTTCGAAGATCTGGTCTCAAGCCAGAAGAAGCATTATACGCCCGCCATCGCATAACGTTCGAGGTCGCCATGAACACCACGCCCACGCGCTCCAACACCATGACCGGCGGCGAGGCCATCAACCGCGCGCTCACGCGCTACGGCGTGCACACCAACTTCGCCCTCGCGGGCACGGCGCACGCGCATCTGTTGTGGGCCATGGAGCAGGATAAGGCGCGCCATCCGTGGACGATCATATCGGGCCGCCACGAAACCGGCACCGTGGGCGCGGCCGACGGCTACGCGCGTGCCTCGGGCAAGCTGGGCATCGCCATGATCAATGCCGAGCACGGGCTCGCCAACGCCATGACCGGTATTTGCGTGGCGCAGGCCGCCTGCTCGCCGGTGCTGCTGTTGACCACGCTCGGCACGCCGTCGCAAACCGAGGCCGTGTCGGAAAAGTCCAACGACCTCATGGACATGGCCAAGTCTTTCGTCAAATGGGCCAAGGCCGTGCCCGATCCGTCGCGGCTGGAGGAATATGTGCATGCCGCCGCCAAGCAGGCGCTGTGCGGGCGGCCCGGCGTGGCCATGTTGGGCATCCCCCACGGCTGGGAATCTAAAGCAGTCGAAATGTCCGAGCGCGGCGAGGCCATGCTCACGTTGCCGCGCAATCCGGCGCCGTCCACAGCGGCCGTGACGGCGGCCGCGGACCTACTTGCAAACGCTAAACGTCCGCTCATCGTCGTGGGCGCCGGGGCGATGCTATCGGGGGCGGGGCCCGCGCTGCGTCACCTGGCCGCGACGTATCGTTTTCCGGTGCTGGGCAACTCCATGGGCCGCGGCCTCGTGGCCGAGGACCTCACGCTGGGTTTCCCCTGGCCTCTGGCCCAAGTGGCGGCCAAGCACGCCGACGTGGTTCTGGTGCTGGGCGCGCGCCTGACGCAACGCCTGGGCTTCGGACTGGCGCCGCGCTTTGCCGCCAACGCCAAGTTCATTCAGGTGGACGTCATGGCCGAGGAGCTCGGCCGCAACCGCACCGCCGAAGTGCCCGTGGCGGCGGATGCGAGGCTGTTCGTCGAGGCGTTGCAAACCGAACTGGCGCGCATCGGCTTTAAGAATTCGTCTGATCCCATCTGGGTCAACGAGGCCATGACGGTGCGCCAGGCGCGCATCGCTGAGCTGGGCCTCGATGAAAAAGCGCCGATCCATCCGTACCGCATGGCGCGCGAGTTGATGAAGGTGATGCCCGAGGACGCTGTTTATGTCGGCGACGGCGCCGATATCCAGAACTGGATGCACGCCATCTTGCGCATTAAACGTGAGCGTGCCTTCATGGATCACTACCCCTACGGCTCCATGGGCACCGGCACGCCCTTGGCCATTGGTGCCGCGGCGGCCATGAAGGAAGAAGCCGCCAAAACCGGCAAGCCTGTTCGCCCCACGGTGTTGGTCACGGGCGACGGGGCGTTTGGCTTTTATTGCAGCGAGTTCAACGGCGCGGTCATGGCGGGCTTGCGGCTCATCTGCCTCATCTCCAATGACGCGGGCTGGGGCACGGAACGCCACGGCCAGATCAAGGCGCTGGGCGGCCACGTCAACTGCGACTTGGGCCACTGCGACTATCACCTCATCGGCGAGGCTTACGGCGCCATCGGTCGGCGCATCGAGAGCCCCGCCGACATCGCGCCCGCGCTGAACATGGCCTTCGCCGCAGACCGCCCGGTGGTGCTCAACGTCATCACCGACCCCATGGCGGGCTTGCTGCGGAAAGAGGACCCGCGCGTGCAGACCATCGCCTTCGAGGATTTGGTCAGCAGCATGAAGAAGCACTACACGCCGGAGGTGGCGTAAGCTCTATTCCGCCGCCTGCATCATATGCGGCTTGATGCTAGGCAGTTCGCGTTTGATCTCGCGCTTGGCGACATCGAGGTCGTAGGCTTCTTGCAGGCCCAGCCAGAATTCCGGCGTGGTGCGGAAGTAGCGCCCCAGCCGCAGCGCGGTGTCGGCACTCACGGCGCGCTTAGCGCCCAAAATCGCCGTCACGCGGTTGGGCGGCACGCGAATGTCCTTGGCCAGGCGGTAGGGTGTCAGCGCCAGCGGCTTCAAAAACTCCTCGCGAAGGATCTTGCCCGGGTGAACCGGCGCCAAACGGCGGCCCGTGGTGACGCCTTTCAGATCGACGCGCCCCGCGTCCAACTCGGCTCGATCAATGGCCATGACAGAACTCCATTAATGGTAGTCGCAAAACTCAACGTCGACGGCTTCACCGTTATGCCAGCGAAAACACAGCCGCCACTGACGATCGACACGGATGCTGTGCTGCCCCGCGCGGTCGCCGCGCAGCTTTTCGAGGCGATTGCCCGGCGGCGATAGTAAATCGTTGAGGCTGCGCGCCCGGTCGAGCATCAGCAGCTTCATGCGCGCGCGTTGCTGGAGGCTGGACTGAACGCCCCGAACCTCCTCGCCCACGAACATGGCCGCCGTGCGCTTATCGCGAAACGTCCGAATCACGAGTATGTACGTATCACGTACATAATGATTGAGTCAACCCAGTACGGCCCGACCGCCATGTGCCACCGACAGCCGGGCCGTTGATCCTAGGTCGAGTTAATTGCCGCGATCTTGCGCCAAGCTCGGGCCGCCGCTGAGGACGGCATAGGCCCGTTCGGCCCGGGCGAGGTTATTGCGCGCTTCCATCAAGTAGGGGCGCTGGTCCAAGGCTTGTCCCAGGTCGGCAATGCTGTTGGTGTGGTTGCCCAGCAAATAGTGCACCGCGCCGCGATTGACGCGAGCAATCCAGGGATAGACACCCTCGGCAACGCCCAGGTCGCAATACTCCAAAGCCTTGGCGTATTGACCTTGTTTCGCATGGGCGATGCACAGGTTGGCGAAGGCCGCCGCCCGCGTGCGCGCCGACTCACTATCGACCGCCCTGAGCGATTCGCGGATGGCCTTGTCGTAATGGCCGTCTTCAATGGCGACGGTGCCGCGGATCGTGTTGGGCGTCGTCATCATGTGCACGACGTTGTTCTTGGCGAAGGCGGCGGTATTGCCGAACAACAGGCTCGCCGCCAGCGCGACCAGCATGGTCGCGGTGCGCGAGGGCTTGGGGGACGTGGTGTAAAGAACTCGGCTCATGGGTGTCTCCGTGTTTTATGTTGGGGGTTGGCGGCGTCCGCGAGGGGGAACAGCGGGGCGCCGCGATGCGCGCGCAATATCCCCGCGCGCCGCGACAGCATTCTGACACGGCGATGATACGTTGGAGACGTTCTAAAGACGAAGCGATGACACCGTCACGATGGTGTCACGGGCGTTCTTCCGCCGACATGTGCGGCCGTGACGAGAACTCTCACACCCACGTCGCGATCAGGGTCACGATCAGGGCGATGGGCGTGACCACGCGCGTGAGAAACATCCACGACTGGTAGATCCACCCGTCGGTGAGGCCCAGTTCGGTGAGCAGCGTTTCCTTCTTCATCCAAAAGCCCACGAACACCGCGATGAGGATGGCGTCGATCACCAGCACGAAGTTAGCCGAGACGTCGTCGATGATCTCATAGAGCGTCGCCGTGGCGTAGCGACCGACATTGCTCAGCGGGTGATAGTCCTTGAGTTCGTTGAACGACAGCACGCACAGCAGGCCGATGGCCCAGATCAGGAACGCCACCAGCGCGGTGGCGCGCCCGCGCGTCCAGCCGATGCGGCGGCTGAGGCAGGCCACGGGCACCTCGGTCAGTGCCAGCGCCGAGGCGAGGCCCGCGAAGAACAGCAGAATGAAAAACGCTGTGCCCACCAGCGTGCCCGCCGGCATCTGGCCGAAGGCCAGCGGCAGGGTCACGAACACCAGGCCCGGCCCGGCGGCGGGGTCGAGGCCGAAGCCGAACACGATCGGAAAAATCGCCAGGCCCGACAGCAGCGACACAATGGTGTCAGCCACGACGATGGTGATGCACGCCTTGCCGATGGACACGTCGCTGTCCAGGTACGCGCCGTAAGTGAACATCATGCCCATGCCCACGCCGATGGAGAAAAACGCTTGCCCGAGCGCCACCAGCACCAGCTCCCATGTCACCTTGGAGAAGTCGGGCACGAACATGAAGGCCAGGCCCTTGGCCGCATCGCCGATGATCAGCGCATAAACGGTGATGATCACCAGCATGATGACCAGGGCCGGCATCAGGAAACCCACGGCCCTTTCGATGCCCGCGGTGATGCCGCGCCCGACGATCAGCGCGGTGACGCCCATGAACACCGTCAGCCAGAAAATCATCCGCGCCGGATCGGCCATCAATGCGTCCCATGACGCCTGGAATTGCTCCCGCGTTTGCCCGGCGAAGCCGTCGGTGATGGAGGAGGGGATATAAGCCAGCACCCAGCCGCCGATCATGCTGTAGTAGGTCATGATCATGAACGCGCCCAGCACGCCCAGCCAACCGACGATACTCCACCGGGGGCTGGCACCGATCTCGGCCGCGAGCTTGGTCATGGACTCCGGCGCGCTGCCTTGCCCGCGCCGGCCCATCAGCGTCTCGGCCATCATGAGAGGAATCGTGATCGCGATCAGCAGCACGATGTAGATGATGACGAAGGCCGGCCCGCCGTTGGTGCCGATGAGGTAGGGGAAGCGCCAGATGCTGCCGAAGCCCACGGCGCCGCCGATGGCCGCCAGAATGAACATGGCCGCCGAGGACCACGTTTCGCGTTTTGCTCCTGTCATCGCACACCCCCAAACTCGAACTATAGCATCTGCCGCAGCACGCGCAGCGCCGTGGGCCTGGGCGCGTAGTGCTCTATGGCCCAGGCGCGGCCCGCTTCGGCGATCTCGCCCCAGATTTTTTCGCGGTCCATCAGCGCCGCCACCGAACCCTTGAGATCGTCCAAGTCGATGGGGACGTAATGCACCCAGGGCTTTGGCATCACCGGCAGGTCGAAGCCGTACTTGTCGAAGTCGAGATGCACCGTCAGGCAACCGCACACCAGGCTTTCCCAGAACCGCCAACTGTCCCAGCGCATGATGAAAGCGGGCGCGTCCAAGCGCTCGAAGGAATGACGCACCAGCGTGGCGGGGTCGTTGGCCGCGAACCACGGATTGGTTTGAATGGCGCTGAAGAATTCACCGCCGTACGCCAGGCAGACTTGCGCGCCTTGCAGCGCCGCGACGTAGTCGGCCGGCGCCAGGATGTTTTCGTCCACGGTCATGTGAGATTTCACATGGGGCACGTAGGTCATGTCCAGCAACGCGCGCACGCCCTGGCTCAGGGTGGCGCGGAAATTGCGCAAGGCCACGCGCTTGCGTTTGGAAAAGGACTGACGCCGCTCGCTTGCCGCGATCAACGCCGTGGATGGCCCGAAGGCGAGGGGGAAGCGCCGCGCGCCGTTCTTGGCCCGCCGCGTTTCATGCACGGAGAACAGCGGAAAGGGCTCGGGGACCGTGCAGAAGATACTGACGTCGGAGTTATTCACATAGCCCAGCCGCCCGCCCTTCATGCTGTCCAGCGGCACGAAGCGATTGCCGTGGGAAATGTCGATCAACACCGCCGACATCCCCGCGAAGGGCTCCGTGCGAATCTCGGCTTCGGCCACGCCCAACAGCGGCTGCGACGCTTGGCGCGAGGTGACGCGCGCGGTGTTGGCCTGGGCGCGCAGGCCCAGCGCCCGCAGGCCTTCCATCAGGCAGCCGGAATTGTGGCTGAGCAATTCTTCCGGAGAAATAAAGTACACACCACCCGCGAAGGCGGCGCGCAACGTCGCTTCATCAGGGGCTTGCTCTAGGACATTTGCCATGGGCCTTTATCCTACGCAGGTGACTCTTCGCGGTCCATGGCGCAAGATGGGACCAGCGTCTTGGGGAGGCGCCGCTTGGTTCAGGTTCACTTCACCAATCATTTGCGCCACGTGGCGCCCAAGGGCGGCGTGAGCGCCGCAGGCGCCACCATCCGCGCCGTCTTGGCCGATGTGTTCGCGCGCCATCCCGCGCTCAAGGGCTACATCCTCGACGATCAGGAGCGCTTGCGGGTGCATATCGCGGTGTTCCTGGACGGCGAGCACGTGCGCGGGCCCGACACCTTGGAGCGCGCCGTCAAACCCGACAGCGAGCTTTACATTCTGCAGGCATTGTCCGGAGGTTAGGAGCATTTTCCCGACAAGTGGGGACCGGTTGGCCCAAGGAATAAACCGGTGGAAAATGCGACCAAGAAAGAATGCATCAACACTCACTGACTCGTTTCGTTCAGGATTTCAATTCGAGGAGGTACACATGTCCAACACAATTTTAGTGTCCACACGCAAGGGGCTGATGGTTTTTGGGCGTGGCCCCAAGGGCTGGAAGCACAAGAAAACGCATTTCTTGGGCTCGCCCACGTCGCTGGCGTTGGCCGATGCCAAGGGCAAAACGATCTTCGCCGCGCTCAACCTGGGCCACTTCGGCGTGAAGATGCATCGCTCGCTCGACGGCGGCAAAACCTGGAAAGAATTGCCGGCACCGCAGTACCCGAAAGTCGAAGGCGGCGAGAAAGACGACAAGGCCCCGGCGCTGAAAGGCATCTGGGCGCTGGAGTGGGCCGGGCCCGACAAGCCCAAAGGCCTATGGTGCGGCACGGCGCCGGGCGGTTTGTTTTATTCCTCCGATCTGGGCGAGACCTGGACGCTCAACACAGGCCTGTGGAACATGCCCGAACGCAAAAAGTGGTTCGGCGGCGGCACCGAACATCCGGCCTTGCACTCCATCTGCGTCGATCCGCGCAACTCAAACCGCGTGGCCATCGGCGTCTCCTGCGGCGGCGTGCGCGTGACCGAGGACGGCGGCAAGACCTGGACCGTGGGCTCGCTGGGCATGCGCGCCGAGTTCATGCCGCCCGAGCAGGCGGGCGATCCCGACATTCAAGACGTGCACATGGTGGTGCAATGCCCAGCCGCGCCCGACGTGTACTGGACGCAGCACCACAACGGCATCTTCCGGTCCACCGACAACCTCAAGAGCTGGCAGGAAATCAAGAATGCGCCGGTCTCGGCCTTTGGCTTTCCGGTCGCGGTGCACCCCAATGACCCCAAGACCGCGTGGTTCGTGCCCGCCGTGAAGGACGAGAACCGCTACCCCAAGGGCGGCAATGTGGTGGTGCAACGCACCACCGACGGCGCCAAGACCTGGACGGTGCTGAAGAAGGGCCTGCCCCAAGGCAACGCCTTCGACCTGGTCTATCGCCACGGCCTGTGCGTGGACAACACCGGCAAGCGGCTTGCCATGGGCTCCACCACTGGCGCGTTGTGGGTGAGCGAGAACGCGGGCGACGCCTGGAAGCTGCTCACGGCCCACCTGCCGCCGATCTACGCCGTGCGGTTTGGGTAGACGCTAATTTTTCAACACCGGACGCGGGAAGTATCCGTCCTCGGTCAAACGCTCCATGGTCTCGCCGTAGAGCTTGTGCAGCGCATCCTGGTCCTTCATGGGATCCAGGAAGCGGTTGGGCGGCGTGATGGTGCGCTTGTACTCGGTGTAAAGCTCGGTGCGGAGCTGCGCGATCATGTTGAAGGCGTTGCGGCTGTGGCGGTGGGCGCGCAGTTGGTCGATGTCGATCAGCGCGCGCGCCTTCATGCTCTCGCCCGAGGGCTTGGCCTCGTTGATGACGGTGCCCAGGTAGTCGATGATCTTGGTGCCGCCGGCGTTGGTGGATTCCAAATAGCCCCGCTTGCTCACCCAGCCGCCACAGTTGGTGGAGATGACGTAGCAGTTGTTCTCGAAGGCGCGCGCGAGCTTGCACGCCGTCCAGCCCGGGAAGTCGGGCGAATCGCCCGTGGGGTGCAGCAGCACCTCCGCGCCCTTCATGGCGAACATGCGCGCCACCTCGGGCTTGCTGATCTCCATGCAGGGGAACATGGCGATGCGGCCCAACGCCGTGTCGGCCACGGGGAACAGCGCATCCCAGCCTTCGGCCTGCACATAGGCATCGAGGAAATCGTGGGGGCTGGGCGAGATGTGGCTGTGCAGGCGGCGATATTTCAACACTACCTTACCTGTCGGATCGACCAGGAACGAGCAGTTGAAATAGCGCATGGGCCATTTGGGATCGTACTCGTAACAGTTGGCGCCGATGTAAACGCCGAAATCGCGCGCGGCCTGGAACAAGGGCTCCAGGTCGGGCCCCGGCACTTCGGTGCAGGCCACGTCCAGCCAGCCCTTGACGCCGCGCGTCCAGCCGACGGGGGCCAGCGTCAGGAACATCTCGGGAAAAGTGACGAGTTTCACGTCGCCCAAGCCGTTGCCGAGGCCGCGCTTCATCAGCAGCAGCGCCGCGTCCAGGTTCTCGCGCATGATGGCGCGGCCCTCGGCGCGCGTTTGCACATCATTGGTGATGGGCTTGATGATGGTCTGGCAGGCGAGCGCGTAATAGCGCGGGATGGTTTTGATCGGCGAGGTTGTTGCGGCGGTCATACGAAACTCTTTTTGTCTTGCGATGTTGCCGGTGCCACGAAAAAGCCCTCGGCCTGCAGCCGCGCGATGTTCTCGCGGCCTGCCTTGATATTGCCCAGGTCGCCGCCGGTGGCGCCGTCATTCCACAGTTCCTTGGGCCACATCGCCTTGCGCGCGTACTGCACGGCGTGGATGTGGGTTTGCAGTTCCGCCAGGAAGTTCATCTGCACTTGCGCGCGCTTCTGGCGTAGCTGTTCAATGTTGATGTCGGCTTGAAGAAGGCACTCGCCCGTGGTTTCGGCGATGTTCACCACCCGCCCGGTGTAATCGATGATCTGACTGCGCCCGCGCATCCGATCGGTCGGAAAATCGCTGCCCAGGAACAGGCCCTGATTGGCCGAGACGACATAGCAGAGGTTCTCATAGGCGCGCGAACGTTTGCCGATCTCCCAGCCGCCGACGTCTTCCAGCAGAAACGGCGCGCGGCCCTCGGAGGTGGGATGCAGGATGATCTCGGCGCCGTTGAGCGCCAGGCAGCGCGCGTTCTCGGGGATGTTGATGTCGAAGCACACCAGGCAGCCCATGCGGCCCAAGGGCGTGTCGACCACGGGCCACAGCGCATCGATGCCGTAGCGCGCCACGTATTCGGTCATGACGTCGCCGGGCTTGGTCTTGCCGGTGAAGTCGTAGTGCTTGTGATACTTCAGGATCACCTTGCCTTCGGGCGAGCAGATGAAGGCCGTGTTCCAATAGCGCTCGGGCCAGTCGTCCATCACCTCCCACACCATGCCGGCGATGTAGGCGCCCACGTTTTTGGCGAGCGTGCACAACCGCGTCATCTCGGGGCCGTCCATGCGCACGCACAAGAGGTCGCGGTCCTTCTGCGTCTTGCCGACACCGCCGGCCCCGGTCATGAAGAATTCCGGCAGCACGTAGATCTTGGACGGATTCCAGTCGGCGACGCGCTCGATCAACTCGATGGCGCGGGCGAGGTTCTTTTCCTTGTGGGCGATCTCCGGCCCCGCGCCCTTCTTGGGATAGACCGGCCAGACGTTGGTCTGCACGCAGGCGGCAGTGTAGATCGGAACCATGGAGCCCCCACACTCTCTCTTGTCATCCTGGCTCTTGTCATCCTGGGGCTTGTCCCCAGGATCCAGGGTTACAAGCTCCGTCGAGAGTTGTTGCCCTGGGTCCTGGGAATGAATCCCAGGACCACAGCGGCGTTAGCGCGAATCAGAAATTCACGTCGCTGATGATGTAATTCTTCACCGTCGGCAGGAAGTCGCCGCGAATCACCTTCACGTGGTGTTCGTCCTTCTCGTAGGTCTGCCGGTCCTCGTCGTTGGCGAAATCGGCGATCAGCAGCCACTCGTAAGGGGCCTTGTCGCCCAGGGGCAGTTTGTTCTTCTCGACCATCAGCCCCTTGCAGACCTTGATCGACTTGAGCGAGCGCAAGGCCTCGATGGCCTTGGTTTTGGTGGCCGCGTCAACGTCGTCCTTCAGGTTGAACAAAACCGTGTGCCGGTGCATGGGCGTCTCCTTCCTTTTTTGACTCGCCGTGGGTGGCGTTGAGAGTATCCTATCGAGACGCATTGACCATCACCATACAAGCGGGGGACAGGGCATGGTCCGACACGTGATCGCGGCGCTGCTGGTGCTGGGCCTCGGCGGCGGGGCCTCGGCGGCCGAGATCGAGCTGCGCGGCATCGGCTGGATCGTGCTGCGCTCCAAGGACCCCGAGCGCCTGGCGCGCTACTATGCCGCCTTGGGTTTCGAGGAATGGGCGAGGAGCCCGCGCATCATCGGCTTTCGGGCCGGCGGCGGCGCGGTGCTGGAAATCGGCCGTCTCGACGCCGCCACGCCCGATCCCATGCCCAAGCCGTCGCGCACTCACGTGCAGCACGCGGCCATCGTCGGCACCAAGCAGGCTAAGGATGTGGCTGAGCGCGCCCGTGCGGCGGGCGCGGCGTTCGTCGAGACGTACATGTCGGGCGACGTCGCGATCTATTACATCGCCGATCCCGACGGCAACGTCATCGGTTTCGCGGAAGACGGCCCCATGTGGGGCAACGCCGACGAACTCAAGCGCGTGCCCGACGTGCAACTGGCGCCGGGACAAAAGCCGTGACCCAGCCGCGCGAACTCACCCGCGTGCAGCAACTGGGCTGGTCGGCCGGTGCGCTAGGCACCAACATCATGATCGGCGCGGTGTCGAGCTACGCGCTGTTCATCATGACCACGCTCATGGGCGTGGGTGCGGCCACGGCCGGGCTGCTGATCGGCGCCTCCAAGGTGTTCGACGTGCTGATCGACCCGCTCATCGGGCGCATCAGCGACCGCACCGACCACCGCTGGGGCCGCCGCCGTCCGTTTCTCTTGCTGGGCGTGGCGCTGGCGCCGCTGGCTTTCGTGGCGCTGTTCGCCGCGCCCCTGGTGGCGCAGGGCGAGATCACGGTGGTTTATATCGGCGCGGTGCTGCTGCTGATCGCGCTGGGCAACTCGCTGTTCATGGTGCCCTACATGGCCATGGCCGCCGAGATGACCGAGAGTTACAACGAGCGCACGGTGCTGATGTCGCAGCGGGTGTTCTTCAACACCGTGGGCCTGCTCGCCATGACGGTGATGCTGCCCAATCTCATCCGGCAGTTCGGCGGCGGGCCGCTCGGTTATGCCCAGGGCGGCATGGTCATGGCCGCGCTGGTGGCGTTCTTCTTCGCGCAAACGTTTTGGCTCACCCGCAACGCCAGGATTCTGCCCAAGACGCCCGACGAGTCTTACACGCTCGCCGATCAACTGCGCTTCATCGCCACGAACAAATCCTTCGCCGCCTTCATCGGCGCCAAGATTTGCACGTTCCTGGCGCAGTCCTCGCTGCAAGGCACGCTGCTGCTCTATGGGCGCTACATCCTGGGCCGCGACGAGCGCTTTCTCGTGCCCTTCGGCACCGGCTACACGCTGGGCAGCCTGCTGGCCCTGCCGCTATGGACCTACGTCATGACGCGCAAGGTCAACAAGCGCGCGGCCTATAACGCATCGATCCTCGGCCTCGGCGCGGTGTTCCTGACGTGGCTGCTGGCCTCGCCGGCCGAGCCCACCTGGGTGGCCTTCGTGCGCTTCTTCTTGGTGGGTGTGTTCTCGGCCGGGTCCATGACGGCGGGCACGTCCATGCTGCCCGACATCATGGAGCACGACCGGCGCGCCACCGGCGTGCGCCAGGAGGGCCTTTACGCGGCGGCCTATACGCTGGTCGAGAATGTCGCCTCGGCCATCGGTCCGGCGTTGCTGGGCGTGGCCCTGGGCCTCACCGGGTTCATCTCCACGCGCGGCGCGGGCGAACTGGCCGACCAGCCGCCCGGCGCGCTCATGGCCATCACCTTATGTGTTTCTGTGGTGCCCGCTGGCTTCTCGCTGGCTGCCGCCTGGCTCATGCGCGGCTACACCGTGGATGACGACCTGCAACGATTGGCCCCCGAGGCCGGCCCG
Organism: Rhodospirillaceae bacterium; assembly: GCA_033763995.1. GTDB lineage: Bacteria > Pseudomonadota > Alphaproteobacteria > Rhodospirillales > Rhodospirillaceae. Next base: position 39,099 of record JANRJL010000072.1, on the reverse strand, counting down.
CGCTAACCTCGTGCCTTCACGTTGTTTGGTCGCGGCGTTGACGCGGAAAACCGGTTTCCACTTTTCCGCACGCCGCTCTTGGGGAGGCTTCCATGAACAAATTCACCGCGCTGATCGCGCTCGCGCTGCTCACGGCCTTGCCGGCGCAGGCGTCCACCATCATGATCACCGGCACCAATCGCGGCATCGGGCTGGAGATGGTCAAGCAATACGCGGCCCAGGGCTGGGACGTGATCGCCACCGCGCGCAATCCCGACACGGCCAAGGAGCTGATGGATCTCGCCAAGGCCAACAAGAAAGTCACGGTGGAAAAACTCGACGTCACCGACGTCAAGGCCATCGAGGCCTTGGCGGCCAAATACAAAGGCAAGCCCATCGACGTGCTGGTCAACAACGCCGGCACCTTGGGCGACGTCGCCAAGCAAACCATCGGCGCGCTCGACCAGGCGGAGTTCCTGAACGTCATCAACGCCAACACCTTCGGCGCCCTCAAAGTCACCGAGGCGTTCAAGTCCAACCTCGCCGCGAGCCAGATGAAAAAAGCCTTCGCCATGACCAGCGGCCTGGGTTCGTCGGAACTCACCGCGCGGCGCGGCGGATTTTACGCCTATCGCGCCAGCAAGGCCGCGCTCAACATCGGCTTTCGCGCGCTCGCCGCCGACTGGAAGGCCGAGGGCATCATGGTCGGCATCATCGCGCCGGGCATGGTGGAAACCGATTTGCTGGCGGCCTCGGGCTTTCGCGGCCCCGGCGCCATCAAGACCGACGCCAGTGTCGCCGGCATGATGAAGGTGATCGACGCCATGACGCTGGAGAGCAACGCCAAGGCGCTCAACTACGACGGCCAGCCGATTCCGTGGTGAGGGTATTTTGCGTGCAACAAAGATTCGAACCTTGACATCATAAACATTTTGTTTATAAGGTCGGCATGATCCGGTCGTTTCGGAATCGTGAGACGCAAGCGTTCTTCGAAACCGGCGCGTCGCGCCGACTGCCGCTCGATATTCACAAGCGCGCCGCCATGCGCTTGCAGCAGTTGGATTCGGCAACACGGATCGACGATTTGCGTCAACCGCCGTCGAACAGGCTGGAGGCCCTCAAGGGCGACTTACGCGGCCGCCACAGCGTTCGCATCAACGCTCAGTGGCGGCTGTGCTTTCGCTTCGACAACGGCGATGCCTACGATGTTGAGATTATCGATTATCACTGACGACGGAGACTGCCATGCCACGGAACGGATTGCCGGCAATTCACCCCGGCGAATTTCTGGCCGAGATTTTGGTCGAGTTCGGATTCTCGCAGGCCGAATTCGCGCGTAAGATCGGCGTTTCGGCCATGCGTGTCTCTCATCTCTTGAAGGGCCAACGCCCCGTCACGGCAGAACTGGCGCTGTGCCTGGGCCGCGCGCTCGGGCAAACGCCGGAATATTGGCTGAACCTGCAGTCGGCTTACGACCTGAAACTTGCGACCGCGCGCGTCGGCAAGCGCTTGAACAAGGTGAAAACGCTGAAAGCCGCCGCTTAACGCCCAGCGCAAAACCCGCGCCTACGGCGTCTTGATGTTGGGGTTGTGGTGGCGTGGCGCGAAGCCCAAAATGTTGTTCTCCGGGTCGGCGATGTAGAAAATCGAGACGGGCCGGTCCGAGGCTTTCCATTCCTCAACGAGTGTCGCACCCGCCGCCTTGGCGCGCGCGATGACGGCCTGCTGGTCGTTGGTCTCGAAAATCGCCACCACGCCCTGCTGGGTGCGGCTGGTCTTGGCCGGTCCCGGCTTGGCATTGGGGTCCATCCGCACCACTTCCAGCGAACCGACTTGGCCCTCGAGGTGAAAGATCACTCCGCCGTTACCCGACACGCGCACTTTCTTGAAGCCCAGCGCGCTGTAAAACTCCGCGAGCTTGGCCGGGTCCGGCGAGCGCACCAGGATGGTGGGCGTGGCGGTGAAGGTGGGCGCCTTGTCCTGGGCGACGCTCGTGGTCGAGGCCGCCAGCGCCAGCGTCGCGGCAATCAATGCGATGCGAGTCATTTAGTTCTCCCCAGTTGAAACAACTTATCTGTCGTCCCGGGATTCATTCCGGCTAGATTTTCTTGCCGTCTCGGCGGCTAGAAAATCTGCCGCCCTCGACGGCCAGGACCCAGGGGTTGCTGCTCTCGGATGAAAACAAAAACCTCTGGACCCTGGGAACAAGTCCCAGGGTGACATGACGGATTTTACCCCGGGCAGCTCACGCCCGTGCCGCCCAGGCCGCAATAACCGCCGGGATTTTTCGCCAGGTATTGCTGGTGATAATCCTCGGCGTAGTAAAACTCCGGCGCGTCGATGATCTCGGTGGTGATGGCGCCATGGCCGCTCTTGCCCAGCGCTTTTTCGTAAGCCGCCTTGGAGGCCTCGGCGGCGGCGCGCTGCTGGGCCGAGTAAACATAGATACCCGAGCGGTATTGCGTGCCCACATCATTGCCCTGGCGCATGCCTTGGGTGGGGTCGTGGCCTTCCCAGAATTTTTTCAGCAGCGTGTCAAACGAAACGGCCTTGGGGTCGAACACCACGCGCACCACTTCGTTATGGCCGGTCATGCCGGTGCACACTTCCTTGTAGGTGGCGTTGGGCGTCAGGCCTGCGGCGTAGCCCACCTGCGTGGAATACACGCCGGGAAGTTTCCAGAACAGTTTCTCCGCGCCCCAGAAGCAACCCAGCCCGAACATCGCCAGCTCCAGGCCCGCCGGCCAGGGCTCGGTCATGCGGGTGCCGCTCACGAAGTGCTTCTCCGGCACGGGCATTTTCGCGGCGCGGCCCGGCAGCGCGGTATCCTTGGTGGGCATCGCGGCCTTGGTGCGCGAGGTGAAAAACATGGATGGCCTCCGGTCGAAGTTGGGGCGAATTTGATAGGCATTATATATAGTCGGAGCAACGGCGGGCGAGGGGCACATGAGATTTTCCATCATCACGATCGCGTTGGGGTTATCGGTCGCGGGCTTGATGTCAGGCGCCGCGCTCGCGGCCGATGCCCTCAAACCCGGAACCACCTTCAAGGACTGCGCCGACTGCCCCGAGATGGTGGTGATTCCGCCGGGGTCCTTCGTCATGGGCTCGATGCCAGAGGAAACCACGCGCGAGGGCACGCCCGACCGCGACGCCGCCAACGAAAGGCCGCAACACCACGTGAATATCAAATATTCCTTCGCGGTGATGAAAACCGAAGTGACGCGCGCCGACTTTGCCGCGTTCATCGCCGCCACCGGGCACGCCATGGCCGAGGGCTGCAAGATCTGGGACACGGAAACGAACGCCTGGGGCATCATGGACGCCGACGCCAGTTGGAAAAATCCCGGCTTCGCGCAGGCCGATACGCACCCCGTCGTGTGCGTGCAATGGGCCGATGCCGACGCTTACGCCAAGTGGATGTCGGCCAAGACGGGCCAGACGTACCGATTGCTCAGCGACGCGGAGTTCGAATGGCTGCTGCGCGGGTTGCCCTCGGGCCAGGCGACGCATACCATGCGCTGGTGGGGCGATGATCGCGCCCAGGCGTGCCAATACGCCAACGTCTCCGACCTCACCAAGGCGCGCGCGCAAAATCTCCCGCCCGATCCGGCGACCACGTTTCAGTGCGAGGATGGTTACGCCTTCACCGCGCCCGTGGGCTCGTTCAAGCCGAGCCCGCTCGGCGTGCACGACCTCTTCGGCAATGCCTGGGAATGGGTGCAGGACTGCTTCTACAAAACTTACGAGGGCGCGCCCGGCGACGGCTCGGCCCGCATCGGCGGCGATTGCTCCGAGCGCCTGATCCGCGGCGGCGCGTGGCACGCCGATCCCTGGTATATCCGCGCCGCCAAGCACGACTGGGCCCCGCCCGAGCTTAACACCGCCCGCGTCGGGATTCGTCTCGCGCGGGATCTCAAGTAAGGCTGGATTCAAGGCCCTCGCGGCTTTGCTTGCGCACTACCAGACGAAAGTGCCGTCAGGTAGAATGACGACCGACTGAAACGGGGGCGAGCGATGACGGTGAACGTCAAGTTCTGGGGCGTGCGTGGCCACATCCCCTGTGCGACGCCGGAGCATATGATGTATGGCGGCAACACCAGTTGCGTCGAAATCGACTGGGGTAACGGCGCGCTGATTCTCGATGCTGGCACGGGCATCAGGTTTTGCGGCAATCAATTTGTTCGCCGCCCGGAAAAATCTGCCGTCGTGCTGCTGTCGCACTGTCATTGGGATCACATCATCGGCCTGTCGTTCTTTGGCCCGGTCCAGACGCCGGGCTGGACTGTGCGGGTTCTCACCGGGCATCTGGCCGACAATGGCGGCATCGGCGCGGTGTTCGCCAAGGCCTACGAGCCTGGACCCACCTACCCGCATCCGCTCAAGAATTGGCCCGCCACCAAAGTCTCGTTTGAAGACTTCCGCGCGGGCGAGGTTCTCACCGATCTGGCCCCCGGTGCCGTCGTGCGCACGGCGCCGCTGAACCACGCCAACGGCGCGACGGGCTACCGCATCGAAGTCCAGGGCCAAGTAATTTGCTACGTCACCGACACCGAGCACGTGCCGGGCCGGCCGGACCAGAACGTCCTGCACCTCATCCAAGACGCCGACCTGGTGATTTATAACAGCACATATACCGACGAGGAATTCCCGTCACGGGTCGGCTGGGGCCACTCGACCTGGCAGGAAGGCGTGCGGCTGTGCAAGGCCGCCAAAGCGAAGCGCATGGCCATGTTCCACCACGACCCGAGCCACGACGATGCGTTCATGGCGCGCCTGGAGGACGAGGCGCGAAACGCCTGGAATGGCGTCGTCGCCGCGCGGGATAATTTGGTTCTGGCGGTGGGTTAGGCAGACTTGGCAACCCACCTATCGGAGCATTCGTGCGTTCAGGCCTTAGCTGTCAACCAGTCCGTAGCCTTTAAGCAATGCCCTCAAAGTATCGGCACCTGTCGCGGCATCGTAGAGTTCCGCATTGAGCCCAGCGCGTCGAGCGCCTGCGACATTCTCTTCGCGGTCGTCGATGAACAGAGTCGAGCTGGGGGGCTGGCCGATGGTAGTCAAGGCGGCGGTGAAGAATTTCCGATCAGGCTTCGCTGCGCCAAGGCGGCACGAGTAAAGCTCATGATCGAAGAAGCCTCGATAGCCGAGGTTTTCCGACATATGTTGCGCACGTCCAGTTTGCTGGTTGCTGGCAACGCAGCATACGATCCCTTGCCTGCGCAGTGATCTAAAGACGCTCATGTTTTCCTCGTGGCATACGATCGAGTACATGACCTCGATCACTTGATCGGCTTTGTAACCCAGGCGCCATTTCGCCACGACCTTTTCCAGTTCTTCACGAAAGCCTCCATGTGTTGTCAGCGTTAGCGCTTCAGCGGCATCAACATCGGCTTTGAATTTTGTGGCTGTTTCTCTATCGGATAATGCGAAGAGTGATTCGAAGGCTTCAGTCCAATCTCGTGTTGGCTTTTGGATTACTCCGTCGGCATCAATCAGAAGCGCCTTAATCTGCAAGCTCTATCTCCTCAAATATTTCGATCCAGAATCAATACGTGCCACGATCACCCCGGCCGCTTGAATTTCTTGCGGGCACTTTCGGCCTTGGGGCGGATGACGCAGTCGCCGACATGATCGTTGATCAGCCCCATGGCCTGCATGAAGGCATAAACGGTCGTGGGCCCGACGAAATTCCAGCCGCGCTTCTTCAAGTCTTTCGACAACGCGATGGAGGCCGCCGAGATCGACGCCGTTTGCGGCTTGGCCAGCGTCTGGGCATCGGGCTCGAAGCGCCAGATGTAGGCGGCGAGGGAGCCTTCTTCTTTCACCAGCTCCAGCACGCGTCGGGCGTTGTTGATCACTGCTTCGATCTTGCCGCGGTGGCGAACAATGCCCTCGTCCTTCAGCAGACGGGCGACGTCGCGAGGGCCGAAGCGCGCGACGCGGTTGAAATCGAAGCCGTGGAACGCGGCGCGGAAATTCTCGCGCTTGGCCAAGATGGTGCGCCAGCTCAGGCCCGACTGGAAACCTTCGAGGCATATTTTCTCGAACAGCCGGATGTCGTCGCCGACGGGGAAGCCCCATTCCGTGTCGTGGTAGCGCAGATAGTCCGCCGTGGCGGCGCACCAGCGGCAGCGCGGCTGGCCGTCGGGGCCCTTGATCGTCGTGGTCATGGGGTCGGTCCCTACAATCGCGGGTGGAAGATGGCACAGGTCTCGGGGAGGGGAAATGCGCGCCGATCTGTGATAGAATTACGGTGCCAGGCGCGACTGAGCTCCAACCGAGGTCAGCACCCGCGCGGGTCGGCTTCCATTCGGCCCGGGACTTGGGACAAGGGGTATTTCGCCCCATCCCAGCAACCCGCCGTGCCCATGGATAAAAAAGACCCAAACTTATCCACAAGGCCGAAAGCCGCAGTTTAGGCGGCTTCCACCTGTTATTTCGGGATCACAACCTGAAATGGCAGGCCAAGACCTTGTTTTGAAAAGAGATATGGAAAAAGGGCGCCTGTTTTCATGGGGCCCCCTCCTGCAAGAACAGGAGGAACAGGAATGAGGTACAATTTGAGCGTGTGTGCGGTTTCGCTACTGCGTTTTGGCTTTTTCCAGGGCCGCGATCACGGCATTGGGCAGGGCCGAGTCGTCCCAGTCCATGCGGGGCTTGCCGAGTCGCGCGATGACCAGGTCATGGGCGCGGCTCACGTACACACGCTGGCCGCCGAAGCCGTCGAAGAAAAAGATCTCCGGATCGGCCCAAGGCTCGGCGGCGGGTACCGCGGCGCCCACCTTGGCTTCGTTGTACCAGCGCTCCTTCACGTAAGGGCTCGCGCGCCACACTTGCAGGCCGTAGTTGGGATTGCGCGCCGAGGGCGCCGTCATCTCGTCCACCCACGCCGCGGGCAGAATGCGTTTGCCCTCGAACTCGCCCTTGTCCTTCAGCATGATGCCCACCCGCAGCCAATCTTCGGCCCGCGCCAGCAACGCGTTCGCCGTGCGCGCCGTGCCGCCCGGCTTGTCGAGCCAGACATAGGCGTCCTTGGCGCCCAAGGGCTTCCAGATTTTCTCCGACAGATAATCGGCGTAGCGGCGCTGGGTCGCCGCCTCGATGATGAGGCCGCCCATCTGGCTGTTGGGATTGCGGTAGTCGAACACGCTGCCCGGCGGATGGATGAGTTTGCGGCCCAAGGTCAGCCCGCGCATGAAAAGTCCTTGGCTAAAACGCGCGTTGGGACTGAGGGGCCCGCCCGCTGGCGACAACGGCTCAAGCCCCGTGGCCATGTTGAGCACATTGCGCACGGTGATCTGGCCACGCGGATCGTTCGCCCATTCCGGAATGGTGGGCGCGACCGGCTCGTCGAGGCCTTTGACATGGCCCTCGGCGATAGCCACGCCCATGAGCGAGGCCATGACCGACTTGTGCATGGAGGCGGGCTCGGTGCGGCTCTCAGAGTCGCCGCCGTTGTAATAACGCTCGAAGATCACCGCGCCGTTGTGCCAGATCAGCAGCGAGTAGCCGTCGTACTTCTGGTTGATGGCCTCGGCGGCGCTGAAATCGAAGGCCTGGTTCTCGGCGCGCGGCAAGGGGCGATAGTCGCCCGCCACGGTTTCCAAGGGCTCGCGCGTGGCCGCCGCGTCGGGCACCGACACCGGGGGACCCGACAGAGAATTGGCCAGCAATTTGGGATAGGGCCACGTCCAGGCGGCAAAGCCGCCCCCGCCCACCAGCACGGCAAGCCCGATGATGCCCAAGATTTTCTTCATGGTCGTGTCCCCCACGGGCGGTTTGGCGCCGCCCTCCCGGATGCTTATACTGCGGCCAACACCGGCCCTCACACAACATCCCCCATGACGACCGCTGCGCAGCCTCTCACCGTTGCGATTCTGCTGTGCACCTACAATGGTGCCCGGTTTCTGGAGGCGCAGCTTGCCTCTCTCAAGGCCCAAACCCACCCGGCCTGGACGCTGTGGGCGGCCGACGACGGCTCCAGCGACGAGACCCGGGCGGTGTTGCAACGCGCGCAGAGCGACTGGGGGCAGCCCCGCGTGCACATTCTCGAAGGCCCCCGCGCGGGGTCGTCGGCGAACTTTCTCTCACTCGTGTGCAACGAAAGCATTCAAGCCGATGCCTTTGCCTATTGCGATCAGGACGACATCTGGCACGAGGATAAACTCGCGCGCGCCTCGGCTTGGCTGTCGCAAGTTCCCAAATCCACGCCGGCACTCTATTTCTCGCGCACGCAGTTGATCGACGCCGCGGGCAACGATCTCGGACCTTCACGGCTGTTCACGCGACCGCCCGGTTTTCGCAACGCCCTGGTGCAGAACATCGGCGGCGGCAACACCATGGTGTTCAACGCCGCCGCGCGCGACATCCTGCGCGCCGCCGGGCCCCAGGTGCCGGTCGTGGTCCACGACTGGTGGACTTACATGGCCGTCACCGGCTGCGGCGGTCTTGCCCATTTCGACCCCGTGCCAACGCTCAAGTATCGCCAGCATGGCGACAACCAGATCGGATCGAACCGGGGGCTCGGGGCCCGCGCGAGCCGCGCCGGGCGGTTGTTGGAAGGCCGCTTCAAGGGCTGGACCGATATCAATTTGGCGGCCCTGGAAACCGTGAAGGCGCGCCTCACGCCCGAGAATCGGCGGGTCCTGGAGGTCTTCACCGCCGCCCGGCAGCAACCCCTCATCGGGCGGTTGATCGGGCTCGCGAGGTCTGGCATCACCCGCCAAACCTTCATCGACAACGTCGGCCTTTACCTCGCCGCGGCAATGAACAGGCTTTGAGCGAATGACCATTCTTGTCACCGGCGGCGCGGGTTTCATCGGCGCCAATTTCGTCATCGACTGGCTCGCCGGCGGGCTGGAACCCGTGGTCAATCTCGACAAGCTCACTTACGCCGGCAATCTGGAGAACTTGGCCACGCTTCGGGGCAACAATCGCCATGTTTTCGTGAAGGGCGACATCGCCGACCTGGGACTGGTCGAACGCCTCATGACCGAGCACAAGCCCCGCGCCATCGTCAACTTCGCCGCCGAATCCCATGTCGACCGGTCCATCCACGCGCCGGAAGATTTCATCCAGACCAACGTGGTGGGCACGTTTCGTTTGCTGGAGGCCGCGCGCGCGTATCTGCCGACGCTGCCCGAGGCCGAGCGCGCGGCATTTCGCTTTCTGCATGTCTCGACCGATGAAGTGTACGGCTCGCTGGCGCCGACCGACCCGGCCTTCACCGAAACCAAACGCTACGAACCTAACAGCCCTTACTCGGCGTCCAAGGCGGCGTCGGATCATTTGGTGCGCGCCTACCATCACACCTACAAGCTGCCGGTGATGACCACCAACTGCTCGAACAATTACGGGCCCTATCAGTTCCCCGAGAAATTGATTCCGCTCATCATCCACAACGCGCTGGCGGGCAAGCCCTTGCCGATCTACGGCGACGGCCAGCAGGTGCGCGATTGGCTTTACGTGGGCGATCATTGCAGTGCCATTCGCGCGGTGCTGGAGCGCGGCCGGCTAGGCGAGGTCTACAACATCGGCGGCAACAACGAACGCGCCAACCTAGACACCGTGAAGACGCTCTGCGCGATCCTCGATGCCGAGCGTCCGCGCGCCGGCGGGGCCAAGTACGCCGATCTCATGACCTTCGTGAAGGACCGTCCCGGTCACGACCGCCGCTACGCCATCGACGCCACGAAGATTCTGCGCGAGGTGGGCTGGCGTCCGGCCGAGACCCCCGACAGTGGCTTCCGCAAGACCGTGCGTTGGTACCTCGACAACGAAGCGTGGACGCGGAATGTCACGACCGGCGCTTATCGCGACTGGGTTGAAAAGCAGTACGCGTCATGAAGATTCTCCTCCTCGGCGTCCGCGGTCAGGTGGGGTGGGAACTGCACCGCGCTCTTAGTCCCCTGGGCGACGTGGTGGCCTGCGGCCGCAAGGAAGCCGATCTCTCCAACCTCGACGGCCTGCGCACCGTGGCCGCGGTGGCCAACGCCGACGTCATCGTCAACGCCGCCGCCTACACCGCCGTCGACAAGGCCGAGACCGAGGGCGCCCAAGCCGAGCGCATCAACCACGAGGCCGTGGCCGTGCTGGCGGCGCACGCCAAACGCAGCGGCTCGATCTTGGTGCATTACTCCACCGACTACGTTTTTGATGGCACCAAGGCTTCTCCGTATGTCGAGACCGACGCCACGCGGCCCATTAATTTCTATGGCTCGACGAAATTGCGCGGCGAGGAGGCGATTCAAAGTTCAGGTTGCCGCCATCTGATTTTCCGCACCAGTTGGGTCTATGCGGCGCGGGGCGGCAATTTCGTGCGCACCATGTTGCGCCTCGCGGCCACGCGCGACGAACTCAACGTCGTCTCCGATCAAGTGGGCGCGCCCACGGCGGCGGAGTTGATCGCCGACGTCACGGCCTTGGCGCTCTATCGCGGTTTGGACGGGGGCCTCTACCATCTCACGGCGGCGGGCGAGACCAGTTGGCACGGCTTCGCCCAGCTGGTCATCGGCGAGGCGCAAATTCTCGGCCGCGCGCTCAAGGCGGGCCCGGGGCAGGTCAAGGCCATCCCCACGGCCGCCTATCCCACACCCGCCAAGCGCCCGGCGAATTCACGAATGAGCACGGATAAGCTAAGAACGGCCCTGGGCATCACGCTGCCGCCCTGGCAACACCACGCACGGCGCGTGGTGGCCGAGCTGGCGGCCGAAAGCAAATGACCGATCATGACTCGTAAAGGCATCATCCTCGCCGGCGGCGCCGGCACCCGGCTTCACCCCGCCACGCTGGCGGTGTCCAAGCAGCTGCTGCCGGTGTTCGACAAGCCGATGATCTATTATCCGCTGTCGACGCTGATGCTGGCGGGCATCCGCGATATTCTCGTCATCTCCACGCCGCAAGACACCCCGCGCTTCGAGCAGCTCTTGGGCTCGGGCGCCCAGTGGGGCGTGAATTTCAGCTACGCCGTGCAGCCCTCGCCCGACGGCCTCGCGCAGGCCTTCATCATCGGCGAGAAATTCATCGGCAACGATCTCTCGGCGTTGATCCTGGGCGATAACATTTATTACGGGCACCACTTCCCCGAGTTGCTGGCCTCGGCCAATGCCCGCGAGAACGGCGCCACCGTGTTCGCCTATCACGTCCACGACCCCGAACGGTACGGCGTGGTGGAATTCGACGCCTCCGGCAAGGCGGTGAGCATCGAGGAAAAACCCAAGCAGCCCAAATCGAGCTACGCCGTCACCGGGCTGTATTTCTACGACACCCATGTCGCCAAGATGGCCAAGAGCTTAAAGCCGTCACCGCGCGGCGAGTTGGAAATCACCGATCTCAATAAGCTGTACCTGACCCAAGGTTCGCTCTCGGTGGAGATCATGGGGCGCGGCTACGCCTGGCTCGATACCGGCACGCACGAATCGATGCTCGAGGCCGGGCAGTTCATCGCCACGCTGGAACGCCGCCAGGGCCTCAAGGTCGCCTGCCCGGAGGAGATCGCCTTCCGCAACCGCTGGATCGACGCAGGCCAACTGGAAAAGCTCGGCCGGGCGCTCGCCAAGAACGAGTACGGCCAGTATCTGCTGCGGCTGCTGAAAGAACGGCTGTTCTGATGAACGCCACGCGCCTCGCCATACCCGACGTGATGATCCTGGAGCCCAAGGTCTTCGGCGACGCCCGCGGATTTTTTTTCGAGAGCTTCAATCAGAAGGTCTTCGCGGCGGCCACGGGCGTCACGGACAACTTCGTGCAGGACAACCATTCGAAGTCCGTGCGCGGCGTGCTGCGCGGTCTGCACTACCAAATCAAGCAGCCCCAGGGAAAACTGGTGCGCGTCATCGCCGGTGAAATTTTCGACGTCGCCGTGGATGCGCGCAAATCGTCGCCCACTTTCGGGCGCTGGGTGGCCGAGCGGCTGTCGGCGGACAACAAAAAGCAGATGTGGGTGCCTATCGGCTTTGCCCACGGCTTCATCGTGCTCTCCGAGACCGCCGAGGTGCTGTACAAGACCACCGACTATTACGCGCCCGAGCACGAGCGGGCCATCGCCTGGAACGATCCGACATTGGGCATTGTGTGGCCCTTCGAGGGCGCGCCGTCGCTGTCGGCCAAGGACGGCAAGGCGGTTGCTTTTACATCGGCCGAGGTGTTTGACTAATGGCGCGCTACTCCATCACGCCCGTGGCGATGGCGGCCGGCCTCTGGGCCAACCGCGCGCTGATCGGCTTGCTGGTGGTGCGCGAGATCGTCGGGCGGTATCGCGGCTCGGTCATGGGCCTGTTGTGGTCGTTCTTCCATCCGCTGCTGATGCTGGCGGTTTACACCTTCGTCTTCAGCGTCGTGTTCAAGGCCCGCTGGGGCGAGCGCGGCGAGTCGCAAGTCGAGTTCGCGCTGATTCTGTTCGCCGGGCTCATGATCTACTCGTTGTTCGCCGAGTGCGTCGGCCGCGCGCCAAGCCTGGTGCTGGGCAACGTCAACTTCGTCAAGCGGGTCGTCTTTCCGCTCGAAGTCCTGCCCTGGGTGGCTCTGGGCTCGGCGCTGTTTCACTTCGCGGTGAGCCTGCTGGTGTGGCTCGCGGCCTACACGGCCGCCTTCGGCCCGCCGCCGCCGTCGGCGTTGTGGCTGCCCGTGGTCGCGATTCCCCTGGTGTTCATCATCTTGGGGCTGTCGTGGTTTCTCGCCGCCATCGGCGTTTACGTGCGCGACGTGGCCCAGGTGGTCGGCGTGCTGGTGACCACGCTGTTGTTCCTCACGCCGATCTTTTACCCGGTGGAGATCCTGCCCGAGCAATTCCGCGACCTCATCGCGCTCAATCCGCTCACGGCCATCGTCGGCTGGGGCCGCGACGTGTTGATTTGGGGCAAGCTGCCTGATTGGGCGACCTTCGGCCTGTTCACGGCGATGTCCTTCATCGTCATGTGGCTCGGCTTCGCGTGGTTCCAGAAGACACGCAAGGGCTTCGCCGATGTCATCTGAACCCAAGCTCGCGATTGAGGCGTCTGGCCTGTCGAAGTGCTACCAGATTTACGGCAAGCCCCATCATCGCCTGCTGCAGTCGATATTTCGCAGCCGCAAGACCTTCTACCGCGACTTCTGGGCCTTGAAGGACGTTTCGCTCACCGCCAAGCCCGGCGAAGTGGTGGGCATCATCGGGCGCAATGGGGCGGGCAAGTCGACGCTGTTGCAGATCATCTGCGGCACGGTGACGCCCACGTCGGGCCAGGTCGCCGTCAATGGCCGCGTCGCGGCACTACTGGAACTGGGGGCCGGTTTCAATCCGGAGTTCACGGGCCGCGAGAACGTGTATCTGAACGCCTCGATCATGGGTCTCTCGCGCGAGGAAACCGAGGCGCGCTTTGCCGACATCGTCGCCTTCTCCGAGCTGGCCGAATTCATCGACGAGCCGGTCAAGACCTACTCCAGCGGCATGTTTGTCCGTTTGGCTTTCTCGGTCGCCATCCACACCGACCCCGCCGTGCTGATCGTGGACGAGGCCTTGAGCGTGGGCGACTTCGCCTTCCGCAACAAATGCATCAAGCGCGTGCAGGACTTGCGCGCTAAGGGCACGACGATCTTGTTCGTCTCCCACGATCTCAGCACCTTGCAGCTCATCTGCGACCGCGCCATCTGGCTCGACAAGGGCGTGGTGCGGTCCGTGGGCGACCCCGTGGCCGTGACGCAGGATTATCATGCCGCGCTGACGGGCGAGACGGGCGCCACGCCCGAGCGCCCGGTGGTGGCCCAGCAGCGCACCGACCACGCGCGCTTCACGCTGTTTCGCCTGCATCGCGGCGAGGGCGTGACCTTCGGCGCCGGCCAGGACATCGAGATCGACTTTGAACTCGTGGCCGAGAAGTCCCTGAGCGGCGCGGTGTTCGCGGTCAGCGTCTATCGCGCCGACGGCGATTGGGTCATCGGCCAGACCAGCCGCGAGGCCGGCGCCGCGGCCAAGCCCCTGGCGGCGGGGCAAACCACGCGCGGGCAACTGGTGCTGGAAAAAAACCTGCTGGCGCCCGGCGACTACATGGCGGCCTTCGGCGCCTACTCGCCCGACCTGTCGATTTGCTACGCGCTCACGGAACTCAACTTGCGCTTTTCCGTGCGCACCGACTTTCCGACGTGGGGCAAGATCTTCCATCCGGCGCGCTGGGTGATGCATGACTGAGGCCGTCGCCCAGCTCGTGCGCCGCGCCGACATGACGCTCGATGACGGCGACTTTCACTACATCGTGCTCAGCTTTATTCACGCCTGGCTGATGCGCACGGCACTTCCGGCGGCCCAGGGCACCTTGCTCGATTACGGCAGCGGCGGGCAGCCTTACCGCGCGTTGTTCGAGACCAAGGTGCAAAAATATCTCGCCGCCGACGTGCGTCCGACGCCCGGCTGCGTGCTCGACATCACGCTTGCGCCCGAAGGCAAAGTGCCGCTGGAGGATGCGTCCGTGGACACGGTGCTGTCGTCGCAAACCTTGGAGCATGTGCCCGATCCGTTGTTTTACTTGCGTGAGTGCCAACGGCTGTTGCGATCAGGTGGCGCGTTGATTCTCACCGCGCCCATGCAATGGCGTCACCACGAGGCGCCCCACGACTATTATCGCTTTACCAAATACGGCCTTGAGAATTTGCTCGCGCGCGCCGGATTGCGCGTGGAGTCCGTCGCCGCCGCCGGTGGCGCTTTCGCGTTGATGGGTCAAATTCTCTGCAGCGCCTTGTTCGATCGCGGCGTGCGTTCTCGCGTCGTGTTCAAGCTGATCAACCGTTGCGTATTATGGCTCGACCGGCGCTATCCCGACGGCGAGGATACGATTAATTGGATGGTCATCGCCCGCAAGCCGTGACTCACATTTCGCAGGTTATATTTCGCTGGGCGGCTGGGCCTTGAGCCAGCGCACGGTGCGCGCGAGGCCGTCGGCGAAGGACGTGCGCGGCGCCCAGTCGAGGTGCTGATTGGCGCGCGCAATGGCCAGCACGTTGGCGGGCACGTCGAATGCCCGGGCTTCGGCGTAGTTGCGTTTGGACTTGAGGCCCGTGGCCTTTTCGATGGCGTCCAGGACGTCGTTGAGCGTCAGGCCCACGCCCGAGCCGATGTTGAACAGATGTTCGCTCGAAGAGGTGGTCATGGCCGCCAGCATCGCCTCGGCAACGTCGCCGATATAGATGTAATCGCGCGTCGCCGATCCGTCGCCCCAGATGTCGATGGTCTCGCCGCGCAAGACCCGGCCGAGGAAGATCGCCACGGCGCCCTGGCTGGCCTTGGTCCGCTGGCGCTCGCCGTAGGGGTTGGACAAGCGCAGCACGGTGGTGTCGAGGCCGTGAAGCTGGCGATAGAGGTGGAGATACTTCTCGATGGCGAGCTTGCCGATGCCGTAGGACGAGATCGGATCGGTGGGATGGCTCTCGTCGATCGGCAGCGCGCGCGGAATGCCGTAAACCGTGCCGCCCGAGGAGGCGAAAACGACTTTCTTCACGCCCAGCCGCACCGCGTGCTGCAACATGCGCAGCGTGCCCATGACGTTGGTCTCGATGTCGAACACCGGATCGGCGTTGGAGGACTTGGGCAGCGTGGTGGAGACCAGGTGGAACACCACATTGCAGCCTTCAAGCGCCGCGGCCACGTCGCTTTCGCTGGTGAAATCGCCGTCGCGCCAATCCACCTTGGCCAAGGTTGCCTTGTCGTTGAGCGGGGCGAGATGCGGGCGGTCCAGCACGCGCACGGCATGGCCCTTGGCTAAAAGGGCATCCACCAGGTGCGAGCCGATGAAGCCCTTGCCGCCGAGAACCAGGCATGTGGCCAAGGGTGTGGCCAAGGATGTGGAGCGTGTCGCGGGCGCGGTCATGAAGCCTTGATAATCCGGATCACGAAACGGCGCAAACCGGCCGCGTCTGGCCGCGGCCGGGCTTGATCGCACTGGCTTGATCGCGGGGCCCGGGCATGGTCGACTTTGGCCGCAGACGATGGCGCACTTGGAGGACGTTATGGCTCAGTCGCTGGCCGCCATGCGCAAGGCGTTGCCGATCATCGCCCGCCACGAAGGCGTGTGGGAGGGCATCTACCGGCGTTACGACGCGCAAGGCCAGTCCATCGGCATGCACCGCTCGCGCGTGGTCATGCGCCTCCGGCCCGAGGCGGCGAACGACGAATTCTACGACCAGACCAATATTTATTATCATCCCGACGGGCGCACCGAGGTCATCCAAACCAAGGGCGTGTTCGACGGCGAACGGCTGCGCTTTTACAGCGACCGGGTCGACGGCTGGTCCAAGGACGACATCACCGATCCCGAGAACCGCTCCTGCATGTTGTTCATGATCTTCAAGCAAGACATCGGCTGGTACACGGCGGGCGTTCAGGTGTATGAACTCATCAACATCAGCGACTGCGACCGTTACCGCACGCGCATGACCCAACATCTGAAGGACGGCCGCACCCTGACGCGCACGCTCATCGACGAGACGCGCCGTACCCGGGATTGGCGCGAACACGCCGATTGGGCCCTGCAGCCGGTCACGTGGTAGAATGATCGCCATGACAACCGCTCCCCTGCATACCCTGCCCACCGCCGCGCGAATCGAGACCGCCGCCCAAATCCTGGCCGGCATCGCCTTGATCGTGGTGCTGCAACTGAAGATTCTCGCGGCACTCCTGTCGGGCCTGCTGATTCACCAACTGGTGCATTTGGTCACGCCGGTGTTTCGCCGCGCGGGCGTGACCCTCAGCATGGGCAAGGTCCTGGCGCTCACGTTCCTGGCGCTCATCATCGGCGTGCCGATCACCTTTGGCCTCGTGGAACTGACCTCGGCCATCATGCGCGGCGTCGACGACGTGGCCGCGCTCATGCAGCGCATGGCCGACATTATCTCCACCGCGCGCAGCCAAGTGCCGCCCTGGGCGCTCGAGTATCTGCCATCCAATACCGACGAACTGCAAAGTGCCGCCGCCCGCTGGCTCACCGACAACGCCGGTATCGTCGGGCTGGTGGGCCAGGACGTGGGCCGGCTGCTGTTTCACATCCTCATCGGCATGATCATCGGCGGCATCGTCGCCTTCCAGGCCGGCGGGCGCAGCGAGGATAACGGCCCCTTGGCGCAGTCCCTGAGCGCGCGCGCCGACCTGTTGGGCCAGGCCTTCAGCAACGTGGTGTTCTCGCAAGTGCTGATTTCGGCGCTCAACACCACGCTCACGGCGCTCTATCTGGCGGTGTTTCTGCCGCTGTTCGACATTCACCTGCCGCTGATCAAAACCATGATCGCGGTGACGTTCATCGCCGGGTTGTTGCCGGTCATCGGCAATCTCATCTCCAACACCGTCATCGTCGTGGTGAGCCTGAGCCTGTCGCCGCTGGTGGCGGCCATCTCGCTGGCCTACCTGGTGATCATTCACAAACTCGAATACTTCATGAACGCGCGCATCATCGGCAGCCAAATCCGCGCCAAGGCATGGGAACTGCTGATGGTATTGTTGGTGATGGAAGCCAGTTTCGGCATCCCGGGCGTCGTCGCCGGGCCGATCTACTACGCCTACTTGAAAAACGAGCTCAAAGCCCGCCAACTGATTTAGGTGTGAAATCGTAAGCGAAGAGCGCGCCCAAGCGACCATCATCACCCGCGACGTTGAACAAACCCGCGCCCGCCACTTCAGCGGGCAGACGGCGAAAAATAAATGGAGTTATCCCCGTTATCCCCAGTTTTTGGCGTGGATCACTGCCGACAATAGGCCGGGCCTCGCACCTATCGGCCGAATCCGTCCATCGTACGGGAATCACCGAAAATTTTGGACATTGTGATGCGATTTTTTCGCTTCTCAAATTGGCTGTCCTGGGCCAAAAGCGGCCGAGTTTCGCCGTTGGGCCGACCGCTCGACGGCGAATTTCTTTCATTGTGACGTGGCCCGGGAATGGGCTAGGGGAATAGCCCCGGGCCGTCGGTGGGAACAACCGAGGCCGGGGTACAGCAAGACCGGAGTGAGTTTGGTGACGCACGGAACGCTAGCGCGCGGCGATGGGCTGCCCGAGCAGCAGGGTCTTTACGACCCCGCGCGCGAGCACG
Organism: Rhodospirillaceae bacterium; assembly: GCA_033763995.1. Classification (GTDB taxonomy): domain Bacteria; phylum Pseudomonadota; class Alphaproteobacteria; order Rhodospirillales; family Rhodospirillaceae. The sequence continues at coordinate 21,075 of JANRJL010000072.1, read as the reverse complement.
ATTCGTGCGGCGTGGGCTTCGTCGTCAATGTCGCCGGCGCGAAAAGCCATGGTCTGATCGAGCAGGGCCTGCGCATCCTCAGGAACCTCGAGCACCGCGGCGCCGTGGGCGCCGACGCCCTGGCCAGCGACGGCGCGGGTATTTTGATTCAAATTCCCGACGCGCTCTACCGCGCCGAGACGGCCAAGCTGGGCTTCACGCTGCCGGCCGCCGGCGATTACGGCGTGGGCATGTTCTTCATGCCCAAGGACGCCGAGGCGCGCCAGGCCTGCCAGGAGCTGGTGGACCAATTCATCGTTGTCGAAGGCCAAACGGTTTTGGGCTGGCGCGACGTGCCGGTGAACGATCACGGCCTGGGGCCCACGGTGAAAGCCACCGAGCCGTTCGTGCGCCAGGTCTTCATCGGGCGCGGTAGCGGCACGCCCGACCAGGACACCTTCGAACGCAAGCTGTTCGTCATCCGCAAGCAGGTTGCCAACGGCAACCGCGCCAAGCGCATCGACACCGGCAGTTATTTTTATCCGGTCTCCATGTCCTCGCGCACGGTGGTTTACAAGGGCATGCTGCTGCCGGCGCAGGTCGGCAGTTACTACACGGACTTGGGCGACGCCCGCGCGGTCACGGCGCTGGCGCTGGTGCACCAGCGCTTTTCCACCAACACGTTCCCGTCGTGGCGCCTCGCGCACCCCTACCGCATGATCGCCCACAACGGCGAGATCAACACGCTGCGCGGCAACCTCAACTGGATGACGGCGCGCCGTCATTCCATGAAGTCGGCCTTGTACGGCGACGACCTGGGCAAGCTGTGGCCCCTGATCCCCGAGGGCCAGTCGGACACCGCCTGCTTCGACAACGCGCTCGAGCTGATGGTGCTGGGCGGCTATCCGCTGGCCCATGCCATGATGATGCTGATCCCCGAGGCGTGGTCGCTCAACCCGCTGATGGACGAAAAGCGCCGCGACTTCTACGAATATCACGCCGCCCTCATGGAGCCGTGGGACGGCCCCGCCGCCATCGCCTTCACCGACGGCCGCCAGATCGGCGCGACGCTCGACCGCAACGGTCTGCGCCCGGCGCGCTACATCGTCACCGACGACGGCCTGGTGGTGATGGCCTCCGAGGCGGGCGTGCTTGACGACATCCCGGAAAGCAAGATCGTCAAGAAGTGGCGCCTGCAGCCCGGCAAGATGCTGCTGATCGACACGGTCGCGGGCCGCATCATCGACGACGCCGAACTCAAGAGCACGCTGGCCAACGCGCGGCCCTACCGCGAGTGGCTGGCCAAGACGCAGATCACGTTGGAAAGCCTGGGTGCGCCCAAGTCGGCCGCGCCTGCGCCGACCATGGCGCCCTTGCTGCAGCGTCAGCAGGCCTTCGGCTACACCCAGGAGGATCTCAGCTTCTTCCTGGAGCCCGAGGCCATGACCGGCGAAGAGCCGGTGGGCTCCATGGGCACCGACACGCCCATCGCCGTGCTCTCGCGCCGCTCGAAGCTGCTTTATAGCTATTTCAAGCAGTGCTTCGCCCAGGTCACCAACCCGCCCATCGACGCGATCCGCGAGGAATTGGTCACGTCCATGGTCACGCTGATCGGGCCGCGCCCGAACCTGCTGGGCCTCGATCAAGCCGACGGCCACTGGCGGCTGGAAGCCCATCAGCCGATCCTGACCGACGAAGACCTCGACAAGATCCGCCACATCGGCGACCTGGTGGGCGACAAGTTCCGCTCGCGCACCCTCGACATCACTTATGCGGCCGAGCAAGGCGCCGACGGCATGGAGCTGGCCCTGCGCCGGCTCTGCGGCGACGCCGAACAGGCCGTCACCGACGGCGATAACATTCTCATTTTGTCCGACCGCCAGCTCAGCCGCGACCGCATCGCCATTCCGGCGCTACTCGCCACGGCGGCCGTTCATCATCATCTCGTCCGTCGCGGCTTGCGCACGGACGTGGGGCTGATCGTCGAAACCGGCGAGGCGCGCGAGGTGCATCACCTCTGCCTGCTGGCCGGCTACGGCGCCGAGGCCATCAACCCCTATCTCGCCCTCGAGACCATCGAGGCCGTGCGTCCGCGCCTGGCCAAGCCCGTCGCCGCCGACAAGGCCCGGGCCAACTACATCAAGGCCATGAACAAGGGCATCCTGAAGGTCATGTCCAAGATGGGCATCTCGACCTATCAGTCCTATTGCGGCGCGCAGATTTTCGATTCGATCGGTCTCGCCAGTTCGTTCGTGAACCGTTACTTCACCGGCACCTCCGTCAGCATCGAGGGCGTGGGCCTGGACGAGGTGGCGCGCGAGACGGTGGAACGGCACCGCGCGGCCTTTGCGGCCACGCCCGAGACCATGCGCAGCATGCTCGATCCGGGCGGGGAATATCAGTTCCGTCTGCGCGGCGAGGATCACGTCTGGACGCCCGACACCATCGCCAAGCTGCAGCACGCCGCGCGCGGCAACAGCCGCGAGGCTTACGCCGAGTTCGCGCGGCTCATCAACGACCAGAGCGAACGCTTGCTCACCATTCGCGGGTTGATGGAATTCAAGCCCGCGGCCAAGCCGGTGCCGCTGGACGAGGTCGAGCCCGCCAAGGAAATCGTCAAGCGCTTCGTCACGGGTGCGATGTCCTACGGCTCCATCAGCCGCGAGGCCCACACCACGCTGGCGATTGCCATGAACCGCATCGGCGGCAAGTCCAACACCGGCGAGGGCGGCGAGGAACCGGACCGCTTCAAGCCACTCGCCAACGGCGATTCCATGCGCTCGGCCATCAAGCAGGTGGCCTCGGGCCGTTTCGGCGTCACGGCGGAATACCTGGTCAACGCCGACGACCTGCAAATCAAGATCGCGCAAGGTGCGAAGCCCGGCGAGGGCGGCCAATTGCCCGGCCACAAGGTCAACGGTCCCATCGCCAAGGTGCGCCATTCGACGCCGGGCGTGGGCCTGATCTCGCCGCCGCCGCACCACGACATTTATTCGATCGAGGACATCGCGCAGCTGATTCACGACCTCAAGAACGTGAACCCCACGTCGCGCGTGAGCGTGAAGTTGGTCTCCGAGATGGGCGTGGGCACGGTGGCGGCCGGCGTCGCCAAGGCGCGCTCGGACCATGTCACCATTTCCGGCTACGAGGGCGGCACGGGCGCGAGCCCGCTCACCTCGCTCACGCACGCCGGCCTGCCGTGGGAAATCGGCTTGGCCGAAACGCAACAAACGTTGGTCTTGAACGCCTTGCGCGGCCGCATCGCCGTGCAAGTGGACGGCGGTCTGCGCACGGGCCGCGACGTGGTGGTGGGCGCGCTGCTGGGCGCCGATGAGTTCGGCTTCTCCACCGCGCCCTTGATCGCGCTGGGCTGCATCATGATGCGCAAGTGCCATCTGAATACGTGTCCGGTCGGTGTCGCCACGCAAGACCCCGTGCTGCGCAAGCGCTTTGCCGGCACGCCCGAACACGCCATCAATTACTTCTTCATGGTGGCCGAGGAAGTCCGCGCGCTCATGGCGCACATGGGCTTCCGGACCTTCGCGGAGATGATCGGCCGCGTCGACCGCCTCGATGCGCGCAAGGTGGTCGACCACTGGAAGGCCGACGGGGTCGATTTGGCCAAGCTGTTCTATTGCCCGGCCGTGGGCGCCGAGGTGGCGATCCGTCATTGCGAAACCCAAGACCATCAGCTTGAAAAGGCGCTCGACAACCAATTGATCGCCCAGGCCAAGCCGGCGCTCGAGTCCGGCAAGGCCGTCAAGATCGACGTGCGCGTCACCAACCGCAACCGCACCTTCGGCACCATGCTGTCGGGCGAGGTGGCGCGCCGCTACGGCCACGCCGGTCTGCCCGAGGATACCATCTCGATCACGGCACGCGGCAGCGGCGGCCAGAGCTTCGGCGCGTTCCTGGCCCACGGCGTGAGTGTGGAACTGATCGGCGAGTCCAACGACTACCTGGGCAAGGGACTGTCGGGCGGGCGCATCGCCGTTTATCTGCCGAAAGAGTCCAAACTCAATCCCACCGAGAACATTATCGTCGGCAACACGGTGCTCTACGGCGCCATCAGCGGCGAGTGCTACATCTCGGGCGTGGCGGGCGAGCGCTTCGCCGTGCGCAACTCCGGCGCCCAGGTCGTGGTCGAGGGCGTGGGCGATCACGGCTGCGAATACATGACCGGCGGCTGCGTCGTCGTGCTGGGCGCGACCGGGCGCAACTTCGCCGCCGGCATGAGCGGCGGCATTGCTTATGTGCTGGATGAAGCCGGCGACTTCAAGCGGCGCTGCAATACCCAAATGGTGGAGATCGAACCGGTGAAGCCCGGCGCCAACGGCAGCGGTGCGGAAACGTCGGGCCCGCTCATGGCCGATCCGCTGGCCCACGACGAGTGGCGCCTGCGCCGCCTGCTGGAGCGGCACATGCACTATACAAATAGTGCGCGGGCCAAGCACATCCTCGCCAACTGGGCGACGTATTTGCCGAAGTTCGTCAAGATCGTGCCCACGGATTATCGCCGCGCGCTGACGGAACATTCGTTCGAGCCCGAGGCCGCGCCGGCCGCACCCGCCCCCGAGGCCGTGGGAGCCGCGCGTGGGTAAGATCACGGGTTTTCTCGAAATCGAGCGCAAGGATCGCGCCTACGCCAAACCGGCCGAGCGCGTGAAAACGTGGCGCGAGTTCACCGCAACGCCGGCCGATGCCGCCGTGCAGGAGCAAGGTGCCCGCTGCATGGATTGCGGCGTGCCCTTCTGTCATACCGGCTGCCCGGTCAACAACCTGATCCCCGACTGGAACGACCTGGTCTATCGCGGCAACTGGCGCCAGGCGCTGGACATGCTGCACTCCACCAACAACTTCCCCGAATTCACCGGCCGCATTTGCCCCGCGCCCTGCGAAGAGGCCTGCACGCTCAACATCAACGTGCAACCCGTGACCATCAAGTCCATCGAGTGCGCCATCATCGACAAGGGCTTCGCCGAGGGCTGGGTGGTTCCGCAAGTTCCGGCCAAGAAGACCGGCAAGAAAGTGGCCGTCATCGGTTCGGGCCCCGCCGGCATGGCCTGCGCCCAGCAACTGGCTCGCGCCGGCCACGCCGTGACGCTGTTCGAGAAGGCCGACCGCATCGGCGGGCTGCTGCGCTACGGCATCCCCGACTTCAAGATGGAAAAGGCCATCATCGACCGGCGCATGGCGCAGATGGCGGCCGAGGGTGTCGAGTTCCGCACCGGCGTGCACGTGGGTGTCAACGTCAAGGGCGCCGACCTGCGCCGCGAGTTCGACGCCGTGGTGCTGGCCATGGGCTCGGAAAAGCCGCGCGACTTGCCGGTGCCGGGCCGCGACCTTAAGGGCATTCACTTCGCCATGGATTTTCTCACGCAGCAGAACAAGCGCGTGGCGGGCGACAACACCGTGCCCAACGACGAAACCCACGGCGCCCTTCTCGCCAAGGGCAAGCACGTCATCGTCATCGGCGGCGGCGACACCGGCTCGGATTGCATCGGCACTTCGATCCGCCAGGGTGCGGCTTCGGTGACGCAGCTCGAAATCATGCCGCGTCCGCCCGACCGCGAGAACAAAGACTTGGTATGGCCCTATTGGCCGCTCAAGTTCCGCACCTCGTCCTCGCAAGAGGAAGGCTGCGGCCGCGAGTTCAGCGTCGCCACCAAGGCCTTCGTCGGCAAGGACGGCCGCGTCACCGGCCTGCGCATGGCCAGCGTCGAGTGGCGCAAGGGCGAGGGCGGCCGCATGACCATGGCCGACGTGGCGGGCAGCGAGCACGAAATCAAAGCCGACCTGGTGTTGCTGGCCATGGGCTTCGTCCATCCCGTGCAGGAAGGCTTGCTGGCCGAACTGGCCACCGCGCGCGATACGCTGGGCAACGTCAAGGCCGATACGCTGCGCTACCAGACCAGCGTGGCGGGCGTGTTCGCCGCCGGCGACGCGCGCCGCGGGCAATCGCTCGTCGTGTGGGCGATCCGCGAAGGCCGCCAGGCCGCCCGCGCGGTCGACGAGTTCCTCATGGGCAAGAGCCAACTGCCGCGCTAAATCCGTGGGACGGCCCGCCCGGCTTGATCATAAATCGAGTCAACTAATCGCAGAGTAGGTATTGCCGCGCGCAGTGGGATCTGAAATTCCCGGCCCGCATTCAAGCTCGCCGTGGCCTCGGCCGTCAGCGTGGCGTGGCCGGGCCCATAACTCAGCGCGGGATCGAGCGGCTCGGGCTCGGGCGTCGGCGGCACTCCGCTGGCCTCTATGATGCGGTGGCCCTCCATCGTCGCGCGGGCCTCACCGCTCTCGATGACGCAGCGCACGGGGCCCGTGCCCACCTCGCGCGTGGCCGCGATCTCGACCGAGCCGACACATCCGTTTGTGAACTGCAACGTGACCTTGAAGGCGCTTTCGGCCGGCTCGCCCATCAGGTTCGCCGTGAACGACAACGGCTTGCCCAGCCACCACACCAGCAGGTCGAGATAATGAATGCCGATGGTGCGCAGCGCGCCGCCGCCGGACCGCGCCACATCCACGTGCCAGCTCCCCAGGCGCGTGACATCGCCGGTAAAGGAGATGGATCGCGGCGAGAGTTTGCCCGAGGCGATGAGGTCCTTGATCCAGCGCGTGGCTGCCAAGGCGCGCTGATTGAGCACAATACCCACGGGGACTCCACGCTCCACCCCATAAGCCGCGATGGCCTCGGCGTCGGCGGCAGTGCGGCCCACGGGCTTTTCGCACAGCACCGGCAGGCCGGCATCAATGGCCGCGCGGGCCAAGTCCACATGGGTATCGTTCGGCGCGGCGATGACGACGGCGTTGGGTTTGGCCGCGGCGATAGCCGATGCCAAATCCACAAAGCAGGGCAGGTGAGTCAAATCGTTTGCGGGCTTGGGGTCCACCAGCCCCGCCAGCATTGCATTCGGTGCCCGCGCGATGGCGGCCATGTGGCAGCGTCCCGCTTGGCCTGCGCCCACGACCAGCCAGCGAATCATGTGTGGACAATCCTCACGGCGCCACGTCCAGCCCGCCGTCGACGGTGAAGATGCTGCCCGTGGTCCACGCGGCGTCGGGCGAGGCCAGCCACACGATGGCGGGCACGACGTCGCTCACGGTGCCGATGCGGCCCAAGGGCAGCGACTGGCGCAGCATGTCGCGGTGCCCCGGCCGTGCGTCCCACAGCGGCGTCGTGGCGGGCGTCTCGATGGGCCCGGGCACCACGGCATTGACGCGGATACTGTGCGCGGCCCATTCCTGGGCGAGACAACGCACCATGGTCACGCTGGCAGCCTTGGCGGCGGCGAAGTGCGACAGTTGCGGTGCCGGCCCACGATGCAAGCTTGACGCCACGTGGATGATGGCGAGCGGCTTTTTCTCCGCGATGGCCCGCCGCGCCGCTTCCTGAGCGCAGCGCCAGAACCCGCCGAGATTGAGTTGTAGTGTTTCGTTCAGCAGCGCCTCGTCCACGTCGAGCGCGGCGGCGCGTTTGGCACCACCGGCGCAGGTGATCAGCACGTCGGGCGCGCGCGGCAAGCCTTCAAAGAAACGCGTCACGGCGGCGCGGTCGCAGACGTCGAGCTTGGCGGCACCTTCGGCCCGCAAATCGCCGATGCGTACCTCGGCGCCCGCTTCGCGCAAATGCCGTGCCGTCTCGGCGCCGATGCCCGAGGCCCCGCCGGTGATCACCGCCAACTTTCCCGCGAACGAACGTTGCATGGTCATTGCCACTGATAGCTGGAACGCATGCGCACGAAGCGCCGCGCGTTGGTTTCATCCAGCAGCGTTTCCTGCAGCGCGTCGGATTTGCGCACCGCCTCGCGACGGTCGAGGCTCACGTGCTCGCCGTCCTTCACCACCGCTTGGCCGCGCACATAGACGCGCCGCATGGCCGCCGCGCTGGGCCCGTTGCCGAGCACAAGATTGGGCAGCAGTGCCGCCGGCGGCGACAGGTGCGTCTCGCCGCGCCGGTCGATCAGCAGCACGTCGGCCTCCTTGCCCACCTCCAGCGAGCCGATGCGGTCGTCCATCATCAAGGCCCGCGCGCCGCCGATGGTGGCCATCTCCAGCACCAGTTCGGCGCTGCCGAACAGCATCTCGTAGCCGGTCCATTTGACCGAGGTGTCGCCCATTTGCTTGCGGTGCTGATCGCCCAAGCGTTGGCTGGTGAGGAAGGCGCGCATGGCCGTCCACAGGTCGTGGCCATAGGCCACCACGGGCCCGTCGAGCCCGATGCCGCAGGCCACGCCATTGTCGAGGTAATGACGCGACTGAAAATCCACCAAGCCCAGCACGGCCTCCATGTCGGGCACCAGCGCGATCTTGACGCCGCGCTTGCGAATCAGGTCGGCCTCGCCGGGGCGCAGGTTCTGGGCGTGGGCGGCGATGACGTTGGGGCCGAGCATCCCCTCGCTGTCCATCCACTCGAAGGAGCCGCCGTTCCAGCCGCGCCGCTCGCTCAGGTAGCGCGTGTCCAGCACTGACGGCGCGTGAATATCGAACTGACGGTTGTTATCCTGGGTCCATTGCCAAATGGCGCGGAATTCTTCCGGCGCGCAGTAGGTGATGCCGATGGTGGACGCCGTCACGGAGGTGATCTCGTTCTCCCACTCTTTTTTCACGCGCTCCGTCTCGGCCAGACCCACGTCAACACTTTCGCGGAAACCCTTGGGGGCATTTTTCTCGTCGCTGAGGATCAGCCGCGCCATGCGGCAGCGCATGCCGGCGTCGCGCGCGGCCCGCAGCACGCCGTCGACGGAGCGCTTATGGGCGTGGGTGAAATGATCGTCGGCAGTCGTGGTCACGCCCCGGCGCACCAAGTCCAACAGCGGCGGCATCGCGGAGACGTAGGAGCGTTCTTCGTCGCAAGCCCCGGTCATGGGATAATAGAAGCCGAACAGGCGCTCCTCGAAAGTCGTGCCCTCGGCCATGCCGCGAATGCAGCCCTGCACCAGATGGGCGTGCACGTTCACCAGCCCCGGCATGACGATGTGACCTTCGCCGCCAAGTTCTTCGCGGCCCTTGAACGCGCAGTCCTTGGCCGCGCCGACGCCGACGATGCGGGGCCCGTCCATGGCGACAAAGCCGTCCAAAAACGCCCGCCGCGTGCCGTCCATGGTCAAGACGGTGCCGCGCAACACCACATCGCAAGTTTGCATGTCGCTTTCGCCCTACCCGTTGCTCACGGGAGATTAGAGCGGTGACGCCGTCCACTCCAGGCTTGATGGCTGGCCCATCACAGCGTGAGCACAGCCTAAAAGGTGCGTTGAAGGCTGAAGGAGATGAAATCGCGGTCGACGTAGGGCTGCCGGTCGCGCGGCCCGAAGAAATGCGTGAACGTCACACCCGCCTCCCACACTGCGCGGAAAGTAGCGCGCAGGCCGATCTCCACGTCGCCGACGCGGGCCAGTTGCGCCTGGTTGACGCTGGAGCGTCCGGCCAGCGCGTAGCCGAAGCCCACGGGCACGGAGAGATCGAGGCCCGGCAACACCGCGAAGTACTGCGGCTCGAAGGAAGCGCGCAACGACACGGCGGCGCGTGTGCGGGTGGGGTCGATGGCGGTGGGGTTGCGGCTGAAACTCAAACGGCGATTGCCCGCGATCTCGGCGGCCAAGGTCGCGCCCTCCCACAGTGGGCCTTGCGCCAGCACCGTCACCGCAGACACCTGGGCGTGGAGGCTGGTACCCACCGCATAGTCGGTGACCGTGGTCACGCCGGGAATCGGCGCCACGGGCACGATCAAGGGCTGGCTGACCAAGGGCATGCGCCGGCGCACGGCGATTTCGCCGGCCACGGCGGTGTCGCCGAGATAGCCGTTGAAGCTGGCGCCATAGAGTTGGATCCCGCGCGGATAGTCCAACTCAAAGCGACCCACCTCGCCGGTGGCCGTGTTGCCGTAAAGGCCGTAGTCGATGTTGATCGTGGTGTTGGGCCCGGTGATGAACGCGCCTGGGGCGACACCATAGAGCGACGCACGTTCACGGATCGAGGCTTGCGGGCTGGCGCTACGGCGCACGAAGGGCCCGAGCCGCAAAAAGATTTGTGGTTCTTTGGCATGATAGCGGAGCGCATAAAGCCCATAGTCGCCGCTGTCGCGATTCCAGCGCACGGAGACACCGAACTGGCCCGAGTCCGGTGCGCGCACGTCGGGATTGCGCACGAAGAATTGCCCGGGCCCCACGATCAGGCGCTCGCCGCCCGCGTCGAGAAAGTCCGCCGCGCTGAAATAACTGCCGGCTCCCGGCAAGCGGGTCTTGCGCCACTCGAACTGATAATAGGCCTCAAGCGCTAAGTCGGGCGTGGGCTGCAGGCTCGCCCAGGCTTGGGTCACGGGCAGATAGACCTCGGCCGCGCGGATGCCGGGCACGCTCAGGGCCTTGATGGCGTCGATGGGCGTTTGACCGGCGGCGATGCCGTTGTCGGCGAAGAACAGGCTCTCGCCCCACAGAAAACTGCTGCGTCCCAGGCGCACCGACAAGGGCCGATCGGCCAGCGCGAAGGTGCCATGGGCGAAAGCACCGAGCAATTCGATGTTGCGCCCGTGAAGTTCGCGCGTGCCCCCCGGCACCCGACCCACGGGCACGGACGGCGAGTTGAAGGTGGCGGGGGACGCATGATCGGTGCGCCGATTATAGAGCGTGTCGTACCAGCCCACGACGCTGGCCTCGAAGCCGACGAGGCCGGTATCGATGTCCAATTTGCTCAGCACGTCGAGCCGGTTGGAAATGGGTCCGGGGCCGAAGTTACGGTTGCCGTCGTCGGCGTTGGGATCTGACAGTTGCAGCGGGTCGCGCGATTCGAGCCGCACACCCGCCGAATAACGCACGGTGGTGTCCAAGCGCACCGTGGTCGTCGCGTTGGTCAGGATTTCCCCGCCCAGGGCGCGCGGCAAAGGCAGCGCGGCCGACACAAGCGCGAGACTCGCCGCCACGGCGCACCAAGGTGGCAGGCAACGGTTAAATCTCGGGCGAGCCTCGGTCACATGGTCGTGCGTCACGGCATCTACTAGCTAGTTCACGGGCGAGGCTCACTCTATCATGCACGCACCCGTGAGCCATCGCGGGATGTCGCGTGGACTCTATATCTTTCTTATTCTGCACTCTGGTTTAGGGCGAAACCGTGGCGTGTTTTGCGCGTTCTCTGCTGATATTCGCGGCGCTCTGTCTGACCTTGGGCCTGTCCCTGGGCCCCGCCGTCGCGGGGGTGACGCCCGAGGAGGCCGCCCGGCTTCAAGGCGTGCTCACGCCCGTGGGCGCCGAGCGTGCGGGCAATGCCGCCGGCACCATCCCGGCGTGGACCGGCGAGGTGTCGCTGGCCTTGCCCGGCTATCGTTCGGGTGATGTGCGGCCCGACCCCTTTGCCGACGACAAGGTGCTGTTTTCCATCACCGCGGCCAACGTCGCGCAATATGCCGCGCAGTTGCCCGAAGGGGCCAAGGCGCTGTTCGCGAAATTTCCCAGCTATCGCATCGACGTGTACCCCTCGCGGCGCACGGGCGTGGCACCGCAATCGGTCTACGACAATGTCGCGCGCAATGCGCTGCGTGCTGAGGCCGTACCCGAAGGGCTCGCCATGGGCGTGCGCGGCGCGGCCGGGGGCATTCCTTTTCCCATTCCAAAAAGCGGGCTCGAAGTCGTGTGGAATCACCTGCTGGCCTTTTGGGGCCCGGCGCGCGAAGCGCAACTCAGCACCTATGTGGTCTCCGCCGCCGGGACCATCGACCTAACCTCGGCTCACAGCGAGGTGGCCGATTTTCCCTACTACACGCCGGGCGTCACACCCGAGACCGTGGGCACCCATTATTTCAAGACGCGGCGCATCCTCACCGCGCCGCCCGCCAAGAACGGCGAGGGGTATCTGGCCTGGCAGCCGCTCAACATCGCGCGCGATAAGTTCGCAGCCTGGCGTTATCTGCCCGGGGAACGGCGGGTGCGGCGCGGGCCCTCGCTCTCCTACGACACGCCCGATCCCGACGCCTCGGGATTCCAAACGTTGGACGAGTACTACGTCTTCTTCGGCGGGCCCGACCGCTACGATTGGACGCTTGTGGGCAAGCGCGAGATGATCGTGCCCTACAACAACAATCGCTTTCATGCCTTGCCCGCGCGCGACGTGTTGACGTCCGCCCATGCCAATCCGAACGCGCTGCGTTATGAACTGCATCGCGTGTGGGTGGTGGAGGGCGTGCTGGCGCCGGGCAAGAGCCACATCGCGCCGCGCCGTCGGCTTTACATCGACGAAGACACCTGGTTCGCGGTCTATAGCGACAGTTGGGATGAAGACGGCAAGCTGTGGAAGTTCGGCCACGGCACCATGTACCTGATGCCCGAGGTGCCGGCGCTGATCCTCGGCAGCCAATTCGTTTATGACTTGGTGCTGGGGGGCTATGTGTACAGTTTCGGATTCAACGCCGGGGCACCAGCCTACAAGGTCACGGCCCCGCATCCCGCGTCGGAGTTGACGCCGCAGATGCTCGCCACCCAGCCCTCGCGGTGAGGGAATAAGCACATAGCTACAGAAACACCATCACTGTCGTCCTGGGATTTATTCCCAGGACCCAGGGGTTTTTCGTTTTTGTTTTACTCTCGATAGGCCGATGAACGAGGCAAAAAAACTCTGGACCCTGGGAACAAGCCCCAGGGTGACGGCGGTGTTTAGGTCAGGTGCCGAAGCCCGAGTAGGCCAGGCTCGCGAGCCGCAGCATCTCGCCCGCCGACATCTCGCCCAGCATGACCGCGCCCACCACGTCGTCCTGCCACAGGCAAATGCGCGTCTCGCCCTGCTTGAGCATCTCGAAACGCACGTCACCCGAGGAGCGGCGCAGATAAATGGTGAAGGTGCGCGCATCGGCGGCGCGATAGTCGAGCTTCACGGCCGCACCGCCGGGCGTGTCGGCATAAGTGTCCACGCGCGCCAGCGTGTAACCCATCTTCGACAGATCGGGCGCTTGAAGATTCAACTCCAAGGCTTGCGTCAGGGCTTGCCCGGCCTCGCCGGGGCTCACGCTCTGCGCTCCCGCCGTATCTGCGCGGGCCGCCAGGGCCTCGGCGACGATGGTGTCGGCGGGCGCCGGTTGCAGAACCGACAGGCTTGCCCAACCCACCACGGCGGCGACGATGCTGGCCGCCATGGCCATCCACGCCGTGCGCGGCAGTCCCACGGGCGCACGCCGTTTGCCGCGCGCGAGAACGGCCTGCAAGCGCAGCGGCACGGGCTGGTCGATGAGCGGGCCGTAGACGCGAGCGAATTGTTCCTTGTCGGCGCGGAAGCTGGCCACGCGCGCGGCCAAGACGGAGTCTTGGGTCAAGGCCGCCGCGACCAAACGCGCGCGCTCGGCCCCCAACTCGCCGTCGATGAAGGCATGCAGGTCGCTCTCGGAAATATCAAACCGCTCGCTCATGAGTCCAAGTCCGTCTTCGCCGTCATGGCCTCGCGCAGCCGTTCCCGGGCGCGGGCCAGGCGCGACATCACCGTGCCGATGGGCACGTTCAGTTCGTCGGCCATCTCGCGATAGTTCAAGCCTTCCAGCCCCACCAGCAACAGAATCTGGCGGTGCTCGACGCTCAGCGTCGCCATGGCGCGCTCGAGGTCCATCATCGCCGCCGTGTCGCGCGGCGGTGAGATGAGGGACACATGATTTTCCACGTCAGCCACGTCGACGCTCATTCCTTGTCTGCGCTTGCGCCTGATCTCGTCGATGTACAGGTTATGCAAGATCGTTCTCAACCAACCGGCAATGGACCGCAATTCTTCCAGCTTGATCGACTGCCGCAACGCCCGCTCGATGCAGTCTTGAACCAAGTCGTCGGCCGCCGCGAGGCTGCCCACCAAGGCGATGGCGTACCGCCGCAGGGCGGGCAATTGCGCCGTCAGCGCCTCGGCAAAATCGTCGGGTCGGCTCGCTTGCAAGGGCGTTTCCCAAAACTCGCTCGGGTGGTGTGGTCGCCGACGTCCGATCCCCGGGGTCCGGGCTGGACGTTCGCGATCATCCGTGAGCGCCGTTGCAACGTCAAACCGCAGCGTTACCGTCGAGCATTCGCAGGTAAAGACGCGGGCGCGGGGCGTTTTATTCCGAATTGTGGCAAAAGCTATTTTGGGGTGGGGAGGGGAATAACCCCAGGTGGCGGGGCGTCTTAAGGGGGTCAATCGCGGGTCCCCAGGGTTTGGCCGAAGCCCCCAAAAGGGCTAGACTTGCAACCCGGACCTGGGCCGAAACGTTGACTGTCCAAGGATCGAACGGAGACACGGATGCGCACCTCATACCGCCTCATGCTCTTGGCCACTGCCGGGATCGGCGCCATGGGTCTGGCCCTCGCCTCAGCCGCGGCCGACGACATTCCGACCGTCAAAATCCCCGACGAATACGTCACCGGGATCGGTCCCGCCGGGCTCGAGCGCCCGGCGTCGTTCCCGGCCCGCGCCCAACCCTCCTCGGGCGGCGAGAAAGCCGCGGCCCTCAACGGCACGCTCTATGCCGTGGTGGCGCCGACCTACAACGGCGCCGGCGGCACGCTCTCTTATCTACGGCTGTTCAACGGCGCCAGCGCGCCCAGCAACTTCAGCATCACGGTCGTGGGCTCGCCCACCGGGCGCACCTACGGCACCGCCAACATCCAAGTGGGCCGCAGCGCCTCGCCGCAATATACGCTGACGCAAATTCTCCAAAACGCCAACGCGGCCGCGCTCAACGGCGGCGACACCAGCTACGCGCTCTATATCCAAAATCCCGACGCGGCGGCGGGCTATCAACACGTCACCTACAACAGCGTTAACGGCTTCTTCGAGAATGTCAGCGTGTGCAACGCATTGCTCAATCAGGCGGTGGGCACCATCTCCTCCAGCGCCGTGCTCACCAACGTGCACACCTCGCGCATCGCCGGTTACCCCAGCCAAGTGGAGTTTCACAACTACTGGAACGCGCCGGTGACCTATCGCGTCACATTGGTCGATTCCGCGACCGGCACGGTGGTGGGCTCGCCGGTCAACGTTCAGACGGCGCCCAATGCGTCCTACAGCATGCCGTTCACCTTCTTCGAGCAGCAAGCGGGTTGGGCGCCCACGGCCAATCAGTTCCATGCAAACCTGGTGATCACCGACACCAGCGGCGGACCACCTTACAACCTGGTCGGCCAGTCGATCGTCAATTCGACCTTGTCCGCCAACGTCAGCATGAGCACCGCGTGTGCCGTCAACAAGCCGGCCAGCGCGGGTGACTACGGTGGCGGACCCGGACTCAACGGTTACTAATCGCTATAATAACTGTCAGCGGCGACCCTGCGGCCACATGCGCCGCAGGATGTCGTCCTTGGCGATGAAATGGTGATAGAGCGCGCCGGCCACATGCGCGCCCACCAGGGCATAGAGCACGTACTGCCCGTTGGTGTGCAGATTCTCCGACAGGTTCGACAGCGCGCGATCCAGCGGCACGATCTCGGGCACGCGGAACAATCCGAAAAATGTCGTCTCGCGGCCGCGCGCCGCCACCGACATGTAGCCCGTCACCGGCATGGCGAGCGCGATGACGTACAGGAAAATGTGCGTGGCCTGGGCCGCCCAGCGTTGCCAGGCCGTCATGGTCGCGGGCAGGGGCGGCGCGCGGTGCGTCAGCCGCCACACCACCCGCAGCGCCATGAGAGCCAGGATCGTGAGCCCGACGGACTTATGCGCGGTGAGCATGAGATTCTTGGTCTCGCCCAACTCCAGGGTGTCGAGATAAAGCGCCAGCGCGACGGTGCCCACCACGGCCCCGGCCACGATCCAGTGCAAGGCGATGGCGACGGTTCCAAAGCGCTGCGGCGCTGCTTGCTCTGACATGCTGGCTCTCCCCGGCGCGGCACAATGCCACGATTGCCTGACCTTCTCTAGACGATTGGAGTCACTACAAAAATCCCCGATGCCGTGGAATAATTTGCGTTCGGCGGCGTCCGTAAGTGGGGAGTCCGTGGGCGTCCGCCTGCGTTCATTCAGTTGAGGATCATTCCTTTGGGGATCGGGCCATGGCGGTGAGGACGGTTTCGTGGGCGGCGGTGGTGGCCTCTGTGTCAATGGCGCCCATGGCCCTGGCGGTGGATTGGTCCACGGTTCCCGGCAAGGACATCGTGCTGTTTTATCCCGGCCAGTTGTCGTGGGAGATGCTGCTGACCCAAGCCGAGCACAGCGGGGCCGACAAATTCCGCGAGGGCAAGGACTGCCGCCAGTGCCACGAAGGCGAGGAAGTGGCCTCGGGCAAGCTTCTGGTGGCCGATAAATCCGCCGAGAAGGAACCCATTGCCGGGAAGCCCGGTTCCATCACCGCCAACGTCAAGGCGGCCTATGACGCCGA
This sequence comes from Rhodospirillaceae bacterium, assembly GCA_033763995.1. Lineage (GTDB taxonomy): Bacteria > Pseudomonadota > Alphaproteobacteria > Rhodospirillales > Rhodospirillaceae. The sequence continues at coordinate 4,787 of JANRJL010000072.1, read as the reverse complement.
GAACATTCTGATCCATGTGGAATTCAAGCCGGGCGAACAGCCCGACGCCGGCATGGAAAAAGACTTCGCCCACAAGGTCGCGGTGATGATCGATGACGGCAAGCTGGCGGAAGTGACGCGCGGCGGCTGTTGGGCGGTTTGTCACGACAATCTCGCGCGCATGCCCAGCGCCCCCGGCGGTGACACCACCAAGTATGTCGCGCGCTCGCGGGTCAAGGTGGGCCGCGGCGGCGGCGCGGAGATCAAGCCCGAAGCCGATATCGCCAAGTATCTCGCCGACGGCGCTTTCCTGGAATACTGGCAGGCGCGTCTTAATGCCAACGCCGCGCCCGTGGTGGCCGACGGCTGGGTGCTCGACAAGCGCCACGAAAATCCCGCCGCCACGGTCACGGCGACCTCAAGCGTGACGGGCGATACATGGGCCGTGACCTTCAGCCGTAAGCTGGCGGGCAGCAGTGTGCACAAGGCCATCGTGCCAGGCACAACCTACACTGTGGGCTTCGCCGTCCATGCCGGGCACACGGCGCAGCGCTTTCATTACGTCTCGCTGGAAAAAACCTTGGTGCTGGGTCAAGGAAAAGCGGACTTTGTCGCGGTGCGCCAGTAGGCTAGTGGTCCGATTCCAGCATTCGCATCCAATTTCGGTGGGCGATTTTGCGAATGCTGGAATCATCAGGACCACTAGCAAACATAAGTTTTGAGTGGAGCTTTGGATTTGACATTCGCTTCGCAGTTTCGTCGCAACCAGGGTCGCGAATGTCAAATCCGCTCCACTAGGGCCTGTGTGATGGTACGGTACGGCATGGGCATCATCCTTCGCGCAGGTGTGTTGATTGCGGCATTGTTCTGGGCCATGAGTGCCCACGCGCAAGACGCCGCGCGGGGCCTGGGCGAGCCCACCGAGGTCAAGGCCTGTCTCAATTGCCATGACGATCCCAAGGTCACGGGCGTGTTGCACACGGCCCATGGCGTGAAGGGTGACGCGCGCACCGAAGTCGCCGGCGAAGGCTGCCAGTCGTGCCACGGCGACAGCCTCGCGCACATGGCGCGGCTGCCCGATGGCGCCATGCGTCCGCCGCCGGAGATCAATTTTTCCGGTCCCAACATCTCCACGCCCGAGTTGCAAACCAAAACCTGCCTCGGTTGCCACGAGGGCGGGGCGCGCATGCATTGGCCTGGCAGCCAACACGCCGGCTCCGACGTGACCTGTGCGGCGTGCCATGATTCGCACCCGGTGCGCGATCCGGTGCTGAGTGCCGCCACCCAAGCGCCGGTGTGTTTCACGTGCCACGCCGAACAGCGCGCCGCGGCCTTGAAGCCCTCGCATCACCCCGTCACCGAGGGGCAGATGAGTTGCTCGGATTGCCACAACCCGCATGGCTCGGTGGGGCCCAAGCTGTTGGTCGCGGACACCGTCAACGACACCTGCGTCACCTGCCACGACGAAAAACGCGGGCCCATGCTGTTCGATCACCCGCCGGTTCAGGAGGACTGCTCCATCTGCCACACGCCTCACGGCTCGGTGCAGGTGGCCCTGCTCAAGCAGCGCCCGCCGTATCTGTGTCAGAACTGCCATGACTCCACGCTGCACAATAGCCAGCCCTTCAGCGGCGCCAGCATTCCGGGCGGTGCGGCGCCTTCGCGCATGATGGTGCTGCGCGGGTGCCTCAACTGTCACAGCCAGGTGCACGGCTCCAATCACCCCTCGGGCATCCGGTTCGCGAGGTAGGTTGTGGGCAAGGGGCACATCACCTTGATCGCGGCTTTGGTTCTGGGCGCGCCTGTGTTGGCCCAGGACGATTTCGATATCGGCGCCGCGCCGGTGAAAAAGCCGCCGCCGTTGTTCACCAGCGCGCTGGACGTGGGGCTGGGCTGGCAGAACGCCGATTCATTCTATGTCAGCCGCTACGGCGGCGTGCGCGAGCGCGGGCTGTTTCCCATCGTCAACGGCCTCTTCAGCCGGCGCGATGGATGGGACTCCGGTGGTACGACATTCTTCGACGCGCGCGCCTCGCTCATGGGCGAGGACATGCGGGCCTTGCTCGCCCGTTACGGCCAGCAGGGGCAGTGGCAGGTCTCGGGCTTCTACAACGCCTTCACGCGCGCCCATGCCGAGACCGCGCGCACGCCCTTCGATGGCGCGGGCACGCGGCAATTGACCCTGCCCGCCAACTGGGTGGGCAGCAATCAATCCTCGCGCTTCACCACGCTTGAGCAAAACCTCAAGCCTCTGGAACTCAAGACCCAGTGGCAAACCATGGGCGGGGATTTCGTCCTGGCCCCGGGCGAGACGGGCTATGAGTTGCGCTTCCGCGCCGAGCGGCGGCGGCGTGACGGTTTGCGCGAGCACGGCATCGCCTTCGGCCACGAGGCGAATTTTCCCGTCGGCGTGTTCTTCCCGCTGCCCATCGACTACGTCTCGAACCGCTTCACCTCCAGCCTGGGGTACGCCGACGCCCGCTGGCAATGGAGCGCCAAGTACGAGCTGGCGAAGTTCACCAGCCGCATCGATTCCGTGATCGTGGCCAACCCCTACACGCGTTCGCTGGGCCCGTCGTGGCCCGCCGGCGCCTTCGCCGGCTATCCTTTCGCCCTCGGGCAATACAGCCTGCCGCCCGACACCACGGCCCATGCGTTTTCGCTGTCGGGCGGGTATGCCCTCACGGAGCGTACGCGCGTGACGGCGCGGCTATCTTACGCGCTCAACCGGCAGAACGATGCGCTGCTTCCCTATTCGCCCAGCCCGCGCCTGGTGGTGGTGGACCCGCTGCCGCGCGCGGCCTTCGACGGCGACGTGCGCAAGACCTTCGCCAATGTCGCCATCACCTCGCGCGAGAGCGACGCCTTCGAGGTCAGCGGCGGCTACACCTTCGACGACCGCCAGAACCGTTCCTCGCGCGATCTCTACAGCTACATCCCCAACGACGCCCAGGATCAGGCGCAGCCGTTCGTGCCGGGGGTCAGCCGTTACATCCGCTTCAACCTGCCGCGCAGCCTGACCGCGCACAAATTCAAGGCCGCGGCCGCGCACCGCTTCACGCCGCGCACCAAACTCAGCGTGTCCTACGGCAGCGATTTCAAGTCGCGCACCTACGAGGCCGTGGAGCACTCCCACGAGTACACGGTGAAGGCCAAGCTGCTGTCCACCTTCGCCGCCGGATCGGGCTGGGTGTCCTACAGCTTTGCCGACCGCGACGGCTCGGAGTATCGCGACGATCTGTCGTGGATCGAAAGCCACACGGCCAACTACAACAACGCCGGGCCCCAGAACGCCTCCATCGAGCATCCGTCGTTGCGCAAGTTCCACCTGGCCGACCGCACACGGCGCGAGGCGCGCGGTGGGCTCACGGTGGATGCCACCCAGGCTCTGACCTTCAATACGTCGCTAGGTTTCGCCCGCGACACGTACATCAACTCGCCGCTGGGCCTGCAGAGCTCGCGCTCGCTGCTGTTGGATGTGGATGCGACACTGCAGCTGGCCGAGCGCGTCACGGCCAGCGTGTTCCACAGCTATGAAAGCGTGCGCTTTTTCCAGAAGGGCTATTACATCGCCACGCTCAATCTGTTTAACCCCAATTTCGAATGGGCCGCGCGCAATCGCGACCGTGCCGACACCACCGGGCTCAGCGCCGATTTCACCGTCATTCCGCAAACGCTCACGCTGGGGGCCGACGCCTATCTGGCGCGGGGCCGCACGGCCATCGCGGTCCAAGCGAACCCTGTCGTGCCGCTGGCCGCCGTGGCACCCTTGCCCGACACAAAAGAGACCACACATCACATGGGTTTGAAGGCCCAATACAACGTGAACGCGGGCCTGGCGCTCAAGGCCGGCTACACTTTTGAGCGCCGGCGCAGCAACGATTGGCAGTATGATGGCGTTGGTTTAACGCCCGTCGCCCAGATCCTGGGCTCGGGCATCCTGCCGCCGCGTTACAACATTCACGTTCTATCGCTGTCGGCGTTGTACGAGTTTTGAGGAGCGCGCTGCCCGGACCTCGGGCGAGTGAGCCATGCTGCAACCGACACCCAGTTTCGAGACCTTGGCCCTCAATCGCGTGACCTTCGGCGCGCGCGACACCGACGTGGCCTATGTCAAGAAGATCGGCTGGGAGGCGTGGGTTGAGGAACAGTTGAAGCCGCCGCCGGGCGACGATCCCGTGCTCGCCCAGCACATGGCCGGCCAGCGCATGCGCATCGCCTACGTGGGCCAGCCGCCCACCAAGGGCATCACCGGCTGGCCCGACGTCAACCAGCTGCGCCCGCTCAATTACATGGGCGCCGACACGAGGTCGCTGTGGGACCTGGCGGTGTACGTCGAGAACTCGGTCGCCGCCAACGAGCTTGCGCGCATTCAGCAAGAACTTTGCGCGGCCACCTGGATTCGCAACACACACTCGGCCTTTCAACTGCGCGAATTCATGGCTGACTTCTGGAACAATCACTTCAACGTCGGCCGCCAGGCCGACATCTTCGGCTCGGCGACGCTGCCGATCTACGACCAGCAAGTGATCCGCCCGCGCGTCTTCGGTAACTTCCGCGATCTCTTGGCCGCCACGGCGCAAAGCACCTCCATGCTGCGCTATCTCAACAACGCCGAAAGCACGGCGGCGCTGCCCAACGAAAACTATGCGCGCGAAATTCTGGAGCTGCACACGCTGGGCCGCGGTGCGTATTTGGGAGTAGCACCGACAACATCAGCCGCGAAGCTTTACGGCGGCGTCACGCTCGGCTTCAGCGACCAAGACATTCTCCAAGCCTCGCGCGCCTTCTCCGGTTGGACGCTGGAG
>JANRJL010000070.1:0-24416 GCA_033763995.1 Rhodospirillaceae bacterium | reverse complement strand
AAACACCATGGTGTTGAGAAACACCAGGAACTGTCTCCGTGGGGTAGCATTCCTATGGTAAGGGTGGCTGTCGCAGCCGGGATCCGGTGGGTTGGGGTGGGGTCGTTAACGACCCCCTCCTTCACCTCCCCCTTTCAGGGGGAGGAAAAGAATAAGCTGTAAGTCACCATGGCCGAACTCCTGCTCGAAATTTTCTCCGAAGAGATCCCGGCGCGCATGCAAGCCGGCGCGGCCGAGGCCTTGGCGCGGCTGTTCACCGACGCGGCCAACGCGCAAGGGCTTGCCCATTCGTCCCTTAAGGCCATGGGTGGTCCGCGCCGCCTGACGCTGGTGGTCGAGGGCCTGCCCACGGCGCAGCCCGACATCTCCGATGAAAAGAAAGGCCCGCGCATCGACGCGGCACCCGCCGCCATTCAGGGGTTTCTCAAGTCCACGGGCCTTGGCGATATCTCGCAAGCCGAAGTGCGCGAGCTTGATAAAGGCAAGTTCTACTTCGCCGTCATCAAGAAGAAGGGCCGCCCCGCTGGCGACGTGCTGAAAGAGATCATCGAGGCGGCGTTGGCTCAATTGCCCTGGCCCAAGTCCATGCGCTGGGCGAGCAATCCCACGCGCTGGGTGCGCCCCTTGCACAAAATCCTGTGCGTGTTCGACGGCCAAGTGATCCCCGTGTCCTTCGCCGGCGTGACGGCGGGCAACGCGACCGTCGGCCATCGCTTCATGGCGCCGGCGGAGATTCAAGCCACCAATTTCGCCGACTATGTCGCCAAGCTGCGCAAAGCCTTCGTCATGATCGATCCCGCCGAGCGAACGGAGGCGATCAAAAGCCAACTGGCGGCGCTGGCGGCCAAGGAAAATCTCACGGTGCGCGACGACATCGGGCTGCTCAATGAAGTGACTGGCCTGGTGGAATGGCCCGTGCCCTTGCTGGGCACCATCGACGAGGCCTTCATGGACGTCCCGTCCGAGGTGCTGACCTCGGCCATGCGCAAGCACCAGAAGTACTTCGCGCTGCAGTCCGCGGACGGGGCCTTCTCCCGCCGTTTCGGGCTGATCGCCAACATGGTGGCCACCGACGGCGGCAAGGCCATCATCGCGGGCAATGAGCGCGTGCTGCGCGCGCGGCTGTCGGACGCCAAGTTCTTTTGGGACGAAGACCGCAAGAAAAAACTCGACAGCCTCATCGAGAAACTGGCGGAGCGCGTGTTCCAGGAAAAACTGGGCACCGTGCGCGACAAGGTCACGCGCATCGCGGCGCTGGCGCGCGAACTCTCGTCGGTCACCCAGGCCAACGCGGACTTGACCGCGCGAGCCGCCCTGCTGGCCAAGGCCGACCTGTCCACCGGCATGGTCGGCGAGTTCCCGGACCTGCAGGGCATCATGGGGCGCTACTACGCGCTCCACGACAAAGAAGACGCGAAGGTTGCTGATGCGATCGCCGAGCACTATTCGCCGCTGGGTCCTAATGACGGTTGCCCCACCAAGCCCATCAGCGTGGCCGTGGCGCTGGCCGACAAGATCGATACCCTGATCGGGTTCTTCGCCATCGACGAAAAACCCACGGGGTCGAAAGACCCGTTTGCATTGCGGCGCGCGGCGCTGGGCGTCATTCGCCTGATTCTCGAGAACAAATTGCGCCTGCGGCTGATCCCGGTCTTCAAACAGGCCGTGGCGCATTATGGAACGCGCGTGAAGGCCGATCCGTCGGCGGTTGCGCGCGACTTACTCGACTTTTTCGCCGACCGCTTGAAGGTGTACCTCAAGGATAAGGGCGTTCGCCATGATTTGATCTCGGCGGTGTTCGCGCTGGGCGATGAGGACGATCTCGTGCGCCTCATGGCGCGCGTCGAGGCGCTGAAGGCGTTTCTCGATACCGACGACGGCGCCAATTTGCTGGTGGCCTATCGCCGGGCCGCCAACATCGTGCGGATTGAAGAGAAGAAAGACAAAAAGACTTATGCTGGAGTTGTGCCGGAGGGCGATCTCGGCGCGCCTGAAGCCACGGCATTGCTCGCGGCCATCGCCAAGATCGAAACTGACGCAACGGTCCATCTCGGCAAGGAAGATTTCACCTCGGCCATGTCGGCCTTGGCGGCTTTGCGCAAACCCGTTGACCTCTTCTTTGACAACGTGACCGTCAATGCTGAGCAGGCGTCGCAGCGGACGGCCCGTTTGCTCCTGCTGTCACGAATCGGAGCGGCCATGGGCAAATTGGCTGATTTCTCAAAAATTGAAGGCTGAGCTTACTATTCTGGTAATTTTCGCTTACCAAATTTCTATATTGCCAGCCCAATAGCTGTAATTCCTCTTCCAATACCGTAAGGCGTAAGCTACTTAGCTTACCGAATCCGCCTTACCCCTTACATTTGGAAGAATTCCCATGCGTGATAGTGCCCTCGACCATGCGATTTCCGAAGCTGGCGGCGTGGCTGCCCTGGCGCGGGCCATCAACGTCACCTCCCAGGCCATCAGCCAGTGGGACCGGGTGCCCGCTGAGCGCGTGCTGGCGGTGGAAGCGGCCACGGCGGGCAAGGTGACGCGCGGCCAATTGCGCCCCGATCTTTATCCTTCGGCCACGACGGAAGAGAAGAAATCCCCGTCGATCCCCGGCAAGTGGGTGTACGCCTTCGGTGCGGGCAAGGCCGACGGTCGGGCCGATATGAAAAACCTACTGGGCGGCAAGGGCGCCAACTTGGCGGAGATGAGCGCCATTGGTCTGCCGGTGCCGCCGGGCTTCACCATCACCACCGAAGTCTGCACGGCCTATTACGCCAACCAGAAAAACTACCCCGCCGAACTGAAGGCGCAGGTCGAAGCGGCGCTGAAGAAAATCGAACGCCTCATCGGTGCCAGCTTCGGCGACGCGAAGAATCCGCTGTTGGTCTCCGTGCGTTCGGGCGCGCGCGCCTCCATGCCCGGCATGATAGATACCATCCTCAACCTCGGCCTTAACGACATCACTGTCGAGGGCTTGGCCAAGCAAGCCAACAACCCGCGCTTCGCCTACGACAGCTACCGCCGCTTCATCCAGATGTACTCCGACGTGGTGCTGGGCTGCGATCACTACAACTTCGAACACCTGCTGGAGATCGCCAAGGAAGACAAGGGCGTGCAGCTCGACACGCAGTTGGACGCCGACGATTTGAAAAAGCTGGTGGCCGCCTACAAGGCCAAGGTCGAGGAGGAGTTGGGCTCGCCCTTTCCGCAGGACGTGCAGGAGCAGCTCTGGGGCGCCATCGGCGCGGTGTTTTCCAGCTGGATGAACCAGCGCGCCATCACCTACCGGCGTTTGCACGACATCCCCGAAAGCTGGGGTACCGCCGTCAACGTTCAAGCCATGGTGTTCGGCAACATGGGCGAGGACTGCGCCACGGGCGTGTGCTTCACGCGCGATCCCTCCACCGGCGAGAATATTTTCTACGGCGAATACCTGGTGAACGCGCAAGGCGAGGACGTGGTGGCGGGCATCCGCACCCCGCAGCAAATCACCATCGCCGGCAAGCAGGCCCAGAACTCGAACCTGCCCGCCATGGAAGAGTCCATGCCGGCGCTTTACAAGCAACTTGTCGAGGTGCGCGCGACGCTGGAGCGCCACTACGCCGACATGCAGGACATGGAATTCACCATTCAGAGGAACAAGCTGTGGATGCTACAGACGCGAAACGGCAAGCGCACGGCCAAGGCGTCGCTCAGGATCGCCGTCGACATGGTGGGCGAAGGTATCATCTCCGAAGCCGAGGCGGTCAAACGCATCATTCCGGCGCAGTTCGATCAGTTGTTGCATCCCACGCTCAACCCCAAAGCGCCGCGCAATTTGCTCTCGCGCGGGCTGCCGGCCTCGCCGGGCGCGGCGGCTGGGCGCATCGTCTTCACCGCCGAGGACGCCGAGGATTGGCACAAGCGCGGCGAGAAAGTGATTCTGGTCCGCCGCGAGACCAGCCCCGAGGACATTGGCGGCATGCACGTGAGCCAGGGCATTCTGACGACGCGCGGCGGCATGACCAGCCACGCCGCCGTGGTGGCGCGCGGCATGGGTACGCCTTGCGTATGCGGCGCGGGCGACATCCAGATCGACGCCAAGGCGAAAACTTTTCGCGTCAAGGACCGCATTCTGCTGGAAGGCGACGTGATCACGCTGGACGGCGCCACCGGCGAAGTCTTTCTGGGTCAGGTGCCCACGATTCAGCCAGAGCTGACGGGCGATTTCGCCGTGTTGATGGCCTGGGTGGATAAAATCCGCCGCCTCAAGGTGCGCGCCAACGCCGAGACGGCGCTGGACGCCGAGACCGCGCGTAAGTTCGGCGCGGAGGGCATCGGTCTCGCCCGCACCGAGCACATGTTTTTCGACTCCGAGCGCATTCTCAACATCCGCCAGATGATTTTGGCCAAGGACGCGGGCGGGCGTAAAGCGGCGCTTGAGAAGCTGTTGCCCTATCAGCGCGGCGACTTCGTTAAGCTGTTCACCATCATGGATGGCTTGCCTGTGACGATTCGCTTGCTGGACCCGCCGCTGCACGAATTCCTGCCGCAGACCGAGGCCGAGGCCGCCGAAGTGGCGCAAGCCAGCGGCGTGTCGGTGGAGACCGTGCGCGATCTGCTGGTGAAGCTGCACGAAAGCAACCCCATGCTGGGCCATCGCGGGGTGCGCCTGGGTGTGTCGCACCCGGAGATCTACGAAATGCAGGCGCGCGCGATCTTCGAGGCCGCCGTGCAGGTCACGCAAGCGGGTAAATCGGTTCTGCCGGAAATCATGATACCGCTGGTGGGTTGTAAGAAGGAGCTGGACCTCATGAAGGACGTGGTGGACGCCACGGCCAAGGCGGTTTTCACGGCCGCCAACCTGAAGATCGACTACAAGGTCGGCACCATGATCGAGCTGCCGCGCGCGGCGCTGATGGCGGCCCAGATCGCCAAGACGGCGGAGTTCTTCTCTTTCGGCACCAACGACCTCACGCAAACCACTTACGGCCTATCACGAGATGACTGCGCGCCGCTGATCGAGATTTACCGCGCCAAGGGCATTTTCGAGAAGGACCCCTTCGCGAGCCTCGACCAAGAGGGCGTGGGTGAGTTGATTTCCATCGCCACGGAGCGCGGCCGCAAGACGCGCAAGGACTTGAAAGTCGGCATCTGCGGCGAACACGGCGGCGACCCAGAGTCGATCCACTTCTGCCACAAAGCGGGCTTGGACTACGTCTCGTGCTCGCCCTACCGCGTGCCCGTGGCGCGCCTGGCCGCGGCCCAGGCGGCATTGGCGGAGAAATAGGTGCCGAATCAGCCGGCTTTGGCTCGTAGCCAGCGCAGGGGGCGCCCGTCGATGCACCCCAGGCCCGCGGCGATGAGCGAGAATCCCAAGACGTGCGAGGCGTCCAGCCGCTCGCCCAGGGCGAGCGTGCCCAACAAGATTGCGCTCACGGGCACCAGCAAGGTCACAAGCGCGATATTCGTGGCGCCGGCGAGCGCGAGGATTCTGAAATAGAGAATGTAGGCGAGTGCCGTCGACAGCAGCGCGATCCCCGCGAGCGCTTGCCAGGTCGCCGTGCTCGGCGCGGGCAGGAGCCAGGGCCGGTCGATCAACAGCGTCACGGGCGCCAGCATGATCACGGCGGCGGTGAGCTGTCCCGTGGCGGTGATCAGCGGCGATAAGTTCATGGTCTTGAAACGGCGGCCGTAGATGCCAGCCAGGGCATACGACACTGTCGCCGCGACGCAGGCGAGCTGCGCCATCAGCGTGCCCGTGGCGCTGCCCAGAACGTCAGCCCCGATCATTACGGCCACACCCGCTATGCCGATCATGACGCCCGCGACGCGATTGACGGTCATTTTTTCATCATCGGTCATGACATGCGCCAGCAACACTGTCGCCATGGGTGTGGCGGCGTTCAAAATGGACGCAAGGCCACTAGCGATCTGCGTTTGGGCCCACACAAGGAGACAAAACGGCAGTGCGTTGTTCAACAGGCCCATGACGAAGAAGTTGCGCCAAATATGGGGAGATGAGGGCAAGCGCAAACGTAAGGCCAGCAAGACGATATTCAGAGCAACTGCGCCGCCCAGAACACGCAAGGTTACGATGGTCAATGGCGGTAAATCTCGCACGGCGACGCCAACAAAGAAGAATGAACCGCCCCATAACACCGACAGGGTGATCAGCAGCGTCCAAGCCGTGGCGTTCATCATGAGATTAGGCGAAGGCGTCATCTGTCGGGTTCCAACTCACGTCCGGGGCTCTTATGGAGCCGAGAAGCGGTTGAAGCAGCCCGAATCTTGCTATGCGTCCACCGTCATCGTCCCGGTTGAGATCGGGAGGGCCTAGCCGTTCTGAAAAAACGGCTCCACCACGCCCTTGATCTTGATGGTCATGGGGTTGCCGAAGCGGTCACGGGACTTGCCCGCCGCGATCATGATCCAGCCTTCCGTCACGGAATATTCCAACACGTCGGTGCGTTCCTTGCCGTTGAAGCGCACGCCCACGCCCTTGGTCAGGGCCTCGGCGTTGTAGTGAGGGCTTCTGGGATCGACGCTTAAGTGGGACGGGGGCGTGGTCACGGGTTCACTCTTCTCTTGAGATGATGCTGGAGCAATGGCGGCGTTGCTGCTACTCGGTGCCGAATTTCATCCACGTCGCTGGGTGAATGCGCAAGCGTGAGTTGCCGGCGCTGTAAACGCCGTGCGGCGACTTGCGCCAGGCGTCGAGTTTCACGAGCGCCAAGCCGCCATCTCCCGCGGCGCTTTTCAATTCGCCAACGGTTTCGTCGTCGGCCATGAGCGGGGTTCCCGCCGACGGGACGGGCCCGTCGATGGCCACGGGCATCAGACGTTTTTTCACCAAGGCGCGATAGTGGGTGCGGGCGGTCAGTTCCTGGCCGACGTAGCAGCCCTTTTTGTAGTCCACTCCGCCCAACTCATCGAAGCCGTTTTCCAACAACAGCGCCTTCTCGACGTCCATGTCGCGGCTGCCGTCAGGCAGGCCGAGGGAGAAGCGCAGGGCGTCGTAATCCTCGGCTGGGCATTGGGTCAGGCCCAGCTCTTTCAACACATCGGGCGCGTTTTCCGCCAGCAGGGCCCAGCGAACGCCGGCGTCGAGTAGGCGCGGGTCGGTATAGACCACGCCGGCACCGAGCGGCGTGACGAAGCCCGGCTCGTCGCGCAGACCAAAAGCGGCACCGACATTGCGGCCCCAGCCGACACCCACGGCCAGGGCGTCGTTGGCTTCCAGGGTCATTTTGGCTCGCAGCTTGTATTTCAGCAGCCGCGCGATGAGGTCGTCGCGCCGGGCACGCTCGCACTCCAGCCATATGGCGTTGCCCAGCGAGAACATGAAAAATTCATGCAGGAATTTACCCTGGGGCGTGAGGAACGCCGCCCACACCGCCGCCCCGGCCTCGACCTTGCGCACGTCGTTGGTGACCATGCCTTGCAGGAAGGTGCCGCTCTCTTCGCCGCGCACGGCGATGAGGGCGCGGTGGGGCAGGACAGCGAAGGACAGGGGGTTCGGCATGGGCGGGTTATCTAACACTGAATCTCTCCCGCGCAAGTGAAATACCGGCCACGCGGGCGCCGCGCGCCATGGCTTCCGCATGCTGGCCGGGGGCGCTATAACGGCGCCGCCATGCACTATGTTTTAGTCGACGATTCCATCGCTTTTGACGGTTACACCTCGGCCCGCCGGCCCCTGGGTGGCGCCGAGAAGGCCTTTGCCAGCCTCGCCGGTGCGCTGGTGAAGCGCGGGCACAGCGTCACCGTGCTCAACCGCATCCAGTATCCGACGTGGTGCGAAGGGGCCAAGTGGCGGTCCATCGACGATCCGCAGATCTCGACCGACGTCGACGTGCTCATCGCCTTCCGCAAGCCCGGCCTGCTGAGCACGGCGCGTCAGGCCAAGCATCGCATCTTGTGGGCCACGGGTCCGGTCGATTATCTCAACACGCCCGCCGTGGAGGGTCTGTTCGAGTCCCTCAAGCCGGCGCTGATGTTCATCAGTGCCGCGCAGGCGGCGGCCTACAAAGGCAAGGCCCGCAGCGTCGTCGTTCAACCCGGCGTGCGCAGCACCTTTTTCGAGACCACGGCCGAGGTCGAGCCGTTTCCTGAGTTGGGCCACGAGGCCTCGTCGCATCCGCCCACGGAACCGACCATTCCACCGCCGCACGCCGTGGTGACCACGCACCCGCAGCAGGGCCTGGCGTGGTTGATCGACATCTGGACCAAGATCGTGCATCCGCAAATGCCGCAAGCACGGCTGGGCATTTACTCGGCGATCCTGCACAAGGGCACGAAGGGCGAGGCGATCCCCGACGAGCTGGGCCCGGTGATGGAGCTCGTCAAAAACGCCGCCTCGGCCAATGTCGTCGTGGTCGAACCGCGCGGCGATCGCGGCATGACCGAAGTTTACCGCGCGTCGCGCGTGCATCTTTACCCGAGCTTTTCGCAAGATTTCGCGTGTTGGACTTTGCAAGAATCTCAAGCGGCGGGCTTGTCCGCGGTGGCGCGGGCCGTGGGCGGTGCGGCGGACAGAATCGTCAACGGCGAGACGGGATTCCTGGTGCCCGACGCCATGGCCTTCGGCAATGTCGCGTTGCAGATTCTCGGCGACGACGCGCTCTATCGCAACATGAACGAAGCCGCCGCCGCCGTGCATCGCCGCCGCACCTGGGACATGGCCGCCGCAGATGTCGATGCCTTTGTCGCCACGCTGTCCGCCCCGGCACCGGCGACAGCCGCCGTAACGTGAAGATCCTCTTCATCACCGCCACGCGCATCGGCGATGCGATTCTATCGACCGGCGTGTTGCATGAACTCATTCGGCGTCATCCCGAAGCGCGCATCACGGTTGCTTGCGGCCCCTTGGCGCAATCCTTGTTCGCGCATGTGCCGGGGCTGGAGCGCGTGATCGTCCTAACGAAGCGCCCCTTGTCGCTGCACTGGCTGAAACTTTGGAACGAGGTGCGCGGCACGCGGTGGGACATCATCGTCGACCTGCGCCGCTCCTTAGTGCCGTTGTTTTTACGCAAGACTGTGCGCCATACACTCGGTCCGACCGACGCGACCAAGCACCGCGTGATGTTTCTGCCCTCGGTTCTGGGGGTAGAGACGGCGCTGAGCCCGCATCTTTGGGTCGGCGAGGGCAACCGCGAGAATGCCTTGCGCGTGCTACCCGACGGCCCGCCGGTTGTGGCCCTGGCGCCGGTCGCGGCACGTCCCGAAAAAACCTGGCCGGCGGAGTCTTTTGCCGCGCTGGTGGCGCTGCTCGCGGCCCCAGGCGGGCCTTGCAACGGCTGGCGCGTGATGGTGGTCGGCGGGCCCGGCGAGGAGGACGCCGCCGCGCCGATCATGGCGAAAATTCCGCCGCAAGCCTTGATCAACTTCATCGGCGAGCGAGATCTGCTCACCGTCGCGGCCGTGCTCTCCCGCTGCGCGTTGTTCGTCGGCAACGATTCGGGCCTCAGTCACCTCGCGGCGGCGTCCGGGGCGCCGACCTTGGCGCTGTTCGGCCCGACCAACCCCTTGCACTACGCGCCCTGGGGCGACCATTGTTGCGTGGTGGAGGCTCCGGCGGTGAACGGCGCGCGAGACATGGCGGGGATCACGGTCGACGCCGTCGCGACGGCCGTCAGGAAAATGATCGACATGGGCCGCCAATAAGGCGGCGCCATGAAAATGTGCTGAACCTTTGGAACGTACGGAATCAGTCTTGAAAATCGCACACATTATGTCGGCGGAGGCGTTCGGCGGCACCGGGCTGCAGTTCGACCGTTTGGTGGCCGGATTGCACGGTGCGGGCATCAACCAACGCGTCATCTTGGCCGACGGCTCCGGGCGATTTGCCGATCTCAAGGCCTTGGGTATCGAGACGATCAGCATGGATATTCCCGGACGGTTCGCGTTCCTGGACCGCCGCAAGATCAACGCCGAACTGAAGCGTTACACCCCCGACATCGTGGTGTCGTGGTCGGCCGAATTGTGCGGTTTGGTCGAACGGGGCAGCTATTGTCATTTGGGCCGCGCGGCGGCGGTGTTCGAGCCCGCCGCCTATGCCACCTGCAATGCTCTTTTCGCGCCGTCGCAGGCGAGGGCCGATGCGGCCATCGCCGCCGGCTGGGCGCGCGAGGCCGTGCATGTGCTGCCGCATCTGCCGTCGGCGGGGCTCGTGCGCGCAACCGTCAAACCGGCCGACCGCAAGACCTACTTCACGCCCGCGACGGCGCGGTTGTTGTTCACGGCGGCGCGCTTGATCGATAGCAAGGGCATCGACGACCTGCTGCAGGCCATCGCCAACATTTCGAGCGTTTACCTCTGGATCGCGGGCGACGGCGACGATCGGCAGGCTTTTGAAGCGCGTGCGCACCAGCTCGGCATCAAGCCGCGCGTGCGATTCCTCGGTTGGCAGAACGACTTGCGACCCTATCTCGCGGCCGCGGACATATTCGTTTATCCGGCACGGCAGGAAGATTTGGGCGATGCGGTGATCGAGGCCTGGGCGGCGGGCGTGCCGCTGATCGCCGCCGACAGCTTGGGGCCGGGCCTGCTCATTCGGCATCAGGAAAACGGCCTGCTGGTGCCCACGGGCGACCCCCGCAGTCTGAGCGAGGCCATCCGCTGGATGCTGGTGGAGACGGCCGCCGCCAAGCGCTTGGCCGCGGCGGGCAGTGCTGCGTTTGACGACGTATTTGCGACCGACAAACTGCTGCCGCGCTACATCGCCATGCTCAAAGGATTGGCTGGCGCGCCAGCCTCGACGCCCACGCCGCAGGCCTGAACTTTAGCCCCATGTGCGGCATCGCGGGACTCATCACCAAAAGCGGCCAAGATCCGGATCGCGCGGTCTTGGAGCGCATGGCCCGAGCCTTGGCGCATCGCGGACCCGATGGCCAAGCCGTGACCATCGCCGCCGGTGTCGGCCTGGTGCATACGCGGCTGGCCATCGTCGACTTGCAAACCGGCGCGCAGCCCCTCACGGCCGACGATGGCACGTCGCTGATCGCCAATGCCGAAATTTATAACGATCTCGCGATCCGCGCGGAGTTAGGTTCGGCGGCTTACGCGACGGGCTCCGATTGCGAGAGCGCGCTGCATATGTATCGGCGCCACGGCGCGACCTTCGCCGACAAACTGCGCGGCATGTATGCCATTGCCATTCATGATCCTCGCCAAGACCGAGTTGTTCTCGCGCGCGATCCTTTCGGCATCAAACCGGTCTACTATGCTGAAACCGAGCAGGCCTTTTGTTTTGCGTCCGAACCCCAAGCGCTGATCGCCGGCGGATTGGTTGTGCCAAAGGTCAATACCAAAGCGCGTGATGAGGTGTTGGGCTTGCAGTTCACAACGGGCGCTGAAACAATTTTCTCAGGGATTCAGCGCGTGATGCCGGGCGAAACGTTAGTGATCGCGCGCGGTCGCGTTGTCGAGCGTTGCGTCGTCGATGCCCTGCCGGATGCAAGCGCCGCCGCGGAATCCGAACTCGCCAGCCTCAAGACTTTCGACGAGGCCTGGTTCGATTCCATCAACGTTCATCGCCGCGCCGACGTGCCCTACGGCATGTTTCTCTCGGGCGGCATCGATTCATCCGCCGTGCTCGCCATGATGGCGCGCCAGGATCGCCGCGCGGTGCTGGCCTATACGGCAGCGTTCCCGGGCACCGATGCCCATGACGAGCGCGAGCAGGCGCGCATCGTGGCGCGCGCGCTGGGTGCGGAACATATCGAAATCGAAGTAACGGCGAAGGATTTCTGGCAACATCTGCCGCGCATCGCGGCCGCCATGGATGATCCCGCTGCCGACTATGCCGTCATTCCGTCGTATCTGCTGGCATCGCGCGCGAAGCATGAAGTGAAAGTCGTGCTCACGGGCGAGGGGGGTGACGAGCTGTTCGCCGGCTACGGCCGCTATCGCGGCGCCTTGCGCCCGTGGCCCTTCACCAAGACTCCCCGCCGCCGCTCACCCTTCGACGGCTTGGGCGTGCTGTCCAGTCATGCGCATTGGCGTGCCGGATTGGACGAGATCGAGCATCACGCTTCTCATAAGGACTATGACAAGCTCCAAGCACTTCAAGCGGCCGACATGGCGGCGTGGCTGCCCAACGATCTGCTGATCAAGTTGGATCGCTGCCTGATGGCTCACGGCCTGGAGGGCCGGGTGCCGTTTCTCGACTCTGCGGTGGCACGGATCGCATTTCCCTTGGCGCCCAAGCTCAAGATTCGCAAAGGGCTGGGCAAGTGGCTGCTGCGCCGCTGGCTCGCCGACGCCGCGCCGAGTGCCAGTCCCTATGCGCGCAAGCGTGGATTCTCGGTTCCCGTGGGCGACTGGATGGCGCAAGACAACGCGCGCTTGGGCCCGCTCCTGGCGCGTCATCCTGCCCTGGCGGAGATCTGTGATCCTCGCGCCGTTGAGGCGCTGTTTGCTGACCCGGGAGCTAAGCACGCCGAGGCGCGGTGGCGTTTGCTGTTCTATACGCTCTGGCACAACCGTCATATTCTGGGTCATGATGTGAGCGGCGGCATCCTCGATGTGCTGTCGGCTAACTCATAGAGGACGTCCGTCGTGAGCGAATCGTTCGATCTGGTCATCAAGAACGGCGCGGTGTTTACCCCCGGCGGGCTCGTGAACACCGATGTGGGCATCCGCGCCGGGCGCTTTGCCGCCTTGGGCGATTTGTCGCGCGTGGTCACGGCATCAATCTTCGACGCCAAGGGACTGACCGTGCTGCCGGGCGTTATCGACGAACAAGTTCACTTCCGCGAGCCGGGCCCAACGCATAAGGAAGACCTTGCCAGCGGCTCCAAGGGCGCGGTGCTGGGCGGCGTGACCACGGTCTTCGAGATGCCCAATACCGATCCGCCCACGACCACGGCCGAGCTATTGGCAGACAAGGTCAAGCGGGCGACGGGGCGCATGTGGAGCGATTTCGCGTTCTTCATCGGCGCTTCGCCCGAAAACGCCGACCAGTTGGGCGACCTTGAGCGCTTGCCGGGCTGCTGCGGGATCAAGATGTTCATGGGCTCGTCCACCGGATCGCTGTTGGTCGCCGACGACGCCAATGTCGCGCGCGTGCTGGCCAGCGGCAATCGCCGGGTGACCGTTCATAGCGAGGACGATGACCGGCTGAAGGAACGCAACGCCATGGTGAGTGGGGGCGCCGATGTGTCGATGCATCCCCATTGGCGCGACGTCGAGACTGCGGTGAAGTGCACGCAGCGGCTTTTGACCCTCGCCCGCGCGGCGCGACGGCGGGTGCAAGTGCTTCATGTCACGACCGCCGAGGAAATGGCGCTGCTCAAGGACCACAAGGATATCGCCACGGTCGAAGTGCTGCCGCAACACCTCACCCTGGCCGCGCCCGAATGTTATGAGCGGCTTGGCACGCTGGCGCAACAGAATCCGCCGATTCGCGAGGCGCGCCACCGCGAGGCCTTGTGGCGCGCCATCAACGACGGCGTGGTGGATTGCATCGGTTCCGATCATGCGCCCCATACGCTCGAGGAAAAGTCCAAGCCTTATCCGCGCAGCCCATCGGGAATGACGGGAGTACAGACCCTCGTTCCGATCATGTTGAATCATATGGCCGAGGGAAGGCTGTCGTTGCAGCGCTTTGTCGACCTGACCAGCGCCGGCGCCGCCCGCATCTACGGCATCGCAGGCAAGGGCCGCATCGCCTTGGGTTATGACGGCGACATCACGATTGTCGATCTCAAAGCCAAGCGCGAGATCACCAACAAGTGGATCGCGAGCAAGTCCGGATGGACGGTCTATGATGGCATGACCGTCACGGGGTGGCCCAAGGCGACCATTGTTCGCGGCAACATCGTCATGCGCGACGACGAGGTCCTGGGCCCGCCTAGGGGCGCGGTGGTGCGCTTCCAGGAGACGCTGTAGCGGCGGTTGGGCGGCTTTCGCCATTGATGTAGCCGCAGCTCTCGTCATCGGGCGCCCGGGCCATGATGCGATCATAAAAAGCGCCGGCCCGTTCGATCATGGGATTCACATCCATGGCTAGGATCAGTTCTTTCTCCGCCATGGCCAACGTGGCGGCGGCGTAGGCTTCGATGTAGGCCTCGCGCGAGGCGTAGCGCTCGGCGATGGAGCGCCGCGGGTCTCCCGCGGCCAAGCGCTCGTTCTCGTTGCGGGCCAGCGGGAAAAAGCTGCCGTCCCATCGTCCCAGCCGTTCTGGCGCGCCGGTGGCGGCGTTTTGCAAGTTCCAGCCCGTATAGGTGCCCAGTGGCGCTTGCAGTTCCGGCATGCGCAGTCCGCCCCGGTCAAGGCCATCGCCGTCGGGCATGGGAACACGGGTTGTGTAGGTCGGGCCGACTTTGGGCGGCGCGATCTCGGCGATGCCGTCGGCGATGAAACGCGGTCCAAAATCAAGGCGTGGCGGTTCCAGCAACCGCACAGGCAGGCGCACCGCCGACAATTTCGGAAACGCCTCGGCATACTGGCTGGGGCTGCCCAAGGAGTTGTCACCGAGCCGGGGATAGGCGCTGGGTTCCGGCTCGCGCTTCACGCTCGCCCAGGCGTCCAGTTGCAGCAGCAAGGCGCGCATCAGGGGCCGATAGTCCAAGGGGTTCCGGCAGACGGCGAAAATGCCGCGATCTCCACCACGCGCGGGGTTGTGCTGTCCGCCAGCGATGAAATACACCCGCGCCGAGTCATGGGGCGCCACATCAGCGGAGGCATCGACAGCGGTGTGCACCAACGACGCCGCGCGCGCCCAATACTCGGCCGCGGTGTTGACGATGAAAATCTTCGGCACCGGTCCCATGGCCTTCGCGCGGTCGAGCAAACTCGCGGTCTCTTTCGTCACCGGATCGGTCTGCTGAGTGGTGGAGAATGGGAACCAATCGGTCGGATAATCCAACTCGATGTCGGGACTGAAGTGACGGCTGGATTGTGCGAAGCGGTAATTGAAGCTGCCTTTTCCCGCGCCGCCGACGTTGACGTAGATGCCGTCAAAGATCGGCCGCCCGCGCCCGTCGGCCACAAAACCGCCGTGAATCATGGCATTCAACAGACGGCCCGATTGCGAATGGCCGAAGGCCAGAGCGTATTTGGGCAAGTCGCCGGTGGGCTCCAGCAGCGGGTTCGGCGCGCCGACGCGGTCGGCGCGGTTGTAGCGGAAAAACGCGACCGCATCGCGCATGGCGGCCAGGCCAAGCCCCACCACGCGCGGCTCCCGCGCCGTGTAGGTGAGGGCGTAGATCAAGCCCGGCTTGAAACCGCCGTTCAACGTGATCCATGCGGGATCATAGAAGAACGCATCGCCTTGCTTGCGGCCGAAGCGCCATTGCTCGCGTGGAATGGCCGTACGCGCGCCAAGCGCGCTTGAACGCACCGTCAGCGTGGCGCGCGGATCGTTGGGCTCGGCAGGGGGGTAGCCCACCGACATCATGCCGATGTGGCGCGCGCTTTCGGTCGCTTCCGTGACGGCCACCTCGCCGTTGACGAGACCCGTGATGACACGTCCGCCATCACCGGCTGTCGGCAAATCGGCGCGCAAGCGCCCATCGCCCGGCGGAACATCCCAGGTCCATCCCGACCAAAGCAGCGTGTAGCCTTGCTCCATGAGAAAGCCGTTGCCAGCATGCTCGCCCGACGTGGGCAAGTTGGAGCCGCGCGCCTCGTTGAAGGGGCCCAGCAGGCCCACGCCACCGCGATTGTTGACTTCATAGAGCAAGCGCCCATTGGCCCGCGTGGGATCGAGCGGTTTGAGGATCATGACATCGGCGGAAAAGGTCACGCGGCCTTGGGTGTCGCGCGGGGCGAGCTTCAAGTCGACAATGCCCTGGTTCTCGGGCGCATCGGGGTTGACCGCGAAACCGAGCCGTCCGCGAATCCGCTCGTAAGGTCCCACGGCGCCGAAGGCCTTGCCGTCGGCGAAGGGCACGCGTTCGAGCACTTCGATGCGGTCGACTTCGGCCCGCGCGGCTACACCAAGGCTGATCGCCAACGCCGCGCACAGACCGCGCAACAATAAACTCAATTTCGACATCGTTCGCCTTGCACGAAGAGCTTCTGCATCGGCTAGTATGCCGCATTCCGAACATGCGTCCAGACACGAGGTGCCGATGATCGATTTGTACACAGTGCCGACGGCTAATGGCCAGAAGGTTCACATCATGCTGGAAGAGTGTGGGTTGCCCTATACGCCGCACCTGATGGACCTCTACGGCGGGCAGCATAGAACGCCTGAATTCCGCAAACTCAATCCCTTCTCGCGCGTGCCCATCATTGTCGACCATGACGGCCCTGGCGGCGAGTTCGCGGTGTGCGAGACCATCGCAATCCTGACGTATCTTGCCGAAAAGTCGGGAAAGTTCCTGCCAACGGACCCGCGCGGGCGCAGCGAAGTGAATCAATGGTTGTCGTTCGTCGCCACCAACATCGGCCCACTGTTCCGGGGGGAATTCATGTTTGCCAACGTGGTCCCGGGGCAGATTCGCGGCGCGGTGGAATATTTCGTCACCGAGGCCGACAAAGCCCTTGCCGTGTTGAATGAGGTTCTGAGCACGCGCACGTTCCTGGTGGCTGAGACTTACACCATCGCCGATATCAATGCCTATCCCGTGGCCGCCACGTCGAGCCAGCGCCTGCCCAAGGGCCTTGAGCCTTATCCGCATATTCGCCGGTGGGCCGAGGCCATTGCAGCCCGCCCCGCGGTCGCGAGCGGCATGAAGCTGTTCGCGCCGTGATATATGCCTAGAACGACGCCTCGACTTCATGTGCAGCTCGAATGACCGATCTTGTTTCCTTGTCCCGGCGCGACGGCGTGGCCGTCGTCACCATCGATCACCCGCCCGTTAATGCCATTAGCCATGGCGTGCGTGCGGGACTCTTGGCGGCAGTCGACCAGATCAGAAGTCGCCCAGGGGCCATCGGTGCTGTCCTGGCCTGCGCCGGACGCACCTTTGCCGCCGGATCCGATATTCGTGAGTTCGATGCGCCCGTGAAAGAACCCCATCTGTCGACGGTCATCGCCGCGCTGGAGGCGCTGCCGGTTCCGGTCATGGCCGCGATTCACGGCACGGCCCTGGGCGGCGGGTTCGAACTCGCTCTGGGGTGCCACTACCGCATCGCGAGTCCGGACGCGAAGGTTGGTTTGCCGGAGATCAATCTCGGCCTCATTCCCGGCGCGGGCGGAACGCAGCGCTTGCCGCGATTGATCGGCATCGCCGCCGCGCTTGAGTGGATTCTAGGCGGTAAGCATGTTGCCGCTGCGGATGCGTTGGCGGCGGGCGCCATTGACGAGCTTGCGGCGGGTGACTTGCTTGAGGCTGCCGTGGCCGCTGTCCGGCGGATTGCGCAGCAAAAAGCCATCCGTCGAACATCGGCATTAGACATTCCGAAACCTGCGCCGGCGGATGTGTTCACGGCGCAGCGCCAGGCCGTGGCCAAGCGCGCGCGAGGGTTCGAGGCGCCGCCCGCGGCCATCGACGCCGTCGAGGCCGCCGCGACACTGCCTTTTGCCGAAGGCATGACGCGCGAGCGCGCGATCTCAGACCGCCTCAAGGCCTCGCTGCAGTCGCGCGCCCAACGGCATCTGTTTTTCGGCGAGCGCGAAGTGGCGCGCATCCCCGATATCGGCAAAGAGGTTGCCGCGCGCACCATCGATAGCGTCGGGATCGTGGGGGCCGGAACCATGGGGCGCGGTATCGCCATGGCCTGCCTCAATGGCGGGCTCAGCGTCACCCTGGTTGATCGCACGAATGCGCTGGCCGATGCCGGGCGGGCGTCGATTGCCAAGTCCTACGCCCGCGATGTGGAAAAAAAGCGGCTGAGTGAAGAGGCCATGGCCCAGCGTCTGGAGCGCCTCACGGCGGCGGGCGATATGGAGGCTTTGGCGCAGGCGGACCTTGTCATCGAAGCGGCCTTCGAAGACATGGCAATTAAACAAAGTCTCTTTCGTGATTTGGATCGCATTTGCCGCCCCGGCGCGATTCTGGCATCCAACACCTCGACCCTTGACCTCAACGCCATCGCTGCCGTCACGCGGCGCCCCGCCGACGTCATCGGCTTGCATTTTTTCTCGCCCGCTCATGTGATGCGCCTGCTTGAAGTCGTGCGCGGGCGCGCCACCGCCGCCGATGTGGTGGTTTCCGCCATGGGATTCGGCAAACGCATCGGCAAGGTGGCCGTGCTGTCGGGCGTGTGTTTCGGCTTTATCGGCAATCGGATGTTCGAGGGTTATGTCCGCGAGTCTCAACGGTTGCTGCTGGAAGGGGCCACGCCGGCGCAAGTCGACCGGGCGCTGACGAACTTCGGCATGGCCATGGGGCCCTGCGCGGTGATCGATTTGGCCGGCGTGGACGTGAGTTTTCTCACGCGCGAGGGCAACCGCCCCAACTTGCCGCCCGATCCCAGTTACTGCCTGATCGGCGACAAGCTCCATCACCTCGGCCGTTTCGGCCAGAAAGCCGGGCGCGGCTTTTATCGCTATGAGTCGGGTGCTGCGGTTTCCGACCCCGAGGTCGAGGCCTTGATTCGCAGTGAGGCCGACCGTATGGGCATTTCGCGCCGCGAGATTGGGCCAGAGGACATCGTCGCCAGGTGCATCTATCCGCTGATCAGCGAAGCTGCGCAGATTCTGGACGAGGGGATCGCCTTGCGCGCCGTGGATATCGACGTGGTTTGGGCGTCGGGCTATGGCTGGCCGCGCTATCGCGGCGGGCCGTTGTTTCATGCCGATGCCATGGGGCTGCAGGCCATCGTCGACGGCATTCACGGGTTTGCCCGCGATCTCGGCAACGATTACGGCTATTGGACTCCGTCCGCGTTATTGGCGAAACTCGCCGCCGAGGGCAAACTGTTCAAGGATTGGAGCCGCTCATGAGCTTATCGCCGTTCCGCCTGGACGGTCAGATCGCCGTCGTGACCGGGTCCAGCCGTGGCATCGGCAAGGCGATTGCCGTTGCTTTGGCCGGAGCTGGGGCCAAGGTAGTGGTCTCTAGCCGAAAGTTAGACGCTTGCGAGGCAGTGGTGCGCGAGATCGCAGGCGCGGGCGGCATCGCGACGGCCATCGCGTGCAACATGGGCGATAGCGCCCAAGGCGAACAATTGATCGCTGCCACTGAGCGCGTGTTCGGCCCAACGACCATTCTCGTGTGCAACGCCGCCACCAACCCCGTCTATGGGCCCATGACAGCGCTGGACGATCGCGCCTTCGACAAGATCATGGCCGTGAACGTGCGCGGCAACATTCAACTCATCAATCGCGTCGCGCCCGGCATGGCGGCGGCGGGCGGCGGGTCTGTCGTGTTGTTGTCGAGCATCGTCGGGTTGGCGGGCAGCAAGAATATCGGCACCTATGCCGTCTCCAAGGCCGCCGACGCTCAATTGGCCCGCAACTATGCGGTGGAACTGGGGCCCCAGAATATCCGCGTGAATGCCGTGGCGCCGGGTCTGATCAAGACCGACTTCGCCGAAGCGTTGTGGAAGGGCGCGGCGGGCGATGCCTTCGCGGCGAAAACGCCGTTGGGCCGTCTGGGCGAGCCTCAAGATATCGCGGGCGTTGTTCTGTTTTTGGCTTCCGCCGCGGCACGATTCGTCACGGGCCAAACCATCGTCGCGGACGGCGGCGTTATGATTGCCGATCCGTTCTGACATGAGAACGGCGGCGTTCCCGCGAACGCCGCCGTCTTTTAGCGAGATCGTGATTACTGAATGATGAGGAACAGGTCCTCGTCGCCGCGCTTGACCGACAGCGCCACCTGACGCCCGCCGTCCTTCAACGCCTTTTCGAATTCATCCACGTTGGCGATGGCCTTGCGATTGACGGACATCACGACGTCTCCGGGGCGCAATCCGGCGGTGGCGGCGGCGCTGCCGCGTTGAATGTCCTTCACCACCACGCCTTTGCCCGTGTCGGAATTGGAGAAACTCGCGCCCTTCAAGGTCTCGCGGTCTTCCACCGCCGCGATTTCTTGCTTGGGCGCTTTTTCCAGCTTGATCTTGATGTCCTTTTTCTCGCCATCCTCGCGGATCACCGTGAGGACGACGGTCGTGCCGACTTGCGTCAGGCCGACGCGGTTTCTCAGGTCGCTCGATCCCTTCAACGGCTTGCCGTCCAAGGCGATGGCGACGTCACCGGCCTTGAGGCCCGCCAAATCGCCGGGCGTGCCCTTTTCGACGCGCTGAATCACCGCACCGGCTTCCTCGGAGATGCCGAGCTTTTTCGCCAAGTCGGGCGTCAAGTCGGAAATCTGAACGCCGATCCGTCCACGCCGGACTTCGCCGTACTCGGCGAGTTGATCGACCACGGACGAAACGATACTCGACGGCACCGCAAATCCGATGCCGACATTGCTGCGCCCGACAATGGCCGTGTTGATGCCGATGATCTCTCCCTTGAGATTCAGCAAGGGCCCGCCGGAATTTCCGGGATTGATCGCGGCATCGGTTTGAATGAAATCCTCATACCCCTCGATATTGAGGCCCGAGCGGCCCAAGGCGCTGATGATGCCCGAGGTCACGGTGTGGCCGAGGCCGAAGGGATTGCCCACGGCGACGACGAAGTCACCGACCTGCATCTTGGATGAATCGCCCAGCGGCATGTCGGTCAGGTCCTTGGCATCCACTTGAAGCAGCGCGATATCCGTGCCTTCGTCGCTGCCGAGCTTCTTGGCGGTCAATTCGCGATTGTCCTTCAGTCGAACGACGATCTCGGTCGCGTCGTCGACGACGTGATGGTTGGTGAGCACGTAGCCTTTCTTGGCGTCGATGATCACGCCCGAGCCGGCCGATTGGCTCTCGCGCTGATTTTCCGGAATGCGGTCGGGCATGTCGAAAAACCGGCGAAAAAAAGGGTCGTTGAACATCGGATTGTCGGCCATGTCGACCTTGGACTTCACGGCAATGCTGACCACGGCCGGTGTCGCCTTCTGGATCATTGGGGCCAGCGTGGGCATGCCGTCGCGGGTCGGCAGACCGGCAAGCTGCGCCTGGGCGGCCAGGGGCACCAGGGCCGAGGTGGCAACCGCGGACGCGACAATCGCCGCGGCGACAAGACGGGAAGAACGAGCGAGCATTTGTTGTTGGGCCTTTCGTGCCATGAGGATCGGCGGTGCCGGTGTTGCGTGCGCCGCGTTGGAGTGAATGTTAGCTGGAGGGCCTTGCCGATCAATCGGGGTAACAGCTATTTAATTTCACGAACGCGGCAGAATTGCTCGCGTTCCGGGCTGTGGTGCATTCACTCTCGCCACGATTTGCGCTCGGCTATAAGACTGACCCGCCTTGAACCTTCAACCGCAGCTCACATAGACAACGATGGACTCCATCATCAATCGGCGCGATCTCGACTTCCAATTATATGAAGTTCTAGCCGCCGAAGCGCTGTGCGCGAGAGCACGCTATAGCGCGCATGATCGCGCCACCTTCGATCAGGTGCTCGATACTGCCCACGCCCTGGCGGTGGAGCGTTTCCAGCCTCATGCGGCGAAATCCGACGCCCAAGAACCCAGTTGGGACGGCCAAAAGGTTCGGATGATCCCGGAAATCAAGGACGCCCTCGATGCCTATGTTAGCGCGGGGCTCATGGGCGCGACTTTTGACGCCGACGTGGGTGGCGCCCAACTGCCGGTGCTGATCGGGCAGGCCGTGAGCGCCATGTTCTATGGCGCCAATGTCGGGACTGCAGCCTATCCGCTGCTGGCCACGGGCGTGGCCAATCTGCTGAGCGTTTTCGCGACCGCCGACCAAAAACAACGCTACCTCAAGCCGATCGTCGCCGGGCGTTGGTTCGGAACCATGTGCCTCTCCGAGCCGCAGGCGGGGTCTTCCTTGGCGGATATCGCCACCAAGGCGACTCCCACGGCGGACGGCGATTACCTCATCACCGGGACCAAGATGTGGATCTCGTGCGGCGACCACGAGCTTTCGGAAAACATCGTTCACCTGGTCTTGGCCAAAATCGAAGGCGCGCCGCCGGGCGTCAAAGGCATCTCGCTCTTTATTGTGCCCAAATATCGCGTCAACGCGAACGGCGGTCTTGGCCCGCGTAACGGCGTGAGCTTGGCGGGGCTCAATCACAAAATGGGCTATCGCGGCACCGTCAACACGCTGCTCAATTTCGGCGAACGCGACGAGTGCCGGGGGTCCCTGGTCGGCGAGCCCCACAAGGGCCTGGCTTACATGTTTCACATGATGAACGAGGCGCGCGTGGGTGTGGGCCTGGGCGCGACGATGTGCGGCTATGTGGGTTATCTCGCGAGTTTGGCCTATGCCAAGGAGCGCAAGCAGGGCCGCGCCATCGACGCCAAGGACCCCACGTCGGCCCCGGTGTCCATCATCGAACACGCCGACGTGCGCCGACTGTTGCTGACGCAAAAAGCCTACGTCGAGGGCGCCTTGGCGCTGGAATTGTATTGCGCATTGCTGGTCGATGAGCAGAAGACGGCGACGGAGTCATCGGCGCGCGACAAAGCGGGCTTGCTGCTGGACATTCTCACGCCCGTGGCGAAGTCATGGCCGTCTGAGTTTTGCCTCGAGGCCAATAAACACGCGATCCAAGTTCTCGGTGGCTATGGTTATACGCGCGACTTTCCGGTGGAGCGCCTGTATCGCGACAACCGCCTCAACGCGATTCATGAGGGCACGCACGGTATCCAAGGTTTGGATCTGCTGGGGCGCAAGGTCAGCATGAATGGCGGCGCGGCCTTCACCGCGCTGGGCGAAGAAATCGCTGCGACGATCGCGGCAGCCAAGACAGATGAACTACTGTCGGATTATGCGGCAGATTTGCGCGCGGCCTGGGCGCGCACCGCCGAGGTCACGATTGCCGTCACGGCGGCGCGCGGCCGTAACCCCCGTCGGGCCTTGGCCAATGCCGGAGTCTATCTCGACATGTTCGGCCATGTCGTCATCGCTTGGATGTGGCTGCGCCAAGCCCAGGCCGCGGGGCTGGGGCTCGCGCGCCAGCCATCGGGTTCGGAGCGTTCTTTCTACGAGGGCAAGCTCGCCGCGTGTCGTTTCTTCTTCCGCCGCGAGCTGCCGAAAACCCACGCGCAGGCCGATCTCATTGCCAGCATGGACGACACCATGTTGGCGATTGGCGATGACGGCTTCTGACTCGCGCTAGGAGCCCGGCAGGCGATGGCACGTGACGATGGCGCCGGCGAGGGCGTTGCGGTCGTCGTTATGCAGCATCTCGATTTTCCATGCTTTCGCGTTGGGGAAGTAATTCAAGAACGTTGAGTTGACGTTGGACAGCGCGCAAAACATGTTGCCGCTGTCGGGAATCTCCACTTCCTGCCCGCGGATTTGCGTGCCGTAGGCCGTGAAGGCGAAGCGGCGGATCGGCGCTTCGGCGGGATCGAGCGCTTCGAGCGAGGTTTCGCTTCGCGCGTCGATCACGGTGGGCGGCAGCCCAAGTTTCTCGACCGGCATAGTTTGCAGCACCGCTTTCCAGTCTTCGTTCGGCGCGCCGTCGACGTTGATAATCCCGAAAGACTTATTCCGCGCGTCGGGGTTCTTGAGGGCATCGACGGCCACCATGGCGGAGTCCGCGATGGAAATTTGCCCGCGCTTATAGTCCTTGCGTGCCGTCAATTTGATGGCCTGCTGGCCGGCGGGTCGCTCGACCAAGCCGCCCGGGCCGACGATGGTATAGGGGATGCCGCTGGCTTTGACCGCGTCTTCGCCCTTGGTCTTCCAATACTGCAAATATCCGAAGCTCGGCTCCCGCGTCTGGTCCACGTGAGGGCCGATATTGCCCACCGAGACCACGACGAAGTGTTTGACTTTGGCTTGGGCCGCGGCTTCGGCCAGGTTCTTCGTGCCCACATAGTCGACAAACTGCGGACTATTGGCGCCGATCCAGGTGCGCGAGCCGATCGCGGAAATCACATAATCGATGGTGGTCCCTTGGAAGGCCGCCGCCACATCGCTTTTGCTGCGAATGTCCGCTTTCACCCAATCGTAGCCCTCGCCGAGTTCCTTTTTCGCGTCCTCGACGTCTCGTGCCAGGGCGCGCACGGTATAGCCCTGACTCTTCAACGACTGGATGAGCACCGAGCCCGTGCGCCCGGTCGCGCCGGCGACCAGCACGGTTTCGGCCGCGCAGGCATGGCTCGCAAGACTCACCGCAAAAGTCAGACAAACGAGTGCCTTCATGGCTGTTCTCCCCTTGGACGCTCTCGCCGAAACTAGCCAACCCAGGCTTCATCGCCAAGCGATAGCCGTTCGCAAAGGCGGCGGCGCAACGCTAAGATGGCGCATTCTCACCTGGGGAGGCTTGAATGAAGTCTTTGTTTGCGTCCGTATCCGCCGCCGCCGTTCTGGCGGCGAGTTCCGCATCGGCCCACGTCATCATGGAAAAGTGGGAGGCTTATGCGGGGTACCAAACATTCCTGACGTTGGTCGTCCCGCATGGCTGCGGGGCCGCGCCGACGACGGAAGTTCGCTTCAAGGTGCCGGACGGCATCGACATTATCGTTCCC
>JANRJL010000062.1:0-114117 GCA_033763995.1 Rhodospirillaceae bacterium | reverse complement strand
CGCCCCATGAGTTTTCCCGCCCCGTCGAGGTGCTGCAGTTGTCCGCGCAGGGGCGCAGCTACGACATCGCCGCCGACGCGGCCGAACGCAAATTGGTTGCACAACGCTTGGCGGTGTTGGACCTGCCCAAGCTCGGCGCCTCTTTCGTCGTGAAGCCCTTGGGCGCCGGCGCGGTGGAGGTGAGCGGGCGCTTCGCCGCCGACGTGGTGCAGCAGTGCGTGGTCTCGCTGGAGCCCTTGCCGGTGTCCGTATCTCAGGATGTGCTGGTCACCTTCAGCCGCGAGATCGACGTGGACGGCGAGGGGGCCGAGCTGGAACTCTCGCCCGACGAGGACACGCCCGAGATCATCGTCGACGGCCAGGTGGACCTGGGCGAAATCGCCGTGGAGCAACTGGCCTTGCACCTTGATCCCTATCCGCGCGCCCCGGGAGCCCGGTTCGAGCCCGTCGCGGTGGGGGCGGCGATACCCGACTCGGCCACCGTGTCGCCCTTCGCGGCCCTGGCAAAACTCAAAACCGGAGGCAAAAACAAGTAGTTACATGGCTTGCACCCGGACCCCCTTTCCGCTATGAACTGCGCCTTCCGCGACCGCCTCCGGCGCGTGCGCGCCCATTTCCACGAAAGAACCCGCCATGGCTGTGCCAAAGAAGAAAACCTCCAAATCGCGCCGCAATATGCGCCGCTCGCACCACGCCCTGGGCCCCAATGCCTACCAAGAGTGCCCCAATTGCGGCGAGCGCAAGCGCCCCCACAACATCTGCGCGAGCTGCGGGCATTACGACGGTCGCGAAGTCGCTGCGCCAAAAGCCACTGCCGCCTGAACGGATTCTATCTCTATAATCCGCTCGTGTTCGGTCCTGGCGTTTCGGCACGGACCACGTCCGGCGCTTGGGGCCGGGCGAACGATTTAGGCGAAACCTGACGGGGAAACAGGTGAGCGCGTCGCAAACCATTTCAATCGACGCCATGGGCGGCGACAACGCGCCGGACATCGTCGTGCGCGGCGTGTCCATGGCCCGCGTGCGCTACCCCAAGGCCAAGTTCCTGCTGTTCGGCGACGAAGCCCGGCTGCAGGCCCTGGTCGCCAAGGAATCCAACCTCGCCGACTGTTGCACCATCCGGCACGCGCCCGACGTCATCACCGGCGACGCCAAACCCAGCCAGGCGCTGCGTCAGGGGCGCAA
Source organism: Rhodospirillaceae bacterium (assembly GCA_033763995.1). Classification (GTDB taxonomy): domain Bacteria; phylum Pseudomonadota; class Alphaproteobacteria; order Rhodospirillales; family Rhodospirillaceae. Next base: position 112,932 of record JANRJL010000062.1, on the reverse strand, counting down.
TTCCAGCATGTGGAAAGCCATCGACGCGGTGAAACAGGGCGATGCGGCGGGCGTGGTCTCGGCGGGCAACACCGGCGCGCTGATGGCGATGTCCAAACTCATCATGCGCACCTTGCCCGGCATCGACCGCCCGGCCATCTGCAGCATGTTTCCCACCAAGGTCGGCGAAACCGCCATGCTCGATCTCGGCGCCAACGCGATCTGCGATGCGCGCAACCTGGTGGAATTCGCGGTCATGGGCGAGTGCTTCGCCCGCGCGCTGCTCGGCATGGAGCGGCCCAGCATCGGCCTGCTGAATATCGGCTCGGAAGACCTGAAGGGCACCGACACCCTGCGCCAAGCCGCGCAAATGCTGCGCGATTCGCCCCTGGAACTGGAATTTCACGGCTTCATCGAGGGCGATGACATCGCCATGGGCACCGTGGACGTGGTGGTCACCGACGGCTTCACGGGCAACGTGGCGCTGAAAACCGCCGAGGGCACCGCCAAGCTGTTCACCGAATTTCTCAAAAGCGCGATCCGCAGTTCGTGGCTGGCGAAGTTCGGCATGATTTTCGCCAAGCCGGTGTTGTCCCAAATGATGGCGCGGCTCGATCCGCGCAAGTATAACGGCGCGCTGTTTGTGGGCTTGAACGGCGTGGTGGTGAAAAGCCACGGCGGCACGGACGCCGTCGGGTTCGCCAACGCCATCGGAGTGGCAGTGGATATGATCGCGCGGGATCTCAACACCAAGATCGGCGAGGAGCTGGAGCGCATCGGCGCGGCCACGGCACCGGCCGCTGCCCAGCAAGCCCTCGGGGCGGTTTCGGAATGACGATCCGGTCCATCATTCAGGGCGTCGGGTCGTACTTGCCCGAAAACGTCGTCACCAACGTCGAACTGTCCAAGCGCGTGGATACCTCCGACGAGTGGATCACCGAGCGCACGGGCATCAAGCAGCGTCACATCGCCGCCCCGGGGCAATGCACCTCGGACCTCGCCATCGAGGCGGGCAAGGGCGCGCTCAAGGCGGCGGGCCTCACGGGCAACGACCTCGACCTGCTGATCGTGGCCACCACCACGCCCGACAACACCTTTCCGGCCACGGCGGCCAAGGTTCAGGCGGCCATCGGACGGCCCGGAATCCCGGCCTTCGACGTCCAGGCCGTGTGTTCGGGTTGGGTCTATGGCCTGGCGGTGGCGGACAATTTCATCAAAGCCGGGCAGGCCAAGAACGCCCTGGTGATCGGCGCCGAGACGCTCTCGCGCTTTCTCGATTGGACCGACCGGGGCACCTGCGTGCTGTTCGGCGACGGCGCCGGTGCGGTGGTGCTGACGGCGGGGCAGGGCAAGGGCACGGCGGCCGATCGCGGCGTGCTGTCGACGCATCTGCATTCCGACGGGCGTTACTTCGGCATCCTCTATGCCGACGGCGGCGTGTCGTCGACGCAAACCACCGGCCTGCTGCGCATGGAGGGCAAGGAAGTCTTCCGTCACGCCGTGGTGAATTTGGCCGAGACCGCGCGCGAGGCGGTGGAGGCCAACGGCGTCAGCTTCGATCAAATCGACTGGCTGGTGCCGCACCAGGCCAACTTACGCATCCTCGACAGCACCGCCAAGAAGCTCGGCCTGGGCCCCGAAAAGGTCATCGTGACGGTGGATCAGCACGCCAATACCTCGGCCGCCTCGATCCCCCTGGCGCTCAACCAGGGCATCAACGACGGACGCATCAAACCCGGCCAATTGCTGCTGATGGAGACCATGGGCGGCGGATTTACTTGGGGTTCGGCCCTGGTCCGGCTCTAGCCCGGCCGCTAAGTGCGCGCCGGCCCGCCCCGGGGGATGGCCGCTAAAGCCTTGCAATAGCAGAATAATATATTGACGGCCCGGGCCGCGGCGGATAACGTTTTTCACTGTCCACGCGATCAAGGGGAGCGCGACGATGGGCGAAACCATTACACGCGCGCAGCTGGCCGAAGCGATCTACCAAGAGGTCGGCTTGTCTCGCAACGAGTCCTCCGACTTGCTTGAGTTGGTGCTCAACGAAATCACCCAGGCGTTGCTGAAAAACGAAACGGTGAAAATTTCCTCCTTCGGCAGTTTCTCCGTGCGCCAAAAAGGCCAACGCATCGGCCGCAATCCCAAGACCGGCGACGAAGTGCCGATCCTGCCGCGCAAGGTGCTGGTGTTCCGGCCCTCGCAGCTCCTGAAAGCCCGCATCCGCCAGGGGTTTGCCAGCCGCAGCACGCCGGCGGCGGCTCCGGCCAAGGCCTAACCACGCCCGGCGCCCGTGCCCGAGCCCACCGACTCGCCCAAGTTCGACGACCGCGCCGAGAAATCCGGCGGGGCCTTTCGCACCATCAGCGAGGTGTCCGAGGAATTGGGCGTGCCGCAACACGTCTTGCGCTTTTGGGAAACGCGCTTCACGCAGATCAAGCCGCTCAAACGCGGCGGCGGGCGGCGTTATTATCGCCCCGACGACGTGGCGTTGCTCAAGCGCATTCAATCGCTGCTCTATACGGACGGGCTGACCATCAAGGGCGTGCAGAAACTGTTGCGTGACGGCGCCAGCGACACCGTGCATGAAACCGAGGTTCCGCCTGCGGCGACACCTGCGGTGGACGGAATCGGCCTCGACCGCACCGACCTCGAGCGCGTTTTGGCGGAACTGACCGCCTTGCGTGACGACCTGCGGGCGGCCCTGGCGGTGGCAAAATAGGTCTTTCCACAGCCTTCGCTTTCGCTATAGTCCCGCCGCTTCCCAACCGTGCACTCCATCGCACGGTTTTTTATCGCCGCGGTCGGGGCGTAGCGCAGCCTGGTAGCGCACTTGACTGGGGGTCAAGGGGTCGCTGGTTCAAATCCAGTCGTCCCGACCATTTCTTCTTAAAATCAGAGTTTTGAGCAGCGTTGCTCAAGTGCCGTCTCGGCATTTGGCGACGCGCGTTTCATTGCAGCTATTACGCGAATCCTTTATAAACACTTAAGACTCGGGGACATGCTCCGAGTGGGGTTTGGGGATTGAGATGATCGTCGGCTTCGACTCCGTTTCGATCGCGACGTCGCCGCCGGCGCCCGGCGTGGCGCAGCCGCGCCCGACGCCGATCCAGCCCAACGTCGAACGTCAACGTTCCGGTCAGCAAGGCCGTCAACAAAATCCCAACAAGGACAAGGGCACGGAGTTTCGCGCGGCCCTTGATGCCGCGACCTCTGCCGACGCCGGACTGAATTCATCGCAGCGCTTCACGGCGACGAGCGACAAGGCGGCCAATGTCGTCGAATTTGTTCGCCCGGAGAAATTGCCTCAGCAAGGCCCGGCGGATATCAGCGCCGCCGACGGCGCGGACCTCTATGCCGAAGTGCGCACCCAATTGAACGCGGCGGTGAAGGGGCTGAGCGAAACCGGCCCCGACGTGACCCTGTTTTCACCGACGACGCAGGAATTCGTTCAGGCCGCGTCCAAGTACGCCGAGCGCTTTTTCTCGGTGGCGGGAAATCTCGCCAAACCCGGGGAAACCTTGGAACTCAAGGCGTAGAGAAACGTTTTCCGATAGATGTGATGTTGTGCGCCTGCGTTCGCAGGAATGACTTCCGCGTTTGCATTCACGCCGCGTCTTGATGGTCGGTCGCCGCCAGCATGGCGCGGCCGGATTTGGTGAGCTTGCACACCAGCCAGTCGGGCTTCATGTGGTTGGCGAACCAGGGTTCGGCCCAACCCAATTCCAGGCACTTCTTGATGACGGCGGGGTTGACCTTGCGGCCGTCGGCGTCGAACAACGGCAACTTGCCGCCGGGCTGCGTGAGCCCGCGCTCCAGCCACTTGCGCTGAGCCGCCGACGGTTTGCCCGTCCTGTCCGCGCCGCCGTCCATGTCGGTCTCTAGGCCCTATCCCAGCCGCGCCGTCGGGATGCGATCATCCTCGCGATGCGGTCATGTGTTTATGCTAGAAGTTTATGGCAGCAAGGGGTTGACGGCAAATGAACAACGCCGATTTGAACACCATCATGGTTTACGTCACCACGTCCAACCGGGGCGAGGCCGAGGCCATCGCCGAGGCCCTGGTCCAGGACAGGTTAGCGGCCTGCGTCAATGTGTTAGGCCCCATTCGGTCGATCTACCGGTGGCAGGGCCAGGTGGAAAAAGCCGACGAAACGGTGCTGATCGCCAAGACCCGGGCCGAACTTTTCGACGAGGTTCGCGCCAAGGTGAAGTCCATGCACAGCTATGACGTGCCCTGCATCGTGGCCTACCCCATGGTGAACGGCTATGGGCCGTACCTCGAGTGGATCGACGCCGAGACGGGGGGCTAGATTTGGACCCCTCGATCGCGCCGCCCGCGACCGCCAACCCGCCGCATGTGATCTTGGCCGAGGACGACAACGTTCTGGCCGAACTGTGCCAACGGCTGCTGCAGAAGGCGGGCTTCAGCGTCGTCGCGGTGGCCGACGGCGACGAACTGACGCAGGCGATCGAACTGAAACGTCCCGACCTGATCTTGCTCGACATCATGATTCCCGGCATGAGCGGCTTCGACTTGCTGCGCATGTTGAAGGATCATGCCTGGTACAAAGATATTCCCGTCATCATGCTGTCGGCGCGGGGCAGCGAGCGCGACCAGGTGCAAGCCTTCGATTTCGGCGCCGTGGATTTCTTGCGCAAGCCCTTCCGATTTGAAGACCTTGTCACGCGCGCCAAGCGCGCCGTCGCCAGCCAACGCGCGACCGCCCAGGATCGAGGCACGCCATGAGACTCTCGCTTGGACTTTCCATCGTGGCCATCGTCATCGCCATGACAGCGGCCGCCGCGCGCGCCCAATCGCCGGGCGATGCCGCCATGGCGCGCGGGCTTGAAGCGCGCAAGGCCAACGACTTTGCCGCGGCGGAAGCCTCCTTTCGCGAGGCGATCCGTCTGGAGCCGCGTCGCGCCGAGGGCCGGCACATGCTGGGGCTCGTGCTGGGTTTCCAAGGCCGGTACGACGAAGCGCTGGCGGCGCTGGCCGAGGCGGTGCAATTAGCACCGCAGGATACCGACATCGCGCTCTCGGTCGCGCGCGTCAATGCCTGGGCTTCGCGGTTCGCTGTTGCCGAGCGCGGCGTCGATGCGGTGCTGGCAACAGCGCCCAATCGCCAAGACGCCTGGACCCTGAAAGGCCGCATCGCCTTCTACCAGGGACAATACGGCCGCGCCCGGGAGGCCTTCGACCGCGCGCAAGCGTTGGGACCGGCCGATATCGACCTGCTGCTCGGCTTCGGTGACGTGGCGCGCGCCCAAGGCCGCGAGGCCGAGGCGATGGAGTTCTTCCGCCGCGCGGCGGTGTTGGACCCGGCCTCGGCCGACGTGAACAGCCGGCTCGCGCGCGAGGAGAAACCCGACGCCAATCCCTGGCGTTTGACCGTCGTGGGCGGGAAAAGTTGGCTCTCGCGCAGCACGGCACCCGATTGGACGGCGGCGGGAGTGACGCTGGAACGACTGCTCTCGGCGCGCACGCGCGCCTTCGCCGGGGTCGATTACGCACGGCGATTCAGATTGAACGACGCCATGCTGCGCGCGGGGTTCGCGACGCGGGCAGGGGCCTGGGATGTCACCCTTGAAGGCGGCGTGACGCCTGCTGACGACGTGTTGCCGGAGTACCAGTTGAACGGCACCCTCGCGGCCACCGTGAGAGACGGGGACGATGCGTGGGGCGCGACGCGGTTCACGCTCGACGGCCAGTTGCGGCATTACCCGGTCGGCACCATCCACACGGTGTCGCCCGGTCTGGATCAGACGTTCGCGGACGGGCGCATCGGCGTGAATTTGCGGTGGATCAACACCTTCGACGCCAATGACGATCATCTCTCGGGTTGGGCCGCGCGCGTGTCGATCCAAGCGGGGGATCGGGTCGCGCTGCAAGCCGGCTACGGCGTCGCGCCGGAGGCTGACCGCGGCCTGGTGCGCGATACGAAGGCGCTGAGCGGGGCGGTGCTGGTCGATCTCACCGACACGATTCGGTGGCGCGTGGACATTGTCCGCGAGACGCGCGAGGGCAGTTACCGGCGCGTCGAAGTGACGTCGGGATTCACGCTCGCTTTCTAGGATGCGCATGTCGCTGCTCGACATTATCTGGTACGGCTCGCTGGTCCTCTCGGCGCTCAGCATCACTCTCTGCCTGGCGCTGTGGGTGCGCCGTCTTTTCATTCAGCGCGCCGAGGCCAAGCTGGCGGCGCGGCGCGAGATCATCACCGCGGCGTTGATCGCTTTCATCGAGAACCCGGCGGCCGAAACGGCGCTGTCGGCGCGTCGCGGCGCCGTCGACCAACGGCTGCTGCTCGGCGTGGCGACGCGCATTCTTCAGAACGTCACCGGCGAGGTTCGCGAACGCGTGATCGATCTGCTGAACCGCGTGATCGTCATCGACCGCATGGTCAAGGAGCTCAAGCACGGCTCGCCCGGCAACCGCGCCAAGATCGCGGCGCGATTGTTCTGGTCGAAGAATCCGGCGGTGCATCGGGCGTTGCGGGCGGCGCTGACCGACCCGGAGACGGACGTGGTCATGGCGGCCGCCAACTCGTTGCTGCTGGCGGGCCAACCGCTCGACATCGCCGAGGTGATCGGCCCGCTGAAGGAACGCGGCATGCTGCATCACCGCGGGCTTCGCGACTTGATCCGCGGCATCGCGCCCAGCGGCTGGATGAGCATCATCGCCGCGCTCGAGGGCGAGGACGACGAGGTCGCGCTGGTCGTCGCCGATGCCGTCGGCACCGACACGCATCCCGACGTGCTGTGGGCCCTGATCGGCGCGGCGACACGCCATGCCTCGAAGGACGTGCGCGCCGCGGCGGTCCGCGCCCTCGGGCTTGGCCGCAATCCGGAAGCGGTCGACGCCGTGCTGGCGGCCCTCGGCGACACGGCCTGGGAGGTTCAGGTCCAAGCGGCCATCGCCGTGGGGCGCATGAAACTCGCCCAAGCGATCCCCGCGCTGGTGGAGTTGCTGGGCTCGGAGTCGTGGTGGGTCCAACTCAGGTCCGCGCAGTCCTTGGTGAAGCTCGGGCCCCAAGGCGAACAGGAACTGCGCCAGTTGCCGTTCAATTCGCCGGTGGCGGCCTTGGCCGACATCGCGCTTGCGGAACGGCACGCATGAACGCGCAGCCCGCCTTCGCTCCGTTCGAACCCGACACCGCGCTGGCGACGGCGGGCACCAAGATGCAGCAATGGCTCGATGCCATCCTGCCCGAGGCCCTTGATCCCTTCAGCTACACCCTGGGCGAGGGGTTGGTGGTGGCCGCCATCGCCATCGGCTGGACCATTTTCGTCATCGGCGTGGTGCTCAACGTGCTGTACGTGCTGCAACTGCTGGTCGCCTACCGCGCGCTGCGCCGCCGCAAGGCCGCGCGCACGCCGTTGTCGGCGTGGTGGCGTTTTCAATCCTCCACCGTGCCTGTCTCGGTCATCGTTCCGGCCTATTGCGAGGAGCGCACCATCGAGGCCAGCGTGCGCTCGATGCTGGCCTTGACCTACCCGGAATACGAGGTGGTCGTCGTCAACGACGGCTCGACCGACCGCACGCTCGCCACGCTGATCGAGGTTTTCCAACTGAAGAAAGTCAGCCGTGCGTACAAGGCAGCGCTGCCGCACCAGGAAATTCGTGGTCTCTATGCTTGCGCCGATTACCCTCGTCTGCTGGTGGTCGACAAGGCCAACGGCGGCAAGGCCGATGCGCTCAATGCCGGCATCGACGTCGCGCGCTGCCCGCTGGTGTGCGCGGTCGACGCCGATTCCCTTCTTGAAGCCGACTCCCTGCTGCGCGCGGTGCAGCCCTTCATCGAGCGTTACGACAAGGTCGTCGCCGTGGGCGGTTCGATCCGGGTCGTCAACGGCTGCGAGGTCAAGCGCGGCCGGGTGACCAAGATCAAGCTGCCCAAGGATCTGCTCAGCCTGTTCCAGATCGTCGAGTACATCCGCGCGTTCCTGATCGCGCGGCTGGCCTGGAGCGAGATCGGCGCGATGATGCTGATCTCGGGCGCCTTCGGCATTTTCAAGCGCACGGTCGTGCTCGATGTCGGCGGTTACAGCCTCAACACCGTCGGCGAGGACATGGAACTGATCGTCAAGATTCACCGCTTCCTGGCCGAGCGCGGGCGCGAGGACGAAATGAGTTTCGTGCCCGAGCCGGTGTGCTGGACCGAGGCCCCGCGCGATCTCAAAAGCCTCGCCGGACAGCGCAAGCGCTGGCAGCGCGGCTCGCTCGAAACGTTCCTCAAGCACCGCGCCATGTTCGGCAAGGGGCAATATGGCCTCGCCGGGACCTTCGGCTATGCCAACATCCTGATCACCGACGTGCTCGGCCCGCCGCTCGAGGCGTTGGGCTACCTCTTCATGCCGATGCTCTACATGCTCGGGATCTTCAGCCAGGATTTCTTCATGGCCTATCTGGCGCTGACGTTCACCTTCGGCGTGTTTATCAGCGTCGGCTCGTTGGTGCTCGAAGAGCTCGAGCTTCGCCGTTATCCCCAAGCGTCCTATCTGCTCATCTTGCTGTTGGCCGCGATCCTCGAAAACTTCGGGTACCGCCAGCTCAACAACGTCTGGCGCGTGCAGGGCTGGTGGCAATTCATCCGCGGCCGGCGCGATTGGGCCATGGTCCGGCGCACGGGCTTCAAGCCCGTGAAATGACCCGCGAAATCATGGCCGCATCTGCCTTGCCGAGGGGGCGAGCGCGGCCTTATTCTGCCGTCGCCGTCGGGCGTGATTGACCAGTGGGGAGAGCGCGATGCTGCTGAAGAAACTGTCGTTGGCCATCTTTGCGTTCTGCATCGGAGTGCATGCAGCTATCGCCGAAACGATCAGTCCGCCGGGCCATGTGGCCGTCGCGCCCGATCTGGCGGTGAACGCCAAGGGCGAAATCGCGCTGCTGTGGGTGGATCGCGCGCCCGAGGACCAGCGGGCGAAAGAGGGCGCCGGCACCCACGACAACCATTTGTCCTACACGGATTTGTATGTCGCGGTCTCTCGCGACGGCGGCGCGACCTTCGCGGCGCCCACCAAGGTCAACCATGACGCGGGCGTGGTGTGGGGCCAGACCGTCAGCCGTCCGCGCATTGTCGGCGCGGCCTCGGGCACCTGGCACGTCGCCTATACCGCCAACGAGATGAACCCGGCAATCGCCAAGCCCGTGCTGACGACGCACTACACGCGCTCCACCGACGGCGCGGCCGGCTTCGAGGCGCCGCGCCGGCTCTCGACGCTGACGGAGTCCGATCTCAGTCACATGATCCACGGCGGGTTTGCCAGCGCGGCGGCGTTCGGGACCATCGCGGCGGCGCCCAACGGCAGCGTGCACGTGATGTGGATCGACACCCGGCACATGAAAACCGAAACCGACACCGGCGCGATGTATGCCGCCGCGTCCCGCGACGACGGCAAAACGTTCTCGCCCGACCGCGAATTGTTCGGCTCGGCGGTGTGCCCCTGCTGCCAGTTCATGGCCGTCGCCGATGCGCAGTCGAACATTCTCGTGAGCGCGCGCTACATCACCGGCGACAACATCCGCCAGGGCTCGGTCGCGCGCATCGACGCCAAGACCGGCGCCGTGAGCGCGCCCGTCGGCACCGGCGGCGCGCCGTGGCAAATCGCGGCCTGCCCCTTGAAGCCCACCGTGATGGCGTTGCGCGGCGAGACCGTGTTCGCGGCCGTCTATAACGGCGGCGAGGAAAAACCCGGCGTGTTCTTCTCGGTCTCCACCGACGGCGCCAAGAGTTTCGGCCCGGCGGTGGCCGCGCATCCCGAGGCCATCGTCTCCGACGCGCCCTCCATCGCGGTCAACGACAGGTTCGTGGCGCTGGCCTGGCACGGCAAGACCACGGGCCCGCGCCGCGTGTTCTACCGCATGTACGATCTGACCGGCCGGCCCGTGGGCGACATCGCCGAGCTGACCACGGGCGAGGACAACGCCCAGAACCCGGTGCTGGCCACGCGCGCCGACGGCAAGTTTCAGATCGCCTGGCAGCAGTCGAGCCGCATTCACACCGCGGTGCTGCCCGCCACGCCCACCAAAGTCGCCGACGCGCGGAACTGAGCGTTGAGCATGCGCAAACTTCTGGCAGCGGTCGTGCTGGCGACATGTTTTTCTGCCGGCGCGGCGACCGAGGCCGCGAGCCCGGTGCAAACCATCGGGCCGAAGGACCTGGAGCAGATACTTCAAGCCGAGCGCGGCACCATCGTCGTGGTCAATCTCTGGGCCACGTGGTGCGCGCCGTGCCTGGTGGAGATCCCCGATCTGATGAAGCTGGAAGCCGACCTCAAGGACACCAAGGTCAAGCTGATCGGCATCGCCGTGGACGAGCCCGGGGGCTCGCTGCGGCAGATCGAGGCGCTGCGTAAACGCCACTTCCCCGAATTTCTCACCTACGCGCGCGACAAGGCCGAGCTCGATCACCTCATCAGCGTCATCGACCCCGCCTGGAACGAGGTGGTGCCGACCACCTATGTCTTGGGGCGCGACGGCAAGGTCAAAACCCGCATTCAGGGCAAGAAATCGCTCGATGAGTTCAAGGCGGCGGTGCTGGCGAGCGCGAAATAGGCCAATATCGTTCATCGCCCCGCAAATGCCCCTTCTTGCTGAAAGGAAAGTCGTATAGTTTCATAGGGTTTTCAACTTGGGGTAGGGGATTCTCATGAAGAAGTTGGTTCTCGCGGCGATGGCGTTGGCGATCTCGGGCGGGGCCATGGCCCAGGACAAGCCCAATTACGTCGCCGCTCAAGTCACCAGTTCAAAGAGCAAGTGCAAGGGCTTCCAGGACGGCTTGGCGCCGTTGGGGCTCACCACCACCTGCGACGTGCGCGACGAGGGCTGGCGCATCGCCTATGGGCGTTACTTCAATGAATTTTTCGGCGCGGAACTGGGCTACCAGGACGCGGGCGAGGGCACGGCCTTCGGCCGGTTGCCCAACGGCACGCTGGCGGTGACCCTCAAGTCGCCCATGAAGGCGGTCGACCTGGTCGGCACGGCGCGCTGGGAGGTTCAGGACGGTATTGTCGGCATGGTCCGCTTCGGTGGCGCGTGGTGGGACTACGAAGTGATCGCCACCCCGGCCACGGGCTTCGGCGCCAAGAACGACAAGATCACGCTGACCTACGGCGTCGGCCTCGAATACCGCTTCTTCACCCTCGGCTTCGACATCATCAGCAAGGTCGGGCAGGGCAACTTGCTGGTCCCCACCGGGCCCGACATCAAGCAGGACGTGAAACGCATCAGCGCGGGGCTGAAGTATCAGTTCTGAGCGGGCACACGCACCGTCGCCACGGCTTGGGCGGCGATGCCTTCGCTGCGTCCGGTGAAGCCCAAGCCTTCCGTGGTTGTGGCCTTCACGCTCAGGCGCGAGGCATCCACGCCCGCGATGGCCGCGACGCGCGCCACCATGGCCTCGCGGTGCGGGCTCACCTTGGGCTTTTCGCAGATGATGGTGATGTCGAGGTGCGTGAGCGCCCCGCCGCGCGCGCGCAATAACTGCATGGCGCGGGCGAGGAACTTGTCCGAGGGCGCATTCTTGTAGGCCGGGTCCGAGGGCGGGAAATGCGCGCCGATATCACCGGCACCGATGGCACCCAGAATAGCGTCGGTGGCCGCGTGGAGCGCCACGTCGGCATCGGAGTGGCCGAGCAATGTTTGTGAGTGCGGCACGCGCACGCCGCACAGCATGACATGATCGCCCGCCGTGAAGCGGTGCACGTCGAAACCTTGGCCGGTGCGGGTTTCCAGCATGGTCTGTTCCATTCGCATCAGGTCTTCGGCCGTGGTGATCTTGAAATTGCCCTCGGCGCCGGCGACGGTCAGCACGCGCCCGCCTGCGTGCTCCAGCACTGCGGCGTCGTCGGTGAGGGCGAGGGCCGCGGCGCGATGGGCCGCGAGAATTTTATCAAAATGGAATCCCTGCGGCGTTTGCGCGCGCATGAGGGCATCGCGCGGCACCGTGGCGTTGACCACGCCCGATGCGTCGATGCGCTTCAGGGTATCGGCCACGGGCAGGGCCGGGATCACGCCGGGCGCGTGGCGCAGGCCATCCATCACCCGGTCAATCAAGGCTTTGTCGACGCTGGGGCGAGCCGCATCGTGGATCAAGACCCATGACGGGGAATCTTGGGCGAGGGCTTCAAGGCCGTTGCGCACCGACTCCTGGCGCGTCGCGCCGCCCATGACAGCAGGCCTTAACTTGAGCCCGGTCGTGGCCGCATCGAACAGCGCGCGGTCGTCGGCGTGGATCACGGCCAACACCGAGCGAATGGCATTGTGACCAAGGAAGGCATGGATCGAACGCCGCAATACGGTCTCTCCGCCCAGCATGGCGTATTGCTTTGGTGCATCACCTGAAGCCGAAAAGCGCTGCCCGCGGCCGGCGGCCACGATGATGACGTCGCAGGTGGGAGAGGCAGGGGGTTGCTGTAAAGCAGACACGGGCTGAGGCTCCTGGGCCGCACTGGCTACCATAGGACGGACATGAAGTTCTGCAAGTCCCTGTTTCAGTTACATAAATTCAGGTGATGCGAATAAGGCACACTCTTGCTTTTTAGGCCATTTCCTGAGCAAATGCCTAACAATTCATCAGCCTGGATCAATGCTGAAACCCATAACAATCGGCCCAGTGCGCGTCGACCAGCCGGTGTTGCTGGCACCCATGTCGGGTGTGACCGATTTGCCATTCCGGCGCCTGGTGCGCCGGTTCGGTGCGGGGCTGGTCTATTCCGAAATGATCGCCAGCGGCCAGATGGTCCGCGCCAACACCGAGACCCTGCGCATGAGCACGGATTGCTCGGAAGAGGGCGAGATGGCCGTGCAACTGGCCGGGTGCGACCCGGTCATCATGGCCGAGGCCGCCAAGATGAACGAGGCGCGCGGCGCGGCGCTGATCGACATCAACATGGGCTGCCCCGCCAAGAAGGTCGTGGGCGGTCTGGCGGGCTCGGCGCTGATGCGCGACGAAGCCGGTGCGCTGAAGATCATCGAGGCGGTCGTGGGTGCCGTGCGGATTCCGGTGACGCTGAAAATGCGCATGGGTTGGGATCATGCCAATCTCAACGCGCCCTCCATCGCGCGCAAGGCCGAAGCGGCGGGCATCCGGCTGATTACCGTGCACGGCCGCACGCGCGAGCAGCTCTATACCGGCAAGGCCGACTGGAATTTCATCGCCGAGGTGAAGCAGGCGGTGAAGATTCCCGTCATTGCCAACGGCGACGTGGTCACCGTGGATGACGCCGCGACGATTTTGCGGGTGTCGAGCGCCGACGGACTGATGATCGGGCGCGGCGCCTTCGGGCGGCCGTGGTTCCCGAGCCAAATCATGGCCTATTTGCGCGATGGTTCGCGCGTCGCCGACCCGACGCCCGCGCAAAAGCGCGACGTGGTGCTGGAGCATTACGACGGCTTGCTGTCGCACTACGGCGAGTACAAAGGCATGCGCATCGCCCGCAAACATTTGGCCTGGTACGCGACCGGCCAACCAAATGCCAATGCCTTCCGCGTCAAGATCAACACCGAGGAAAATCCGGCCCGCGTGCGCGAGGCCATTGGCGCCGTGTTCGACGAACCCGCGACATTTTTTAAGCAGGCGGCGTGATGGACGACGTTGTTGACCGCAACCTGTCCAGTTCCGCCGTTCCGGCCAACGCCGAGGCGATTCTGGCGGCCGTGGCCGCGGCCACCATCGCGGTCGACGGCACGCTCGTCATCCGCTTCGTCAACGCCGCCGCCGAGCAGATGTTCCAATCGAGCGCACCGGCCTTGGTGGGCCAGCCCTTGGCCGACCTGTTGCCGCCCAATGGCGCGGTGATGTCGCTGGTCACGCAGGCCCAGCGCGAGGCCTCGCCGGTGTCGGCCTATGCCGTGGCGCTGGATACGCCGCGCACGGGGGCGCGCTCGCTCACCGTGCACGTGGCGCCCATGTCCGACGCGCCGGGCTGGCTGGTGATCTCGCTGCAGGAACAAACCCGCGCGCTCAAAATCGGCCAGCAGCTTGAGCACCGCAACGCGGCGCGCTCGGTCACGGCCATGGCGTCGTTGCTGGCCCATGAAGTGAAAAACCCGCTGTCGGGGATTCGTGGCGCGGCGCAACTGCTGGAACAAGGCGCCGGCGAGGACGACCGGCGCCTGACGCAACTCATCTGCGACGAATGCGACCGCATTGTCGCCCTGGTGGATCGCATGGAGGTCTTCTCCGACGAGCGCCCGCTCGCGCGCACGCCGGTGAATATTCACATCGTGCTGGAGCGCGTGCGCCGCCTGGCCGAAAACGGCTTCGGCAAGGGCCTCAAGTTCGTCGAGCGCTATGATCCCTCGCTGCCGCCCGTGGACGGCAACCACGATCAGTTGGTTCAGGCCTTCCTGAACCTGATCAAGAACGCCACCGAGGCGGCCCCGCGCCAATCGGGCGAGATCGTCATCACCACCAGCTACAAACAAGGCGTGCGCGTGGCCATGCCGGGCACGACGGGCCGCGTGCAGTTGCCGCTGGTGGTCACCATTCAAGACAACGGCCCGGGCATTCCCGACGATATCCGGCCCTACATGTTCGATCCCTTCATCACCACCAAGCCCAAGGGCAGCGGCCTGGGCCTGGCGCTGGTGGCCAAGATCGTCGCCGATCACGGCGGCATCATCGAATTCGAGAGCGAGCCCAAGCGCACCGTGTTCCGCGTCATGCTGCCCATCGCAGTGGAGGCCGTCGATGGCTGAGGCCACGGTCCTGGTCGCGGACGACGATCACGGCATCCGCACGGTGCTGAGCCATGCGCTCGGCCGCGCGGGCTTCGACGTGCGCACCACGGGCACCGCCTCGACACTGTGGCAGTGGGTGGCCGACGGCGAGGGCGACGTGGTGGTGACCGACGTGGTCATGCCCGACGAGAACGGCCTCGACCTGGTGCCGCGCATCAAGAAAATCCGCCCGGATTTGCGCATCATCGTCATGAGCGCGCAGAACACCTTGTTGACCGCCGTGAAGGCCGCCGAACGCGGCGCCTTCGAATATCTGCCCAAGCCCTTCGACCTGGGCGAACTGGTCAACGTCGTCAAGCGCGCGCTCGCGCAACGCGGCGAGAGCGAAACCGCCACGGCGCGCGATCCGGCCGAGGAAAAGCTGCCGATCATCGGCCGTTCGCCGGCCATGCAGGAGATCTACCGCACCGTCGCGCGGTTGATGAACACCGACCTCACCGTGATGATCACGGGCGAATCCGGCACCGGCAAGGAGTTGGTGGCGCGAGCGCTGCACGACTTCGGGCGGCGGCGCGGCGGGCCCTTCGTCGCCGTCAACATGGCCGCGATCCCGCGCGAGTTGATCGAATCGGAACTCTTCGGCCACGAGAAGGGCTCCTTCACCGGCGCCACCATGCGCGTGACGGGGCGCTTCGAGCAGGCCGAGGGCGGCACGCTGTTCCTGGACGAGATCGGCGACATGCCCATCGAGGCGCAGACACGCCTGCTGCGCGTGCTGCAGGACGGCCGCTACACCACCGTCGGCGGGCGCACGCCGATCAAATCCAACGTGCGCATCATCGCCGCCACGCACCGCGATCTGCAAAGCCTGATCAAGTCGGGCGTGTTCCGCGAGGACTTGTATTACCGCCTCAACGTCGTGCCGATCCGTATCCCCCCATTACGGCAACGCACCGAGGACATTCCGGAACTCATCACGCACTTCTTGAACCAGGCCGTAGCCGACGGCTTGCCGCAAAAAACCATCGACGCCGCGGCACTGGAGCGCCTGAGCGAGTATCGCTGGCCCGGCAACGTGCGCGAGTTGGAAAACCTGGTGAAGCGCCTGGTGGCGCTCTATGCCGAGCCGGTCATCGGCCCCGGCATCATCGACATGGAACTCACCGAGCAGGCATCGCATGCGGGCGAGGGCAGCGAAGCCGGCGGCACGCTCGCGGGCGCGGTGGAAAAGCACTTGCGCGACTATTTCGACGGCCACAACGGCGAACTGCCGCCGCCGGGGCTCTACGACCGCATCTTGCGCGAACTGGAACGCCCGCTGATCGCGCTCACGCTGCAGGCCACGCGCGGCAACCAATTGAAGGCGGCCGATCTGCTGGGGCTCAACCGCAACACCCTGCGCAAGAAAATCCGCGACCTCGAGATCAACGTCATTCGGGGATTGAAGTAGGCCCATGAGTCCGGACACTCGCGCCGACATCGCGCCCGACCTGCCGCGCCCCTGGTACATGCGCCGGCTCGCCATGCGCTTTGCCTTGTGGTCGCGCCAGGTGCGCCTGATCGACCGATTGGCCATGGTCATCGCCGTGGCCGCCGTGATCTCGGGCCTGGCCACCTTCGCCGCCTTGTCGGGGCGCATTTTCAACGACGCCAGTTCCACCTGGATCATCGTGTTGCTGAATATCGACATCGCGCTGCTGCTGGCGCTGGTGATCCTTGTCGGCCGCCGATTGCTGCGCCTGTGGTACGCGCGCAAATCAGGCGCGGCGGGCTCGCGCCTCTACGTGCGGCTCGCCATGCTGTTCGGATTGATGGCCGTGGTGCCCGCCGTGATCATGGCGGTGTTCTCGGCGCTCTTCTTCACGCTCGGCGTGCAGGCATGGTTCGGCGAGCGGGTGTCCACCGCGATCCAAGAGTCCGCCGCCGTGGCGCGGGCGTACCTGGCCGAGCATCAGCAAGTGATTCGCGGCGATGCGCTCACGGTCGCCAACGACGTCAATCGCCAGTGGCTGCAATTGCGCCAAAGCCCCGAGCTGCTGAATAACTTTTTGTCCACCCAGGCCGCTTTCCGCGGGCTGACGGAAGCGGTGATCTTCACCTCCGATTGGCAGGTCATCGCCAAGGCGGGATACACCTTCGCGCTGCAATCGGGCGAGCAGATTCCGTTTCAGGCCATCGCCCAGGCCAACCTCGGCGGTGTGGCGGTGGTGACGGGCGAGAATTCCGACCGCGTACGCGCCCTGGTGAAGCTCGACTCCTTCCCGGCGGCCTATCTGTACGTCGGGCGATTCATCGATTCGAAGGTCTTGGGCCACGTCACGCGCACGGCGGCGGCCTCCAGCGAATACGCGGCCCTCGAGGTGCGCCGGGCCGAATTCGAAATCACCTTCACGGCGTTGTTCATCGTCGTTTCGCTGCTGCTGCTGTCCGTCGCCATTTGGCTGGGGTTGAACTTGGCCACGCGGCTCGCGCGCCCCATCGCCGACCTCATCAACGCCTCCGAGCGGGTCGGGCAGGGGGATTTGTCGGTGCGCGTGCGCGAGATCGCGGCCAGCGACGATTTGTCCACCCTCAGCCGCGCTTTCAATCGCATGACCCGGCGCCTCGACGAACAACAGCGCGATTTACGCTCGGCCAACACGCAGTTGGACGAACGGCGCCGCTTCACCGAAACCGTGCTGGGCGGCGTGAGCGCGGGCGTCGTCGGCCTCGATCCAGAGGGCCGCGTCACCTTGCCCAACCGTTCGTCGTCCATGCTGCTGGGCCTGGACCTCAATGCCGCCCTGGGCCGGCCGCTGGGCGAACTGGTGCCCGAGTTTGCGCCGCTGCTGGCCGAAGCCCGCGTGAGCGGCGCGCGCAGCCTGCAGCGCGAGGTCCAGGTCACGCGCGGCACGCGCAGCCAAGTGTTCCTGGTGCGCCTCTCGGCCGAGCAGGACGGGGCGCGCGTGGTCGGCTACGTGTTCACCTTCGACGACATCACCGAGTTGCAGTCGGCGCAACGCAAGGCGGCCTGGGCCGACGTGGCGCGGCGCATCGCCCACGAGATCAAGAACCCGCTCACGCCGATTCAACTTTCGGCCGAACGGCTCAAGCGCAAGTACGCCGACCGCCTGCCCGGCGAGGACAACGCGCTGTTCCAGCAGTGCACCGACACCATCATTCGCCATGTCGGCGACATCGGCCAGATGGTCGACGAGTTCTCGGCCTTCGCGCGCATGCCCAGCCCCGTCCTGGCGCCCACCGACATCCGCAAGGTCGTGCACGACGCCGTGACGTTGCAGCGCAACGCCTATCCCAAAATTCAATTTGCCCTGGCGCTGCCCGAGCTGCCCCATGTCGCGCGCTGCGATGCCCGCCTCATGGGCCAGGCGCTGACCAACGTGCTCAAGAACGCGGTGGAGGCCATCGAGGCCCGCGCCGCGCAGGATGCCGCCGCCCCGCCGGGGATCATCCGCGTCGCCATCGAGCGCCGCGGCGAGGACACGGTCATCACCGTCACCGACAACGGCGTGGGCTTGCCCAACGCCGAGCGCCATCGTTTGACGGAGCCTTACGTGACGACGCGCACCAAGGGCACGGGGCTCGGGCTCGCGATCGTCAAGAAGGTGATGGAAGACCACGGCGGCTCCATCGCGCTCGACGATGCGCCGGGCGGCGGCGCGGCGGTGAGTTTGCAACTGCCGGCGGCGGCAACGCAGCAAGCGGCGGCGGAATAAACGGACACGAACAAAGGCAAGGCCATGGCCCAAGACATTCTCATCGTCGACGACGAAACCGACATTCGGTTGTTGATCGCCGGCATCCTGCAGGACGAAGGCTACGCCACGCGCGAAGCCGCCGGCGGCGATCAGGCCCTGGCGGCGGTGAAAGCCAAGGCGCCCGCGGCGGTGATCCTCGACATCTGGCTCGAGGGCAGCCGCATCGACGGCCTGCAGACCTTGGCGGCGATCAAGGCCATGCGCCCCGGCGTGCCGGTCATCATGATCAGCGGCCACGGCACCATCGAGACGGCGGTGAAGGCCATCAAGCAGGGCGCCTACGACTTCATCGAGAAGCCCTTCCAGGCCGACCGGCTGCTGCTGGTGCTCGAACGCGCCATCGAGGCGGCGCGGCTCAAGCGCGAGAACATGGAACTGCGCTCGCGCGCGGGCGAGCCCGAGCGGTTGATCGGCAGTTGCACCGCCATGAGCGCGCTCAGGCGCGTGGTCGAGCGCGTCGGGCCCACCGGCTCGCGCGTGCTCATCACGGGCCCGGCGGGATCGGGCAAGGAAGTGGTGGCGCGGCAAATTCACGCCAACTCGCCGCGCGAGGCCGGGCCCTTCGTGGTGGTCAACTGCGCCTCGCTGCATCCCGACCGGCTGCAGGAGTTGCTGTTCGGCACCGCCGGCGCCAAGGACAGCCGCGCGCTGGGATACTTGGAACTCGCCGACGGCGGCACGCTGTTGCTGGACGAAGTGGCCGACATGCCGCTCGACACCCAGGGCAAGATCGTGCGCGTGCTGCAGGACCAAAGCCTCGAGCGCGGCAACGGCAACGGCACGGGCCATGTGGACCTGGACGTGCGCGTGATCGCCACCACCAACCGCGACCTCAAGGACGAAATCCGCCGCGGCGCCTTCCGCGAGGAGTTGTTCTATCGATTGAGTGTTGTGCCCATCCAGGTGCCCTCGCTGGCGGAACGGCGCGAGGACATTCCCGAACTGGCGCGCTATTTGATCGACCGCGCCGCCGTGGCCGCGGGCCTGCCGAAGCGGCCGCTGGCCGAGGATGCGGTGGCGGCGCTGCAAACGCACCAATGGCCCGGCAACGTGCGGCAGTTGCGCAACGTCGTCGACTGGCTGCTGATCATGGCGCCGGGCAACGTCGGCGAGCCGATCCGCGCCGACATGCTGCCGCCCGACATCGGCAGCGACGCGCCGCAGATGCTCAAGCTGCAGCGCTCCGACGAAATCATGACTTTGCCCTTGCGCGACGCGCGCGAAATGTTCGAGCGCGAATACTTGATGGCCCAGGTCGTGCGCTACGGCGGCAACATCTCGCGCACGGCCGAGTTCGTGGGCATGGAACGCTCGGCGCTGCACCGCAAGCTCAAGTCCCTGGGGGTCGGCGGCGATTTGCGCCAACGCCGCGAGATCCAATTGGAACCCAGCGTGGTCCGCATCCGCCCCATGGCGCGATCCAAGTAACGTATTTTCCAGCACACAACGGTTCAAGAACGCGCGCACGTGAGCATTTTCCCGACAAGTGGTGACCGGTTGGCCCAAGGAAACAAGTCGGTGAAAATGCGACCAAACAGAATAAGTATCTCACGTTTTATGATTCGCTTCGGTTGAATTTGATTTTGGCGTGAAGGTTGGTTTCCCATGAAGATCGTGATCTGCGGCGCGGGCGAGGTGGGCTCGAGTATCGCCAAATACCTGTCGGACCAGGGCGGCAACCTCACGGTGATTGACCAGGACGCGGCGCTTGCCCGGCAAGTGTCCGAAAGCCTCGACGTCACCGCCGTCATCGGCCACGCCTCGCACCCCGACGTGCTGGAACGCGCCGGAATCCGCGACGCCGACATGATCATCGCGGTGACCTATTCCGACGAGGTCAACATGGTGGCCTGCGAGATCGCGCACTCGCTGTTCAAGGTGCCCACCAAGATCGCGCGCATCCGCAGCCAGGTTTATCTCCAGCCGATGTGGGCGGATCTCTACACCAACAACGCGATTCCCATCGACGTCATCATCTCGCCCGAGGTGGAGGTGGCCCGCGCGGTGAAGCGCCGCATCGAGACGCCCGGCGCCACCGACGTCATCTCATTGGCTGATGACCGCGTGCGGCTGGTGGGCGTGCGCTGCACGGCCGACACGCCGATCGTCAACACGCCCTTGCGCCAGCTCACCGGCCTGTTCCCGGAGATGAAAATCGTCGTGGTCGGCATCAAGCGCGGCGACCGCGTCATGGTGCCGCGGGCCGACGACGAGATGTTCCCCGGCGATGACGTGTATTTCGTCGTGGCCTCGGACCAATGCCAGCGGGCGCTGTCGGCCTTCGGCCATGAGGAACCCGCCACGCGCCGCGCCGTGATTCTCGGCGGCGGCAACATCGGCTTGTTCCTGGCCCAGCAATTGGAAAAGGACCACCCCGAGATCAACGTGAAAATCGTCGAACTGGACCGCGAGCGCGCGGAATTTCTGGCGCAGACGCTCAGCCGGGTCACGGTGCTCAACGGCGACGTCATGAGCCCGGAAATCCTCGACGAGGCGGGGGCGTCCAGCGCCGAAACCGTGATCGCCGTCACGCAGCAGGACGAGACCAACATCCTCAGTTCGCTCCTGGCCAAGCGCAAGGGCGCCGAGCGCGTCATCACGCTGATCAACAAGTCGGGCTACAACTCGCTGGTGGCCAACCTCGGCATCGACGTGGTGGTCAATCCGCGCTCCATCACCGTCTCGCGCATCCTGCAGCACGTGCGGCGCGGGCGCATTCACTCGGTTTACTCGGTGCAGGACGATTTCGGCGAGTTGATCGAGGCCGAGGCCATGCAGACCTCGGGCCTAGTGGGCAAGCCCTTGCGCGAACTCAACTTGCCCACGGGCACGCGCATCGGCGCCTTGATCCGCAAGGGCCAAGTGATCGTGCCGCGCGCCGATACCGCCGTGGAAGGCGGCGACCGCATCATCATCTTCGCGGCCAAGGACGCGGTGAAGAAGGTGGAAAAGCTGTTTTCGGTCCGGTTGGAGTTTTTTTAGGCCATGGGCGGATCAATTGACTCGGTGTCGTCCTGGGGCTTGTCCCCAGGACCCGGAGCCACTACACGGATGCGGCTTGTTACCCTGGGTCCTGGGAATAAATCCCAGGACGACAGCGGTGATGTAACCCACGAGTGATGCCCGCGCGTCATGTCCCACGTCGCTTACGTCAACGGCCGTTACGTCCCCAAGCAGCAGGCCGTGGTTCACATCGAGGATCGCGGCTATCAGTTCGCCGACGCGGTGTACGAAGTCACCTGCATCTGGAATGGAAAGCCCGTCGACCACGCCGCGCACCTGAAGCGCCTGCGCCGCTCGCTCGCGGAACTGCGCATCGCGATGCCGTGCAGCGAGGCGGCCCTGACCGCCATCGCCCGCGAGGTCGTGCGCCGTAACCTCGTCACGCGCGGCACTCTGTATATCCAGGTGGGGCGCGGCGTTGCCACACGCAATCATCCGTTTCCCGCCAAGCCCGTTAAACCGTCTTTGGTCATGGTCGCCAAGCACGGCGCGGGCCCGACCGAGGCCGCTGCGCAGGCGGGCGTGAAGGTCACCGTGCAGCCCGACATCCGCTGGGGCCGGGTCGACATCAAAACCGTCGGACTGCTCCCCAACGCGCTCGCCAAGCAGGCGGCGGCCGAGAACAAATCCTTCGAGGCGCTGCTGGTGAAGCCCGACGGCACCGTCACCGAGGCCAGCGCGTCCAACGCCTGGATCGTCACCAAGGACAAGGCGCTGGTCACGCACCCGCTCGGCCACGCCATCCTGGGCGGCATCACGCGCGACACGGTGATGCGGCTCGCCAAAACAGCCGGCTACCACATTCAGGAGCGGTCTTTCACCCTGGACGAAGCCCTGGCCGCCAAGGAAATGTTCCTGACGGGCACCACGACGTTTGTGCTGCCCGTGGTGCAGGTGGACGACAAGACCGTCGCCAACGGTGCGCCGGGCACCGTGTCGCTCGACTTGCGCCGGCTCTATCTCGATTACGTCAATGCGCTCGACGAGCGCGCGTGGGCCCCGGTCGCATGACGTCACTGCCGAAGCCCCGCGCCATCCTGCTCGATTGGGACAATACGTTGGTCGATACCTGGCCGTGCATCGCGCGCGCCAGCAACCTCACGCTCGAGGCCATGGGTCTGGCGCCCTGGACCATGGACGAGGTGCGCGCCCGCGTGGCCGGCTCGCTGCGCGATACGTTTCCGAAAATCTACGGCGATCGCTGGGAAGAAGCGCGCCAAATCTATTACAAGCACTTCCTCGATGTGCATCTGGAGATGCTGCGGGTTTTGCCCGGCGCCGCGGAATTTCTCGACCGGGTTCGCGAGACAGGGGTTTATCTCGCCGTGGTCAGTAACAAGACCGGCAAGTATCTGCGCGCCGAAGCCGCGCACCTGGGCTGGACGCCGAAGTTCGCCAAGCTGGTGGGGGCCCAGGACGCACCGCGCGACAAACCGGCGCTGGACCCGGTGCACCTGTCGTTGGACGGCTCGGGCATCGCGCTCAATGAACAAGTCTGGTTCGTGGGCGACGCCGGCATCGACGTGGAATGCGGGCGGGCGGCGGGTTGTTCCACTGTTCTGGTGCAGGCGGGGGTTTACGACGGCGCGCACCGACCCCATGCGCATGTGAAGGATTGTCATGCGTTGATGGATTTGTTTGGGCAATCCATAGGCAATTGATCTCTATTGTCATTCCCCGCGAAGGCGGGGAATCCAGAGTTTTCTTGTTTTAAAAACAAAAACCTCTGGATCACGCGAACAAGTCGCGCGATGACACGGGCGAAAGATGCAAGGTCACATATGGTAAAAAAAATCGCGGTCTGTTTTCTAGCGCTCATCGTTCTCGCCTACGCAGGATTGGTCGGTTACGCCTATTGGCCCGTGGGCGGGCCGGGCGTTCCGGCGAAATCGCTGGCTGCGGCCGACGACAAGTTCATCGACGTGAACGGGCTTTCCATCCGCTACAAGACTTACGGCGAACCGGGCGAGGGCAGGCCGAACTTGGTGCTCATGCACGGCTTCGGCAATTCGCTGCAGTCGTTTCGCAATTTGGCGCCGCTGATGGCCGAGTGCTGTTCCGTCGTGGCCTTCGACTTTCCGGGCTATGGGCTGTCAGCCAAGCCCGTGGCGTACGACTACAGCAACGCCGGCCAGGCGGTGACCGCCATCGCCTTCGCCAAGGCCATGAACATCGACAAGCCCGTTTATGTCGGCCATTCCATGGGCGGCGCCATCGCGCTGCACACGGGCGTGAAAGACCCCAACGCCGCCGGCGTTGTGTTCATCGATCCGGGCATCTTCGAAACCGGCGTGCCCAAGGTCATGGCCATGGCGCCGTTTCCCTTGCCGCGCATGTCGGCCAAGCTGTTCGGGAACCGCGAATGGCGCGGGCAATTCATGAAGGTGTCCTTCGTCGATCCCAGCGTCATCACCGACGCGGTCATGGACGACCTGTCGCGCACGGCACGCACCGACGACTACTGGTCGGGCACCACCGCCATGATGAGCAACTTCACCCAGGGCCAGGAAGAGCCGCTGTTGCCTCTCGTGAAAGTGCCGGTGGTGGCGATTTTCGGCGAAAGCAGCCGCAACCATCCCGATGCCGACCGCAAGCGGCTTCAGGCCGCCATTCCCGGCAGCGGGCTGGTGGTGATCGCGAAGGCGGGTCACTACCCGCACGAGGAGCAGGCGGCGGAGACGGCGGCAGCCATCACCCAGGCGCTGGCGGAGTGGGGATTGCTGACGGCGAAACCCTAAACAACACGCGGCCTTGGCTCGATTATCGCCCCCCCGGTTGCCCTGGACCCAAAAAAACTCTAGCATTTCAGCGGTTTCGCCAAATTTGCGGCGAACCGAACGCTGTGTGAAGCGTTTAAGAGCTGCGACCGATCTGTACCGACATAAGTCAATAAACAAAAGATAAGGTGCAAACCGTCATGTCCGCCGAGAAGTCCCAGAACGTTCAGGACGTGTTCCTGAACGCCATCCGCAAGAACAAAACACCGGTCACGGTTTTCCTGGTCAACGGGGTGAAGCTGCAAGGCATCGTCACCTGGTTCGACAACTTCTCCATGCTGCTGCGCCGCGACGGGCACACCCAGCTGGTGTACAAGCACGCGATTTCCACTGTCATGCCCTCGGCGCCCGTGGCGCTGTTCGAGCCCACCGATGGGGCGGGCGGCAAGGAACCCGCCAAGGAAGAGGGGGCCGCCTAAGCGGCCGTCCCCCAAGAGGAATCCCACGTCCACGCAACCCACCGCTACGGCCAAGCCCGCGACCCGAACGCTGATCGTGCACCCGCGCCTGAAATCCACCCGTTCCAAATCGGGCGGGGCAAAAGCGGCTGCGGGCGATCGCGACGACCGCTTGGCCGGCTCGCGGCTGGAGGAAGCGCGCGGCCTGGCCGCGGCCATTTCGCTGCACGTGCTTGAGGCCGAGTGCGTCAACATCGTCCGCCCAAGTCCGGCCACGCTGCTGGGGCGGGGCACGGTGGACCGCCTCGGCACGGCCGTCAAAAGCCTCGATATCGAGCTGGTGGTGGTCGACGGGCATCTCTCGCCCGGCCAGCAGCGCAACCTGGAAAAGGCCTGGGCCTGCAAGGTCATCGACCGCACCGGCCTGATCCTGGAAATCTTCGGCGAGCGCGCCAAGACCCGCGAAGGCATGCTGCAGGTGGAATTGGCGCACCTGAATTACCAGAAAAGCCGTCTGGTGCGCAGTTGGACCCACTTGGAACGCCAGCGCGGCGGCTTCGGCTTCATGGGCGGTCCCGGCGAAACCCAGATCGAACTCGATCGCCGGCTCATCGGGGAACGAATTGTCCGCTTGAAGAAAGAGCTGCAAGGCGTTGTCCGCACACGACAATTACACCGCGACGCGCGCAAGCGCGTGCCGTACCCCATCGTCGCCCTGGTGGGCTACACCAACGCCGGCAAGTCGACGCTGTTCAACACGCTGACCTCGGCCCATGTGGCGGCGATGGATCAGTTGTTCGCGACGCTGGACCCCACCATGCGGCAACTCAAACTGCCCTCGGGCCGCACCATCATCCTGTCGGACACCGTGGGGTTCGTCTCGGACCTGCCCCACGAGCTTGTTGCGGCCTTTCGCGCCACCCTGGAAGAGGTGCTGGAGGCCGATGTCATCGTGCACGTGCGCGATATCGCCCACGACGAGACCGAGCCGCAAAAGCGCGACGTGGAAGACGTGCTGGGCCAACTGGGTATTTCCCCCGACAGCACCAAGGCCGACGCCAAGACCATCGTCGAGGCGCTGAACAAAATCGACCTGCTGAGCGACGAGGACCGTTTGCGTGTCGTCGGCACGGCCGCGCGTTCCACCGAGCACGTGGCGCTGTCGGCCATCACGGGCGAGGGGGTCGACCGGCTCTTGGCGCGCATCGACAAGGAACTGTCCCGCGCGCGGGACACCGTCGACGTTCTGGTGCCCCTGTCCGACGGGGCGACGCTGGCCTGGATTTACCGCCGCGGCGAGGTTTTGCACCGGCGCGACGACGAGGCCCACGCCCGCCTCACCGTGCTCCTGGACCCCGCCGACCTGGCGCGGCTGGAAAAGCAGGGCGTGGTTCGGGCCGCCCCGCTTGCCGTCGGCGCCGCGGCCGAATAGCGCATGATCGCCGTCGACCCCGCCGCCGTCATCGGCGCCCTGCGCGAGGTGGCCGAGACCATCATCCTGCCGCGCTTCAAGACGCTGGCCGATCACGAAGTCCGCGCCAAGACCGGCAAGCACGACCTCGTGACCGTCGCCGACGAGGAGGGCGAGCACCGCCTAGGCGTCACGTTGCCCGCGCTGTTGCCGGGCTCCAAGCTCATCGGCGAGGAAAGCGTGTCCAAAAAGCCCGCGCTGATCGAACAGTTGGCCGGCGAGGATTGGGTGTGGATCGTCGATCCGGTGGACGGCACGCTCAACTTCGTCAACGGCTCGCCGGTGTTCTGCACCATGGTGGCGCTGACCCGGCGCGGCGAGACGGTGTGGGGCTTCATCCACGACTGTTTGGGGAACCGCACCCTATGGGCCGAAGCGGGCGCGGGAGCCTTCGTCACGGATGGGGCGGGCACGGCCCAACGCCGCCACATGCCCATGCCGCCCAGCGAGGAGCTGAGCACGCTCACCGCCGCGCTCTACGACAAGGACTTGGCACCACTCAAGGGCAAGTTCGGCCGCATCACCCGCATCGGCTGCGCCGGGCTGGATTATTGGGCGGCGGTGGACGGCCGGGCTCACGTGGTCTCGTTCCGCAACCTCAAGCCCTGGGACCACGCGCCGGGACTGCTGATCCACGCCGAGGCCGGGGGCTATCACCGCCTGCTCAACGGCGAGGCCTACTTCGCCGACCGCCCGGGCCAAACCAACGTGCTCTGCACTCCCACGCGCGAAATCTGGAACCGCATCGTTGCCGCGCGGGAAAAGGTGGGGTAGGTAAATTTTGTACCGTGTCGTCCTGGGCCTTGTGCCCAGGACCCAGTGTTGTGGCCCTGGGCCCTGGGAATAAATCCCAGGGCGACAGTTTTGGTCTCGCTACTCCGGCGTTTCCTCATCCACCGTGCCGTCTTCCGCGTCCACACCCTGGGCATCGCCGCCGTACACCGGAATGCCAGTGCGCGGGTCGATCTTGAGCTTGGCCACCAGCTTGGGCGGCTTGTCGCGCAAGCTGCGCACCCGCCAGTCATACTGCACGAAGCCCGGCGTGCGCGATTGGCGCACGGTGGTGGCGTTGTGCTCGATCACCTCGGCGTCGGTGACCACGCGGATCAGGCCCTGCATCTTCAGGCCCACCTCTTCGAAGCGGTCGGCGTAAATCCGTGCCTGGCCCGAGCCCGCCAAAATCACCCGGGCGTCGGGCGTGGTGCGCAGGCGGAACATGGCACCCTGGCGGGCGATGAAGTTGAAGCTTTGCTTGGCGCCGGCGAACTGGCCCTCGCGCATGTATTTCACCTGAAAGCGCCCGCTGCCCAGCGAGTTGACTTCCTTGAAATTGGAATCGAGCTTCAGGAATTCCAGGTGCTGGCGCACTTGGCGGTCGGCGTCCTCCTTGGCGATGACGCCGCGCACGATCTGGCCGAACAGGGGCGCGTAGGTGATGGTGCCGATGTGGGTGACACCCCAGGCGCCGGTGGAGGTGAAGCGAATCTCGGTTTCGAACTGCTCGGGCAGCCAACAGTTCGCCAGCACGGCCATGGCCACGAGGCCGGCCATGAGGCGAAAAGCGATTCGTTTCAATGATTTGGCGCGCACGGGTTCAGACGAAACTTCAACACTGAAAGTCACCCTGGGCCTTGTGCCCAGGGTCCAGAGCCACACGCCCTGTCGGCGACTGATTGTACTGGGTCCTGGGAATGAATCCCAGGACGACACCGGTGCATTTTTTCGCCCGCGTGCCTCAAACTTCCTCGCTCTTGGCCGCCTGCCACAAGGCCTCCATCTCTTCCAAACTGGCCTCGGCGGGGCTGCGTCCTTGGGCGGCCAGCGCCCGCTCGATGGCGCGAAAGCGCCGCTCGAATTTCAGGTTCGTCCCGCGCAGCGCGTGGCCCGCGTCGATGTTGACCTTGCGCGCCAGGTTGACGCAGGCGAACAGCAAGTCGCCGATCTCGTCGGCGATCTTCTCGGGCGCCGCACCGGCCGCCATGGCCTGTTTGATCTCGCCCACTTCCTCGTCGATCTTGTCGAGCACCTGCTTGGCCTCGGGCCAGTCGAAACCCACGCGGCCGGCGCGCTTTTGCAGCTTCTCGGCGCGGGTCAGGACGGGCAGGCCCACGGGCACGTCGTCGAGCACGCTGGCGGGCGCGGGCGAAGCGGCCTTCCTTTCGGCCCGCTCCCTGGCCTTGTGCTCCTCCCAGCGCGAGGTCTGGTGATCGGCGGTGGCCACGGTCTCGTCGCCGAACACATGCGGATGGCGGCGGAGCATCTTCTCGCAAATGGCGCGCACCACGTCGGCGAAGTTAAACAGCCCGGCCTCCTCGGCCATGCGGGCGTGATAGACCGACTGGAACAGCAAATCGCCCAGCTCGTCCTTGAGGGCCGCCATGTCCTTGCGGGCAATGGCATCGGCCACCTCGTAGGCCTCTTCAATCGTGTAGGGCGCGATGGTGTCGAATGTCTGCACCGCGTCCCAGGGGCAGCCGCCGATGGGGGCCCGCAACCGGGCCATGATGGCGATGAGCTCGCGGATATCGCCGGACGTGAGATCGGGCAGGGCGGTGGGCTTAGGCGGGGTATCGTCGGGCATACCTAGTGGTCCGATTCTAACATTCGCATCACGGGGCCTTTGAGCTGGTTTGCGAATGTTATAATCAAAGGACCACTACCAAATATTTATTTCTAGTGGAGCTTTGGATTTGACATTCGCTTTACAGTTTCATCGCAACCTGGGTAGCGAATGTCAAATCCGCTCCACTAGTGTACCTTGCCCGCGAAGCTGGGGTAACGCCCCAAGGTCAAAAACAGCGCCGCGCCGATGACGAAGCACACGGCCGCGATCAGCAGGATCGGCTCGTAGTTGCCGACGCGGTCGTACACCGCGCCGAACAGGGCGGGCGCGAAGCCCGAACTGATGGCGAAAAAGCCGAACTGCCCGCCGTAGAGCGCGCCGTAGTGCTTCATGCCGAAGTACTTGGCGGTGAAGAAGGCGAGCATGTCGAGTTCCGCCCCGGCCGCCAAGCCGATCAACGGCACGGCGATCCACAGCAGGGCGGGGTCGATGGCGGCCTGGGCCAGCACCAGGCACGAAATCGCGGGCGCGATCAGGAACACGAAGGCGACACCCGGGCCCCAGAAGCGGTCGATGAGCCAGCCGGCCACCAGCCGCCCGGCGATCACACTCAGGCCGATGACGCCCGCGAAGGCCGCCGCCTCGGGCCGGGGCATGCCCTTGTCCGTCAGCAGGGGCACGAGGTTGGTGATGAGGCCCGCGACACCGCCGCAAATCAGGAACATCGCGATGCCCATGACCCAGAACCGATAGCCGCGCAGGGCTTCGCGGGGGGTCAGGCCTTCGACCATCTGTGTGCTGCGCTGGGCCTCGTGGGCTTGGGGCGCGGGACGATCCCTGAAAAACAGGAACAAAATCGGCAAACTCACCACCGCGATGGCGATGCCCAAGGCCACGTAGGCCCCGCGCCAGCCGTAGTCGGCGATCAGGGCATTGGCCACCGAGGGCGCGAAGGTGCCGATGACGCCGGTGCCCGCCATGGTCAGGCCGAGCGCGAGGCCGCGGTTCTTGTCGAACCAGCCGTTGACCACCCGCGTCCAGGTGACCGGAATGGTGCCCGAGCCCACCACGGCCATGAGCAGCCACAGCGCGTAGTAGCTGAGGATCGAGGCCCCCGTGAGCGACAACAATGCAAAGGTCAGCGCGAAGGCCGCGACCGAGGGAATGGCGATGGCGCGCGCGCCGATGCGGTCGATCACGCCGCCGATGAAGGGCGCGGTGAAGGTGGCCACCAGCATGACGAAGGAGAAGGCGAACTGGGTTTCGCCGCGGCCCCAGCCGAATTCCGCCGACACCGGGCCCACGAAGACGCCGTGGGTGTAAAACGGCACGCCGTTGACGGCGCAGGCGGCCCCGACGAAGGAGGCGAACAAGGCCGTGCCGCCGGTTTTGAACTCAGAGGGTGTGTGCGCGCCGGGCGAGGGGCTGGCGGTGCTCATGAAATCCAAGCCTTTCCAAGCAGTTGCGGCGCGTTTCGCAGACGCCAAGACAACGCGAATTTAGCGGGGCTGTCAATGTGAACAGCGATCCGTGTTTGAGCAACCCTGTCATTGCGCGGTTCAGCCGCGCGATCCAGGTCCAAACGGGTTGCAAGGTGGAACGTGAAGAAAACAGGCGTGGCGTTAAATCAGTTCCAGCCGTTTCTCGACCTTTTGCAGGCGCTCATCGAGTTCTTCGAGGCGGGTGCTATGCCGCAGGCTGTCGAGGTGCCCGGCCGCGTCGTGGCTTTCGAGCGACAGCAGCCGCGCTTTCACATCCTTCATGTCGCCGGCGATCTGGTCGACCCGGCCACGGATGTGTTTCAGGTGCTCAAGCACGATGTTGTTCGCCGTGTCTGACATGGTCGGTTACCCGGGGCGATAGAAAGCAATTATCGCTCTGACCGGTGTGCCTTGTGAAGTCAAAAACGCCCGGCTTCCGAGTAGGGCGGGCCCCATAACATCCTTTATGCGACAACCGGAACAGCAGCAAAGCCGCCATTCCATCAATCCAATTGTCGCATAATGTATATTATGGATAATAACAATATAATACGTAGGACAGCTATTGCGAAATTCCCAAAACGCGATGCCATGCGTTGTCGATTGCCTGTCCCTTTTGCACGATCATTTCGCACCATTGGCGCCAAACGACTTGAAAGACCGCAATTGTTGCACGTAACTCTGAATCGGTGGTGGCGGCAGCGTGCGGAATCAGCCGTGCTGCGGCCGATCCACTTAACCGCGCCGTTTCGACAAGGACGGCACGCAGTCGATCCTGGTCAACTAATGGGCCTAGTCGCGCAAGATTATCCCTAGTGGCAACGAAGCGGAATCCGTCTGCGCGTGTATGGGCGCCGAAATGCGAAAAGGTGTTAAAAATGTCAGCCCTGACTTTATTACGCTGTTTCGCCGCTTGCTCACCATAATTCATGACGTCGAATTTCATTAGCCGCTTGCGAACGCTATTTGGCCAGAATTGATCACCTTCAGTCTCGATTGTTGCGGCAAACCAGTCTGTTGCTCGGCTCATGTCATTTAGAAAATCCTCGAGCAGGAAATTGATCTCGACCAAATCTCGAAGCATGCCAAGGCTCTGTTGAACGTACCCGCCTAAGATTAGTTGGAGGCTCGCGGCTGTCGAATTAAAGATGCGTAGGGCCAAAAGCCTCACCGAGAACAAGGGTTCTCCTTTTTCGCCTTTCAGTTTTCGGGTGGTCGCCTCACAGATGTTCATCGCTTGATGAATAGCCCCGAGATGGATTGCTCGAATTGGATCCGCAGCAATCCAGGCGAGCGAGTCCGCACGGCATTTACGCTCCTCACGATCAAGAGACTGTAGATTCTCGGGAATCATTGTTTGATATGGCATTTGATCTGGTGCCAGGGCTCGCCTGAGGCTGCTAAAGATAGGTTCATTCACGCCGCCTTTTTCAAGTTTCACTCGCACTTCCATCCGCGCGCCGAGCTTGTTTAGAATCGACATCAACCGGTCGACGGTAAACCGCGACAGGTCGGTGCGGCGGATGCGCGAAAAGTCGGCGGCGGCGAACCCCGTGCGCGCATGGGCGGCGCGCACGCTGAGGCCTTGTCGCTCCAGTTGGCCGATGATCTTGGCGGCCAAAATCGCCTTGAGTTGAAGTGTATCGGAGTTCGGCAAACCCAAATCCCGGAACACGTTGCCGCTGCCGCGCACTACCAAGTCGTCGAATTTTTCTTTCTTGCTCTTGGTCATGACGGTATGTTGTCATATTTGACAACACTTTTCAAGGCCCGCCCCCTCTCCGCCTGTCTTTAACCCCTCCTTCACACTCTTTGCGTAACACTTCACGCTTCGCGGCGTGGCGGCCTGAAGGGCGCGCCCACGCGTGGTCACTTCGGAAAAGGCCGCTTCCATGGCGCGCGTCAAAGAGGATTACCGCAGCCTCACGGGCCCGCAAAAAGCCTCCATTTTTCTGCTGTCCTTGGGCCCCGACCAGTCGGGCAAGCTCTTGTCGTTGATGGCCGACGACGAGATCAAGGAAATCTCGCAAATCATGTCGAGTCTGGGCACGCTCGGCTCCAACATCGTCGAGCGCATCTTCGTCGATTTCGCCGACGCGCTGTCGTCCACCGGCTCGCTGGTGGGTTCATACGATTCCACCGAACGGCTGCTGATCAAGTCCTTGGGCAAGGACCGCGTCGCGGCGATCATGGAAGAAATCCGCGGCCCCGCCGGTCGCACGGTGTGGGACAAGCTCACCAACGTGCACGAAGGCGTGCTGGCCAACTACTTGAAGAACGAATACCCGCAAACCGTCGCCGTTGTGCTGTCCAAGATCAAGGCCGAGCACGCCGCGCGCGTGCTGGCCGCCCTGCCCGAGGGCTTCGCCATGGAAGTGGTCATGCGCATGCTGCACATGGAAGCGGTGCAGAAGGAAGTGTTGGAAGGCCTGGAAAAGACGCTGCGCACCGAGTTCATGTCGACGCTGGCCAAGACCGCGCGCGTGGACAGCCACGAGTTGATGGCCGAGATCTTCAACAGCCTCGACCGCGCCACGGAAACGCGCTTCCTGACCTCGCTGGAGGAGCGCAACCGCGAGTCGGCCGAGAAGATCAAGAGCCTGATGTTCACCTTCGAGGATTTGGGCACGCTCGATTCCGCCGGCGTGCAGGTGCTGCTGCGCCAGGCCGACAAGCAAAAACTGACGCTGGCCTTGAAGGGTGCGTCGGACACCATCAAGGAACTGTTCATGCAGAACATGTCGGGCCGCGCCGGCAAGATGCTCAAGGAAGACATGGAAGCCTTGGGCCCCGTGCGCCTGCGCGACGTGGAAGAAGCCCAAAACGCGCTGGTCACGCTCACCAAGGAACTCGCCAACAGCGGCCAGATCACCCTGGCCGAGGGCGACGAAGACGGCGAGTTGGTGTATTAATCTTGCGATCGCGCGCTTAAGCGCATCACGCCCAACATCCTCCCCCATGTCATACCCCGCGCCCCGGGTCTGCGCGAAGCGCAGCCCGAGGGTAAACTCCGGCGGGGTATCCAGGGTTTTTCGTTTCTGATTTATAAACCAGAAAACTCTGGATCGCCCGAATGAATCGGGCGATGACAGTAGTGTTTGGAGTGACTTCAGATCTTGCGAAATCCACCTTTCCCCATGACCGCCCCCAATTCCGCGCTGGCCATCTGGCATCGCCTCAGCCCCCTGCCCTTGGGCAAGTGGCTGTTCTCGCGCGTGGTGTGCTTCAAGGCGCCCTACTTCGGCTCGATCTCGCCCCACTTCGAGGACCTGCGCCCGGGCCGCTGCGAGGTGCGCCTGCGCAAGCGCCGCGCCGTGACCAATCACATCGGCACGGTCCACGCCATCGCCATGTGCAACTTGGCCGAGCTGGCGGCGGGCACCATGATCGAGGCGACGCTGCCCGCCACCCACCGCTGGATCCCCAAGGGCATGACGGTGGAGTATCTGAAGAAAGCCGCCACCAACCTGCGCGGCGTGGCGGCGCTGGAACCGTTGCCGGATTTCGCCGGGCCCGATTTCGCGCGCCCATGTGAGTTGCCCATCCCCGTGACCGTCACCGATACGGGCGGCGCGCTCGTCTTTCGCGCCATCATCACCATGCACGTGAGCCCGCGGAAGGGCTGACGATATTCACTGATGGCGCGGAAAATGCGACCAACAAAGAGTCGGGTTTAAACCTCGATCACCATGCCGTCGTAAGCGGCGGTGACGCCCACCGGGCAGCGGGCGTTGACCCAATCGTAGTCGAGCTTCGTCCCCATGTGGGTGATGACCGCGCGGCGCGGTTTGAGGTCCGCGATCCAGGCCAGTGTCTGGTCGAGGTGCGAATGGGTCGTGTGCGGCACAGTCGTGAAGGCGTCCACGATCCACAGCTTGGCGCCGCGCACGGCGTCCTTGACGGCGTCGGTCATGCGCCAGATGTCGGTGGAATAGACCACGTCGGCGAAGCGCAGGCCCAAGCTCGGCATGTAGCCGTGGTCCTGGCGGAAGGAGCGCACGCTGAGGGTCTTGATCATGAAGCTCTCGGCCGCCGCCTCGCCCACGTCGTGGGCGACGAGCCAGGGCTTGAACATGGGCTTGCCGGTTGCGATGGGTTCGAAGGCATAGCCGAAGCGCATTTCGAGGGCCTGCAGCGTCTCGGCGTCGGCGTAGGCGTCGATGGGGCCGCCCATGACGCGGTTGACCTCGCGCAGCTCGTCGAGACCGTGAATATGGTCGGCATGGGCGTGGGTGAACACCACGCCGTCGAGGCGGTTCACGCCCGCGTCGAGCAGTTGCTCGCGCAGGTCCGGCGAGGCATCCACCAGAACGGTGGTATGGCCGTCTTGCACCAGGATCGAGGCGCGCCGGCGGCGGTTCTTGGGGTTGCCAGCGTTGCACGCGCCCCACCCCTCGGAGATCGAGGGCACGCCCCCCGCCCCGCCGCAGCCCAGCATGGTGACCTTGATGGTCACGCCGCCGCCCGAACCGCCGGTTTCGCCTTGGCGAAGAGGCGGAAGAAGTTCTCGGTGGTGCGCTGGGCCAGTTCGTCGCGGCCGATGCCTTTCAGCTCGGCCACCAAGGCGGCGGTGTGGGCGACGAAGGCGGGCTCGTTGGTTTTGCCGCGGTGGGGCACCGGCGCCAGGTAGGGCGCGTCGGTCTCCACCAGAATGCGGTCGAGCGGCATGGCTTTCACCACGTCGCGCAAGGTGTCAGCCTTCTTGAAGGTGACGATGCCCGAGAATGAGATGTAGAGACCGAATTTGAGCGCCGTTTCAGCCAGTTGGAGTCCTGAGCTGAAGCAGTGAATCAAACCCGTGAAGCGTCCCTTCCCCATCTCCTCGGCGATGGTCGCGGCCGTTTCGTCGTCGGCGTCGCGGGTGTGGATGACCACGGGCAACCGGGCCTCGCGCGCGGCGGCGAGGTGCACGCGAAAGCTGCGGTCCTGGTCGGCGCGCGGGCTGTGCTCGTAGAAAAAATCGAGCCCCGTCTCGCCGAAGCCCACGACCTTCGGGTGCTCGGCTAGGGCCAGCAGTTTGGCCGTGTCCACGGCCGGCTCCTTGCCCGCCTCGTGGGGGTGGATGCCCACCGTGCAACTGACGTCGGCGTATTTGTCGGCGATGGCGCGAATGCTCTCGGCCCGCGTCACGTGGGTGCAGATGGTGAGGAAGTGCCCCACGCCCGCCGCCCGGGCGCGGTCCATCACCGCGTCCTGCTGGGCCGCCAGTTCCGGAAAGTCGAGATGGCAATGGCTGTCGACCAGGAAGGACACTTACGCCCCCTTCCCCCTGGCTGCTTCGGGTGGGGCCCAGCGCGGGAACACCGGCGCGGGCGCGGGCAACGTCACGCCGCCCTTCAACGCATGGGCAGGCCCCAGATGCGAGAAGGTACGCGCGTCCGCCGCGACACCCAACTGGTCGAGCATCCTGTTGGCCGACGTCGGCACGAAAGGCTGCATGAGGATCGCGAGATGCCGCGTGATCTCGGCCATGACGTACAGCACGGTGTTCATGCGCGCCGGATCGGTCTTGCGCAACGCCCAGGGCGCTTGCTTGTCGACGTACTGATTGGCCGCGCGCACCACGGCCCAGATGGCATCCAGCGCCTTGTCGAAGCCTTGGGCATTCATGGCCTCGCGCACCGGGCCGATGGCCTCGGCGCAGGCTTTCAGAATGTCGGAATCCTCGGTCGCGTAGGCGCCCGGCACGGGCAGCACCCCGCCGAGGTTCTTGGCGACGAAGCCCAAGCCCCGCTGCGCCAGGTTGCCCAGTTCGTTGGCCAACTCGCCGTTGATGCGTCCGGAAATGGCGGCCTCGGAGAAGTCGCCGTCGTTGCCGAAGGGAATCTCGCGCATCAGGAAATAACGGATCTGGTCGAGGCCGTACTTCGCCACCATGTCGTTGGGGTCCACGACGTTGCCCAGCGACTTGGACATCTTCTGACCTTCCACCGTCCACCAGCCGTGGGCGAAGACGCGCTGGGGCCGCGGCAGGTTCGCGGCCATCAGGAACGCGGGCCAGTAGACGCAGTGAAAGCGGATGATGTCCTTGCCGATCATATGCATGGCGTTCGGCCAAAAGTCCGCGAAATCCTTGCTTTGGTCGGGAAAGCCAAGCGCCGAAATGTAGTTCGTCAGCGCGTCGATCCACACGTACATGACGTGCTTGTCGTTGCCGGGGACCTTCACACCCCAGTCGAAAGTGGTGCGCGATATCGACAAGTCGTTGAGCCCGCCTTTGACGAAACTGTAGATCTCGTTGAAGCGGCTTTTCGGCGCGATGAAATTCGGGTTGGCGTCGTAAAAGGCCAGCAATTTGTCCTGAAACGCCGAGAGCTTGAAGAAGTAGTTCTCCTCCTCCACGCGCTCCACCGGCGCGCCGGTGGGGGCCAGCCACTCGCCCTTGGGGCCCTTGGTCAGTTCCTCTTGATCGTAAAACGCCTCGTCGCGCACCGCGTACCAGCCCGCGTACTTGCGCATCTCGATGAACCCAGCGGCATCGATGCGTTTCCACAAGTCTTGGCAGGCCGCGATGTGGCGCGGCTCGGTGGTGCGGATGAAGTCGTCGATGGAGGCGCCCAGCACGCCGGCGAGGTCGCGAAAATTCTTGGAATTTTTATCGACCAGTTCTTGCGGCGAGATGCCCTGGTCCCTCGCCGCCTTGATCACCTTCTGGCCGTGCTCGTCGGTGCCGCTCAGGAACTTGACCCGGAAACCATCGAGCCGCTTGAACCGCGCCAATACATCGCAGGCTATGGTCGTGTACGCATGGCCCAGATGCGGCTCAGCGTTGACGTAGTAGATCGGCGTGGTGATGTAGAAGGTGTCGGTCACGGGCTAGAACTCTGTTGGAATTATGGGTTCCTATACCCTGCCCTGCCGCCTGCCGCAAACCTGAAGGATTTCGCCGCATATGGCCTGTTTTGTTTATGTGCTGGGCAGCGCCGGCCCTGGCGGTGCGCGCACCTACGTCGGCTGGACCAACGATGTGCCCGCGCGGCTCGCGCGTCACAACGCCGGCACCGGGGCCAAGTCCACGCGCGGGCGGACCTGGGTGGTGCTCCACACCGAAGCCTTCGCCACGCGCTCCGAAGCCATGAGCCGCGAGTGGCACTTGAAGCGCGACCGCAAATTCCGCAAGGAGCTCGCGGCGCGGCTCTAGGCGCCTCACCACCCGCATTTGCGGCTCTTGTTCTGCGCGCGCAGGTAAACCATCAGCGGCTCGAAGTAGGCGACGATGGCCGAGCCGTCCATTTGCTGGCTGCCGGTGAAGGCCTCCAGCGCGTCGGGCCAGGGCTTGGACGAGCCCATGGCCAGCATGGCGTTGAACTTCTCGCCCACGGCCTTGGAGCCGTAGAACGAGCAGCGGTGCAGCGGGCCTTTCCAGCCCATCTGGTCGCAGGCGGCCTTGTAGAACTGGTACTGCAAGATGCGCGCGAGGAAATAGCGCATGTAGGGCGTGCCGTCGGCGATGTGGAACTTGGCCGCCGGGTCGAAATCGTCGGCCGTGCGCGCCACCGGCGGGCGAATGCCTTGGTACTGAGTGCGCAGTTTCCACCAGCCTTCGTTGTAGGTCGCGGGCGTCAGCTCGCCGGCGAAGACCTGCCAGCGCCACTTATCCACCAGCAAGCCGAAGGGCAGGAAGGCCACGCCGCTGATGGCGCGCTGCATCAACAGCCCCACGTCCTTGGACGCATCGGGCGCCTGGTCGATGAGGCCGATTTGCTTGAGATACTCGGGCGTGATGGACAGCGCGATCATGTCGCCGATGGCCTCGTGGAAGCCGTCGTTGGCGCCGCCGCGAAACAGCCTCGGCTGGGCCTTATAGGCGCGCTGATAGAAATTGTGGCCCAACTCGTGATGCACCGTCTGGAAGTCCGTGGCGTTGACTTCGGTGCACATCTTGATGCGGATGTCGTCCTGGTCGTCCAGGTCCCAGGCCGAGGCGTGGCACACGACTTCGCGGCCCTGGGGCTTCACGATTTGCGAGCGGTCCCAGAAGGTCTGCGGCAGCGGCGCGAAGCCGAGCGAGGTGAAAAAGCTTTCGCCCGTCTTCACGATCTTCTCGGGCGTGTAGCCCTTGGTCTTGAGAATGGCCGTGAGGTCGATGCCCGTGCCCCCGCCCGCCGGCGCCATGATGTCGTCCAGCGCGCCCCAGTCCTGGGCCCACATATTCCCCAAAAGATCGGCGCGGATGGGCTGATCCAGCGGCACGACGCCGTCGCCGTATTGCTTGTTCAGCACCGCGCGGGCATGGCAGTGCAGTTCGTCATAGAGCGGCTTCACCTGGCCCCACAGCCGGTCGACTTCCTTGGTGAAGTCGTCGGGCGGCATGTCATAGCCCGAGCGCCACAGCGCGCCCACGTCGGCGTAGCCCAACTCCTTGGCGCCCAGGTTGCCGATCTCGACCATGCGGGCGTAGTCGGCCTTCATGGGCTTGGCGACCGCGTGCCACTTGGTCCACACCTCCTGCAGCTTGGCGGGATCGCGCAAGTCCTGCATCAAGCTCTCGGTGTCGTTCTGCGGCACCGTTTTGCCGCCAAACTCGATCTTGCCCGTGGAATAGGCCGAGGACAGCCGCGTGGTCACGGCGGCGAGTTCGGATATGAGTCCCTGGTTTCTCGGGGCAGGTAAGGTTATGCCCTGCTTTATAAAATTTAGCTTTCGCCGCAAATTCTCCGAAACTTTCACTTGGTCATAACGGCTGGCCTCGATGGCGAAATCGACTGCCATCTTTGTGGAGCGCTCGCTAATTTTAGCCACAAGCCACTCAGTATCGTACGTGATGTTGGTGGCATAAACCCAGTTCGTGCGCGAAGCCTCTTCACTGAGTGCAGTCAATTCTTTCTCGACTTTGATGACAAAAAGTCCCGCATCATTCTCTGTTGGTAGGGGTTTGGATTTGAGCATTTCCATGCTGTGGGCCGCAGTGGCGACAAACAGCAGTGACGAAATTGCTACTACCGCTGTCGAAAGGCGAAGTTTGCTCGCAATACCGTTCATGACTTTAACTCCCAAACTTTGAGCACAGGGTAGTGCGTGGGCCCGGCGGCGACAATCGCGGGCGAAAAATTTTTGCGCGGAGCCCGGAAATTAGCAGCCATTTGCGCGTAACGGTTGCCTGTTCCACCTGTTCTTTCAGGGAGGATTCCAAAATAACAGGCAGGCTTTTCCAGTGGGTGCTCCACATTTTGAAAAATATTTCTCTTCGTGGATTGTGGGAGTTGTTGGGATTGTGGGGAAAACCCATCGCAAGCGCGAGCGTCACCGGACGCCGATTGGGCACTGTATCGCCGCGCGGGCTTTGCGCTCGCCGCGCGGCGCATGTGCGCCGCGATGGTCATGGAAAGAGTATAGCACGAGCGGAGCAAAGATTGAACGCAACAGGAGCGTTATCCGCACGACTCACGAGCGCGATAAACAAGTCTGACTTGCTTTTTCTCTTCGACCGAGGTGTCTCACCGAGGACGAAAGAAAAACCTAGTCGGACTTGTTTATCGGCAACGGCTTCATCTGACCGCAACGAGACGCTTAGTGAGTTTTCACTCTGAGCTAAAATTCCATTAAGTGCACTGTCACCGTAATTCAATCGCCAGTGGTTTGGCCATGATCAAAGATGATTGTAAGGCAAGGATAATTATGGTATAGAAAGTATATGGAATTCGAATTCGACGCCGCCAAAAGTGCGGCTAACTTGCGCAAGCATGGCATCGACTTCGAGGCCGCAAAAGAACTATGGGACGATCTGGGATTGATCGAATTTCCGGCTAATTCGGCGTTCGAGCCTCGATTCTCCGTCGTGGGTCGAATTGGTTCAAAGCACTGGTCCGCGATTGTGACTTACAGAAACGCACGTGTTCGCATTATCTCGGTGCGGCGCGCACGGAATGAGGAGATCAAGAGATATGAAGGCGCGTAAGATTAATGCGTTCGACCTCGACAAGAAATTCGACGATGGCGAGGATATCACGCCGTACTTGGATCTTTCCAAGGCCCGCCGCCCCAATCTCGAGGCGAAGCGCGTCAACGTTGATTTTCCGTCTTGGATGGTCGCATCGCTCGACAGCGAGGCTAAACGGCTGGGCGTAACGCGCCAGTCGCTCATCAAAATGTGGTTAGCCGACAAACTTGAGCAGGTCAGCAAGCCTGCGGCGTGAGGTAGTAATTGAGTGCACTGTCACCGTAATACTAACTCCTTAGCGATTATCTAAAGAGTCGTGTGTGACGTAACTGGATTTCAGAACGAATTCCGGTGACAGTGCAATCAATTGTCCCGACAAACTTGAGCAGGTCAGCAAGACTGCTGCTTGAGGTACCAATTAAGTGTACTGTCACCGTAACTCCTTGCATCGCCGCGATAGGGGGCGTCTGTCGTTCTTCATGTTGCCGTTAAGTACAATTCAACAACCGATCCAATTCCTCGACGTTCTTTGATTGGTGCGGTGGGGTCCAATGCATTTGCTGCATGTACCCATAGCTGCGGCGGGATAGTGTGAATACGGTGACAGTGCATTTAACTATCCCGACAAACTTGAGCAGGTTAGCAAACCTGCCGCATGAATTCGGCTGACGCTATAGCCCCCTACTCCGCCGCCCTTGCGACGGTGGCGTTGAAGCTGCCCGACGCGGGCGCCACGAAGATGCCCTCGCGCACGTAGGCGGCGGCGACTTTCTTGATCTCGGCGCCCGCATGGTACGGGTTGCCCAGGGGGTCGTCGGCCCAGATGTTGTTGGGCAGCCCGCGCGGGCTCGCCGCGTACTCGGCCGCATAGACCACGGGGTCGTCCCACAGCGCGACGTTGGCCTGAATGTCGGCGCGGGCGCGGCGCAGGGCGCTCAGGTCGATGGTGCCCGCGAGCGGCACCAAGCCCGAGGTGTCGGCCTCGGCCTGGAGCGAGCCGTCGAAGTTGACGATCTTGGAATAGCCCCGCGCCCGCGAGCTGGGCGCCACGCGCCCGTCGAGGAAGTACTCGCCGCCGTGGCCGCAGCTCAGCACATAGGCCGTGTTCTCGAAGCCGCGCATGCGCCGCGCCGCGTCCCAGCCGCCGCGGTGGGCGCCGTGGGGCTCCGACGTCGGGTGAATGATGACTTCCGCGCCGCGTTTCACCATGGCGCGATGGGTTTCGCCGAAGTTATTGTCGAAGCAGATCACGGTGGCCAGCCGCCCGATGGGCGTATCGACCACCGGGAACAGATTTTCGTAGCCGTATTTGGCGACGTACTTATCGTACACGCTGCCGGGCGTGGTGACGGGCAAAAAGCCCATGGCATCGCCGCAGTGGATCTTGCGGTACTTGTGAATCAGGTTGCCGCTGTCGTCGTAAATGAACGCCGTGTTGAAAAAGCGGTTGGGCCATTCGGGGTCGTACTCGAACACGCCGCCCGAGACGTAACATTTGTACTCCTGGGCGAAGGCGGCGATTTGGTCCATCTCGCGGCCGGGAAAGGTGACGCCGATTTTGTCGGCGATGTGGCCCAGCTTGGCGCCCAGGGGGCTGACGGGGCCGGTGAGATAGAACTCGGGGAACACCACCAGCTTGAGGCTGGCCGAGCGCGCGCCGTAACTGCGCACCAGATCGAAAGCGTCGTCGAGGTTCTTCTGCCGGTTGGGGATCAAGTCCTCGGGGCGGTTGGACTGATGGACCACGTGTTGGCACAGCAACACACCGTAGCTGTCCATGCCGCCCGGCTTGGCGGGCTTGGCCTGGGCCGCCACGCGCGTCTTGGCCTCGGCGATCCATTGCGCGCGCGTGGTGGGCGACGGGCGCGCCTTGCCCGCCTCTTTCGCGTAGCCGGGCGCATAGATGTTCATGCGGACAATGGACGGGAAATTTAGCGGCGGCGCCATGCGGCGGCGGCGCAAGCCTTCGATATCGATATCGGCCTTGAGGACGGACTCTTGCCCCTGCACCGTCAGCGGCTCTCCGGCGGGCGGGTAAAGCCCGGTCGCGGCGGGCAACTGCGCGGTCGCGCCGTCAATGGAAACAGAGATAGGCGAGGCCAGCGCCACATAAGCCAGGTTCTCGTAGGCCCGCGCCTTGCGCGCCATCAAACGGCTGGCGGTGAGATGATCGCTGCGTTCCCGCGCGGGATTGAAGATGATCTCGGCCCCGCGCACCATCATGGTGCGCACGATGTGGGGGCTGAGAATATCCTCGCCGCACAGCACGCCGATCTGACCCAGGGGCGTGCGCGCCACGGCGAGTTTGGCGGGCTGATAGGTGTCTGCGGCGGTGTCGGTGTAACCTTCGACGATGTCGGGCAGAATCTTGGCGTTGCGCGCCAGCACCTTGCCGTCGGGGCCGAACACGTAGCCGACCGTGCGCACACCGTCAGCGGATTTCACGAAGGCCGAAGCGCCGAGATAGAGATTGTGCGCCTTGGCAAAGGCACCCAAGGCCGCCGTAAGTTCGTTTTCAGACGCGGCCTCATGTTCACTACCGTCCGCGTGAGGCAGCAGCGCCAGGGTTGGGCCATCATTGGTTAGCGTGCGCCGCGCTTGAGCGAGCGCCGCGCCCGCTTGCGACGATTTGGCGTTCAACTCCGCAGCAGTCCACGGCGTTTGCAGAAGCAACATGGTGATCTCCCCCGCGCTGGAGCATCGATCATATCGCGCCCATGGGGTCACGCCATGGCCAGAAAGCAGCCCGAGTTCGCAGTCCGAACCTTAAGCTTTCGCGGCTGCTTCGACCTTCATCAACGCCGCCAGAAGGCTGCGCTTTTTGTCGAGGTTGATGGCCTCGGTGCGGGCGGCCAAGTGGGTGATCTGCTGCCAGATCTCGGCCCAGGCATCGGGCGGGGCCGCCGCCATCAGGCGTTCGCCCGCGCTGCGCTCGCCGGGCACGATGTCGGTGCTTTGGCCCAGCGCGCCCTTGGCGCTGAGCGAGGCGACCCGCGCGAGCCACCAGGTCAGCAGGCCCGTGAGGGTGCGGAAAGCATCGCCCCGCAAGGCTTGATCGGCCAGGGCGTGCAGCTTGGTGATCTTGAAGGCGGGCGCGTCGGTCATGATGTCGATGAGGCCGCGGAACAATTCCACGCCGCCTTCGTCGGCCAGTTCCAACGCGCGCCCGACGCTGCCGTCGGCCAATGTAGCGAGCGTCATGGTGTCGGCGGTTTTAATGTCGGGCCGGTAGCGACCGATGAGCGCCACCACTTGCGTCTGCGTCAGCGGTCGCAGGTCAAGACGGCGGCAACGGGAGCGAATGGTCGGCAGCAAGCGGTCGGCGTTATGCGCGACGAGGAACAAAATCGCGCGCGAGGGCGGTTCTTCCAGAACTTTGAGCACGGCGTTGGCGGCATTGGTGTTCATCTCGTCGGCGGCATCGAGCACCACCGCGCGCCAGGCCCCTTCGGCGGGCGTCATGGACAGGAACGTGCCGATTTCGCGCACTTCGTCGACGCCGATGACGGTCTTGCGCTTGGTCTGCTTGCCGTCGGCCCAGGGCCGTTCGACGGCGCGGAAGTCGCTGTGGCCCAATGCCTGCACGCGGCGGAACACGGGGTCCGCGGCCGACATCTCGAGGCCCTTGGGTTTCGGCGGTCCGCCGAACATATCGTTGCTGGTGTCTTGGGTGCGCTGAGCCAGCGCATAACGCGCCATGCGGTAGGCCAGCGTCGCCTTGCCGATGCCGCGCGGGCCCGCGATCAACCACGCATGCGCCAGCCGCCCGCCGCTCCAGGCATTGAGATAGGCTTGCTCGGCGGCATCGTGCCCGACCAAGTAAGCGTTGGCGCGCGGCTCGGGAACGGTTTGAACGTCGTCAGCCACGCCGCTTCTCCAGTGCTTGAAGTGTGGCGCGCGCAACGTCGGCGGCGATGGCGTCGATGCTCCGGCTGGCGTCGATCACGCGGCAGCGTTGCGGGTGTGCTTTCCCGATCTCCAAAAAGCCTTGCCGCAAGCGCTCATGGAAGGCCTGGCCCATGCGCTCGTAGCGGTCTTCTGCGGCTGACTTGGCCATGTCGGGCCGAGCCATGGCGCGCTTTAACCCAGCGTCCACCGGCAGGTCGAGGATCAGCGTGAGGTCGGGCTGAAAGTCGCCCAGCACGGCGTGATGGAGTTCCTTGATGGCCTCTCGGCCAACGCCGTGCCCGTAACCCTGATAAGCCATGGTGGAATC
Organism: Rhodospirillaceae bacterium; assembly: GCA_033763995.1. Classification (GTDB taxonomy): domain Bacteria; phylum Pseudomonadota; class Alphaproteobacteria; order Rhodospirillales; family Rhodospirillaceae. The sequence continues at coordinate 68,720 of JANRJL010000062.1, read as the reverse complement.
CGCGAAGCGGTCCGAGATCACGATCTTGCCCTGGGCCATGGCGGGTTTGACGGTATTGACCACGTGGTCGCGCCGGGCGGCGTAATGCAGCAGCACTTCTGTCATGCCGTCCCACCGGGCCACGTCGCCCGTCAGCAACAACTGGCGGATGGCTTCCGCCCCCGGCGAGCCGCCGGGCTCGCGGGTGAGCAAAACTTGATGACCTTTTTCTTGAAGAACAGCGGCCAAGCGCTTGGCCTGGGTGGATTTTCCGCCCCCCTCGCCTCCCTCGAACGTGATGAAAAAACCCTGCGCCACGAGCCGCTCCCTGATCGTCCCGAGATTGCGGCTCTGCGCGCCGGAAGGCAACAGCGCCGTGAGCGGTTACGGCGTCGTGGCTTGGGGCTGGGGCTGCGCCGGAGTGATTTCCAAAGCGGGGCCTTGGGGCGGGCCCAGGAAAATGTAGGAGGCCGCGGCCTTGAGACGCCCAAAGAAGCCCAACCGCCCCGCGGCCTCGCCCGCGTGCAGCGGAATCTTGATCGGCTCCATGTCCTTGGCCTCGATCACCAGATTTCCAACCACCGCGTCTTTTTCGACGGGCGCCGGCAGCGGGCCTTCATAGACGGCTTTCATGGCCAGGTTCTGCGCCGCCGAACGCGGCAGCGTGACGACCACGTCCTTGGCGATCACGAGCGGGATCGAGGCCTTGTCGCCCAGCCAAATCTCGGCGTCGGTCACCTTGTCGCCGGCCGCGAACAGGCTGCGGTTGGTGAACTCGCGGAAGCCCCAGTCGACCAGCTTGGAGGTTTCCTCCTCGCGCGCCTTGATGCTGGCCATGCCGTTGGCCACCATGATCAGGCGGCGCCCGTTGCGGATGGCCGAGGCCGTGAGGCCGTAGCCGGCGGCCTCGGTGTGGCCGGTCTTGAGGCCGTCGGCGCCGCTGCCGACCTTGTAGAGCAGCGGGTTGCGGTTGCCCTGCTGGATGCCGTTGTAGGTGAACGAGGTCTCGCTGTAGAGCGAGTAGTACTCGGGGAAGTCCGAGATGATCCGCCGCGCCAGGATGCCGAGATCGCGCGGGGTGGTGTAGTGATCGGGGTGCGGCAGGCCGGTGGCGTTGACGAAGTTGCTGCCGGCCATGCCGAGTTCCTTGGCGCGCGCCGTCATTTGCTCGCCGAAGGCCTCCTCGCTGCCCGCCAGGTTTTCCGCCAGCACGATGCAAGCATCGTTGCCCGACTGGATGATCATGCCGCGCAGCAAATCCTCGACCTTCACCTTGTCGCCCGGGTTCAGGAACATGGTCGACCCGCCCGAGGCCGCGCCGCCGATTTTCCAGGCGTTTTCCGAGACGCCCAGTTCGTCGTCCAAGGACAGACGCCCCGCCTTCAAGGCCTCGAAGACCATGAAGGCCGTCATGAGCTTGCTCATGGACGACGGCGGCATGCGCTCATCGGCATTCTTGGCGACCAAGACAGTGTCGGTCTGGAAGTCCACCAGGATGTACTCGCGCGCGTCGATGGCGATGGGCGCGGCCATGGCCGGCGCGCCCCACAGCAACGCGGCGATCAAAAGGGAGATGGCTGATTTCATCGCGGTCGTCCTAGCTCAAGATAGAAGGCTATATACCTACGGATCGTGCATGCATTGCGGCGGGGGAGCGGTCAGAATCTGACGATCTGCGCGTCGTCGTAACCGTAGTCGCGCACCTGTTTCAGCAAGTCCTCGGCGCCGGTGTTGTCCTGCAAGGGCCCCAGCCGCACGCGGTAGAGCTGTTTGCCGTCCACGGTGGTCGTCAGAACGAACACGTTGCCGAACTCGCGCAGTTGCTGTTCCAGGCGGTGGGCATTGGCGGGATCGACGAAGGCGCCGGCTTGAATGTAAACGCCTGTTCCGGCCGGCAGGTCGATGCGCGCTTTCCCGGGAATGGCCTGCTGTGGGGTTTGGGCCAAGTCCGGCACGGTCGACGTGGCGACCTTGGGCGGAGCCTTCCCGGCCGTCTTCGGAGGTGTTCGCCCGCCCGCCGCCGATTTGGGGGCGGGAAGATCGCTCACCGACATGGGGGCCAGCGGGCTGGCCGAAATCGCCGCGCGCGGCGCGGCCGCGATTTGCGGCATGTCGCCCGGGTTCTTGGCGAGGAATTGGTTCTTGATGGTCAGGCTTTCCTGCGTGTCGATCTGCACGCGCACGCGCGCCGTGCCGTTCTCTTGGAAGCCCAACAGTTGCGAGGCGCGCCGCGACACGTCGATGATGCGGCGGCTTTTGAACGGCCCGCGGTCATTGATGCGCAGTTTCACCGACCGCCCGTTTTCCAGGTTCGTCACGTTGACGACACTCGGCATGGGCAACGTCGGGTGGGCCGCCGTCATGGCATTCATGTCGTAACGCTCGCCGTTGGCGGTGCGCTTGCCGTGGAAATCGGGGCCATACCAAGAGGCGATGCCCTCCTCCACGTAGGAGTAATCTTCCGACGGATAATACCACACACCCTCCACTTGATAGGGCGTGCCCACCTTGTAGATGCCACCCTCGGGCAAGCCGGCCGATTCACCGGGCTTTTCCGGCGGTGGCGCGCGACCGGTCGTGCAGGCCGAAACCAAAGCGGTCAGCAGCAACACAGCCGAGGTCTGGGGAGCGCCGAGCAGGCGTCGAAGAAACCGCATTATGTTGGGGAGCGACCTGATGAAACCACAATCCCTAGCAATTTAGCGGCTCGACTCGGCAAAAGCAACCCCAAGCCTCCGTCAGGTGCTGGGAGTGGCGATTCCGGCGCGCTCGGTCACGGCCCGCACGAGCGCCGCATCGGCATAACCATCGGGCGCCATGCCATGGGCCTTTTGGAACTTGCGCACCGCCAATCGCGTGTTGCTGCCGAGCACGCCGTCGGGCGCGGTGTCGATAAATCCGAGACGACTAAGACCCGACTGCAGCGTCGTCACTTGCTCGCGGGTCAACGGCGCGTCGTCGATGCGCGCCCCCTTGAGCGGTCCCTGCCCGACAATGCGATCGGCCAGATGTCCGACGGCCAGCGCATAGAACGTCGAGCGGTTCCATTTCAGGATGGCGCGGAAGTTGTCGTAAACCAAAAACGCCGGTCCGCGATGACCCGCGGGCAAAATCAGCGCGGCGTTCAAGGGTTGACGTGGCAGCGGCGAGCCATCGGCGCTGACGATGCCGAGCGCCGCCCATTCCGGCAGAGGCTTTTGGGTCTCGCCGGCGCCGCTATCGAGGCTGGCAAGTCCGGCATCGAAATTCGCGGGCAACCGCACCTCCCGTCCCCACGTGCGCGCGCCATCCCAGCCGAGGTCGCGGAGGTAATTTGCGCCCGAGCCCAGGGCATCGGCGGTGCTGCCCCACACGTCGATGCGACCGTCGCCCGAATAGTCCACCGCATGCTTGCGGAACGTCGAGGGCATGAATTGCGTTTGGCCCATGGCCCCGGCCCAGGATCCGACCATCTTGTCGGCTCGGATATGGCCGCGATCGATGATCGCGAGGGCATCGAACAATTCGCTTCGGAAGAAACTACTGCGCCGGCCATCATACGCGAGCGTGCTCAGCGCGCCCACCACGTTGAAACCGCCGAGCGTGCGCCCGTAGTTCGTCTCCAGGCCCCAGAAGGCCACGAGGAAACGCCCCGGAACGCCATAGGTTTTCTCGATGTCCGCCAACAAAGCCCGGTTTTGCGCCAATAGCGCTGTCCCATCGCGCACCCGGCCGGCCGAAACGGCCGAATTCATATAGCGCCAGAAGGTCTGGGTGAATTCCGGTTGACGGCGATCCAATTCGATCACGCGCGGGATCGGCTGGAGGCCCGCCAACGTGGCGTCCAGCGTGGCTCCGGAAATGCCCTTGCGGGCGGCCTCTTTGCGCAGCCCATCGAGCCACGACGCAAAGTCCGCGTTCACTGCCCCCGGTGTTGCCTCGGAAGCCGTCGGCGCGGGTGGCGGCGCGGCCCCCGGAACCGGCTGCTGACAGGCGGCGAGACCGAGTCCAACCAGCAAAGCAAGGGCAGAGGTCGAGGCGGTGAAAATACTCATGGACGCTCCGGAACAATAATTCGGCTATTGCCCTGATATCACGGCGGAACCGCCCGCCAACATATGGCATTCGCCGGCCGGATTGGGTACAGTGCGGCGCGGAATCTGGGACAGTTAACGCCGCAATGGCCCAGTAAAATCAGGGCATTGTGGCGATCTTGGGGACAGGGCGATGCAACAGCAAACTCAGGAACAAGTACCGAGCCAAGCCGTCGACGCGGCGCAAAAGACCTTCGAGTACGGCTCCAACCCGCCGCCGCCGGCCGTGAGCGACGTGGGCATTTTTGACGGCTGGCTTTTCAATATGTTCGCCGGCGCCATCGACATTCAGTTGGCCTCGCCCATTCTCACGCTGGTGTATTTCGGTTGCCTCCTGGCGTTGATGTTCCTGCGCGTCAATACCGACAATCCCGTCCGCATGCTGGGTTGCGCGGGCATTTACATCTACACGACCATCCAGGCTTACACCCTCTTTCAGACCAACAAGTTCGTCTTGGACTACACCACGCCGGGCTGGCAGGTGCAGGCCAAGTCGGTGTGGTTCGCCTTGTTGTTCACCACGGTCGCCGTTTGGGGCCTGTCGCGCGTCGGCCAAAGCGCGGTGGTCTGGCTGTTGTCGACCGGCATGGGCCCCTTGCTGCGCATGATCAACCCGCTGCGCCTCATCGATAAGCTGCGCTCGAGCGACGCCGACTTGGAGGCCTCCGAGCAAGCGTCCGACAAGGATCCCAAGCGCCAGCTCACGGCCATCATGTTCACCGACATCGTCGGGTATTCGAAGCAGATGGGCGCCAACGAAGCCGCCATGGTCAAGAAACTGGCGATTCACAACGAAATCATGCGCGGGCAAATCGTGCGCAACCGCGGCACCGTCATCAAGACCATCGGCGACGCATTCATGGTGCGCTTCCGGTCGGCCGAGAGCGCGGTGCAGTGTGCCATGGACTGCCAAAAGGCCATCGGCGAGTACAACAAGAGCAAAACGGCGGAAGATCAGTTCCACATCCGCATCGGCGTGCACATGGGCGAGGTCATCCACACCACCAACGACGTGTTCTGCGAGGGCGTGAACATCGCCGCGCGCATCGAACCCAAGTGCGATCCGGACGGCGTGACGGTGTCGGACGTGGTGGCCAACGCGGCGCGCAACAAGGTGCCGGCCCACTTCCACAGCATCGGCCGCCACCCGATGAAGAACATCGCCAACCCGCCCGAGTTGTTCAAGGTCTTCCCGATCGAACAGCAGGCCGCCGTCAAGGTGCCAAAAGGAGCTGCAGCCCCGGCCGGCGCAGGCGCCCCCGCACCCGGCGGCGTGTTTAAGATTTGACGGCGCGTGGAGACTGGCGGGGTCGTAAACTTGCTAAACGCCGTATAACTGCTTAAATTAACTTAAAGTTTGATATCGTTATGGTCGTTCGGCAATGATTAAGGTGATCATCAGGGACTTAGGCCCAAGCCCGGCGAAGCCGTCGGGAGATGTTGTCCAAATCCCGGTCAGAGTCGGCGCAAGAGTATTTCCGACAAGCACGATAAGTGCGAATAGCGCGAATTTTGATTCCGACTTGCATTTTATTTTTCAACAGAACGTCCGCAGGGCGCGTGAAGAGAATGAACGTATTTTAGGTTCTGCCGACGGTGTCCTCGGTAAGCGGTGAGCGACCAATTTTCTGGATTTTTGCTGGGCCGAATGGATCCGGCAAAAGCACTCTATACAAAGATGCAAATATTACCCTGCATGATGGCAGTATTTGGATCATCAACCCTGATGTCCTCGCCGCGCGTATAAACAAGATTGAACGTCTGTCCTACGCGGAAGCCAATATTGAGGCTGTCGTCCGCATAGAATCCTGGCTCGAGGCATCCATCAAGGCTCACCAAACAGTCGGAGTGGAGACGGTATTGTCGACACCAAAATACCGCAGGTTAGTCCTGGAGGCCAAGAAACGCGATTTTGAAGTCCGCCTGGCCTATGTACTGCTCGAAAACGTGGAGATGAATATCGCGCGTGTCGCGCTGCGGGTAAAAAAAGGTGGCCACAACGTTCCAGAGCAGAAAATCCGTGAACGCTATACGCGTTCGCTCGCTCAACTACCATGGTTCTTGAGTCAGGCGGATCGTGCTACGTTATTCGACAATTCTGGCGAGTTGCCTGAAAGAATTGGCGAAAAGTCTGGCGGGACGATCACTCTGAATCCCTCGCACCTCCCAGTAATCGCGAAAGTTATTGAGCAACTCAAATCTGAGCGGTTCGAATAGGCTCTCTTAATGGATAGGAAGTTTCCCCTTTTTATTGCCGTGCAGATTTTTACTTTCGTGCAGACGGCCTACAGTGCAGACAAGATCGCGTTTGGAACCGACTGGCGCGCGCAAGCCGAGCATGGCGGATTCTATCAGGCGCTGGCCGACGCCACTTATGCCGCCCACGGGCTCGACGTGACCTTGCGCCAAGGTGGGCCGCAAGTGAATCACGCGCAATTGTTGGCGGCGGGGCGGCTCGATTTCGCCATGGCCCCCAATTCCTTCATTCCGCTCAACTTCGTGGCGCAAGATATTCCGATGGTCGCCGTGGCGGCGATGTTCCAGAAGGATCCGGCGGTTTTGATCGCGCACCCCGGCGTGGGCAATGACAGTCTGGCCGGACTCAAGGGCCGCAAGATCATGATCGGCCCCGACACGCGCATCGGATTCTGGCGGTTCCTGAAATCGAAGTTCGGCTTCACCGACGACCAGATCGCGCCCTACACCTTCAACATCGCGCCGTTCCTGGCCGACAAACTCGCCGTGCAGCAAGGCTATTTGTCCAGCGAGCCGTTCCAGATGGAGCGCGTGGGCGTGAAACCCAAGGTGTTTCTGTTGGCGGACTCGGGTTACGCGAGTTATGCGGCGATCATCGCCACCTCGCGCAAGCTCGTGGATACGAACCCCGGCCTCGTCCAGCGCTTTGTCGATGCCTCCATCAAGGGCTGGTATGCCTACCTCTACGGCGATTCAAGCGCCGCCGATGCGCGCATCAAAACCGATAACCCCGACATGACAGATGAGTTATTGGCCTACGGCCGCGACAAGATGCGCGCCTTCGGCATCGTCGATAGCGGTGACGCGGAGGCCTCCGGAATCGGCATCATGACGGACGCTCGGTGGAAGGAATTTTTCGACGTCATGGCGGCCGACGGGCTTTACCCGCGCGATCTCGATTATCGCCGCGCCTATACCGCCGCCTTTGTCGGCAAGGGTGTCGGCCGCGAGCTGCGCCCCGCGCGCTGACCCCATGGAGCGTTCCCAGGCCCCTCTCCTCGCGCTTCAGCGCGTCGGCCACATCTTCGATTCGGGAACGACGGCGGTCGAAGGCATTGACCTGAGCTTCGCCGAGGGTTCGTTCATCAGCTTGGTGGGCCCGTCGGGCTGCGGCAAGTCCACGTTGCTGCGGATCGCGGCCGGTCTGATGACACCAAGCAAGGGGGATGTGCAACGCAACTTTGATCGCTCTCCAGGCGCCTTGGGCTTCGTGTTTCAAGACCCCACCTTGATGCCTTGGGCGACGGCCCTGGCGAATGTCCGTTTGCCGCTCGACATCTCGGGCCGCAGCGGCGCGCAGGCGGCCGCGGCAACGGCCCTGGCCCGCGTCGGCCTGGCGGAATTCACGCAGGCTTATCCGCGCCAACTTTCGGGCGGCATGCGCATGCGGGTGTCCATCGCGCGCGCCATCGCGACCGATCCCAAGCTGCTGTTGATGGACGAGCCCTTCGCGGCCCTCGATGAATTTACCCGCTTCAAGCTCAATGACGACCTTCTGGCGCTGTGGCAGGCCAATCGCTGGACCGTCGTATTCGTCACCCACAGCGTGCGCGAAGCGGTCTTTCTGTCGCAGCGCGTGGTGGTGATGTCACCGCGCCCCGGGCGCATCGCCGCCGATCTGGCGATTAATCTCCCGGCCGCGCGTGCGCCGGACTTGCGCCAGACCCATGCCTTCGCCGACGAATGCGCGCGGGTGACGGCTGCTCTGTCCCAGGTCATGGAGCCGGGCAGTCATGTCTAAATTTGGCCAGCTTCTGTTGCCCAGCTTGTTCGGCGTGCTTGTGCTTGCGTCCTGGGAACTTGGCGTGAGGTGGGCGGATATTCCGCCCTATATCTTGCCTGGCCCCGTGGCGGTCTTGAGCGCGCTGATCGACAATTTTCCTGAACTCGCCGCGGCGCTCTGGATCACGGTCCAGGTCACGCTGGCCGCTTTGGTTCTGGCCGCGGTTACGGGTGTTTTGTTTGCCTTTGCTCTCTCGCAGTCGCGCGTCGTCGAGCAGATGTTGTTTCCCTATGCCGTGATCCTTCAGGTCACACCCATCGTCACCGTGGCGCCCTTCGTGATTATCTGGGTCGACAACATTTTCGTCGTGCTCTTGATCTTGGCGTGGATGGCGGCCGTCTTTCCCGTGATCTCCAATACTTTGTTTGGACTCAAAAGCGTTGACCGCAACCTTCGCGATTTATTCCGCCTCTATGGTGCAACCAAAACGCAAACTTCGTTGCGCTTGTTGGCGCCATCCACCCTGCCTCACTTCCTCACCGGCTTGCGCATTGCCGGGGGTTTGGCTTTGATAGGGACAGTAGTCGCCGAGATGGTGGCTGGCACCAGTGGAGCGCAATCGGGACTCGCGTCGCGGCTTCTTGAAGCAAGTTATCGCCTTGAGTTGGCCAGGGCCCTGGCATGCTTCGTGCTGTTGGGGATGACGGGGTTGGCGATCTATTCGGCTCTCGACTGGCTGTCGCGCCGTTTGCTGCGGCATTGGCACGAGAGCGCGAGCGATGTGGGGTACGACCGACACTGAGTTCAGCCGCGACACGCTGCTCGCCCCGCTCAGCATCATGGCCGCCAACGGCGTTCCCTTGCAAACTCTTGTCGACGTGGGCTGCGCCGACGGCACGTTTTCCCTGGCGGTCCTCGATTCCATCGGGCCGGGGCTGCATGTGCTCAACATCGACGCCCAGGCGACTTACGAACCCAGCTTGCAGCGGATCCACACGATGTTGGGCGAGCCCTACCGCATCACGGCGCTGTCGGATCGCGAGGGCACCATCAGCGTCAATCGTCCGCAACACGAGTACTGGATGTCCACCGCCGTGGGCGGCGACCACGTCTTGCCCTGCACGACGCTTGATCGTGTCTGGGCCGATGCGAAATTGCCCGGCCCCTGCTTCATCAAATTGGATGTGGAGGGAGCCGAGATGAGCGTGCTGCGCGGAGCCGATGCCGCGCTCAAGGAGTGTTGCGGTCTGTTGATCGAAAGTCCGGTGCGCGATGCCAGTGGCCCGCAATTTCTCGAGATGTACGCCCACCTCGCGGCGCGCGATTTTCTCTTGTTCGACATCGTGCGTCTGTCGCACCGCGGCAGCGACGCGACCTTGTACCAATTTTATTCGGCCTTCATCGCCAGACGCTTCGATTTTCGCGGATCGAAACCCTTGCGCTCGGCCGCGCAACAGGCCGAAGTCTTGGCGGCCGTGACGGAACGCCGCAACGCGCTCATGGCCGATAATGTTCAACTCATTTCCAGCATCAAGCTCAAGCGCGCGGCGCTGGCATCGCCATAAGCCTACAGATCTGAATCGTGCTTCAAATCTTGATCGTCAGTTCCGTCTTGATGCCCGTAAGTTCGGAACTTCTCCACGACCCTGTCCATCTCCTCTTGAGGCAAGAGCCGGGGCGCGCCGGCCCGCAACGCGGTGAGGTACTGCGCGGCGAGGTTCTCAACCTCTCCGGCCAGCTTCAAGGCTTCGGCAAGGTCTCGCCCCAAGGCAATGACCCCGTGATTGGCGAGAAGGCAGGCCCTGCGCCGATGCAACGCCGCCAAGGCATGGCGCGAGAGTTCCTCGGTGCCGAAGGTGGCGTAAGGCGCGCAGCGAATATCGGCGCCGCCCGCGATAGCGACCATGTAGTGAAACGCTGGGATGCCCTGCTCCGTGCAGGCCAGCGCCGTGGCATAAGTAGAATGAGTATGCACCACGGCGTTGACGTCGTTCCGTGTGCGCATGATATCGCGGTGAAAGCGCCATTCGCTGGAGGGTTTCAGGCCGCCAGACCAACGCCCATCGAGATGCAACAGCGGAATGTCTTGGGGTCGCAGAGTGTCGTAGTCGGCGCCGGTGGGGGAAATAAAGAGCGACTGGGCGTCGCGCCGCACGCTGACGTTCCCCGAAGTGCCGTGGGTCAACCCGCTGCCGCGCAAGGCCCGGCATGTGTCGATGAGTTGCAATTTGAGGCGCAGGTCGTCGGCGGACATGCCTAGGCCCTGCCCGCAAGGTCCGGGAACAATCCGCGAAGCGCGATGTCGTTCGCGCCGCACACACCGCGTTCGGTGATAAGGCCGGTGACATAGCGCGCCGGCGTGACGTCAAATGCGATATTGAGCGCTGGTGTATCGGTTGGCGCGATTTGGAACTCGTCGACCTTTCCGTTGCTTCGCCGCCCGACGAGATGCGTGATCTCGCGGGACGCGCGGGTCTCGATGGGAATGTCGCGCACGCCGTCGCGCAAGGTCCAATCGATGCTGCTGGCGGGCGCGGCCACATAGAAGGGTACGTCGTTGGCCGCCGCGGCCAGGGCCTTCAAATATGTGCCGACTTTGTTGCACACGTCCCCGGCGGCGGTCGTTCGGTCCGTGCCGACGATGCAGAGGTCCACTTTGGCGTGCTGCATCAAATGCCCGCCCGCGTTGTCCACGATCAGAGTGTGAGGTACGCCGTGGCGCGCCAGTTCCCAGGTCGTGAGCGCCGCACCTTGATTTCGGGGCCGGGTTTCATCGACCCACACATGAACGGGGATGCCTGAATCATGGGCCATGTAGATCGGCGCCAGGGCCGTGCCCCAATCCACCGTGGCGAGCCACCCGGCATTGCAGTGGGTCAGGATGTTGACGGGCTTGGACGGCTTGTGTTGATGCGCGGCGCGGATCAACACAAGGCCATGACGGCCGATGGCCTGATTGGTGGCCACGTCGTCGTCGCAGATTTGCGCGGCGAGTTCGGAAGCGGCTGCGGCACGCTCGCTGGCCGGCAACGGACCGAGCGTGCGTAGCGCACGATCCAAGGCCCACTTGAGGTTCACCGCCGTGGGTCGTGTGGCCAGCAACGTGGCATAGGCCTTTTGCAAGTTAACGTCCGAAGGGTCGTCACGCATGGCCAGCGCCACGCCGTAAGCGGCCGTCGCGCCGATCAACGGCGCGCCGCGCACGATCATGGCCGTGATGGCGCGCGCGGCGTCGTCCACCGTCGCGAGATCGACCGTGGCGAAGTCAAACGGCAGCAGGGTCTGATCGATGACGCGCACGCGCCCATCCGGCAGGGGCCAGATCGTGCGGTACGGGCGGCCATCGATTTTCATGGCGCGTGTTCTGCCTAAACCCCCAACACACGCCCGACGATGGGCCGCAGCTTGGCGATCATCGCCGGGTCGCGCGCGGTTGGCGCGGTGATCATGGCCGGGTCGAGCGCCCTGTGGCAGCCTTTCGCGCAAGTCTCCGTGCGCGCGCTGAGCAAGGGCGCGACGGCCTTGACCAATGAACGGGCGTTGTCGGCGTTGGCCATCAACCGGCCGATGACTTGCTCGACGGTGACGGCATCATGGCCCGGGTGCCAGCAATCGTAGTCCGTCACCATGGCGACGGTGGCGTAACACAACTCGGCTTCGCGGGCGAGTTTGGCCTCGGGCATGTTGGTCATGCCGATGACATCGCAGCCCCAGGCCCGGTACATGTGTGACTCGGCTTGCGTCGAGAACTGTGGCCCTTCCATGGTCAGGTACGTTCCACCGCGCGTGTAGGGCAGGCCCAAGGACTTGGCGGTGGCCTCGAGATGATCGCCCAAGCGGCCGCAGACGGGATGAGCCATGGAAACATGCGCCACCAGCCCCTCGCCAAAAAAGGTTTTTGCGCGGGCAAATGTGCGATCGATGAATTGATCGACGATGACGAACGTGCCTGGTTTCAATTCGTCACGAAATGAACCGCAGGCACTCAGCGACAGAATCTCCGTGACGCCCGCCATCTTGAGCTCGCAGATGTTGGCGCGGAAATTCAGATCGCTGGGCGACAGCTTATGCCCACGGCCATGCCGTGGCAGAAACACCATCTTCTGGCCGTCCAGGTACCCCACCAGCACCTCGTCCGAGGGCTTGCCGAAGGGTGTGTCCACCGCGATCCATTGGGCGTTTTTCAGGCCTTCGATCTCATATACTCCCGACCCGCCGATGATGCCGATGACCGGCGGCGTTCCTGGCTTTGACATGCCTCACCCCTCTTGGCCGGGGCCAGCCATGCAGCCAGGCCCCGAAAAGAGTCTTTTATAGATTTTCTCAAGCTTTGCTATATACCGGCGCCGATTCGGAAGGGTGGCTGAGCGGTTGAAAGCACCGGTCTTGAAAACCGGCAACGGAGCAATCCGTTCGTGGGTTCGAATCCCACCCCTTCCGCCATCGTCGCACGGGCGATTCACGTATCAGCGGTTGCGCGGCTGCCACGCTTGCGCGGCTGTCTTGGCTTGAACGATTTGGGCCGGTTTCATCTTCGCGGCGACGATGTCGCGCCGTTTGGCGGCGATGGTGCGGCCCTCCGCCCCGACCGCCGGATTGCGCGACACGATGTCGTACCACTTGTAGGCTTGCACCCGATCGCGCGCGACGCCGCGCCCCGAATCGAACAACTCCGCCAGGTTGGACTGCGCCTCGGCGTAGCCCTGTTCGGCGGCCATTTCATACCACAGGAATGCGTTGGTGCTGTCTTGCGGCACGCCGCGGCCCTTGTCGTACATATAACCCAGATTGCTCTGGGCCGGGGCAAAGCCCTGGTCGGCGGCCTTGCGGAACCATTCCAACGCGGCGGCGAAATCCTGCGGCACGCCGCGCTTGCGATTGTACATCATGCCGAGGCTGTTCTGCGCGCCGGGGTCGCCCTGCTCGGCGGCACGGCGGTACCACTTCACCGCCTCCGCGTCGTCCACGGGGACACCCAATCCGGTGGCATAGGCGGCGCCGACGCTGAATTGCGCGGTGGCATTGCCGCGCTCGGCGGCCATGAGGAACCAACGCAACGCCTCGAGGTTGTTCTGCTCCACGCCGTGGCCGCGCGCGTACATGACGCCGATGTTGTATTGCGCGACATCGTCGTCATCGGCGGCCAGCCTGAGAAACATGCGCATCGCCGTGTCGTAATCGCCGCTGCGATAGACCGCGAGGGCATCATCGACCGGCTCGGCCGGCGCGCTTGTCACCGATGCGAGCGAAAGAAACATTGAAAGAAGAAGGCGTCGGATCATCGACCAATCCTTTCCACCGCACGGCCAAGAATGAATTTTCCGCCGGGCCACGCCTTGACCGGCGTCAAGACCGAGCGGGAAGCGACCGCCGTGCACGGCGGCCGCGAGGTCTAAGAACCTGCGAATGTCCAAGCCATGCCGCCGAGCGCTCCCGCGATCACCAGCCAATGCACGCTGACGTGCCAGCGCAGGAGCACGAAAAGCGCGACGATGGCGACCGCACACGCGCCAATGTTCACCTGGCCGTTGGCGAGCAGCACCTTGTCGGCGAAGAACAGGCCCAAGGTCACGATCACGCCCACGACCGCCGCCGTGATCGCCGATAGCGCGGCGGCCGCCGGAGCGTAAGCGGGAATGCGTTCCACCAAAGGCGCGCCGATGAGAATAAAAAAGATCGAGGGCAGGAATGTCGCATAGGTGGCGACAAGGCTGCCGACCGTGGCCGCCGCCAGCGGCGACACCGGCGTCATGCCGCCGAGGGCGCCATTCCAGCCCGCAAAGAAGCCGACGTACTGCAACACCAGGATCAAGGGCCCGGGCGTCGTTTCCGCCAAGGCCAGCCCATTGATCATCGCGTCGGCATCGAGCCAGCCATGGGTATTGACCGCAGCGTCGGCCACATAGGGCAGCACCGCGTAGGCGCCGCCGAACGTCACGAACGCGGCCTTGGTCATGAGCCATGCGACTTCGAGAAACGGCTCGCGACCAAACGCGAGAACGGCGCTGCCCACGCCGACGCCCAGCAAAGCGACATAAAGAACGACCACTCCGATGAGTCGACCCCATCGGAGTGGTGCGCTGGTCGTAACGTGTGATCCCGACGTGTGCGCGGCAAACTTGACGGGACTCCCGGGCCACCGCGCGAGGCCAAAGCCCATCGCGCCCGCCACGGCGACCACCAACGGGAACGGCACATCGGCGATCTCGACGGCGAGGAACGCGAGACCGGCAATAATCGCCGCCGGCCAGGACGTGAGCGCGCGTTTGGCGATCTTCCAAACCGCATGAGCAATGATCGCGACGACAACTGGCTTGAGGCCCGCGAAGGCCGCCGCGACCAGCGGCGCATCGCCCTGGTCCGCCGCAAGCCATGACAAGGCGAACAAAGCCGCGGCGCCCGGCAGGACAAACAAGAGCCCCGCGGTGAGAGCGCCGCGGAGGCCATGCAATCTCCAGCCGATATAGGTGGCCAGTTGTTGCGCCTCGGGGCCCGGCAGCAGCATGCAGAAGTTCAAGCCGTTCAAGAAAGCCCGCGTGTCGATCCACTTGAGGCGCTCGACCAGATCGTGCTGCATCAGCGCGATCTGGCCGGCCGGCCCGCCGAAACTGATGCACCCCAACTTCAGCCAATACCGAAATGCTTCGCTAGAGCGCGGCGTGTGGGTTTGGGCTACATCAGTCATGGCAGAAACGCCGGGTTCCAGTCGTGCCGCTCGCCGCGTCCGTCGCGGCACCATGCATACAAGGCATCGTATAGCACGAGCCCTTGGGCGAGCATGGCATGATCGTCGGCGTAGAGTCTGGACAACCCCAACGATATCGCCACCAATCCCGCCGCTTGCGGCGCCAGAGCGAAGACGGCGGTATCGGCGCCCCGCACGATGACGGCCATGTCGAGCAACGCCGGATCAGACAAGCCGAATTTGTGGATCATGGCGTCGAAGCTGCACAGCGCGCCTTCATGGGAGAAGGTCACGTTGGGAATGTCGTAGGGAATCGCCGGGTGTTGCGCCGCCGTGGCGCGCACATCGTCGGCCGGCACATAAAGAAATTTCGCATCGGGGTCGATCATGCGCAGGATCAGCCACGGGCACGCGACGCGGTCGACTTTCGGCCGCGCCCGCGTGACCCAGGTCGTCGGCGCGCCCATGGGCTTGGGCAACACCTTTCCGCCGGCGCGGGACCAGCCGTCAAACCCGTCGTCGACCGTCATGGCCTGCAAGCCAAGGGCCCGCAGCTTATTGACGACCTCAGTCGACGCGGCAGCGTCGTCATTGTCGAACACCACCACCTGCGCACCCAGAAAGAGCGATGCGTTCGTCGTGAATTGCTCCGGGATCAACCGGATGGAGCCTTCGATCACCCGCGCGGATGATAAATAGGCCGCGTGCGGCCGGGCATCGATGATGACGGGCGGCCGAGCGAGCGTCGGCAAAAGCGTTGTCAGTTGGTCGCTGGTGATCGCCAAGTTCATGGAACCCTCCTTCCCCGCCGAGCTCCGGCCGGGGTTTGGAAGGCAGAACTTGGACCGGCCCAGGGGCCGATCTTCGGGATACGGGGAGCCTGCCGTTGTCCCCGTATCGCTTATTTTACTCCGGCGTGGAGGCGTTTCAAGCCGGTGGTCAACCGCGCTGATCTGCGGCTACAATTACGCTCGAACAGAGGTTTCCATGCAGATCGACATTGTTTTCGACACAGTATGCCCGTGGTGTTTCGTCGGTAAGCGCCGCTTCGAGCGCGCCTTGCGCATGCGCCCGCACGTGAAACCGCAAATTCGTTACCGCTCGTTCCTGCTGAACCCGGACTTACCGTCCCAAGGAGTCGACAGGCGCGAGTACCTGGAGCGCAAGTTCGGCGGCAGCGCGCAATATGAGCGGGTGATCGAGGCCCTGGTGTTCACGGGCAAAGGCGAAGGCATCAATTTCGCGCTCGATAAAATCAAGCGCACGCCGAACTCCGCCAACTCGCACCGTTTGGTTCGCCTCGCGCGCACCATGAACCGGCAAACCGAAGCGGTGGATGCCCTGTTCACCGGCTATTTCGAGCAAGGCCTCGACATCGGCAATGTCGAAGTCTTGGTGCGCATCGCCGAGGAGATCGGCTTGGAAAAGTCGATGGTCTATGCCCACTTGACGACGGAAACCGATCTCAATGCGGTTTACACCGAGAATGCGCGCATGCACCGCCTCGGGATCACAGGTGTGCCTTGTTACATTTTCAATGAGGGCCGGGCCATTGCTGGCGCGCAGGAACCTGAAATCATCGTGCGCATGATCGACATGGCCTTGGCCGAATCCTCCGATCAGCCGGAAATGCAATCCTTGGGTTAATCGACCCTAAGTTGTTTGACTCATTGGATTTTTAGAGTATTCCAGCGGTCCAAATACCCTACGGCTTGTTTGGACTCCTGTCGGCACAAGTGCCTTTCTACAATTAGTAGTCTCTGCCATTATCGCCCTAGGGTTATGGGAACGGGACGTATTTCAACCACAATTTCTAGTAATAAGAGAACTTCCTTGGGAGCCCATGAACTTGAACGATGATTTGAGCCACTTTTTTGAGACCACCATGCCCGTCGAGCGCTTTAAGCAAGTCCTGGCTGGGGCCTGCCACGGTGAAAGCAAGGTGATCGTCGAGGGCACCGATAGCAGCCACTTGCCGCGCAAGCATTTCCTGAATGTGACGTTCGGCGATATCGCCGATCGGGACCGGGGCCGCATCGCCGTTCGCCTGGCCGAAACTGCGCAACAGCAGACATCCGCCCGCGCCGGCCAAGCTCAGGTTCGCGCTAGCCGCTGATGGGATTGCCGATCCCTGTCGGCAACACGGTCGCAGTGTCCGTGACCGCGCCCTGAATCTGCGAGAACTGCAAGCCTTGGGCGCCGGTAAGATCGGCACCGCTGAGATCGGCTTGGTTAAAGCGCGCGCCCTCCACCAAGGATGCCTTGAAAATGGCGCCGCGCAACGAGGCGCCGACAAAATTCACATCCTTCAAGATCGAACTGCTGAACGTCGCGCCATCCAGGATTTGGCCGACAAACGAGGCGCCCGACAGATCCACGCTGTCGAAGCGCGTCGCCCGACTCGCGACGGCGCCCACGCCCGACGCGCGCTCGGGAAAGAAGGAGCCCGATGTCGCGAAGATTTTACGCGCCGCGGCACTCAAGGTGACCTGATCGACCACCACATTGCGCGGGTTTCCGCTCGCCGTTCCTCCGGTGCTGTTGAGCCCAAGGCCGTTGTAGGTCTTGAGCGCAAAGCGATCGAGAACCGCATTGATCGCCTGGGTATTGATGGGGCGGATGAAGTCGCTCATGGCGCCTTTGTGGCGACGACTCCGGACGTCGCGCCGCATGGTAGCGCGAGTTCACGGGCGGCTCACAATGAAACCATGGATTGATAATATTAGCGTTAAATATCAATATATTAGCAGACCGCACGCGGCGAAATTGGAGTTAAGGAATTGGTAGGACATCACCGGCACGCTCTCCCAAAACAAGAAACGCTAACAGGAGATGACGATGCCGGACTATCACCAGCAGGATTTCGTCGAGCAGATTTTCGCCACGACGATGCCTTACGCGAATTTCCAGAAGTTGGTCTTGCGGACGTGCAAATCGCCCCATTGGGTGATCATCGAAGGGCGCGACCGCAGCATTGTGCCCCACGTCACCTTCGTGACGGTCCGCTTCAGCAGCATCGAAGACCGTGACCGCGTCATCATTTCGCTGCGTTTCGCCGAGTCGGAAATGGCGCCTGCTCCGGTCCCTCCACGCAAGCCCGTGTCGGCTGAGTCTCGCCTCGCCGTGGCCTAGCGGATCACGCGGCCAAAGCCGCGATCTGAGTCATCAACGTCTGAAGCCCTTTGACCCGCGCCTGCGGGGTGTCCCACACGCGCGTGAAGACGATGCGCTGATCGGGCCTGAGCTTGGCCGTTCCGGCGCTCCGCGCGATCAGGTCCACCAGACCGCCGGGGTTCGGGAACGTGTTGTTGCGCAGCGCCACCACGGCGCCCTTGGGCCCGGCATCGACCTTCTCCACATGGGCCGCGCGGCATAACACCTTGATGTGAACGACATCGAGCAAGTTTTCGACTTCCACCGGCAGCGGACCGAAACGGTCGATCAATTCCGCGGCAAAGGCGTCGATTTCGGCTCGATCGGCCAGCGTTGCAATCCGTCGATAGAGCGACATACGGGCACCCAAGTCCTTGACGTAGGTGTCGGGAATCAGAACCGGCGCGCCGGTGTTGATTTGCGGCGACCAGTCCTGATCGCGGCGGGCTGTTTCCTCGACGGCCCCCTCGCGCGCGGCGGCGACCGCCTCCTCCAACAAGTGCTGGTACAATTCGACGCCGACTTCCTTGATATGCCCCGACTGCTCGTCGCCCAGCAAATTGCCGGCGCCGCGAATGTCCAAGTCGTGACTGGCCAGCGAGAAGCCGGCGCCCAGGCTGTCAAGCGTTTGCATCACGTCGAGGCGTTTGATGGCCGCGGCCGTCGGCTTGCGGTCGGGCGGCAGCGTCAGATAGGCATATCCGCGCACCTTGGCCCGACCGACACGTCCGCGCAACTGATAGAGCTGCGATAGCCCGAACATGTCGGCGCGATGGATGATGATGGTGTTGACGCGCGGCATATCGAGGCCGGACTCGATGATGTTGGTGGAGAGCAACACATCGAACTTGTTTTCGGCGAAGGCCGCCATCACGTCCTCCAATTGCGCCGGGCGCAATTGACCGTGCGCCACGGCGCAGGTTATCTCGGGGATCAGCTTCTTCAGGCGTGCGGCGACGTCGTCGATATCGGCCAGCCGCGGCACGACATAGAAGGTTTGCCCGCCGCGGAACCGCTCGCGCAAAATCGCCTCGCGGATCACCACGGGATCGAAGGGCAGCACGAAGGTCCGCACCGCGAGGCGGTCCACCGGCGGCGTGGCGATGATCGACATGTCGCGCACGCCCGTCAGCGCCATTTGCAGCGTGCGCGGAATCGGCGTCGCCGTCAGCGTCAGCACATGCACCTCGGCGCGCAATTGTTTCAACCGCTCCTTATGGACCACGCCGAAGTGCTGCTCTTTATCGACGATCAGCAAGCCCAGATTCTTGAAGGTGATGCCTTGGGCCAGCAGCGCATGGGTGCCGATCACGACATCGACCGTGCCGTCGGCTAGGCCCGCCTTGGCCTGCTCCGCATCCTTGGCATTGACCAAGCGCGAAAGCTGGGCGACGCGCAGCGGAAAGCCCGCGAGGCGCTCACTAAACGTCTTGAAGTGCTGCCGCGCCAACAGGGTCGTCGGCACCACCACGGCCACCTGCATGCCGCTCATGGCGGCGGCAAAGGCCGCGCGCAGGCCCACCTCGGTCTTGCCGAACCCCACATCGCCGCAGATCAGCCGGTCCATGGGTTTGCCCTTGACGAGATCGTCGATAGTGTCGCCGATGGCGCGCAATTGATCGTCGGTCTCGGCGTAGGGAAAGCGCGCGCAAAACTCGTCGTAGAGTCCTTCGGGCGGCAAGAACTGCGGGGCATCCTTCAACTGCCGTTGGGCCGCGATGCGGATGAGCTGTTCCGCCATGTCGCGGATGCGCTCTTTGAGCTTGGCCTTGCGCGCTGGCCACGCCGCGCCGCCCAGTTTGTCGAGTTGAACGCCCGCCGCCTCGGAACCGAAGCGCGACAAGACTTCGATGTTCTCCACCGGAACGTAAAGCTTGTCGTTGCCCAGGTAGAGAATACGAAGGCAGTCGTGGGGCGCGCCGCCCACGGTCAGGGTCTCGAGCCCTTCGTAACGGCCGATGCCATGCTCGATGTGCACGACCAAGTCGCCTTCGGCCAGCTGCGCCGCGTCGGCGATGAAGGCGTCGGCCTTGCGCCGCTTGCGACCGGACCGAATCAAACGATCGCCCAGCAAGTCCTGCTCGGTGATCAGCGCCCACTTATCTGTGACGAAACCGCGCTCCAGAACCAAGGGAATCGCGGCGACGGTGCCAGGAGGGGCGCTTTGCGACTCGGCCCATGTCTCGGCGTCAACCACGCTTGTGAATTGGTGGTCCTTCAGGACGCCCTTCAGGCGTGCCCTAGCCCCGGCGCTGGTGCAAGCGAGAATGACCTTGCGCCCGGCGATTTGTTCCGACCGAACGTGGGCAATGAAAGCCTCATAGACATTCTCGTTGGGCCGGGCCCGCACATCGGCGAAGTCCCTGCCCGGCCGGCCACCGCCGTCATCGTCGGTGCCCACGTCGGCGGGCGCGAAGGTGCGGAACGCCGTGACGGAGCGGGCGGCGAGCCGTTTCAGCCATTCTTCGGACTCGATATAGAGCAGACCAATGGGAGTGGGATGATAAACCATCCCGGAATCGAGGTCGGCCCCGCCCGCCTTGGCGGCGCGGGAGGCATTGACGCTGCGCCGCGCCTCGAAATAATCGCGGATGGTCTCGAAACGCGCCGCCACGGCCTCCTCGATGTCGTGATCCAGCGAGATGCTGGCCTGCGGCACATAATCGAACAATGTGTCCAAGCCGTCGTGAAACAACGGCAGCCAGTGTTCCATGCCGAGAAAGCGCCGGCCTTGGGCTACGGATTCATACAGTACATCGCCGTCGACGATGGCTCCGAACAATTCGCGGTACGAGCTGCGAAAGCGGCTGATGGTCTCGGCCGTCAGAACGATTTCGCTCATGGGCTTGAGTGCGATGGCCTCGCAGGGTGCCGTTGTGCGCTGGCTGACAGGATCAAACGACCGCAGGCCATCAACTTCATCGCCAAATAAATCGACGCGCACCGGCTCGGCCACGCCCGGCGGGTACAAGTCGATCAACCCGCCGCGCACGGCAAATTCACCCGGCTCCATCACTTGCTCGGCCCTGACGTAGCCATTGGCGGCGAGATATTCGGACAAGTCCTCGATCTTGAGTCGGTCGCCCTTCTTGATGTGGCGGGCGGCCCCGCTAAGGCCGGCGGCTTTCGGCACGCGTTGGAGCGCCGCGCTGACCGTGGTGATGATCAGGCGGCAGCGGCCCTGGGCAACGGGTTCGGTCAGCCGACAGAGCGCATCGATGCGCCGAGCCACGACGTCGGGCTTGGGCGAGACCCGGTCATAGGGCAAACAATCCCAGGCCGGGAGCGTCACAATCTCGACGTCGGGCGCGAAGAACGCCACCGCATCCGATAGGGCCGCCAAGCGGCCTTCATCGCGCGCGATGTGCAATGCGCCGTCGCGTTGGGCCGCGCGGACCCGCTCGGCCAGCACCAGGGCGTCGTAGCCGTCGGGCACGCCCGCCAAGATGCGCGCTTTGACGTGAGCCAGAAATCGCTGCATCGCCTAGCCCCGCGCGCGCCCAAAGGCGACCAGTTCGTCCAACAACTTGGAACGCAGGTCATCGGGAACCGGCTGGCGTTTGATGATCCAATCCATCAGATCGGCGTCGAGCAGGTCGAGCACGCGGTCGGCATCGTCCAGTTCATCGTCCGCCAGGGTCGGCAGGCGCGCCAGGAAAAACCCGCCGACAATGACGTCGGATTCCTTGGTGCCGCGGTGCGTGGCCCGGTAGGCAATGCGTTTCTTGCGGATCTCGATATCCATGCGCGGCGACAATCCCGAATTGCGAACAGACTCCGCCCTGGATCGGCCCCACATGGCCGCCAGGGAGGCGGTAGGGTATATAGGTCGTCTATCGTGCTGTCAGCAGTTTTGAAGCGGTTTTAGAGTTCAGCATGGCGTCGCCGTCCGGCTCACTTCGGCCCGAGGTTTTGAACCCGTTGTTCGCGAAGGCGACGGCGCTGAAGGGCATTGGCCCGCGCCTGGGGAAGCTGATCGACAAATTGTTCGAAAAGCCGGATGGAACGAAAATCGTCGATCTGTTGTGGCACCTGCCTTCGGGCCTGATTGATCGGCGATTCTCGCCCAAGGTGGGGGACGCTCCCGCCGGCGAGATCGCGACGCTGAAGGTGGAGGTGCTCGCCCACAGTCCGCCGCCGCCTCACAATCGCCGCGTGCCCTACAAAATCACCTGCGGCGACGATACTGGGCGCATCACGCTGGTGTTTTTCCACGCCAAGGGCGACTACCTGGAAAACGCCCTGCCCATCGGCGAGACGCGGGTGATCTCGGGCAAGGTCGAGGTGTTCGACGGCCGCCGTCAAATGACGCATCCCGATCACATTGTCCCTCTCGCCGAGATCGCGAGCGTGCAGCGGGTGGAACCGGTCTATCCTCTCACCGCCGGGCTGTCGGCCAAGGTGCTGGATAAAGCGATTCATGGCGCGCTTTTGCGTGCGCCCGAGGTGCCCGAATGGCTGAACGCCGCCTTTCAGAAGCAGCGCCGATGGCCCGCGTGGCGCGCTGCCTTGCTGGCTGCCCACGCGCCGGCCGATGAAAAGGATCTGGCGCCGCAAACGCCGGCGCGATCGCGGCTGGCCTACGATGAGCTTCTGTCGAACCAACTCGCCCTTGCCCTGGTGCGGTTGAAAATGCGCAAACGCAAGGGCCGTGTCCTGAAGGCCCACGGCGCGCTGAGAAAAAAGGTCGAAGCCGCCCTGCCCTACAAACTGACCGGCGCGCAAAACCGCGTGCTGAGCGAGATCGCCGCCGATCTGGCCGGCGGGGATCGTATGTTGCGCCTGCTGCAGGGCGATGTGGGCAGCGGTAAGACCGTGGTGGCGCTGCTGGCCATGCTGATCGCCGTCGAGGCCGGGTGCCAGGCCGCTTTGATGGCCCCCACCGAGTTGCTGGCCCAACAACACTTCGAGAACATCAGGCCCATGGCCGCAGCCGCGGACGTGCACATTGAAATGTTGAGTGGGCGAACCAAGGGGGCCGCGCGCGAGGCGATCCTGGCGGGTCTCGCCTCGGGTGAAATCTCCATTGTCGTGGGTACCCATGCCCTGGTGCAAAAAGACGTGGAGTTCAAGGACCTCGCCTTCGCCGTCATCGACGAGCAACACCGTTTCGGCGTCAATCAGCGCCTGGAACTGTCCGAGAAAGGTCGCGGCACCGACATTTTGGTCATGACCGCGACACCCATTCCGCGAACCCTGGCGCTGACGGCCTTCGGCGACATGGACATTTCCAAGCTCGACGAGAAACCGCCGCGTCGCAAGCCGGTGGACACCCGCACCATCAGCCTCGAGCGCCTAGAGGAAACCATCGCCGCCGTGGGCCGCGCCGTCGGCAAGGGCGCCAAGGTCTATTGGGTCTGCCCGCTAGTGGAAGAATCCGAGGTCACGGATTTGGCCGCCGCCGAGGATCGCCATGCCGAGATGAAAGCGCGCTTCGGCAATGCCGTGGCGCTGGTGCACGGCCGCATGAAACCTACTGAACGCGACGCGGTCATGGAATCCTTCGCCGCGCAAGATCCAAACGCGCCGAAAATCTTGGTGGCGACGACCGTCATCGAAGTGGGCGTGGACGTGCCCGACGCGACCATCATGGTGGTCGAGCATGCCGAACGCTTTGGCTTGGCGCAGCTTCATCAACTGCGGGGCCGCGTCGGTCGCGGCGGCAAGGACGGCACCTGCCTATTGCTTTATGCGGCACCTCTCGGCGAAACGGCCAAAGCACGCCTGTCGATGTTGCGCGCGACGGAAGACGGCTTTGCCATCGCCGAGGAGGATTTGCGCCTCAGAGGCGGCGGCGAAGTGCTGGGCACGCGCCAAAGCGGCGCGCCGGCGTTCAAGATGGCCGACCCCGTGGCCCATGCCGAATTGCTGACGGTCGCCAGCGACGACGCCAAGCTGATCATCGGCACGGACCCCGACCTCAAGACCCCGCGCGGCCAAGCCCTGCGCACGTTGCTGTATCTGTTCGAACAGGACGACGCGATCCGGACGCTCCGGTCGGGGTGACGAGAGTCAAATCCGATCGAACCGAGTCAAACAGTTTCAGTTACTCGTTCTTGTTGGTCGCATTTTCCACGCCAACCGGTTCCCGCTTGTCGGGAAAATGCTCTACGGCGGCCCCTCTTCCTCGGGCGCCTTTTCGGGTCGCGACTTGGGATTTGGCGGCGTGACGATACCGCCGGAGACGATCATCTTCAGGCAGTCTTCCACCGACATGTCGAGATGAATCATCTCGCTGCGCGGCAGGAACACCAGATATCCCGAGGTCGGGTTGGGCGTCGTGGGCAGATAGACGTTGAACATCTTCTCCGCCGTCTTGTCCTGGATCTCGCCGTGGGTCTCGCCGATGACCAGGCCCAGGGTCCACATTTGCCGGCGCGGGAACTCCACCAGCACCACCTCGCTGAACGAGGACGACGTACTGCTCAGCACGCTCTCGAAGATTTGCTTGATGGCGGCATAGACGCTGCGCACCACGGGCATGCGCGCGACGATACGCTCGCCCGTCCGCACGACAACGCGGCCCAAGAAGTTCGCGGTGAGAAAGCCGATGAGCGTCAGTCCGACGGCCAGCATGATCAGGCCCACGCCCGGCACATCGACGGGCAGATAGGTGTTGGGATTGTAAGCCGCGGGCAGCAGCCCCTCGACCTTCTCGTCGATCCAGGTGATCACCGCCCAGGCAAAATAGACCGTGATGCTGATGGGTGCTGTGACCAGGACGCCGGCAAAGAAGTAATTGCGCAGCCGAACGCCCAGCGATCGCTGGAACGGCATCGCGGCCTTGGCTGTGCCCGGCAGAGGTGGAACTGTCATGACGCCTATATGGTCGATGCCGCGTCCCAAGCCAAGCGCCATGTGACCTACTCGTCGAACTCGGCCATTTCGGGAATGCGCGTGAAGGCGATCTTGGCCCCGACATACTTCGCGATTTCGCCCGGCAGCACGCCCAAGGCCACGGTGTCATGGCCGTAGCGCTTGTTGATGCGGTCCACAGCGTTGAACAGTTTGATCCCGCGCTGGGTCTCGGCCTCGGACTGCGGCGCGGCAAAAAGGTCCCGTGTCACGTGGCTCGCATGATGCAGGCTATGGAGCACCACGCCCACGGCCTTCAAGCGGCGGCCGTCATGATCGCGGCGCAGATTGCTCCACATGGTTTCCAGTTCGCCCAGCAACGCAAAACTGTCTTGGGTCGGCGCGAAACGCGCGTCGGCCGCCCAACCGCCGCCGTCCTCCCAGGGCTTGCGCTTTTCCCACGGACCGCCGGCGCCCTTCTCGCCTTCGAAGCGCAGGTGCAGCACGAGGCCCGCCGCCGCCATCTCGAAGCGGCGCAAGCGGCTCGCCGCCTTGAGCAACAGCCGCCGCGCCACCAACCGCGCCGCAGGCATGGCGCGCATGGTTTTGGCCATGACATGACTGTGGCCGATGCTGTGGCGCTGGGTTTCGCGCTCGGGCAGATCCAGGCCATGCAGGGCATACCAGAACCGCTCACCCTCCACGCTGCCCCACACCTGGCGCGCTTGCCTCGGCTGCAGCCGCCACAGGGCTGCGATGTCGCCGATGCCGGCGGCCAGCAGACGGCGTTCCATGTTGCGGCCCACGCCGGGCAAGTCCGTCAACTCGAGGTTCAGCAGCTTGCCGGGCAGGTGCCTGCCCTCAATTACCGTGAGGCCGTCGGGTTTTTGCATGTCGCTGGCGATCTTGGCCAACAGGCGCGTCGGCGCGAGACCGATGGACGATGTCAGGCACTCGCCGACATTGTCGCGAATGCCCCGCTTGATGCGCCGCGCGATGTCCATGGCGGCGGCGGGCGCACGTTCACGCCCCATGAGCTCACACGCGACTTCGTCGATGGAGCACACCGTCGAGACCGGAATGTGATTCCACACCTCGGCGACGATCCGATGATGAAAGCGGACGTATTGGTCATGATGGGCCAGCACCACGTGCAAACCCGGGCAGAGGCTGCGCGCGTCGGCGATGATGGTGCCGGTCTTGATGCCGAGTTTCTTGGCTTCGGCGCTGGCGGCGATGGCGCAGGTGTATTCGGACTCCGCCGGCGCCACGATGACGGGCTTGCCGCGCAGGCTTGGGTTCAACTGCTGCTCGACGCTGGCGAAGTAGCTGTTAAGGTCGAGGAACAGCCAACGCAGCGGCAAGGTGTCGAGATAGGCGCGACTGGAAAAGGGTTCGAACGACATGGCAATATGACGGGGGTCAAGACGGCGGTCTCGACCCATAAGAACAAAAATAGAACATTAAGTCTATAGCGCTAAAATAAAGCCAATGAGCTTTATAAATCAGAGAGTTGGATCTGACGCCCATGTCCAGTCCCAATCCAGAACAGCGCCCCACGGTGGGGGTCGGCGTCGTCGTCCTGAAAGGCAACGACGTGCTGCTGATTCGCAGGGGGCAACCGCCCCGCCAGGGCGAATGGAGCATCCCCGGCGGCACCCAGGAATTGGGAGAGACGGTGCGTGAAACGGCGGTGCGCGAAATCATGGAGGAAACCGGACTCGGCATCGGCGATCTCAAATTGATCGATGTGGTCGACGCCTTCGGCAAGCGCCCCGACGGCAGTTTGAGAACGCAATGGACTCTGGTGGATTTTCGCGCCGACTGGATTTCGGGCGAGCCGCGCGCCGGGGGCGACGCCGCCGAGGCCCGCTGGGTCGCCCTGTCCGAGATCGAGTCCTATGGCCTTTGGTCGGAAACGGTGCGCATCATCAAGGCTGGCGCAGCGCTGACCTGAGCCGCTTGTGAACACTGGGCGATCGCCCTAGATAGTCGTTGGGGATTGAAGGTTCCGCGCTCGATGTTTGAAGTCGATTACAAACCCGCCGTGGCGCCGTTGTTCAACGTGCGCGTCTGCATCAACCGGCGGCTCAACACCGACAACTTGCCCAATTGCGCCGGGCGCGGTTCGCGCGAGTTGGCCGACCGCCTCGAACAACAGATTGCCGCCGAAGGCTTGCCCGCCAAGCTGTTGCGCGGGCCGTGCATGAACAACTGCCAGATCGGGCCGAACATCAAGATTCAAGCCGGCGAGTTGTTCAACTTGAATTGCGACGTCAGCGACGCGCGTTTCAATCAGGTCATGGCCGCGATCCGCGCGGAAGTCGCGAAACGTCTGGCGGCCCCACGGCCATCGGACACTCCTCCCAATCCAACATGATGGTCCTGCTGATCTCGGTGGTCGTCCTCGTCGGCCTCATCGTCATCTTGGCCTTGGCCTTGCCCTGCGAAGCTTGCCGGCAGCGGCGCGAGCGCATGCGCCGCGCCTATCAAGCATGGCAGGCGCAAAATTCCGACCGGCGGAACTGAGATCTAATTGAAGAACGCGATCACCGGCTTGAGCAGATCGAGCGCCGGTTGCAGGCCTTGCAGGGCGGTGGCCTTGATGTAGGGCCATTGCGCATAGGGCCAGATGAAAGCACGTAGCATGCCCTGCCCCATGGGCACCTTGTTGAACAAGTCCTTCACGAAAAAGCCGATCCCGCACATGCAGTAAAAGGCTTGAATCCAAAAGAACTTGCCCATCAAGACCCCCCTAGCGACGGCGGTCGCTAGATTGGACCGGGTATGATGCGGAAATCAAGCCAAAGACGGGCGCGGGCTAGTGGAGCGGATTTGACATTCGCTACCCTGGTTGCGACGAGACTGCAAAGCGAATGTTAGAATCGGACCACTAGGACTTGGGCTCGGGTGGATCGGGCTTCTTGGTGATTTCGGCCATGCGCTTTTTGAGTGCCGAGACTTCATAGGCCGGAACCTCAAACACCCAGCCATCTCCGCGTTGGGTGAGTTCGGTCATGGCCTTCACCCAATCGGTCTTGGATTCCGCGGCCGGCGTACCTTCGACAGGTTTTTCTGGGGATGCCGCCGCCTCGCCGCGCACCTTGATCCAGTTCTTGCCGTCCAGTTCCGCGTAATCGACAAACACCTTGAAGCCCTCAAAGCCCTCGAATTCGGCCTTGATGGTCTTGTCGGCGGGCAAGATCACGTCGCCGGCTTTCTCCACATCGTCGAGCAACAGGATTGTCAACACGCGGCCGAACTCGTCGGCGACGAAGTCGCTCGTGGGCTCCATGCCCTTGGGGATGTTTTGAATCTTGAAGGTCGTGTCCTCGGGTTTGTCCTTGGCGACAACGACTTTCTCCCCGTCGGGGTGCACGACAGTGACGCGCTTGATGTCCTTGTCCTTGATGTCGGCGACATCGCGCTTGAGCCAATCGCGCGGCTTGTCGCCCGGGTTCAACTCGCCCAGCGCCAGCCAGGTCTGGGGGTCGCCCGGCAGGCGCACATAGGTGCCGCCTTCCTTGCTGCCCAGCGTGAACTTGCGCTTGCCCACGATCAGATCGGCCATGGGCTTGCCGTCCTTGTCGATCAGCGTCACCTGCTTGGCGCGCCAATCTTTCAAATCTGGGGCCTTGGCGTCGGGCGCGTTGAGGTCGAGGCGTTCGTAGCTGGCTTCGACCTTGGTTTTGGCCTCGAGCTTTGACATGCGCGCGATGCGCACCACCAGCTCGTTTACCTTCTTCTCGTCGACGGCGTAGTTATCCCGCTCGCGGAATGTCCAACCTTGACCATTCCAATCGAGATTATAGCTGCCTTCCTTGCTGCGGATCGTGACGGTCTTGAGGCCGTTGATGTCGCTGACCAGCTTTGGGAACACCAGTTCACCAGCGGCATCGGGCGCCTCGAAGGACGGCTGCGTGCCGACGGCGATGGCGGCCAAGGCCACGGCTCCGGCCGCGAGACCGCACAGCGTATAGAATGACTTGGGATTCATCGTTTCCGTCTCCTTCTCACGCCTCGACCGCGCGCACGCGCCGGCGCGAATGGCGCACCATGGCGAGCACGATCAGGATCAAGCCGAATAGGATTGGGACCGCCGCGATGTTCACGAACTTCACGACCCCTTCCAGCGTTTCGATATCCCGACGCAAGGCGCGCTGCACCTCGCGCAACTCGCCGCGTGTGGACAGAATTTCGCCGCGATAGTTCTCGATGGCCTTGGTGTCCTCGGGGCTCAACAACGTTTGATCGGCTTCAGTGCCCTGTTGGCGCAGTTGGATGTCGTTGACCTTCTTTTGCAGGTCGTCAAGCCGCGCAAGCAGCTCCTGTTCCTTGTTGCGGTACTGCAGTTCCGATTGCTGGCGGATTTCCTCGATCAACGCGAACGGGCGGCTTTGCGCGCCGCGTCCGCGCAGACTGGAGAGCGCCGGCGAGCCGGTCAAGTTCTCCAGGGCGTTGACGATGAAGGACGGATTGTCCGCCGTGGGCACGAGAACGCGCTGGCCGAAGAAATTGCTTTCCTGGGCCCAAAAGCGCTCCGAAAGAATGTCGGTGTCGGCCACCATGACGATCTGCACGGGCTGCGTCGATTCCTTCACGTGCTCGGGTTTTTCACCCGCGGGCTCCCCTTCGACCGGCTTGGGCGCGCCGTCGGGGAAAGCCGACTTGGCCGTGCCGGAAATCCGCACGGCGATGGATTCAGTTTTGTCCGACGGCTTGAAGTCGCGGAACAACGCCACGACGTCGGGCAGGCCCATGACCTTGTCGACATCGATGCGCATGGATTTGGCGCCGGTCTTGATCAAGGGCGTGATGGTCGTGCCCTTGCCCTCGACGATCTCGAGCACGCCGGCCGTGGCCAAGTTGATCAGGTTCAAATCGCCGGTGATGGCGTCGGCGCGGTCGAGGTTCTCGGCGCGCAATCCCAGCCACGCCACGTAGTCGCTGACGATGGGCCGGCCGCCGGATTCGGTATTGACGCGGGTCGCCGCATCCAAATCGGCGGCGATTTTTCCATCGACCAGCTTAACGCCGTAGGCTTCCATCAGCTTCTTGATGCCGTCCAGGTTGCCGCCGCCTTGGATTCCGCCCATGGGATTGGCGCTTTCGGCGTTGGGGTCCACCAGCACCAAGGCCTTGCCGCCGCGCATGATGAATTGGTCGATGGCGTATTGCGCCGCCTCGGACAAATTCTCGGGCTGCGCCAACATCAAGATGCTGATGTCTTTGGAAATCTCGGTGAGCTGCGCGTCCAGATTCTCGACGTCGAACAGGTCCTTGATCTGATCCATGATGACCCACGGCGGCGTCGGCTGGCCGCCCATGCCGAACTGCCCTTGGCTCATGCCGCCTTCCAGCGGCAGCGACGTGAGCAGTCCGATCTTGGGCTGCTTGGGCTTGGCCAGCGAGTAGATTAGCTTCGTCAGGTCGTATTCCAGGAATGCCTCGCGCTCGAGATTAAAGAACGGCACTACCTTTTGATCGTCGGTGGAGTTGGTGGCCGCCAGGCCGAAATAACCCACCTCGCCGACTTGACCCAAGGGCACGGCCTGGAGACCGAAACCGACGGCGCGGTCTTCCGTGTCGGAGAACGGCTCGGGATTGTAGTACTCGATCTTGAGCATGCCGTTGGACAGCGCCGAGTACTGCGACAGCAAATCGCGCACGCGCTGATAAAACACGGAATGACGCGGGCTCGCCTGAGCCAAGGCGCTTGAGAAATAGACCCGCACCGTGATGGGCTCCTCGATGCCCTCGAACACGGGCTTCACCTGATCGGAGAGCGAGTAGGCCGCGCCTTGTGTTGCGTCGAAGCGTGCGCCCGTCAGCCAGATATTGGCGATGACATTGGCGGCGACGAACAGCACCGCGGCCACGAAAACTCCGGCCATCGCCAATTTGGAACGATCTTTCAGCATGGCAGCGCTCCTCAAGCCGTCTTCTTGTGATCGACCGCGACCACGGTCGCGAACAGCCAGAAGGCCATCAGCGACAGGAAATAGACCAAGTCACGCAGCTCGATCACGCCCCGGCTCAAGGCCTCGAAGCGCGTCAGAAAGCTGAACGATGCGATGGTCGACACCACGGCTTCCGGGGCCCACAGGCGGAAGAAATTCAAGACCAGATCGAGGCCGCTCAGCGTGAACAGGAAACACACCACGGCGCCCCCGATGAAGGCGATGATTTGGTTGCGCGTCAGCGCCGACATGCAGGTGCCGATGGACAGGAAGGCGCCAGCCATGAGGAAACTGCCGATGTAACAAACCGCGATCACGCCGTTATCGGGATCACCCAAAACATTGACCGTCAGCCACATGGGCGCGGTCAGCGCCAGGGCAATGCCGCAAAATACCCACGCCGCCAGGAATTTGCCGACCACGGCGTCCACCGTCGTGATTGGCAAGGTCAGCAGTTGCTCGATGGTGCCGGTCTTGCGTTCTTCCGCCCACAGCCGCATGGCCACGGCGGGAACGAGCAGCAGATAGAGCCAAGGATGGAAACTGAAGAACGCCTCGAGGCTGGCCTGATTGCGGTCGAAAAAGCGGCCGATGTAAAAGGTGAATGCGCCGGTGAGCGCAACGAAAATCGCGATGAAGACGAACGCCATGGGCGTCGCGAAGTAGGCGTAAAGTTCGCGTTTGGCGATGATCCACGTTTGTCGCATGGGCTTGGGTCCTGAGCGTATGTCGGTGTGAAAGTATTACGCGGCGGCCTTGGTGCTGCCGGTCGTGACCAGCCGGAAGACATCGTCGAGATCGCCGCGATCATGGTGCATCTCGATCGGCGCGATGCCTTGAGCGCGCAATGCGGCGCCAACGCCCTCGATAATCGGTGTGTTGGGCTTGGGCATCACGCGCACGGCCGAGCGGCCGCCATTCAATTCAACGATCTCAACGTCGGCCACGCCGGGCACGGCGCGCAACGCCACGGCTGCCGCCGTGGCTTGGCCTTTCTCGCTGGCGACGACAACACGCACGGCATGATAATCGGGCAAGCGCTGCAGCAACTGCTCGGACGTTCCGTCGGCGAGCAACTTGCCACGCCCAATGATCACCGCGCGCGTACAAACCGCCTGGACTTCCTCCAGGATGTGCGTCGAGACGATGATGGCTTTCTCGGGCGCCATTTCCTTGATGAGCGATCGCACGAGATGCTTCTGGTTGGGATCAAGCCCGTCGGTGGGTTCATCGAGGATCAGCACCGGCGGATCATGCAGGATGGCCTGGGCCAGCCCGACCCGGCGCTTATAGCCCTTGGACAGAACCTCGATCGGGCGGTCGATGACCTCGCCCAGCACGATCCGATCAACCACGCGCTTGATCTGTTGCGCGGCTTGCGCACCCGATAGGCCGCGCACCTCGGCGATGAACGACAAGAATGCACGCACCGTCATGTCTTCGTAGGACGGCGAGCCCTCGGGCATGTAGCCGATGGCGCGTTTCACGGCCATGGGTTCCAGCGCCACGTCATGACCGCAGACCCGCGCCGTGCCCGAGGTCGGCGTCAGGAAGCCCGCGATCATGCGCATGGTCGTGGTCTTGCCGGCGCCGTTGGGTCCCAGGAACCCCAGCACTTCGCCCTTGTTCACGGCGAGTTGGATGCCGTCGACGGCGACAAAATCGCCGAACGCCTTCACGAGGCGATCAACCTCAACCATCGCACTCATTCTGCGAACCTCTCCTCGCGTTCGAATTTGGTTTATGCGGCGCGCGATTGCCGCCGCTGTGGGGCCGAGACGCTACGCTGGCCGCGCAAGCCTTTCAAGGCCTTCACGTCCCGCCCTCATATTGGAAAATTAACTCGTGATTTCAAGGTTTTAAGGGCGAGTCCGAATTACGTTTTTGCCATCTGCTGCACCGCGCCCGAGCCGGGCCGCGCCGGGCTGCGGGGGTCTTGGCTCGAGGCTTTCTCCAGCAAGCTCAAAATCGCCGGAATGGTTTTTTCCAGGCGCTCGACTACGGGCGTGGCCTCGCTTGCCAGGCTCGGCGAACCGCCGGAACGCACCAAGGCCGCGATGCTGTCGGTCTGTTCGCGCAAGTCCGTGGCGACGTCGGCCAGGCTGCGCGGCTTTGGGGCGAAGTTCTCCGGCACGCTGCGGATATTATCGATGAGCATGTGAAGAATGCTTTTGATGGTCGGGTCCGCCGCGCTCATTTTCTCTTCGATCATTTCCTTGGACACCAGCGACAGCGTGCAGTCTTCCTCGGCCATGGCCGTGGCGCGGCGCGGCGTGCCGTCGATGATGGCCATTTCGCCGAAGAACTGACCCTTCCTGATGCGCGACACCGGAATCTTCTTGCCGTCGATTTCGCGATAGATCACGACGCTACCGCTGGCGACGATGTAAGCGGCGACGGCCGGATCGCCCTGCTTGAATAGAATTTGTCCCTTGGTGAGCGGCATGATTTCCATGACCGGCTCGTCCACCGTCTCGACCGGTTCGTCGTCGGGCCCTCGCTGGATTTCCTTGCTTTTTTCGAAGGCGCCGCGCTTGCGCAGCAGGTAATTCTCGGCGGCCTTCTTGGCTTCCTGCTCCATCAAATCCATGGAGGCATGGGGCTTCACCGCCAGCATCACCGCGCGCGTGAGCTTTTGGATCAGCTTCAGGTCGCGTTCGGTCGGGTTTTCATAGCGCTCGGCCATGCCCTCGACCTCTTTGGACAGCGATCCGCAAATCAATCCCAGTTCCGGCTCGTTGACGCGCTCGGCGGTCTTGGCCGCGTCCTTCAACACGTCCACCAGCACCAGCAGCTGGTCCTTGGTCTCGGGCGTGATGTTGTTGTTCTGATAGGAATCGATCAGCAGGTTGCACACGAAGCCCAATCGATAGCTGTGGCTATCGAGCCGGGCGTGCAGCACGTCGTTCATCGACCCGTCGACGGCAGCCTTGATTTCTTCCACCTGGATGTCGTGGCCGTTTGCTTTCTCCAGCATCGTGTTCAGCACATTAACGCGCCGGATCACCGAGGGCCGGCTCTTGGCGCGGCGGTCGGGACCGAGATAATCGCTGGTGACGACGAAGGCCTGGCGGTGGATGGTCACGCGTTTCAGGCGCTGAATCAGCTGATCCTGCTTCACGGGCTTGACGATGATGTCGTCGGTGCCGGCTTGCAGGGCGCGCTTGACGGCGGGGAAATTATCGGAGGCCACCAAAGTCGTGACCAGCACAAAAGGATTTGCGCCGATCTTGCTGTGGCGAATATCGCGGATGAAATCGAACACCTCCGGCGCCACGTCGTCGCCGACGATGATGAGGTCGGGACTCACCGTCTGCATGAGGTTGCGCAGGAAGCCGATATCGTTTTGCGCGGTGACCTGCATCACGCCCGCCTGATTGAGCATGGCGACGATGTCACGCGATGTGGCCTCGTCGCGCTCGGCGACGAATGCGATGACTTTCTCCATGTTTTTGGGGTCGATGTCGATCGCGGGAATGGCGGACTTAACCGGCGCGGGCTTGCCCGATAGGCGTTCGGCTGCGGCCTTGCCGGCCAGCGGCCCTTCGCCATCACCTGTCGGTCGGGTTGATGCCATCGCCCTTCGTCAACCGGCCCCAAGACCGGTCCCCAAGCGCCTCGCGAAACTTGTGTTATTCTTATTATAGAGCGAGACCGATGCGTTCTTGCCTTTCAGATTGTAGATTGTAAAGCGCTGCCTTGCGGTTCGGGCGATAGGTTTGCCGGTTATTCACCCCTAGGTCACATGCGCGAATGATTTCGTTCCGAGTCGAAAACTCCGCTATGGTTCGCCTTCGACTCTTGAAGGACACGCGATGATCGATCGACGCACGCTCTGTATCACCGCCGGCGCCGTGTTGACTTGCGGCACCACGACTCGCGCCGCGATGACGCTTCACCCGTCATTTAAGACCGGGCTCGGGCCATTTGGCGCGAAGTCCGCCGCGGCCTTGAGTTTTCGTGTCGACGCCCAAGACAAGGACCTCAACGTCAGAGTGACTTACCCCGATGCGCCGGGGCCTCATCCCGTCATCGTGTTTTCACACGGGGCCTTGTCGTCGAAAGACCTCTACAACCGCGTCGCCGATCACTGGGCGAGCCACGGTTATGCGACCATTTTGCCCACTCACCTTGATTCCGAATCGCTCGGCTATTCGTTCAAGAACCCGCTGCCGCGCGACAAGGTTTTCTTCGGCCGCATCGGCGACATGGCGTTCATCCTCGACAACTTGGAGGCCATCGCCGCCAGGGCCGGCATTGCCGGAAAACTGGACGCGCAACGCATTGCCGCCGCCGGTCATTCCTTCGGCGGCTGGATGGCGCTCATCATGGCGGGGTTGCCCGTTAAAATGCCCGACGGCAGTTCGAAGAGCTTTCGCGATAAGCGCGTGAAGGCGATGATGGCCTACAACGGCATCGGGCCCATGGACCAGATCGACAACGACCGGTGGGGCGACGTGAAAATTCCCGTCCTCGCAGCGTCGGGCACCAACGACCCCGGCGCCACGGGTGACGGCATGCTGCGGCCCTGGCGCTGGCGCATGGGCGCCTATGATCTTGCGGGATCGAAAGAGAAGTACGCCGTGTCCATCACCATGGGCGATCACTACTATGGCGGGCTGATCTGCCGCGAAGGCGCCGGGGGCCAGCCCGACGCCGAAGGCCTGTCGTTCGTCAATGGCGCCTCCTCGGCGTTCCTCGACGCCTATCTCAAAGCCGACAACGACGCGAAAAAATTCCTGCGCACTGTGGACTTACGTCCGCTCACCAACGACCGCGCGTTTCTTGAACGTTCCTAGTCACTCAAGGAGGTACCCATGCTGCTTTCAGCCCGGCGCGATATCCTGATGCTCGGCGCCGCTGCCGCCGGCGCGGCGCTGTTGCCGTCATCGGCCAATGCCCAGGACAAGTTCATCAAGGACAAAGTGCGAATCTATGGCCGCGCGCGCGGCGCACCCAAGGGCCAGATCGGCATGCAGTGGTACACCGGCAAGCTCTGGGCCAAGCGCACCTACGACTCCGCCGTGCAATTGTTCACCGTCCACGGCTTCAGCTTCAACCGCATGGAGTTGAATGGCGACGGCAGCCTGCTGCAAAACATGATCGAAGTGGGTTTTTGGTGCGACCCCGGCACCTTCAAGCCGGCCGACGCCTGGACCAACCCCATCAACGGCCTGCCGTGCAAGCCGGCGCACTACAAATCCTCGCAGAAATTCACGTTCGATGCGCAAGGCAACGCCCTTCGCCCCGCCGACGCGCCGCCGGTTGAATACTTCAAAGGCATCATCACCGACCCGGTCGTGCAGGGTGATACCCTGTGGATCGGCGAGGAATTGATTGTGAAGGCAGCTATTCCGCCGCCGAAGACCCAGCCAGAGGATCCGCTGACGCAGCGCGTTCCGATCCAAACCAATACATCGCTGGTGATGTACACGATGAAGGTCAAGGACGTGGAAACGCCGGACTCGACTTGGCTGCCGTCCACCATGAACTACCAAACCATGGGCCCGTGGTACCCCTGGATGCGCCTGGGCTACGAGCCCGGCCAGCTCATGTTCCAACTGACTGGCAAGAAGCTCAAGCGCATGGACGAGATGCCCTTGGCGCTGATGAACCTCATCAACGAGCGCCACCCGGGCTTCCTCGACAATCCGGGGCTTTGAGTTGATCCAGAACAGTCATGTGATCAGCGTAATGACGTCGTCTGGGAAACTCAGCTGATCGCCTTGACGAACCAATAGCGCGTCAGATCGCGCCTGGCGCCGAGCCGCTCGATACGCCCGAATTCACGATAGCCGAGCTTGGGGTAGTACTGCGGTGCTTGAAATGAAAACGTATCGATCCCGGCGGTGTGGCATCCGCGCCTGACGGCTTCCGCCTCGGCCATGGCCAAGAGTTTCCGGCCCAGCCCCAGTTGGCGCAGGCCGTCGTGCACCCACAATAGTCGGACATAAAGCAGTCCCTGCCCGGTATTGCCGGCCAGCCCCGCGCGGATGCGGCCCTGTTCGTCACGGCCGAAAATCGCCAACTCCACCCATTCCGAGGGATGGCCCGCCAACGCGGCGTGCGCGTTCAGGCCTTCGCCCAACACCTTGACGTCGGCGAGGTCGGGCTTGTCGAGAAGTGCGAATGACAACGGCATGACGGGAATTCACCTCGCGCCTATCATCCCTGGGTTTGGTCTCAGCGTCCAGAGTGTCGCGTTCAAGCGCTGGCAATGGCGGCGTGAAGCTGGCTTAATGGCAAGGGGATATCGCGGAGATTAGGGAGGCGCCGCCATGCTGATCAACTGCAACGCCTATCGCGACGGCAAGAAAATCGCCGACATCCCGGCCGGTGAAATCCACAGTTATCTCGGACAGCCCGGCACGTTCGTTTGGGTCGCCCTCAAGGACGCCACGCCGGAAGAACTAGACCAGATGAAGGTGGAGTTCGGCCTGCACGAACTCGCGGTGGAAGACGCCCGCGTCGGCCATCAGCGCCCGAAGATCGAGGAATACGGCGACTGCGTGTTCGCCGTGCTGCACCAGATCGACGCCATCGACGGCGAACTGAACGTCGGCGAGGTCGCGATCTTCGTCGGGCCCAACTACATCCTCTCGGTGCGCAACCGCACCACGCAGGCGTTCCTCGGAATGCGCGACCGTTGCGAGCGCGAACCGCATTTGCTGAAACACGGTTCGGGCTTCGTGCTTTATGCCCTGATGGACGCGGTGGTGGATCGCTATTTCCCCGTCGTCGACCTCCTTGAGACGGAGTTGGAGCAAATCGAGGACAGCATTTTCCAGAAAGGCAACGCGCGCATCAATGTCGAGCGGCTTTACGCCTTGAAGCGGAAAGTCATGGTGCTCAAGCACGCCGTGTTTCCATTGCTCGAGGCCGCCGGAAAGCTTTACGGCGGCCGCGTGCCCGCGGTTTGCCTGAACACCCAAGAGTACTTCCGCGACGTCTTCGACCACCTCACGCGCATCAACACGTCCATCGACACGGTGCGCGACACCATCGCCTCGGCCATGCAGGTCAATTTGTCGGTGGCCACCATCGAGGAAAACGAGGTGACCAAGCGCCTGGCGGGCTGGGCCGGAATCTTCGGCGTCTGGACGGCCTTTGCCGGCATCTGGGGCATGAACTTCGAATTCATGCCCGAGCTCAAGTGGTACTACGGCTACCCGGCGTCGCTGATCTTCATCGGCGTCGTGTGCATGTTCTTGTACTGGCGGTTCAAGAAGTCAGGCTGGCTCTAATGGTCCGATTCTAACATTCGCATCCCGGTGCTGCGGTGGCCAGGGTAGCGAATGTTAAATCCGCTCCACTAGATCCGCCCGACCGCGCGGCAGCCTTGATTCCCCTGGCCTCACGATGCTTGACCCACCGGGGGGCGATCCATATGTTGGCGCACTTTTCGCGGGCCCGGCCAGGGCGCCGGTCCGCGTCCAATCCTCGTCCACGGGGGCCCGTAGCTCAGTGGTAGAGCATCGCACTTTTAATGCGGTGGTCGATGGTTCGAATCCATCCGGGCTCACCACTTTTTCTCGAACTCGATGCCGAAGTGGCGACAGGAAAGCGCACTCTCGCGGCGCTTCGAGCGGCATCACGGCGCAGTCACGGCAACGTCCGCGGTGAAGATGTAGCCGCCGCCGCGCACGGTCTTGATCAGACGCGGTGTCTTGGCGGTGTCCCCCAGCTTGCGCCGCAAGCGGCTCACCTGGTTATCGATGGTCCGGTCAAACAGACCTTCTTGGCGCGAAAACGCCAGATCCAACAGCCGCGCGCGCGACAAAATGGCCTTGGGGTGGGCCAAGAAGACCGACAGCAATTCGATCTCGGCCGTGCTGAGGGCGACCAGCACCCCGCCGGCATCGAGTAATTCGCGGCGCGCCTTGAAA
Source organism: Rhodospirillaceae bacterium (assembly GCA_033763995.1). Classification (GTDB taxonomy): domain Bacteria; phylum Pseudomonadota; class Alphaproteobacteria; order Rhodospirillales; family Rhodospirillaceae. Next base: position 30,210 of record JANRJL010000062.1, on the reverse strand, counting down.
AAGCGCCAGCCCTCGAACGCGAGCACCGAATTGGCCGCCTCGGCAGACTCCATTTCCGGCCCTTGCGCGCGGCGCAAGACCGATTTGATGCGGGCCACAAGTTCGCGCGGGCTGAAGGGCTTAGTGACATAATCGTCGGCGCCGACCTCGAGACCGACGACACGGTCGGTTTCCTCGGCCATGGCGGTGAGCAGGATGATGGGCAATCGCGACTTGGCGCGCAGGTCGCGGCACAAGCTCAAGCCGTCCTCACCGGGCATCATGACATCGAGCACCACCAGGTCGATTTCGTTGGACTGCAAGCGTTTGCGCGCGTCCACCGCGTCGGAGGCGAGTAACGTGCGAAAACCGGATTGCTGCAGATACTTCGCCAAGGGCTCGCGGATGTCGCGCGCATCGTCGACGATCAGGATTTGCGGCGGCAATTCCTGCGCTTGCGTTTCCTTCGGACTCACAGTCTCGCCCCACCCCGTTACCGCCCGGGCGATGCTTGCGCCGGGGCCGGATTCACATTGAATTGCGGACCAGTCTACACCACCAAAGTGCGCAGTTGAATTGCCCTTCACGTCGCACCCGTCAACAGATCCGGCGACATCTCCATCGTAGGGGGATGTGATTTTCATGGCTAAGCCTCAGCCGCCGCGACCGCGAGCGCGCATTTGGCGGTCATGTCCGTTTGCGTGGCCGACCCGACGCGCGTGACGAGATGCCGGGCGTGGCCGGTGAAGGCATCATCGATGATGAAGGTGACATAGCCGCGCCGCTCGCTTGCGGGGATGCCCGCTTCGGCGATGATGCGCCCGGCAGAGAATTCCTCCGTGAAAGTGCTCGCGGGGAATGACGGGGACGTCCATGTCCCTAAAACTTGGCCGTTCGCTGCGTCGAGGATCGTCAGCCGCACGGCTGCCGCCGCGCTGCCGGTGTTGTGAAACACGATGCTGCTGGCGGTGGCGAGAGCGCGGTCATGCACGTTGGGGATCACGCGCGTGTCCGTGGCTGTCGCACTGCCGCAGGCGGAGACATTAGCCCAAGCGGACTCGGCGTTCTTATAAACGACTTGCTGGGCGAAACCGGGAACGTTTGAAGTGACGACCGCCGTATAGGGCGTGCCGTTGGCCGCCGATGGCAGTTGCTGTTGAACGTCGACCTCGGCCATCCGGACATGGGTGGATGCCCGGGGCGCAACCGAACCGGTCCATGTCGCCAGCACGTCCGATGAGCCGGTCTGCCGCAGCGTGACCGTGAACGTGCCGGCACTCGTACTGGCGTTGTAGAGTCGCATGAACGACGAGGCGCCGGTCGACGACGGAAAAACGGATGCGAAATGGACAACTTGAGGGTTGGTTTGTTGGGCCGTGGCGCCGGCTGACAGCAAAGCCAAGGCGGCGATTAGAGTTGATACTGATGTCTTCATGGATGCCTCGTTCAACCTGTTGCCGACTGGAGGGCGAAAGCCAACTCGGTCAGGCCGAACGTAAACGCTGGCCCGGCATGGGCCCGTCGCGGGGAGTATTGAATTGTATCAAGTGGATACAAATGGCCGGGAATCCCGGTTTTCCGCCGCTTTCCGGCCTTTGGCCGGCAGATTTTATTGACTATATGAGGGGGGTCCCCCACAAGGTGCCGCCATGGACGCCGCCCTCGCCACGCCCGCGCTCAAATACCCCACGGACGCGCCGCCGAAGCCCCTGTTTTCCTACCGGAAATACTGGGCCCATCGGTTCGGCCCGGCGCCGTTTCTACCCATGTCGCGCGCCGAGATGGAGCACTTGGGCTGGGATGAATGCGATATCATTCTGGTGACGGGCGATGCCTACATCGATCATCCCAGCTTCGGCATGGCGATCATCGGACGGCTGCTGGAAGCGCAGGGCTTTCGTGTCGGCATCATCGCCCAGCCCGACTGGCAGAACCCCGAAGCCTTCAAGGCGCTAGGCCAACCAAAACTGTTTTTCGGCGTCACCGGCGGAAACATGGACTCCATGGTCAACCGCTATACGTCCGACAAGCGGCTGCGCCACAACGACAGCTACACGCCCGGCGGCGAAGGCGGCAAGCGGCCTGATCGTTCGGTCATCGTTTATGCTCAACGCTGCCGCGAGGCCTACAACGATGCGCCTATCGTGCTGGGTGGCATCGAAGCCTCCCTGCGCCGCATCGCGCATTTCGATTATTGGTCCGACAAAGTTCGCCGGTCCGTCCTGGTGGATGCCAAGGCTGACTTGCTGATTTACGGCAACGCCGAGCGCGCCGTGGTGGAAGTGGCTCACCGCCTCGCGCGCGGTGTGGCCTTCGCCGACATGGACGACATTCGCGGCATCGCGATCATGAAGTCTACAACGCCAGAAGATTTCATGCAGATCCATGCCGACGACATCGAAAGCAGCGATGAAGGCGCGCGGCAGTCGCCCGGCAATGTTGTCATCCGCATGCCGTCCTTCGAGCAAGTGTCGGGCGACCCCGAGACTTATGCCCGTGCGAGCCGCGTTCTGCACCGCGAGAGCAACCCCGGCAATGCGCGGCCATTGATTCAGAAACACGGCGAGCGCGAGTTGTGGGTCACGCCGCCGCCGATTCCGCTGACCACGCCCGAAATGGACGGCGTTTACGACCTGCCCTACGCCCGCGCGCCGCATCCCTTCTACGGCGATGCCAAGATTCCGGCGTGGGAGATGATCCGCTTTTCCGTCACGACCATGCGCGGCTGTTTCGGCGGCTGTTCGTTCTGCTCCATCACCGAGCACGAGGGGCGCATCATCCAAAGCCGCTCGGAAACCTCGATCCTGCGCGAGATCGAGACCGTGCGCGACAAGACCAAAGGCTTCACCGGCATCATCTCCGACATCGGCGGCCCCACCGCCAACATGTACCGCATGGCCTGCAAGGATAAGAAGATCGAGTCCGCCTGCCGTAAACCCAGCTGCGTGTTCCCGGACATTTGCCCCAACCTGAACACCGACCACAAGCCGCTGATTGAACTGTACAAAAAAGCGCGCGAGATTCCCGGCATCAAGAAGGTCATGGTCGCCTCGGGCGTGCGTTACGACCTGGCCGTGCGCAGCCCCGAGTACGTGAAGGAACTCGTTACTCATCACGTCGGCGGGTATCTGAAAATTGCGCCGGAGCACACCGAACCCGGCCCGCTGTCGAAGATGATGAAGCCCGGCATCGGCACCTACGACCGCTTCAAGCAGTTGTTCGACCAGGCCGTGAAAGCCGCGGGCAAGAAATACTTCCTGGTGCCCTACTTCATCGCCGCCCATCCGGGCACCCAGGACGAAGACATGATGAACCTGGCGCTGTGGCTCAAGCGCAACAACTTCCGCGCCGATCAGGTGCAGACCTTCCTGCCCTCGCCCATGGCGGCGGCCACGGCGATGTATCACTCGGGTAAGAACCCCTTGCGCGCGATCCGACGTGGCGCTTCGGAAGACGTGGAAACCGTGAAAGACCTGCGCACGCGCCGGCTGCACAAGGCGTTCCTGCGCTACCACGACGCCGAGAACTGGCCTGCCATCCGCGAGGCCTTGAAGCGCATGGGACGCGCCGACCTCATCGGCAACGGCAAGCGGCACCTGGTTCCGTCGTGGCAGCCGCCCGGCACAGGCGATAACGGCGGCGAAGGCCGGCGCATGGGCAGGAAGCACAAGGCGCAGAAGTTTTTGACCAAGGGCATCCACGCCAAAAAAGCTCTGATGCCGAACGCGGGTTAGATCACCCGAATCACCACCTTCCCCAAGTGATCGCCGTCGCGCAGTTCCACATAGGCTTGGCGCGCCTCAGTGAAAGGAATCGTCTTGGCGATCACGGCCTTGAGCTTGTTGTGATGCATGGTGGCGATCAAGTCCTCCACCATCTCGCGGCTGCCGGCGCTGATGGCCTTCAGCATCAGGTTCTTGAGGTACATGGCGTTGAGGTTAGGCGGGGTCGGTGGCGGACGGCCCGTGCCGATCATGACGATGCGCGCGTTCACGCTTGCCGCCGCCATGGATTGATCGAGCGTCGCGGGCCCGACGTTTTCGAGGATCACACTAGCCCCCTGCCCGCCGGTTTTCTCCATCACCTCTTTGCCCCAGGTGGGATTGGTCTTGTAGTTGACGGTGATGTCGGCGCCTAGCTCGCGCATTTTCGCGAGCTTTTCGTCCGAAGACGACGTCACCACCACCCGCGCGCCGGCCGCCTTGGCGAGGATGAGCCCGAAGCTCGACACGCCGCCCGTGCCGAGCGTCAGCACCGTGTCGTCGGAGCGCACCCGCGCCACTTCGTGCAGCGCGTGCCATGCCGTGACGCCGGAGCCCGCCAACGTAGCGGCGTCCTCGTAGGCAAATCCGTCCGGTAGTTTCGCCAGGCATTGCGTCGGCAGCAGGATGTATTCGCCCAGCCAGCCATCGATGGTGTTGCCCACGTCGGCGACATAGTTGTCGGGCGACCAGGGCCCACTGACCCAGTTGGACCAGTGGTTCGAGGTGACACGGTCGCCGGGTTTGATGCGCGTTTCCCCCTCGCCCACGGCCACCACGTCGCCGGCACCTTCGCTGAGGGGAATGAGCGTGGCCGCGCGCGGTGGCGGCGGCACCGGGAAAAAGCCGGTCGCGATGCCTTGGTCACGCGCGGCAATGCCGGCGGCGTGAACTTTGATCAGCGCTTGGCCTGGGCCCGGGGTGGGAATCTTGCGTTCCACCAGCTCGATCGTGTCGAAGCTTTTCTGCGCGCCCACCTGCCACACGCGCATCTTGCCCTTGGGCACATCGCCCAAGACCTTGGCTTGCGCGGCGCCCGCGATCGCCGCAGCCGCCGTTCCCGCCAAAGCACCACGGCGTGTCATCGCATTGTTCAATGATTGCACTGCACTCTCCCAATCAAAGGAGCCACGCTAACCTTTTGCGGGCGGCTCAGGAATGTTCTTGTCGAACTTCGGCAGTTCGGGATCGAAGCGATGCCAGGGCTGCGCGGAACTGACCCAACTCAGCGCCATGGGCCTAAACTCGCTGGGGTCATCCAGTGCGCCAACCATGATGGGTAAATAGTCGGGCCGGGACTCGTTCATCCCGAATAAGGGCGTGCCGCACACCGCGCAAAACGAGCGCCCGATGGGGTTCCCGGTCTCCGACTTTGTCCAATGCGTATGCGGTTGACCCTTGAGCAGTTTCATCTGCCATTTCTGCACCACGACGGCGTTGGCCGGTCCGCCGCCGCAGGTGTATTGGCATTCGCGGCAATAGCAGGCGCCGCTACCCAGGAATTCTCCCGTGATCTCGAAGCGAATCGCCTGGCACATGCAGCCGCCGGTGTGTGTCGTCATCATGTCCTCTCGAAACTTATTCCCGAATAAAAATTGGCTGTCATGTTTGCAGAACAGCGAGTTGCGCGATCAAAATCGCCTCTTTTGTTTGCGTTACCTAGGGTTACCCGATTTCAAAAGACAGCAAATAAAAATGAGACTACCGTGTATGAAATATTTCGCACGCAAGCGCGGTCGCATATCCCCACCGCCCCGTGCGTTAACGCCACACTCAACGAACGGAGCTACCGATGAGCGCTGAGATCGCAGCAACCCCCCCGCAGAGTGCCCTGGCCCGCGTGTTCTACCGGCCGCCCTTCGTGGGCCTCATGGCCTTTTTCATCGTCTTGATCGTCCAGGCCCTGGGCCACACGGTCATGATCGCCATGGAGAACTTCTTCGGCATTGAATACATCTACCACAGTGCGTTCGCCATGGGCCTGTTCGGCGCCGTGCTGTTGTTCATCGGCATGCGCAGCCAGAACGAAGTGGCGGCCACGTGGCTGGGCTTCTGGGCCGGCACGTTCCTGTGGACCGGTTGGGTGGAATTCGCCTTCGTGTGGTCGGGTAACTACCTTGGCGTGCCGGACCTCATGGACCCCAACATGCCCGGCCAAATCGCCACCAAGGCCGAGTACCTGGTGATGATGTCGTCCGTCGGCATCCTGTTTGCGACGCTCGCTTACTTCGTTATGAACAAGGAAACGAAGTGCAATTTCTTCCTGTGGTTCCAGCGCAACGCGGGCCTGCGCACCGGCAAGCCCAATCCGAGCAATGAGCGCAATTTCGCCGCCATCACGGCGCTGGAGACCATCTATGTGGTTTGGTTCTTCTACCTGATGCTGCTGTTCATGTACGACGAAAGCATCCTGGGCGACCGCCACCCCGTCACCTACGGCATCTTCTTCCTGAATGTGATTTGGTCGGTTTATCTGTTCCAGCGGCTGATGAAGTTCTGGAAAGTGACCACCGCAATCCGCTACGGCATCCCCACGGCGATCATCTGCTGGAACACCATCGAGATCGCCGGGCGCTGGCACCTGTTTACCGAGTTCTGGGAACATCCGCAGGACTACGGCCTGGAAATGACGCTGATCGGCGTCGGCGTGGCCATCGCCGCGTTCCTCGCGGTGCGCACGCCCGAACACCAGAAGGCGGTTCTGACAGCTGAAGAACGGGCCGCGCGGCGCGCTTAGCCGTCACACCCAAATTCGAAAAAGCCCTCTCGGCAACGAGAGGGCTTTTTTGCGCCTACTTCTTCGCCTTCAGCTGTTCCAACAATCCATTGGCGTCAGGCGAAGACGTGTCCATGTTGCGCCAGACTTTCCAACCGGCGTCGGTCTTGCGCATCAGCGTGAACGACCGCCCGGCGTGAAAGCGCGGCTCCTCGCCCGGCTTGGGCGCCTTGGCCGTGCGCTTGGAGGCGAACGTGCCCTGGATGAAGGCCCAGGTGCCGTTGAATTCCACCTCCTCCACGTCCAACAGCATGTCGATGGTGGCCGCCTCGAAGGTCTTCGCCAGGCGCGGGCCCAGCACGTCGGGATACGTCACCGGCGCGCCCTCGGCCATGACGAAGCCCTTGGGGTCGTAGCCATTGGCCACCGTCATGGCATCACCCTTCGCGTAGGCCATACGCCAATCATCGATGATTTTCTGGATGGCCGCGCGATCTTCGGGCGAACCGCCGCGCCATTCGGTGGCGAGCGCCGGCACTGAAAGAAGAGTCGTCGCTACGATCAGGAATGCAAATCGCGTCATGGCATCCTCCCGCAAAAAAAGTTTCACGCAGTCGCCGGTTTCAAGGGATAGCGCCCCAGCATGAGCAGCAGCAACGAGCCACCGATAAAACTGCCCACGGCCAGATACAAGATGACGTTGTAACTGCCCGTCTCGTCGAAGGCGAAGCCGAACAGGGGCGCGCCGACGCCGGCCGAAATCTTAAAGGTGGCATAGAGGCACGCATAGATGATGCCGTAGCGGCGCTGTCCGAAGTATTGGCTCACCAGGAACGACATGAGGTCGAATTCGGCCCCGGCCGCGAGCCCGATCAGCGTCGCCACCAGCAGCATCACCGGGATGCTCGCGTTTCCGCTGGCCAAGATCAGGCACGAGATCGCCGGCATGCTGAGCAACACGAGGCCCACGCCCGGCGCCCAGAAGCGATCGACCAAGTAGCCCGTGCCGATGCGCCCCACGATCACGGCGGCGCCGATGACGCCCGCGACCTGCGCGGCCGTGCCCGAGGCGATACCACGATCCGTCAGCATCGGCACCAAATGGGCGATCAGGCCCGCGACGCACACGCCGATCAGGAAGAACACGATGTTCATCACCCAAAACCGGTAGCCGGAGATGGCCGCGCGAAACTCGATGCCGGTTTTCTCTACCTTGGCGTCGGCCTCGGGTGCCGGGCGCGTCGCGCGCGATCCGGTGCGGTCGTGCAGCAGCCACAGCGCGGCCGGAAGCGCGATCACCGTCGGCAGAATGCCCAGCCCCATGAAGGCCGCGCGCCAGCCGTAGTCGGCGATCATCCAGGTGGTGAAAATCGGCACGATGATGGCGCTGATGCCGGTGCCCGCCAGCGCAAGGCCGAGGGCGCTGCCGCGTCCGGCATCGAACCAATCGACGATTAGCCGCGTCCAGGTGATGGGTACCGTGCCCACGCCGACGATGGCGGTGACAAAGCCGATCACATAGAAGCTCCACAGCGGTTCGGCGAAGGCGCCCATGGCGACATAGCCAAGGCCCATGCCCATGATCGAGACAATGGCCACGCGGCGCACGCCCTGGCGGTCGATCAGCACGCCCAGAATGGGTGCCGCCACCAGATTGCCGATGGTCATCCAGGTGTAGATGCCTTGCACCTCGGCGCGCGTCCAGCCGAAGGCCTCGGTCAGCGGCTTGGTGAAACTGCCGATGCTGTAGATGGGAATGGCCGAGAGCCCGCAGGCCAGACCCACAACCGCAACCACAATGATGGTCCAGCCGCGACGAAATTCATCCGCCACGCCGACGCTTGGAGTACTCGTCATGAAACGCTGCCCCTGTTCCCCGATAGGAAATCATCCTGGCGTGCCGCTCGGCCCGAAGCAAAGGATTATCGTTGCCAGATCATCAGGCGCCCGCGCCCATGAAAGAAAAAAGCCGCGGACGAGTGCCCGCGGCTTTTCTGTCGGCACGTGCCGGCTTAGTTCTGCTTGGCGGGCTCGTCCTTGGCGTCGGCGGCCACCTGCATGCGGATGATGCGGTCGGGGTACGGCACCTTGCCGTTCTGATTGGGGTTGCCCTTGCGGATCTGATCGACAAATTCCATGCCGCTCACGACTTCGCCCCAATAGGTGTATTGGCCGTTCAAATGGGCACTGTCGGCCAGCACGATGAAGAACTGGCTATCGGCCGAATTGATGTTGGCCGCGCGCGCCATGGACAGGGCGCCGCGCACATGCTTGCCGGCGTTGAATTCCGCCGGGATGTTCTGGCCCGAGCCGCCGGTGCCGTCGCCGTCCGGATCCCCGGTTTGGGCCATGAAGCCCTCGATGACGCGGTGGAACACCAAGCCATCGTAAAAGCCCTGGCGGGTGAGTTCCTTGATGCGCGCCACGTGCTTGGGCGCCAAATCGGGGCGCAGTTTGATGACCACGCGACCGTAGTCGAGATCGAGATAAAGCGTGTTTTCCATATCGAGTTTTCCTTGAGCCTGGGCGCCGACAGCCCAGGCCAGAAGCGCCACCGCGCTCAGAACACCGGAAAGCCAACGGACAAGTTTCATTACGAACCGCTCCTGCGAGTGGATGTGAAAAAGTGGCCACTCTTTAGCCGCTTGGCCGGCGAACCACAAGGGCGGGCGCATGGCGAACTATCGCTTTGAAACAATGTCTTACATTAATTTCAGTTGAATGTGATCGCGCCGAACCGACATGCAAGCCATGATCGGCACGCCCAAAACCCTGTTCAGGACAACCCCCATGATCCTCACCACCACCTCGTCCATCGAGGGCAAGCGTATTGTCGGCTACCTCGGCATCGTCACGGGCGAGTCCATCATGGGCACCAACATCTTCAAGGACCTCTTCGCCAGCGTGCGCGACATCGTCGGCGGGCGCTCGGCGGCCTATGAGGAAGAAATGGCCAAAGCCCGCGACAGCGCGCTGTTGGAACTGCGCGGCCGCGCCCAGCACCTGGGCGCCGACGCCGTGGTGGGCGTGCATCTCGACACCGAGGCCATCGGCGGCGACAGCCGCACGCTGCTCATGGTGTCAGCCACCGGAACCGCCGTGAAGTTGGGTTAGCTATTTTGCGACGGATTTCGCGAACGCCGCCAGTTCGCGGTTGAAGCGCCCGGGCGCTTCGTAAAACGGCGAGTGGCCCACGCCCTCGTAGATCGATTGTGTGGCGCCGGGGATCGCCTTCACCAGTTTCTCGGCCTGCTCCTGGGTAATCACGCTGTCGACGGATCCGCGCGTGATCAACGTCGGCACGTTGATCTTGGGCAGCACTTTGGTGTTGTCGAGGCTGCGCCCCGCCAGGGCCGTGCGCACATAAGGCAAAAGCAACAGGTTTCCGGCATAGGCGAGGTCTTGCCACGCCTGGTCGCCCGGCTTGGCCGTGAGGAAACCCATGGCCCCCTTGGCGCCCGTCATGTTCTCGGCAATGTTGCCCGAAACCTGCCGCGCGCGGTTCGCCGCCATTTGCTTGGCGATCTCGGCATTGGCCGGCGGCGCGAAGTTGGTTTCCAACAGGCCGCCCGCCGAGCCCACCAGATTGATGCCCGCCATGCGCGCCGTGCCGTAGTGCTCGATGACGTTGGCGACGATGAAACCGCCGTAGGACCAGCCGACGATCACCGGCTTTTGCAGGCCCGTGGCCTCCATCACCGCGATCACATCGTCGGCCCAGATCTTGGAGTCCTTATAATCTTCCGGACGCCAGGGCTTGGCCGAGTTGCCGTGGCCGCGCAGGTCCATGGCCACCAAATGATAGTCGCGCGTGAGCTCGGGTGATTCCAACTGCTTCGCAAAACTCAAGTGGCTTTGCGCGAAACCGTGGATGAGCAGGATGCTGGGCTTGGTCTTGTCGCCAGCCTCCATCACGTTCAGCGGCGCGCCGCCAGCGCCGGGGACCATTTTGTAGTCGAGGGCCGAGACGGACAGGGGGACAAGCGCGACCATGAGGGCAAAGAACCAGCATCTCATACGTGCTTACTCCGCTGCCGACTTGTGTGGTGGCGTCCGTTTGACACGATCGATCGTTTTCTGAGCAGCTTCAACTTTTCGCAGCAGCAAGTCGCTCTCGGATGGAGTCAATTTTCTGGGCGCGGATGAGATACTGGGCCTCAGGCTCGGTGAGACAGTCGGCGCCAAAGCCGATTTCTTCTTGGACGAGGCTTTCAACTTCACCTCCATGCTTGGCCTTCAACGCGGCCAGCGTCTGGGCTTGTAGGGCAATGATGTCATTGCCCCGACTCGCGGTCAATGTACTGGCGGCGACAATCCGACGACCGAGATGCATGACGTGACCGCGCAAGTTCGCCAGCGTTCCGCCCATTCCGAAATGATCGTCAACTGCAATGAAATCGCCAGACACGGAGATCGAACCGCTGAATACGGGCTGGTGGGCGATTCTATGAAAGCCATCAGCGCGCGTATGCGCCACGATGTTGGCCTGAAAAACGGATCGTATCACTGCTCCACCTAAAATGTCGGCCAGAGCATTCGCGAAGCCGATGGGAATGGCGTTGAAACCCTGTACTTCTTCAGCATGAACCGGCAACCACGCAAACGCCCGCCCGCTGACAATTTGACGCAGCTTTTTGACGGCATCTTCAGAGAGTAAGTCTTGCGAGAGCCGATAGGCTGCCGCCGCATCGCCCGACTTCGCCGCTGCGTAGGCCGGATGCGCGTCTCGCGTCTTGACGTTGGTATGAAGGACAACCGGCGGAAAATCTTCTGGCCAGGGCGAACGCGGAACTTTCATCGCTCCCACGTCGGACCCCTCTTACTTCCCGAACTTACCCTTGATCCGTTCGTTCACGCCCTTGGGCACGAAGGGCGAGACGTCGCCGCCGAGGCGCGCGATTTCCTTGACGAAGCGTGAGGCGATGAATTGATTGCGCTCGGACGCCATGAGGAACATGGTCTCCACATTGGGGTTGAGCCGCGCGTTCATGCCCGCCATCTGGAATTCGTACTCGAAGTCCGACACGGCGCGCAGGCCGCGGATGATGACCGTGCCGCCCACTTGCTGCACGAAATGCATCAGGAGGTTGTCGAAGGGCACAATCTCGATGGGCACCTTCACAGGCAGCTTCAGCTTGCCCACTTCGTCGCGGCACATCGCCACGCGCTCCTTGACGCTGAACAGCGGGCCCTTACCGACGTTCATGGCGACCGCAACGATCAGCTTGTCCACCACCTTCACGGCGCGCCCGATGATGTCGAGGTGGCCGTTGGTGACGGGATCGAACGTGCCGGGATAAACACCCGTACGATATCGGCCGTTGACCGGGATCGCCTTTTGTGGGGCCTTTTGGAGGGCCTTGGCCATGACGCTCAGGCCTCGCCGGTTTGGTCGTCGGACTCGGCTTGGTCTGCGTCACTGCCGTTGCCATTGCCGTTGCCGTGAGCCGCCGCGTCGGCACCGTCGTCACCCGGCAGGTGCGCAACCGACGTCACCTTCTCTTCCTCGCCGGTGGAGAACAGCGTGACACCTTGGGTCGAACGTCCGGCGATGCGGATGTCGCGAATGCCCATGCGGATCAGGCGGCCCGCGTCGGTGATCATCATGATCTGGTCGCTGTCTTTGACCGGGAAGCTCGCCACCACCTCGCCGTTGCGTTTGGACGTGGCGATGGACGTGATGCCCGATCCGCCGCGCCCGCTGACGCGGTATTCGTAGGCCGAGGTGCGCTTGCCGAAACCATTGCGCGTGGCTGTGAGGATGAACTCCTCCTGGCTCGCGAAGCGGGCGAATTCCTCCTCGCTCAGCACCTTGGACGTATCCCCGCCCTCGCCCTCGTCGTCCTTGGACGGCGTTTCCTCGAGATCCTCGCCGCCGCGCAGCTTCTTGGCCATGCGCAGATAAGCGTTGCGGCTGTCGGTGTCGAACTCCACGTGCTTGAGGATCGACATGGAGATGACTTCGTCTTTCTCCGCGAGCTTGATGCCGCGCACGCCGACCGAATTGCGGCCGGTGAACACGCGCACCTCGCCCACATGAAAGCGGATGCACTTGCCCTGGCGGGTATTGAGCAACACGTCGTTGCCCTCGTCGCAGGTGCCCACACCGATGAGCCGGTCGCCGTTTTCCAGCTTCATGGCGATCTTGCCGTTGCGGTAAACGTTGACGAAATCCGATAAGTCGTTGCGGCGCACCGTGCCCGCCGAGGTGGCGAACATGACGTTGAGCTGGCCCCAGGTGCTTTCGTCCTCGGGTAGCGGCATGACGGTGGAAATCGTCTCGCCTTCCTTCAGCGGCAGCAGGTTCACCATGGCCTTGCCGCGACTTTGCGGCGTGCCCAGCGGCAACTTGTAAACCTTGAGCTTGTAGGCCATGCCGGCGGTGGAGAAGAACAACACCGGCGTGTGCGTGTTCACCACGTACAGCGAGGTGACGAAATCCTCTTCCTTGGTGGCCATGCCGGCACGGCCCTTGCCGCCGCGCCGTTGCGCGCGGTAGGTCGACAGCGGCACGCGCTTGATCCAGCCGGAGTTGGTGACGGTCACCACCATGTCCTCGCGCTGGATCAGGTCCTCGATGTCGGTTTCGAATTCCAGGTCCTCGATGGTCGTGCGCCGCGGTGTGGCGTACTCGGTTTTCATGTCGACCAATTCTTGGCGCATGATGCCGTAGAGCTTCTCGCGCGAGCGCAGGATGTCGAGGTAATTGACGATCTGTCCGCCGATTTCTTTCAACTCGGCGTGGATCTTGTCGCGCTCCAGGCCCGTGAGGCGGTGCAGGCGCAGGTCCAGGATCGCCTTGGCCTGGGCTTCCGAGAGCTTGTAGATGCCTTTGACGACTTTGCGGTCCGGCTCGTCAATGAGCTGCACCAAGGGCTCGACGTCATTGGCCGGCCAATCGCGCGCCATCAATTGCTCGCGGGCGACTGTGGGGTCGGGTGCCTTGCGGATCAGCGCGATCACTTCGTCCAAGTTCGCGACCGCGATGGCCAAGCCCACCAAGGTGTGGGCGCGGGTGCGTGCCTGGCCCAGTTCGTAGACCGTGCGGCGGCGGATGACTTCCTCGCGGAAGGTGATGAACGCCGTCAGCATCTGGCGCAGGGTCATCAACTCGGGCTTGCCGCCGTTGATCGCCAGCATGTTGACGCCGAAACTCGATTGCAGCGGCGTGAATTTGTAAAGCTGGTTTAGCACCACTTCGCCGATGGCGTCGCGCTTGATCTCGATCACCACGCGCACGCCGTGGCGGTCGGACTCGTCGCGCATCTCGCTGATGCCTTCGATCCGCTTCTCGCGCACCAGCTCGGCGACCTTCTCGATCATCGCCGACTTGTTCACCTGATAGGGAATTTCGCTGATGATGATGGCCTGGCGTTCCTTGGCCAGTTCCTCGAACTCCACCCGTCCGCGCATCACCACCGAGCCGCGGCCGGTGGCGTAGCCCGCGCGGCAGCCGGCATGGCCCAGAATGATGCCGCCGGTGGGGAAATCGGGCCCGGGCACGATTTCCATGAGCTTTTCGTCGGTGGTGGCGGGGTCGTCGATCAGCGCGCAGCAGGCGTCGATGATTTCGCCCAAATTGTGCGGCGGCACGTTGGTCGCCATGCCCACCGCGATGCCGCCGGCGCCGTTGACCAGCAGGTTGGGAAAGCGCGCCGGCAACACGCGCGGCTCGAACACGCTTTCGTCGTAGTTGGGCACGAAGTCGACGGTGTCGCGGTCGATGTCGTCGATCAGCGAGTGAGCCGCCTTGGCCAGCCGCGCCTCGGTGTAGCGCATGGCCGCCGGCGGATCGCCGTCCATGGAGCCGAAGTTGCCCTGCCCGTCGATCAGCGGCACGCGCATGGAGAAGTCTTGCGCCATGCGCACCATGGCGTCGTAAATCGATTGGTCGCCGTGCGGGTGATATTTACCCATCACGTCGCCGACGATGCGCGCGGACTTGCGGTACGGCTTGTTGTACTCGTAGCCGCTTTCTTTCATCGCGTAGAGAATGCGCCGGTGCACGGGCTTCAGGCCGTCGCGCACGTCGGGCAGCGCGCGGGACACGATCACGCTCATGGCGTAATCGAGGTAGCTGCGCTTCATCTCGTCTTCGATCGTGATCGGCGTCACGTCGAAATCGGACGGCCCTCCGGCGCCGGGCGGCGTGCCCGTGGGCGGGCCCGGCGGCAATTTGCCGTTAGCGTCGGTCGCTTTCGGATCGTCGGGCGGCAGATCGGCGGTGTCGGTCAATGCGCGTACTCACACAAATAAAGAACCAGGCAACATCCGCGCGACTTCGGCCGAATTATTGCAGTGCACACAAGGGATGAAGCCGAACCAAAGGCTCGGCGGGCGGCCCCCAAATTCCACGCGATTCTCGCGCTGAAACCTTGGCAGAAATGTATCAGAAGACGCGGCCAAGAAACACAACTGGTTGTGGGTGTCCGCTAAATGTCGGAGCCGGAAAACGGCCAAGGTCTGTGGATAACTAACTGATGTAAATCAGATAGTTATGTGGTTTTCTTGAAGGGTTCAAGAGTGCGCTTGTCCTAGTATGAGGCCGCAGCATCGCTCGCGCTGCACCTTGAGCCGCGAAAACGATTCAGACTCGGGTTTGAGTGATTCGCGTCGTTAGGCCGGCCTCATCAAAAATCGCGCGCTAAAATAGCCTTGTCTTGCTGCGCTGCAACAATTCTCAAAACGGAATGTCGTCGTCGAGATCGTCACCGCCCTTTTTGCCACCGCCGCTCTTGCCGCCGGAGCCTGAGTCCCAGCCTCCGCCGCCCCCGCCGCGCTCCATGACGGGTTCGTCCATGCCGCCACCACCGCCGCCCATGCCACCGCCGCCACCGCCGCCGCGACCGTCGAGCATGGTCAACTCGCCGCCGTAGCCTTGCAGCACGACTTCGGTGGAGTACTTGTCCTGGCCGTCCTTATCCTGCCACTTACGCGTTTGCAGGCTGCCGCAGACGTAAACCTTGCTGCCCTTCTTGAGGTACTTCTCGGCGATTTCGGCCAGGTTGCCGAAAATCACCACGCGGTGCCATTCGGTCTTTTCTTTTTTCTCGCCGGTGGCCTTGTCGCGCCAGCTTTCCGACGTGGCGATGGACAGATTGGCCACCTTGTTGCCGTTCTGCATGGTGCGCACCTCGGGGTCCTTGCCCAAGTTGCCAATCAGAATCACTTTGTTCACGCTGCCAGCCATGCTTCGCTCCTGGAAAATGTTCGCGAACATACCGGGAACAACCGGCGCAAATAAAGCGCCAAGTTATCCACAGGCCGTGGCACGCGGCACTCGCGGTGCTCACTCAAACCCTTCGGAGTTTCAACATCCGGGCATTGACGGCGCAGATGATCGTGCTGGCCGACATCAATACCGCGCCCAAGGCCGGGTCCAGCGCGATGCCGAGGCTGGGGTGGAGCACGCCCGCGGCCAACGGGATGGCCACCGCATTGTATCCGGTCGCCCACCACAAATTCTGAATCATCTTGCGGTAGGTCGCCTTCGCCAACTCAATGACGGCCGCGACGTCCAAGGGATTGCTGCGCACGAGAATGATGTCCGCCGTTTCAATCGCCACATCGGTGCCGGCACCCACCGCGATGCCGACATCCGCCTGCGCCAGGGCGGGTGCGTCATTGACCCCGTCTCCGGTCATGGCGACGATGAACCCGCGCGCTTGAATCTCCTTGATGCGCGCCGCCTTCTCGCCCGGCAGAACCTCCGCGATCACTTCGTCGAGACCGATCTCCTGGGCGACGGCATCGGCCACGCCGCGATTATCGCCGGTCATCATGATGGAGCGAATGCCCATGTCTTTCAGCCGGGCGATGGCCGGTTTCGATTCCGGGCGAACGACATCGGCCACGGCGACCGCCCCCACCAGCACGTCGTCGATGACGACGAACACGACGGTCTTGCCTTGCCGCGCGAGCGCATCGAACGGCTGGACCTCGCGCGACAGACCCCGCGCGCGGATCGCGCCGGGGCTGAGCACCTCGACCAGCTTGCCGGCGACGCGCGCCTGCGCCCCCTGGCCCGGCGTCGCGCGAAACTGATCGACCGGCAGCGGGCGCGCGACCGCCCTGGCGATGCCTTTGGCGATGGGATGCTCGGACTGCTGTTCGACCGCGGCGGCGGTTTCGAGCAGGACGTCCCGCGAGAACGCCGGATTGATGGGAACCACGTCCGTGACGCCGAACTCACCCTTGGTCAGCGTGCCGGTCTTGTCGAAGATCAACGCCAAGATGTTGCGCGCGCTCTCGAAGGCCGTGCGGTCGCGGATCAGCAAGCCGTTCTGCGCCGCGAGCGCCGTGGACACCGCCACCACCAAGGGCACGGCCAGGCCGAGGGCGTGCGGACAGGCGATCACCATCACCGTCACGGCCCGTTCCAAGGCGAACGCCAAGGGCATGTCGGAGAACGCCAGCCAAGCAGTCAACGTGAGACCGCCGCCGAGGATGGCCACGACGGTGAGAATTTGCGCCGCCGTGTTGGCCAAATCCTGGGTACGCGATTTGCTCTCCTGCGCCTCGCGGACCAAGGCGATGACTTGAGCCAAAAACGAATCCGCGCCGGTCTTGCGCACGTCGACCGCGATGGCCCCGTCGCCGTTGATGGAACCGCCGATCACCATCGCGCCGGGCCCCTTGCCGACCGGCCGCGACTCACCGGTGAGCATCGACTCGTTCAACGATGTCTCGCCGCGCACGATCACGCCGTCGGCGGGCACCTTCTCGCCGGGCTTCACCAGGACCCGGTCCCCGGCGCGCAACGCCGCGATGGGAGTTTCGACCAGCGCGCCGTCGGGCAATTCCTTGTGGGCGTCCGACGGCATCAGGCGGGCGAGTTGCTCCAATGCGGCGCCCGCGCCCATCACCGACTTCATCTCGATCCAGTGACCAAGCAGCATGATGTCGATGAGCGTGACCAACTCCCAGAAGAAATCGCTGCCCTGAAGACCGAACACGGTCGACATGCTGTAAACATAGGCCGCGGTGATCGCCACGGCGACCAGGGTCATCATCCCCGGACGGCGGCTGCGCGCCTCGCCGACGAGGCCCACGAGAAACGGCCAACCGCCGATGCCGTAAACCATGCTCGACAACGCCGCGAGCACATAGGTGTCGCGCGCGAAACGCCAGTTTTCCCCCACACCGATGAAGTGCTGAATCATCGGCGACACCGCCAGGATCGGCGGCGTCAGGGCCAGGCAGATCCAGAAGCGGCGCCGGAAGTCGGCCACCATGTCGGCGTGTTCGGCATGCCCCGCATGGCTGCTCGAGGCCTGGCCATGTGAGGCTTGGCCGTGCGCGGCATGATCGTGCGAGGCATGATCGTGGTGTTGATGCGGTTGGGTCATGAGGGAACCTCGCCCGGCGCGCGCGCGAGCCGGGGAACGAAGCGCGGCGTTATTGCCGCCCAGCGATCATACGCATCGCCGAACTCGCGCCGCGCATCCTCCTCCTCGCGCAGCGCCAAGCGCACGTACATCGCCACCAGGACCGGGAACATCGCGAGCGTCAGCAACGTCGGCCATTGCAGCAGGAAGCCGAACATGATGAGCACGAAGGCGACATATTGCGGGTGGCGCAGGCGCGCATAGAGCCCGGTGGTGGCCAGTCGGTGCGCGCGTTGCGCCTCCCACAGCGTGTGCCAAGCGTAGGACAACATCAGGAACCCGGCGAAGATGAAGACGTTGCTGAGAATGTGAAAAATGTCGAAATGCGGATTGCCCTCCATGCGCAACAAGGTGTGAATGAGATGTCCATCGTTGTGGGTGAGAAAATCGATGCCGGGGTAGTTTCGCGCCAACCAGCCGGACGCGGCGAAGATGGTCAGCGGAAAGCCGTACATCTCCACGAACAACGCGACGATGAACGCCGAGAAGGCGCCGAAACTGCGCCAATCGCGGCTCGTGCGCGGCTTGAAGAAACTGAAGGCGAACATGATGAAGATCGCCGAATTGAGAATCACCAGGCCCCATAACCCATAGGCGGGGGCCGCTTGCGTGTGTTCCATGACCTACTCCCGCGTTTGTCGGTCGTGCTGGGTATCGTCGTGGCTGCCATGGCCGCCGTGTCCGCCGTGCATGAACAGATGCATCAGCGGACAGGCGAGCAGGAGCAGATAGGGCAGCGCGCCCAGAAGATGAGCGCGGTGACCCGTGGCGATGAGAAAAGCGAGGATGGCGACGGCCACCGCCGTCGCCAAGCCCGTGCGCGAGAGCAGCCAATCGCCGAGGCCGCCCCGTTGCGGTGGAGGTGTCATGGTCATGATCGGATCCTCGGCAATTATTGAGGTTTGGTTTGATCTGGATGGTGCTGGCTGTGGTCCTCGTCTTGCTTCGCCGGAGGGGCCGCGGCCTTGGGTTGAGCCTGCATGCCGCCTTGCATCATCGCGCCGCCGCCCATCATGCCGCCCTTGCCGGCCATGCCCTTCATCTCGCCCATCATGGCCTTCATCTTATCGTGCATCGCCTGCATGTCGGGCATCATCTGGTCCATGGCGCACGGTTTGTCGGTCTTGGCGCAGGCCTCCATCATCTCGTGCATCTTCGCCATGCGGTCTTTCATGGCGCCCATCTCCGACATCATGCCGCACTGCATGTCCTTGCCGGCCATGCAGGCCATGGGCTTGGGGGAAGCCATGGCGGCGGACGTCTGGGCGCGCTCGGGTGCATCGGCGCAGGCGGATAACGCCAACAAAACGACGGTTGGGAAAAGCAAAGAGCGGGAAGAAGTCATGGGTCGTCTCCTGTGGTTTTCGACAGTGGGGGAATGGGTCGCGAGCGTCATTCGGCGGACGTGATCTGGGCGGCCGAACCGGAGAACGACAGTTTCCGGCTCTTGGCGCGGCCCTCGTCGGTCGCGACCAGCTCCAGCACTCCGTCGCCGAAGTGCGCGCTGCTTTTGCCGATCAGCGGGCCGCGATTGATACGACAGCGCACGAACCTCTCCTCGCCGGCCGCGATGGTCACGAACACGCTCGGTTCCTTCCGTTTTTGGTCGTGAACCGACTTGTTCGAGGCGTGCATCTCGTGGGTGCCCGGCGCCACGTCGAGGAAGAATACGCCGCGCGGCTGGCAGGCGCCGACGCTTTGTTCGTTGACGTGAATCTTGGGGATGACGAGAAACCCCGACGAGACGAGGTCGTTGTAGAAATAGATTCGGCCCCGATCCTTGGCCGGAGGCACGACGTAAGCCTCCACGTCCGCGAAACGGGGGTCGTTCGCGCATCCGGCCAGCGTCATGCCGGCGATGGCGAGTAGCGTTGTCGTGAAAAGTCGCATGACTTCCTCCTGTGATGACTGTTGCTTGAGCGCTCCACATGGAGCGCGCGCCACGACGCAGTCGCACGCGGCGACGACGGCCACATCGGCCGCGCCGTCGCGGTCGGGAGGGTCTAAATCAGCAGGCGATGATTGCGCTGGAAATGGTCAGGCGAAACGGCATGACCGCGCCATCGGGGTGGGGCAGGCGGTCCGGCGGCAGCGAGGTCGTGCGGAAAACGCTCCGCCACATCGAGGGCTCCGCCGCCGTCGGACGCGGATGACTTGACGGTCGCTTTCACACCGCTCGCGGCATCTGCGAGGACGGTATCTTCCTTCACCTCGCATTGCTGGTTGACGGGCGGAAGCTCGCCAGATCTTCCGCTTTCCAACGCGGCGTGGGGCGCGGGATGATGATGATGATCGGCGTGAGGGGCGTGCGAGTGAGCGACGAGGTCATGCAAGCCTTGGGCCACGACATCGCAGTGCGGCGTGACGCTGGGCAGCACCACGCCCAGCCATAGCGCGCTCAGCATGAATCGCACGACTTGCGGTGCGCACTGCACGTCAAATTCCTTCACATTAACAATCCTAATCTTACACCAACTCGCGACCGAGGAATTGACGCCGATCAAGGCTCAGGAGCATTGACCTTGGACCATGCTCCAGGGTCAAGACTCGGCACAGGTTCACCATGACAACCATGACCATCGGCCGGTTGGCCAAGGCGGCGGGCATACCCGTGGACACCATCCGCTATTACGAGAAGATCGGCCTGCTCGCGCCGCCGCGGCGCTCGGCCGCGGGCTATCGCCACTACGGCGCCGACACGCTCGAGCGGTTGGGGTTCATCGGCCAGGCCAAGACGCTAGGGTTCACGCTCGGCGAAATCGACGACCTGCTGTCGATCAACGCCGCCGACAACAGCCGCTGCGGGGCGTTGCTGCGGGCGACGGAGGCCAAGCTCGCCGCCACGCGGGCGATGATCGCCGACCTCGCCCGCATGAAAGCGGCCTTGCAGCGCCTCGCCCGCGCCTGCCCGGGCGGCGACCATCCGTTGGCGCATTGCCCGATCCTGCAGTTCCTGCGCGCGCCGCTCCGGCGGCCCGCGCGTCGTCCACGCCACACACGGAGGAGATCATGACCCAGAGCGAAGCACTCCGAGCCCCCTATCTGCCGCACATGTTCGCATGGTGCATGGTTCTGATGACCGTTTTCACGGTCTGCGCGGTGGCTTGGCTGATCGACCCCGTTCTGCCGGGCCACATGCTGCTGCAGTTCTTCGTGCCCGGCTTCGAGACGATGTCGCTGGGCGTGTTCGCGCTCGGCTTTATCCTGGCCGGAATCTATGGCAACCTGCTCGGCGCCGTGTACGTCTTTTTCTTCAACCTGTGGCCGGCGCTATGGCGGGTCGTTTTCGGAGGCTCGCCGTAAGCCCTCGCCGTGCGCCTTGGCGCGGGAGCAGCATTTGAGCGATTACACACCGGCGTTGGGTTATCGTTGGCTGACGCCGCTCTATGACAGCGCCATCGCCCTGCTCACCCGCGAACGTCACTGGCGCCGCCTCCTGCTGGCCCAAGCGGCGCCGCGCGCCGGCGACCGGATTCTCGATGTCGGCTGCGGCACCGGGACCTTCGCCCTCATGCTCAAGCAGGCGTGTCCCGCCGCCGAGGTGATGGGCATTGATCCCGACCCCGAAGTCCTGGCGCGCGCCCGCGCGAAAGCCGCCGCCGCCGGGGCCGACATCGCCTTTGTCGCGGGCTTCGTGCCCGAGATGCCGCCCGCGCGCCTGAACGCGCCCACCAAGATCGTCTCCAGCCTGGTGTTTCATCAGATTCCGCTCGAGGGCAAGCGCGGCCTGCTCCGCGCCATCCGCGCGCTGCTCGCCGACGGCGGCGAATTGCACATCGCCGACTACGGCGCCCAACGCTCGCGCCTGATGCGGGCTCTATTTCGCGGCACGGTGCAGGTTCTCGACGGCACCGCCGACACCCAGCCCAACGCCGACGGCGTTTTGCCGCAGATCATGCGCGACGCGGGGTTCGCCAGCGTCGAGGAAACGCGCATTGTCCCCACGGCCACGGGCAGCATTTCGCTTCTCAAGGCGCGCTAAACTTTTTCGATTGGATTCGGGGCTGACGGGTTGCCCGCGGGCGAAGTTCCGTCTATGAGTGTACCCCTTTTGTTCTCATGCCCTTGAAGCGCTGAAACCCCCCGGAAATGCTCACCGACATCAAGATTCGCGGCGCGCGCGAACACAACCTCAAGAACATCAACGTCGATCTGCCCCGCAACAAGCTGGTGGTCATCACCGGCCTGTCGGGCTCGGGCAAAAGCTCGCTCGCCTTCGACACTGTTTATGCCGAGGGCCAGCGGCGCTATGTGGAATCGCTGTCGGCCTACGCGCGCCAGTTCCTGGAATTAATGCAAAAGCCCGATGTGGATTCCATCGAGGGCCTGTCGCCGGCCATTTCCATCGAGCAGAAAACCACCAGCCGCAATCCGCGCTCCACCGTCGGCACCGTGACGGAAATTCACGACTACATGCGCCTGCTGTGGGCGCGCGTCGGCGTGCCCTACTCGCCCGCCACCGGCTTGCCCATCGAGGCTCAGACCGTGAGCCAGATGGTCGACCGGATCATGGCCATGGGCGAAGGCACGCGGCTGTATTTGCTCGCACCCATCGTGCGCGGGCGCAAGGGCGAATACAAAAAAGACCTGCAGGACTTGCAGAAGAAGGGCTTTCAGCGCGTCAAGGTCGACGGCACGCTGCACGAGATTGACGCCGTGCCCGCACTGAATAAAAAAATCAAGCACGACATCGAAGTGGTAGTTGACAGAATTGTAGTCCGCGACGGGCTGCAATCCCGCCTCGCGGACTCGCTCGAAACCGCGCTGGGCCTGGCGGACGGCATTGCGTTTGCAGAAAACGCCGATGCCAAGGGTGATGCCGCGCGCACGGTGTTCTCGGCCAAGTTCGCCTGCCCCGTGTCGGGCTTCACCATCGATGAAATCGAACCGCGGCTGTTCAGCTTCAACAATCCCTTCGGCGCCTGCCCCACCTGCGACGGCCTGGGTGTGACGTTGCACTTCGACCCCGACCAAGTGGTGCCCGACCAGGCCTTGAGCATCGAGGACGGCGCCATCGCGCCCTGGAGCAGTTCCAACCCGCCCTCGCCCTACTATCTGCAGGCGCTGCGCGGCGTGTGCGCGCACTTCAAGGCCGACCCCACGACGCCCTGGAAGAAACTCCCCGCCAAGGTCAAGGACGCCATCCTCAACGGCACCGGCGAGGAGTCCATCACCATCAAGTTCGACGACGGCGTGCGCAAGTACGAAACCAAGTAGCCCTGCGAGGGCGTGCTCAACAACCTGCAGCGCCGCTGGCGCGAGACCGACAGCGCCTGGATGCGCGAGGAGCTGGAGAAGTTCCAAACCTCGCACCCCTGCGAGGCGTGCAAGGGTTACCGCCTCAAGCCCGAATGCCTGGCGGTGAAGATCAACAAAAAGCACATTGGCGAGATTTCCGAGTTGGGCATCGCCGAGGCCGCCGAGTGGTTCAAGGGCCTGGCGAAGGTTCTGACGCCCAAGCAAATGGAAATCGCCCGGCGCATTTTGCGCGAAATCGACGACCGGCTGCATTTCCTCAACAACGTCGGGCTGGAATATCTCACGCTGGCCCGCAACTCCGGCACGCTGTCGGGCGGCGAAAGCCAAAGAATCAGATTAGCCTCGCAAATCGGCTCGGGCCTTACCGGCGTGCTCTATGTGCTCGACGAGCCCAGCATCGGTCTTCATCAGCGCGACAACAACCGCCTGCTGGAAACCCTGCGCCGCTTGCGCGACATCGGCAATTCCGTGCTGGTGGTGGAACACGACGAGGACGCCATCCGCAGCGCCGACTACCTCATCGACATGGGGCTCGGGGCCGGCATTCACGGCGGCGCCGTGGTGGCCGAGGGCACGCCCGCCCAGGTGATGAAAAGCAAGGAGAGCATCACCGCCGCGTACCTCACGGGGCGCAAGCAAATCCCCGTGCCCGAGCGCCGGCGCAAGGGCAACGGCAAGTCATTGGTCGTCAAGGGCGCGAAGGCCAATAACCTCAAGGGCGTGGACGTGAGCTTCCCCATGGCGACGCTCACCTGCGTGACGGGCGTGTCGGGCGGCGGCAAATCCTCGCTGGTGCTGGAGACCCTGTATAAGAGCCTTGCGAAATCCCTCTACGGCTCGCGCGACCTGCCGGGGCCCCACGACAAGATCGAGGGGCTGAACCATCTCGACAAGGTCATCGACATCGACCAGTCGCCCATCGGCCGCACGCCGCGCAGCAACCCAGTGACTTACACCGGCTGCTTCACGCCCATCCGCGACTGGTTCGCCGAATTGCCCGAAGCGAAAACACGCGGCTACGCGCCGGGGCGCTTTTCCTTCAACGTCAAGGGCGGGCGCTGCGAGGCGTGCCAGGGCGACGGCGTCATCAAGATCGAGATGCACTTCCTGCCCGATGTTTACGTCACCTGCGACGTCTGCAAGGGCAAGCGCTACAACCGCGAGACGCTTGAAGTGCATTTCAAGGGCAAAAGCATCGCCGACATTCTCGACATGACGGTGGAAGAAGGCGTGGAATTCTTCAAGGCCGTGCCGGCCATCCGCGAAAAACTCGACCTGCTCAATCAGGTGGGCCTGGGCTACGTGCACCTGGGCCAACAGGCGACCACATTATCCGGCGGCGAGGCGCAGCGCGTGAAGCTCGCCAAGGAACTCAGCAAGCGCGCCACGGGCCGCACGGTCTACATCCTCGACGAGCCCACCACGGGCCTGCACTTCGAGGACGTGAAAAAGCTGCTGGAGGTGCTGCACACCCTCGTCGACCAGGGCAACACCGTGATCGTCATCGAGCACAACCTCGAGGTCATCAAAACCGCCGACTGGATCATCGACCTGGGGCCCGAAGGCGGCGCCAAGGGCGGGAGAATTGTTGCTGTGGGTACGCCGGAGCAAGTTGCGCGTGCTAAAGGGAGTTATACGGGGGAATTTTTGAGGGAGAGGTTGGGGTAGGACTCAGTTTTTTGCTGATCTCAGCAAGCAGTAGAGGAAAAAAACATGACTAAGGAAGGTGCCTTGAATACGCTGAAAGCAACTTTTGCTTCGGCTTTTTATTGCTTCTGTATCTTTTGGCTCGCAGGCCTCTTATTCGAATCTGTAGTGCCAGGGCATTCTTGGTTAATGTCAACGCACTTACTGCCCGACCTCGCTATCGTCAAAATGGAGGACCGACTAATCTATACTGCGCTTGCGGCTGGTGGCCTGGGAGCCGTCGTGAGATTTGCCTTGCGAGTTAATCATCTGAATCCACATAGCCTGAAGGTTTTTCCAGGATTCGTAGGTTTTAGTGTCAACATGCTAGCCGGTAGCTTACTCGGAGTTTTTGCATATTTTCTTATTCGTTCCCGCGCCCTAATAAAGCTCTTTTATGCTGGCGAGCTTCCTAACATAGAGCTGACCGTTTATGGAATCGGATTCCTTTCTGCATTAGCAGGCTTGCTCACAAAAGAGCTAGTTGGAAGCATCGCTAGTAAATTGCCAAACTCAACTGAGGAAAGTTTTCTCGAAAAGATGACAAAGCATTCTTCGCCACCTGAAAGATAGGGGCGAGCGAGATCGGTGTTAGAGTAAAAACTGATTGCGGGTAAATCTCCGCTGTCGTCCTGGGATTTATTCCCAGGACCCAGGGTTTTGAAACGCTGTCGGCTTCCATAAACTTTGGTGGCTGTTGCCCTGGATACTCGCCATCAAGGGCGCGAGCTTTTCTAAGCGACCTGCGGTCGCCAAGAAAAGTTAGGCGGGTCGAGCACGAGTATGACATCAGAGAGATAGATTGGAAGCCGTGGACCAAATGCGCATCGCAAAACACCCAACCGATACCACCCATGACATCCGCGCGTTCGACACCGCCAAGGTCATGGGCGGCGCGCTCATTCCAGCCTCCGTCATGGACCGCATCTGGGACGGCGAAAACCGCGTGGTCGTGTTGCGCGAATGGCGCGGCCTGAAACAAGGCGACTTGGCCAAGGCGTCGGGGCTATCGCAGGCTTATGTGTGCGAAATCGAGAAAGGCAAGAACGTCTCGGCCCGCGCGGCCAAGGCTCTCGCCAAGGCGCTCGATGTCGATGTGGGCGATCTGCTGGCGGCATAAAACTCCGCTGTCATCTTCGAACGTTCTCCGAACGCCCGCCCCTCCCCGTTTGTCTCGCGGCTCCTGACCGCCTATGCTGCCGGCGCGGCGCGCGCGTTTGTTAGCCTTGGCGGCCGCGGTGTGGGAGCGCCATGGACCGGTTGGAGAAATTTTTCAGGCACTGGCAATCCATCCCCAGGTCGGGGTTGGTGCCGCGCTTGGCCGACTACCTCGAGCGGCCAAATCCGGAGCTGCAGCCCTGGACCCTCATCCTCGACGTCGAAGACTCCACGCTCCCCACGCGGTTGTTCGCCACGGCCCTGGTCACGCTGGTCGGCGCTGATTTGACCAAGACCGACCACCTCGCCCTTTTTTCCAAGGATCAACACGGCGATGCCATGCGCCGCCATAAGCTCATGGCCATCCACCCCTGCGGCATGTACTCGGAAGCGGTGGCTCAAACCCTCAAGGGGCTCACCTATGCCATGTCCGGGCTGGCGCTGCCGCTGGCGCGCGAGAACGGCGGGCACTCGGTCGTGCGCATCATTGTTCCGAGCCAGGCGCTGGCGACGGGCGACACCTTCGCCACGGTCAAGGTGCAGCCGCCGGCCGTCAAGTGGATGGACATCGGCGCCGGCGTGCCGGATTAGGACCGCCGCCCGGGCGTCGTGATGCGCCCGGGCAGCGGCCAGAACGGGGATAGGCGTTTGCGTCGTGGGTCAGCGCGTGGCGGCGACTTGCGCGGCCTGTTCTGACATCTCGATGTTGGCGATCACGTTGCGCGCGATGCGGGCATTGGCGGCCTCGGGGGCAAGCGCGCGGGCGGCGGCACAATGGGCGGCGGCACCGGCGGTGTCATTGCGCTGCAAGTGCGCGAGGCACAGGTTATGCTGCGCGATGACGCGATCCTTGCCCTGCACGCGCGTCAGCGCTTCACTGGCCAGGTTGATCGCCGCCGCCGTGTCGCCCTTGGCCAAGGCATTGGTCGATTTGATCACCATCGCGGTCTTGGCGGACCAGATCAGTTTGGGCGCGGCCACGGCGGGCTCGGCATGGGCCACGCCGCCGACGGCGACGCTCAGTCCAAGGACGATCAGGCTTATAGCCAAAACATTGAAAACGTTATCTAAAGTGCGGGGGGTCATGGTCGGGCTCCGGGGTTGGGGGGCATCAGCGGCGCGAAACTTATGTGACAAAGAAAACGAATGGAAGCCGCGATGATCGAATAGCTGATCATCATAAATTGCATAGCTATCGGCATCGTGCGGGGCGCTCCGGCGCCCTTCTCCGCCCATGCTATCCTGCCCTTTCAATAATCGCAGAGGGGGCGACCATGACCACAGACCATCAACTCTCGCGCCGGGGCGCGATGTCACGGGCGACGCAGTTGGGCCTGAGCGCGGCCGTAACGGCCGTCGCCGCGCCGATAGCGGCTCAAGCGCAGGACTCGGCGCGAACAAAACAGCCCGACAACGACATCAGCGTTTCGCCCGACAACAACTACGAGCGCGTGCCGCTGCGCAAAGACTCCATCCGCGTCAGCGCCATCCAATCGCCGCTCTATCCGGCCGACCCCGCCAACCCCAAGGCGCAGATGAGCAAGAACTTGCAGATCATGCTGGACCTGCTCGATTCCGCCAACGGGTTCGCCGGCCCGCAGGACCTGGTGTGCTTCCACGAGCAGCCCATCATGGGTTGGGCGCCGTGGACACGCGAAGAGGCGTTGAAAGTGACCATCGACATTCCCGGCAAGGAGACCGAGGCGCTCGGCCAAAAGGCGAAGAAGTACGGCTGCTACATCGCCTTCGACACCTACGCGCGCGACAAGGATTGGCCGGGACACCTGCTGCTCATCGGCGTGCTGATCGGGCCCGATGGTTCCGTGGTGGCGCAACACTGGAAGCAGCACAACGTGCGCCTGCGCCCCGACTGGACGATGTTCACGACGTCGGCTTACGACGTGCTGCCGCGCTACATCGAGATGTACGGCGCCGACGCCGTGCTGCCCGTGGCGCGCACCGACATCGGCAATCTGTCGCTGCTGACCTCGCCCTATGATCCCGATATCCACCGCGCCATTTCGGTGAAGGGCATGGAGATCGCCGTGCGGTTTTCCTCGGGCGGCTTCAACCCCGTGGACTCCCAGTCGTCGTCGCTGTTCAACCGCAACTGGACCATCACCGTGAACCAGTCCATCTCGCCGGGCAACGCGGGGCCGGATTTTTCGGGTGCGGGCGGCACCAGCATCTACGGCCCCGGCGGGCGCGAGGTGGCCATGGCCAAGTCGGCCAGCGAGGAAGTGATCGCCACCACCATCAACATGGCCGAATTCCGCAAGACGCATCGCTTGCCCGACATTCCCATGGCGCTGGTGATGCCCGTGTACCAAAAGTACCGGCCCATGTACGACCCCGGGCTGCAGTTGGCCTACCTGCCCAGCGACAGCTTCGATTCCGCCAAGTACCACATGTCGAAACGGAATTGGTGAGGAGAAGTACGCGCAGGCGCGGCTTCTTATTTGGTCGCATTTTCCACGCCAAGTGGAAGGCCACTTCTCGGGAAAATGCTCAGCCTTTCTTCCCGCGAAAGCGCGCCAGCAGCGCCTCGTCCATGCCGAGATCGTTGGAGGCCCCGGTCATGTGCGCGTGGGTCACGCGCGCGTCGCCCTTTTTGGCCGTGTAGCGTTCCACTTGGCGCGTGACCATTTCGCGCACGAAAGGCGGCACTTTCATCAGCTCCTGCATGGCGTCGTCGTCCCACGGCATTTCGACCTTGAGGCCCACGGCGGCATAGCCTTGCGGCGTTTCCTTGAGCGTGTGGCAGGTCATGTTCTCGGTGGTGGCGAAAAAGTAATCGCGCCGCGCCTCGTCGCCCAGGCCCACCGGTAAATTCATCTTGCGGATGCGCTCCTCGCGGCCCATTTCCTCCAGGCCTTCGTCGAACACCAGGGCGACGATTTTCGCGATGACGATGCCGCTGCTTTTTTCCAGCTTCACGATGTCCTCCGCCACGCATTCGGCGATTTGCGGGCATTCCTTCAGGCTGGGCGGCTTGACCTTCAGCGACGGAATGGCGGTGAAGCGCGTGTGCTCCAGCTCGTTGACGCCCTCGGGATAAAAGCGCGCGGTTTCCATCACGTCCTCGACGTAATCCGCGCTGGGACAATTGATGACGAATTCCTTGGTGGCGCAGATGTTCTCGAAGGTGTGCGAGTCCTGGCGGAAGCCCATGATCATGCGCGGGTTCTTGGCCATGACGTCGTACTGCATGATGTGCGAATAGGGCGCGGCGTTGATGCCGCCCTTGCTGTCCAGCGTCGTCACCACGGTGATGAGCTTCGGGAACAGCCAGATGTCCGAGTACCAAAACGGCCGGATTTTCACTTCTTTTTTCATGGCGCCCTCCCCCGCGTTGTGCCACCCAGTTTACCCATACAAGCGCGCGCCGCGCTGCTGCCCAATCATGCTCGCGTCCGATAGGCGGTGCGCGTTCACGGGGATGACGCGCGCGCCGCCACGCTTTCCAAGGCGCCGAACGCCCGTTAACCTCGCGTTTTCATCCGGGGAGCCATCACCATGCAGCGCCGCACCTTCATTTCGCAGTCCACAGCAATGACGGCGGCAGCCGTCGCCGTGCGCGGCGCCGTGGCCCAGGAGGCCGCCTCGCCCGCGCCCTACCGCGCCGCCGTCATGCGCGTGCCGGTGATCGTGCCGCCGACGCTCGACACCGTGGACGCCACGCGCGCCAAGAACGCCGAGAACATGGTGGCCGCCATCGAAAGCGCCATGAAAGGCCCTGAGCCCAAGCCGCGCATCGTGGTGTTTCCCGTGCTGCAGTACACCTCGGCGCGCCGGGCGGTGTCGGGCACGCCGATGTCCATGGTGGCGGTGGATCTGATCTCCGAGCCGCTGGACAAGGGCATTTTCAAGCCCGTGATCGAGGCTTGCCGGCGGCACAACTGCTACGTCGCCACCAGCACCCAGGAAAAAGTGCCGCAAATGCCGGGCAAGTACTTTCACACCGGCTTCATCATGGGGCCCGAGGGCCTGGTGCTGCGCTCGCCCAAGTCGCAGGCGCAAAGCGCGCCGGAGGTGAGCTACCTGCGCGACATGGCCGCCGAGTACAAAAAAATCTTTGGGCCCGACTCAATCCTGCCCGTGGTGCAAACGCCCATCGGCAAGCTCGGCTGCTACGTGGAGGGCGAAGCCGAGGTGCTGGAAGTTTCGCGCCTCTTGGCGTCCAAGGGCGCCGAGGTGATCGCCCACACCAGCATGGAAAGCGACGAAACGCCGTGGCAGGCCCTCAAGCAGGCCATCAGTTTTC
>JANRJL010000035.1:0-6223 GCA_033763995.1 Rhodospirillaceae bacterium | reverse complement strand
GAAATGAACACCCGCCTGCAGGTGGAGCACCCCGTTACCGAGATGGTGACCGGGCTCGACCTAGTGGAACTGATGATCCGCATCGCCTACGGCGAGAAAATTCCCTTCGCGCAGAAAGACGTGCAGCTCAACGGCTGGGCCATGGAAAGCCGCGTCTATGCCGAGGACCCCTACCGCAATTTCCTGCCCTCCACCGGCCGCTTGGTGCGCTACGTGCCGCCGCTCGAAGGCAAGCACGTGCGCGTGGACACGGGCGTTTACGAGGGCGGCGAAATCTCGGTGTACTACGACCCCATGATCGCCAAGTTGGTGACGTATGGAAAAACGCGCAAAGACGCCATCGATCACATGCGCGAGGCGCTGGATGCCTATTACATCCGCGGGGTGAGCCACAACATTCCGTTCCTCGCCTCACTCATGGGCAAGAAGAAATTCGAGGACGGCAAACTCTCCACCAACTTCATCGCCGAGGAATATCCCGACGGTTTCTCGGCCAAGGATCTGCCCGCCGAGGACCCGACGCTGCTCACGGGCATCGCCGCGCTGGTGCACCATGCCTACCAGGAACGCGCCGCCACGATTTCGGGGCAAGTCGCCGGTCACGGACGCGAACTGCCCGACACCTGGATGGTCGTCACGGGTGAGGGCAAGAAGCAAACCGCCCATCAAGCCTGGGTGTCGCCGCATCCCGAGCGCGCCAAGGGTGAACTGAGCGATCCTAATCTTGGTCCCGCCAGCGGTCTGGTGAAGGTCGGCAAGCACACCATGACGGTCGCCAGCGCCTGGACCTACGGCTCGCCGCTGCTGACCGCCGAAATAAGTATCGACAAGGGCGAGAGCACGGAAGTGACCGTGCAGATCGACCCCCACGGCGCGGGATATCGCCTGTTCCACGCCGGGGCGCAGATCATCGTCAAGGTGCTCACCTTGCGCGAGGCGGAGCTGAACCGGCTGATGCCCTTCAAGCCGCCGCCGGATTTGTCGAAGTTCCTGCTTTCGCCCATGCCCGGACTGCTGGTGTCCTTGGCGGTCAAGGACGGCCAGGAAGTGAAGGCCGGCGAGACGCTGGCCATCGTGGAAGCCATGAAGATGGAAAACGTGCTCAAGGCCGAGCGCGACGGCACGGTGAAGAAAATTCACCAGGCGCCGGGCTCAAGCCTCGCGGTCGATCAGGTGATCCTGGAGTTCGGTTGAGGAGCGCTGGAGTCAAATTCGAGTGAACCGAAGCGCATTGCCTCAGTGACTCTTTCTTGTTGGTCGCATTTTCCACGCCAACCGGTTCCCACTTGTCGGGAAAATGCTCTACCGCCCGTCGCCTTCGGGTGTGAAGCGCCACTCGCGCCACCGCTTGCCGTCTTTGAACTCATAGAGTTCCAGCGACACGGTTTCCTTGGGGCCTTCGGGGGTTTGCACCTTATCGACTTCCACCTGCACCAGGATGTTGCCGACCATGCCGAGGCGGTAAACCTTCGATTCGAAATTCGATTGGCCGAAGAACTGCGCGATGAGTTTTTCGGTGGCCTCCTTGCCTTTGACGACCTGCTTGGGTCCGTCCTTGCCCACCAGCCACCAGGAGAAGTCGTCGGTGATGCTGTCTGCGGCCCCCTTGGCATCCTTGAGCATGAAGGCGGTCTCGCCGGGCTCGATCATGGCCTCGGCCTCTTTCGACAGTTTCGAGTATTTGCTGGTGTCGCGCACCAACTGCGATTGCGCCGTGGGTTGCGACGCGCAAGCGGCCAGCGTCAACACCGCTGCCGCCACGCCGATCCGAAATGCTCTGGGTGTCATGGTGTGCCCTCCCTCAAGGTTCGGGTTTCAGCATCGGTCCGCCGCCCCGCGCTGTAAACCCCGGGCGGGACCCATGAATTTCACCGCGCCGCGCCTCGGTCAGGGGCCACATGCGCTTTCGGGCGACGCGGGCTATGTTGCTACAGTCCGAGGTGAGGGCAGGGGCAGGGCATGATGCGATCGATTTTCGCTTTCGTCGCGGCAACGGCATTGGCGGCAACGGCCGCGCGCGCCGCCGACCCCGTGCGCGGCGAGGACTTGGCCCGCCAGTGCTTCGCCTGCCACGGCAAGGACGGTAACGCGCCGTCGCCCATCAATCCGAAAATCGGCGGTCAGCATGAGCGCTACCTCGTGCTGGCCATGAACGAATACAAAGAGGGTAAGCGCAAAGAGTCATTGATGCGCGGCGCCGTGCTGCAGCTCTCCGACGACGAGATCAAGGACATCGCCGCCTATTACGCGCGCCAGCGGGCCTTTACCGAGGCCCCGCCGCCCAAGGGCGGCCCGGCCCAAGCGGCTGCAGGTCCGGGTGGTCCAGGGGCTGGTGGCCCCGGTGGTCCCGGGCCCGGTAGTTTGGGCAACATGCGCGTGGATAAGGTCGAGCGCACGGCCTTGTACTTGAGCCTGCTGAGCGCAGCTAAAGACGCGACCGCCGCCGCCAAACCGCTGGACGCCAAGGCCTGCGATGGCCTCACGGGCGCCGCGTCGGGCAAGGACGCCGACAACGATGGTCTCGATGATGCTTACGACGCGGCGCCAACCAACGCGGCCGAATTTGTGCACGACAAAAATGCCGACGGCAGCTTCGAGATTTGCTCCATCCAACAATTGCAGGCGGTCGTGAGCCTCGGCACGGGCGAGGGCAAAGCTTCGCCGCTGTCGCTCGATGCGCGCCTCAAGCGCAACTACCAGCTTGCGGCTGACCTGGATGCATCGTCCGTTGCCAATTTCACGCCCATCGGCAGTTGCGGCCCCGAGGACAACTGCATGATCGCGCGCGGCAAGTACGGCTATGCCGGAACGCTGGACGGGCGCGGGCGCGTCATCCGCAACTTGAAAATCTCCCTGCCGCAGCGGGGCGGCGTGGGCCTCATCGGCGTGCTGGGCGAAAGCGGCATGGTGATGAACGTGAAACTGGAGAACACCACGATCGAAGGCCGGTCCGGCACGGGCATGGCGGTGGGCGCCAACATGGGCACGGTTTACAACGTGCACGCCCAAGGCGTGGTCAACGCCGGCCTGGCGGTGGGCGGGCTGGTGGGCGGCAATTCGGGCCTCGTGGCCGCAAGTTCCGCTAGAGGCGAGTTGAACGCGCAGCAAGCCGCGGGCGGCCTCGTGGGCGATATGACCGGCGCGGTTTACGACAGCGTGGCCGAGGTCAACGTCAAGGGCACGCGCGGCTTGGGCGGCCTGGTGGGCTTGAGCACCTTCGGCACGATTTTGGGCAGCACCGCGCGCGGCGCCGTGACGGGCACCAATGATCTCGGTGGGCTCGTGGGCATGAACACCGACGCTTCGGTGACCAACAGTTCGGCCACCGGCACCGTGACAGGCGAGGCCAACAACATCGGCGGACTGGTGGGCTTCAACTCCCTCAGCATGATCCGCAACAGCTATGCCACCGGCGACGTCACGGGCACCGACAGCGTCGGCGGCCTGGTGGGGCGCAACAATGGCCTGATCCGGCGAAGTTATTCGTCCGGCACAGTCGCCGGCCAAACCAAGACCGGCGGCATCGCGGGCGAAACCGTGCAGGGCGAAGAGAAAGCCAGCTTCGCCAAGGCCACGGCCAAGACCGCCGGAACGCCGAGCGACCTCGCGGTGTTCGACATCGACAAGTCCGGCTGGGCGCCGAAACAGCCGCCGGTGCAAGATTTTCTCGATTATTATTGCGACCGCAATCTCAACGGCTTCATCGAGCCGGCCGAACGCAAACCCGATAACTACGTCTGGGCGCCGGGGGCGCTGCCCCGTTTGCGCTGCTCGGCCGACACCAAGGGCTAACGGCTTTCATTGGGAGTCATCGACATGAACACGTCACGGCGCACGCTGCTCTCGACCGCGGCCATGGCTGCGATGTGGCCCCGTTGGATCTCGGCCCAAGAGGCCGCGCCCGAGCGCGTTTCCACCGCCAAACCCTTCGTCAAGGGCGACATCATCGTCGCGGCCACGGTCATGGACGATCCCACCGACGACCACGCGGGCACCGGGCGTCTGTTGGTCTATGATCCGGACCTGAATCTCAAAGGCGTGCTGTGGATTAAGTCGACGCGCCATAAGTTGAGCGGGCTCACATTTGGACCCGACAAAACCCTCTACGGTTTCGCGCCGCTCAATCATGCCGTGGTGGAAATCGATTCCTCGGCCAAAGAACGTCCGCTGCACAGCTTCGCCGACCGCGCCTTCAGCAACATCACCTTCGCCAAGGACGGCACGTTTTACTTCGGCGAGCACTTGGTGGGCACCAAGACCGAGTCCAAGTACGTCTCCACCAAGCTGCCGTTGATGAAGGGCTCCGACAAGGTCGGCGACGGGCACATCTATCGTTTCGACAAGACTCGCAACCTGATCGACACGTTCCCCACCGAGGTCCACGGCGGCATGGAAGGCTATCACGGTGTTACAAGTACCGTTTTGACCGACAACGACACCCGCATGATCTACATTTCCGAAACCGGCAACCGGATCATGCAGTATGACCTGAAAAACCGGAAACAATTGCCCGATCTCGCGGTCTTCAAGGACGATCCCAACGTGCGCATGGTGCTGTGGATGCAGCAGATGCCCGACAAGTCGCTGCTGGTGATCACGGGGGCGAACTTCATCACCGTGGATCAGAACACCGGCAAGATCATCCGCGTCTATCCCATGCAGACCTTTGGCTGGGCCGCGGCCTCGCCCTCCATCGACGGCGGCCATGTGCTGATCGGTAATTTCATGGACGGCGACGTGGCCAAGGTGCGCTTGAGCGACGGTTTGACCGTGGCGAAGGCCAATATCGGTGAGCAACGCTCGCTCTCGGGCATCGCCCAGTTCCCCGGTTAAACGAAAGGACCCTCTCCATGAAACTGCTCTTGAAAATTCTCGGCGGGCTTATCGGCCTCGTGGTCGTCGTTATCGTCGCCGGCGTCGCGGTGTTTTACATCCAGGGCAACCACCAGAATGTCGAGCCGTTCCCGCTGGCTCCGCGCGCGGCGGGGCAGGAGGACCCCACCGACGGCGTGCTGATCTTCGGGGCCTCGCGCAACACCGGCCTCGACATCGCCGAGATCCTGGCCAAGCGTGGCGACAAGGTGACCGCGGTCGTTCGGCCCAATTCCGATACGACGGAATTGAAGAAACTCGGCGTCACCCTCGTCAACGGCGATGCCCTCGACATGGCCAGCGTCGAGGCGGCCCTGGCCGGCAAGAACTACCGTGCCATCATCACCACCATTTCTTGCTTCAGCTGCGACCCGAAGCCGGATTATCTCGGCAACAAGAACATTTTCGACGCGGCCAAGGCGGCGGGCGTGAAGCGCGTTGTGCTGATGACGACCATCGGGTCGGGCGACAGCTATGACGCGGCACCCATCCCGGCGCGCCGTTTCCTGAAGGACATGCTGCCCTTGAAGACCCAGGCCGAAGATCATTTGAAAAGTCTCGGCCTGGACTACACCATCATTCGTCCGGGCGGACTCAAGACCGCCGCGCCCACGGGCCGCGCGTTGTTGACCGAGGACCGCAAGGCCTCGGGCATCATTACCCGGGCCGATCTGGCTGAACTGGTGGTCAAGGCGCTCGACGACGACGCCACCATCGGCAAGACCCTCTCGGCCATCGATGCCGACTTCAGATTCCCCTTCGATATGCGCTGAGGCCGGGGCTAACCGATTGTACGGCCGGCGAAATTCAATCCAGAGACTGTTTTACTAGCTATCTCAAGCCGTTAACTTGCGCCCCAAAAATAAACTTGGGGTTGTGTTGAGATGTCGGCTGTTGAAAACGTGGTTTGCGTGCGGATTCGTGTGTCCGGACGGGTCCAGGGCGTGGGTTACCGGGCCTGGGCGCAAAAGGCGGCGCTGAAACTCGGTCTCGACGGGTGGGTGCGCAATCTCAATGACGGTAGCGTGGAGGCCGTGGCGCGGGGTGCAAAATCCGCAGCCGATCAATTCGTTGCCCAATGCCAGGTGGGGCCGTTTCTCGCCCGCGTCATGGCAGTGGATACCAGCGCGTGTGACGACGCAGCGCTTAAGGCGATTCCGTCGGGCTTTCGGCAACTGGCGACGGCTGATCCGGGTAGCGATCCGGCCGATTAACAGGCTGTTGAAAAAGGTTTTTGAGGTGTACTGGCGAGCAACATCGATTCCTGGATCGACTCGATTGCGAATGATAGATTCAAAGTCAACGCAATTTTGATTCGTTTGTTTCTCGCTGTCATTTTCTCAGCGAGTTT
>JANRJL010000115.1:0-20332 GCA_033763995.1 Rhodospirillaceae bacterium | reverse complement strand
GATGTCGAATTCGACCACCTTGAACGGAGGCGCGACCTTGTTCTTCACGACCTTGACGCGGGTCTGGTTGCCGACCACGTCCTCGCCGTTCTTGATCTGGCCGATGCGGCGGATGTCGAGGCGCACCGAGGCATAGAACTTGAGCGCATTGCCGCCGGTGGTGGTTTCGGGGTTGCCGAACATCACGCCGATCTTCATGCGGATCTGGTTGATGAAAATAATGAGGGTGTTGGAGCGCGCCACCGAGGCGGTCAGCTTGCGCAGGGCCTGGCTCATGAGGCGGGCTTGCAGGCCCATGTGGCTGTCGCCCATTTCGCCTTCGAGTTCGGCGCGCGGCGTCAGCGCGGCGACCGA
The DNA here is from genome assembly GCA_033763995.1 of Rhodospirillaceae bacterium. GTDB lineage: Bacteria > Pseudomonadota > Alphaproteobacteria > Rhodospirillales > Rhodospirillaceae. The sequence goes on along the minus strand of JANRJL010000115.1, from coordinate 19,978 downwards.
GTCCACCACCAGCACGTCGATGGCGCCGGAGCGCACCAGGGTGTCGGCGATTTCGAGCGCCTGCTCGCCGGCGTCGGGCTGGGAGATCAAGAGGTCGTCCAAGTTCACGCCCAGCTTGCGTGCATATCCGGGATCGAGCGCGTGCTCGGCATCCACGAAGGCGCAGGTGCCGCCCTTCTTTTGCGCCTCGGCGATGACATGCAACGCCAGCGTGGTTTTGCCCGAGCTTTCGGGCCCGTAAATCTCGACGATGCGCCCCTTGGGCAGGCCGCCGATGCCCAGCGCCAGGTCGAGGCCCAGCGAGCCCGTGGAAATGGAGGCGATATCCACCGCCGAGCCGTTCTGCCCCAGCTTCATGATGGAGCCCTTGCCGAAGGCCCGCTCGATCTGGGTGAGCGCGGCGTCGAGAGCTTTGGTTTTGTCCATGTTGTCTTTGTCGACGAGGCGAAGGGCGGGTTCGGCCATAGGCGGCTCCTGTCTCTATTGTTTCTTCATCTTGGGGTCTAGTTCTTTGGACCTGAGCCCGCGCCCACTCGGTTGCGAAGGCTTTTGTCCCCGTAAAAACAGTGTACCTATTTTGTTCTCATGCGCAAGGAAAAAGTAGAACATTCGCGGAACTATGGAATTATGATAATAATATCATATACTTATATGTCTGATTCCGGCGCCTCCGCGGTCCCCGGCACCACCATCCGCTCATAGCCCCTATTCTGGCGATTGACCGCCGCCGGGCGCTTTGGGAACGTGGGTGCGGGCCAGAAGTATCACCCACACATCCACAAAGGTTCGTCACCATGTTGAAGTCCAAGAAGTTCGTGTCGCTCTCCGTCCTGGCCGCGTTCACCGCCGGCGTTTTGTCGCTGGGGGCCTGCAACACGCTGGAAGGCGTGGGCAAGGACGTGAAAAAAGCCGGCGAGAAAATCGAAGGCGTGGCCAAGGACGAGCCGAAGAAGAAATAGCCGCTGACGCTCAACACCGGACGATCAGCCATGGCCGACAAATTCTCCCCAGCGCACATAAACGCTGGATGGATGTGTCGCGCCATGGTCGCCGAGACGTCCGGCATGATCGGTAAAAAGGCTGCAGAACGACTTTTGAAAAGAGTCCTTCAGACCCGCGCACCAAAAGAGCGCTCCCGAGTCCAACTCTAAATCTTGGAAGTCCCCCTCACCCGACGCTACCGCGTCGACCTCTCCCGTCCGGCCGAAGGCCGGCCTATAATATGCTGGCGCGCCTCTGGCGCGACGGGGGGAGAGGTTAAGCTGGCTGAGGTTAGCCCTCTCCCCTTGTGGGAGAGGGTGCCGAGCCCCCGGGTCTGCGCGAAGCGCAGCCCGAGGACAGGCTCCGCGAGGCGGTGAGGGGATTTTTGCCTCGCCATTTTCTCGCAGGTATCCCAGGTGGTTGTTGAGTTCTTTATCAATGAGCGCCTCTTACCGGCACTTCCACATCGCACAATGAAAAGTCCGCGCCCTTGGCGGCGCGGACCTCGTTCACGCGCGCGCGGAAGGCCTCGGAGCGCGTGTCCATGATCTCCAGGCGCGGGCGTTCGGCCTCGGGCATGTCTTCCAGCACGCGGACGCGGATCATGCGGTCGGGCGCGGACGGCGGCTCGCCGACGGCCAGCGCCCGCACCACGTCGAGCCCCGCCACCGTTATTCCCACAAGTGTATATGTGTGATCGAGCCGGCGGGCCGGCTCGCGCATGAAGAAAATCTCGCTGTTGGCGGTGCCCACACCTTCTTGGCGGCCCATGCCCACGGCCCCGGCGCAATAGATGCCCCAGGCGCGCGGCGGCTTGGCGGTGAACTTTTCGGTGGCGCGCGCCTCGCCGACGAAGGGCGCGGCGCCCACGAACCCGCCGATGGCATCGCTCGCCTCCGTCACCATGGTGTGCGCGATGGACGGCTCGAGGCGGAACATGAACTCAGGGGGCAAGTCGGGGTGGCGCGAGACGCCGCCGTCCCGGTTGTTGGGGTTGCCGGTTTGGGCGACGAAGCCGTCGATGACGCGGTGAAACAACAGGCCGTCGTAAACGCCCTCGCGCGCCAGCAGCTTGATGCGTGCCACGCCTTGCGGCGCGAACTCGGGGCGCAGCTCGGTGACGATCGCGCCATTGCCGGTGTCGATGACCAAGGTGTTGGCGGCATCGAGCGCGCGCCAGGTATCGGCGGCGGCGGCCGGGGCGAATAGGGCGAGCAGAACAAAGCCGGTGAGGCAGGGAGTTATGGGGTGCATTCTTTCAGTATAAGTCCGGCGTGAGTGTTTTTTGCTGCAGCCAATGATACCATGCCGCCATGAAACTCAGTTATGACTTACGCCACAACATTGCGTACCTCCGCCTTCGGGAGCGCACCGAGCAGGTCGAGACCATCCGCGTCAGCGACGAATTGAACGTCGACTTGTCTCCGGACGGCACGATCTACGGGCTGGAATTGCTCAACGCCAACGTCCAACTCAAAACGTCGGATGGCGGACGGCTGATCGTGGTCAACGAAGAACTCGGCCGCCAAAGCGAGTTGCCGCTGGCGGGGGAAGAAGCGATTTTATTCAAAACTTAGATAACATTCAAAATGAAATCGGCTAACAGAAAAATAAAGAAGGGCTCGCTCAAGAATCTTAGTGGAGGCGCGCCCACAGACGAGGAACATGCCGCAGTTTTGAAGATACTAGTTAAGGGGCCACAAATGGTAACTGTAATTCTAGGATCTGCATTGGTCGAGCACGAGATAGAGAATCTATTATTGCAAGTTCTGAAAAATAAGGATTCGAATATTTTGGATGAGCTCACGAATGCAGATGGCCCAATATCTACCTTCTCCCAAAAGATCTTGCTTGGATACGCTTTGGGGCTTTTTGATAAAAAGGTCATGAACGCTATGAAAGCGATAAAGAAAATAAGAAACGCATTTGCTCATGCCCGCAAAATTTTAAAGTTAGACGACCCAATAATCGTTTCAGAACTAAGCCGGGTAGAGTTTCCAGCAACCGAAAAGGAGCTTCTGAGAACCGCATTCGACGACCCAAGCGAGAGAAAAATCATTTGGGCTTACGCAACTTTATGCGTTGATTTAATTGGAGAACTAATGGGAAAAAAATACAAAATGCGTCTCATAGAATTGAACGAATTAAAATCAGAGGTGAAGCGCGTTGAGAGAAAGTTATCAAAGTTAATTCCGGAAAACACGGGCTAGCTCACAGTGAAAACTCGCCTAGCGTCTCGTCGCGGCTCAATGAACCCTTAGCCGATAAACAAGTCCCACTAGGTTTTTCTTTCGCCCTCGGTGAGACACCTCGGTCGAACAGAAAAAAGCAAGTCAGACTTGTTTATCGCGTTCGTAAGTGATGGGAATAACGCGACGGCCGCATTCAGCCAGCACGCTGTCCGTGCTATACTTCGTCCATGACCCAGGCGCACGACATACCCCGCCGGGTCAGCGATGAAGCCCGGCGGCGGCGTGATGTCCTTCTGGCAACGCTGTCGGGCGCGACAAAAAATCGCCCGTTATCCCCACAATCCACGAAAGCAAAAATTTTCCAAATTCGCAGGCGTTTGCGATATGAGTCCGCCTGTTATTTTGGAATCCTCCCTGAAAGAACAGGTGGAACAGGCAACCGTTACGCGCAAATCGGTGCCATTTTCCGGCGCCCACGCGAAAATTTTGCGCGCGGGGTTGGCGGAGTATTGAACGCGCCGACTGGGGAAAACTCCGGTCCATCGTCCTTGGACTGGGCTCGAAACTCCACTTGGTTGTCACCCTCGGGCTTGACCCGAGGGTCCAGAGGTTTCTGTTTGAGATGTAACCAAAAAACTCTGGATTCTCGGGTCAAGCCCGAGAATGACGGTCAGGGTAGGGTGCATGGGCTAAGGGTCGGCTGCGGGCATCAAGTCTTGGGTGACAGTCGGCGTAGGGCGCGCGGGCGCCGCTCAGCCTTGCTCCTCCATCACGTCCTTCACCTTGCCGGCGAGTTGGCCGAGGCTGAAGGGCTTGGGCAGGAAGTGGAAATCCTCGCCGGTGGCCACCTCGCCGCGGGCGATTTCCTCGGAGTAGCCCGAGATGAGAATGATGCGAATTTCCGGCCGCTCGACGCGGATCAGGCGCGCCAGCGTGCCGCCGTCCATGCCGGGCATCATCATGTCGGTGATCATGACGTCCACCGAGCCCTGGTCGCGCAGAATGTCGAGTGCTTGCTCGCCGGTGCGCGCCTCCAGCACTTTGTAGCCCTTGTTCTTGAGCGCGCGGGTGGCGAACACGCGCACCGCGTCTTCGTCCTCGACCAACAAGATCGTCCCCGTGCCGCCCAAGTCCTTGGCCGGTTCGGGCGGCGCCATGTCGGCGGCGCCGCCGTTGCCCTTGGCGGCCTTCTTGGCGGCACCCGTCTCGGCGTCCTCGGCCTCGGGGGCGAAGCGCGGCAGATGCACGATGAACGCGGACCCGCGCCCCGGCGCCGAGTCCACCAGAATGAACCCGCCGGTCTGGCGCACGATGCCGTACACGGTCGAGAGGCCCAGCCCGGTGCCGGCGCCGGGCACTTCCTTCTTGGTGGAGAAGAAGGGCTCGAAGATGCGCGCGAGGTTCTCGGGCGCGATGCCCTTGCCGGTATCGGCCACGGTGATGCGCACGTAGCGCCCGGCGGGAATTTGCTCGGCGCCCAGGCGCGTGGGCTTCTCGAAGGTTTCCACCGAGGTGGTGATGGACAAGGTGCCGCCGCCGGCCCCACCAACACCCCGGGCCGCCTCGCCCGCCATGGCGTCGCGCGCGTTGACCGCGAGGTTGATGATCATCTGGTCGAACTGGCCGGGGTCGACGCGCACCAGGCCGATGTCGCGGCCGTGCATCAGTTTGAACTCGATGGACTCGCCGATCAGCCGCGTGAGCAGGTGCGACAATTCCGTCAGCGCGTCGGTGACGTTGAGGTTTTTCGGCTGCAAGGGTTGCTTGCGCGAGAAGGCCAGCAGTTGGCGCACCAGGTTGGCGGCGCGGTTGGCGTTCTGCTTGATCTGCATGATGTCGGCGAAGGACGGATCGCCCGCCGCGTGGCGCTGCAGCAGCAAGTCGCAAAAGCCGATCATGGCGGTCAGCAGATTGTTGAAATCGTGGGCCACGCCGCCGGCGAGCTGGCCCATGGCCTGCATCTTCTGCGCCTGGGCGAATTGCACCTCGAGATTTTTCTGCTCGGTGGTGTCGATGACGTGGGCCACGGCGCCCTCGACCTCGACATTGCCGCCCGCGATGGCCGCCGTCAGCGGGCCCAGATAGACGGTCGCTTGCAGCGGCGAGGTGACGCCGCCCTTGCCGATCAGGCGCAGGTCGATTTGCGCGCCGGACATCTCGCCCGACATGACCTTGGCCAATTCGCCCGCGAAGGCGGCGCGGTCGTCGGCCAGCAGGCGTTCGGCCAGGCTGCCGCCGATGACGCCGGCGCGGGTTTGGTGCACCAGCTCCTCGAAGGCCGCGTTGCAATCCACCACGATGCCTTCGGGGTCGGTGATGGCGATGGCCACGGGGGCGGCGTTGAACAGCGCCCGGAAGCGCTCGTAGGCGACGCGGCCGGGCGACGCCGACTGCTCGCGCATGACACCGTCGCGCACCGCCAGCGTGCGCGTGCGCGTGACGCCCGCGTCGTCATAGGTGCTTTGCAGCACCAGGGCGGACACGCTTTCTCCATTGCGCGCCTTGAACTGGACCTCGCCCTGCCATTCGCCGTCGGCCTGGGGCCGCACCGGGCCCGCCATCCAGTCGTCGAGCCTGGCGCCGATCAGCGCCTCGGGTTCGGCCCCCAGCCACTCGGCCAGGCGCTGGTTGGCGAAGCTGATGACGCCGTCGATGTCGGCGGAATACACGCCGATGGGCATGAAGTGCAGAAAGTCGGCGAGGTTCTGGCGTTCCTGGTTCAGCACCTCGTCGATGGCATGGCGCGCGGTGACGTCGTCCAGGCGCCACAGCACCAGGGGATCGTCGGCCAAGCCGCGGCCCAGGGGGATGCCCAAGGGAATGGAGGTCAGCGCCACGCGGTGCCATTCGGGCTCGGGCCCCGCGCCGGTCAGGGGAATCTCCACCTCCAGCGACGCGGCTTGTTCGACGCCGGTGCGCACGCGCAGGGCGAGATCGATCCCGCCCAGATCGGCCACGGCCCGAGTGGTGAGCGCATCCAAGGGCTCGCGGCCGCCCAGCCAGTCGCGGGCGCTGCTGTTTCGATAGAGCAACACTCCGGCGCGAGTGGTGATCAGGCGCGGTTGCGCCGATTGATCCAAGAGCGGCGCCAGGGCCGCCAACGTGCGCGCGGCCTTATCCTCCGCCCGCCCCGACAGCAGCATGCTGGCGGCGCAGATCACGGCGGCGGCAAAGATCACCCAGAGCAGGATGGCGCGCGCGTCCTCGGGCGCGGCCACGGCCAGGCCGGCGCCGGCGGCGGCGATGAGGGCGGCGATCACCGCGACGATTCTCATGAACTGCCCATCGCCTTTTCCCCACGGCAAAATGATCTGCCGGACTTGCCCTTGGCCGTTACTCTAATGCGGGAATCAATGGGTCGTCACGCGGTCTTCCAGGGCGGGGCGCGGCGGCGGTTTGCGCCCCGTGAGCTTGCCCTTCAGGCGCATGACGTAACCGATGACCTCGGCCACGGCCTTATAGTGCTCTTGGGGAATCTCGTGATCAACCTCCACCGAGGCAAACAGGGCGCGCGCCAGCGGCGGGTTCTCGACGATGGGCACTTCATGAAGATCGGCGATTTGCCGCATGCGCAGCGCCACGTAGTCAGCGCCCTTGGCCACCACCAGGGGGGCCGCCATCGAATCCATCTCGTACTTCAGGGCCACCGCGAAGTGCGTGGGGTTGGTGACCACCACCGTGGCCTTGGGCACGGCGGCCATCATGCGCTGCTTGTGGCGCTGCATGCGGATGGAGCGGATGCGGCTCTTGATCTGCGGGTCGCCTTCCAGGTCCTTGTGCTCGTCCTTGACCTCCTGCTTGGTCATCTTGAGCTTTTCCTTGTGGGACCAGCGCGTGTAGGCGATGTCGAGCGAGGTCAGCACCGCCATGACGATGGCGGTGAAGAACAACAGCATGATGATCAGGGTCTTGGTCTGCGACACCGTCGTGACCAGGTCCTGGTCGATGATCTGGTCGGGATGGCGCAAGGCCGGAATCACCATGGCCAGCAACACGACGATGATGATGCCCAGCTTGACCAGCCCCTTGCCGGCCTCGACCAGCGACTGCAGCGAGAACAGTTGCTTCGCGCCGGAGATCGGATTGATGTTGCTGAGCTTGGGCATGATCTTCTTGGGCGTGTAGAGAAAGCCCACCTGGCCCACGGTGGCGGCGATGCCGAGCACGATGAACAACGCCGCCGGCAGCGCCACCAGCAGGCCGATGCGCCAGCTCATCTGCACGGTGATGGTCTGCAGGCTGTTGATGTCGGCCTCGAAGGTGTGGGGGCGCTCGATGAAGGCCTTTAACAAGGCCATCAGGTCGTGCGCGATCCACGGCGCCATGGTGCCGACCGCGATCAGGGCGCCCATGATCATGGCGAGGTTGGCGACCTCGCGCGACATCGGCACGTCGCCGTCGTCGGCCGCTTTGCTCAGCCGTCGTCCGGTTGGTTCTTCCGTTTTGGCGTCGTTATCTTCCGCCATTAATGACCCCGGGGTTGAGGAAGTTCTCGAGGCTGTTCTCGAAGAACCCGAGGAAGACCATCATCATGGTCGGCAGCGAGATCATGAGGATCGCGATGCCGATGAGGTTTTGCGCCGGCAGGGCCACGAAGAACACGTTGAGCTGCGGCGACAGGCGCGACAGCACGCCGTTGGCCACCTGGAACACCAGTTCGAACACCAGAAACGGCGAGGCCAGCTTGAGGCCCATGTAAAACGCCTGGGCGAAGGTCTGCGAGACGACCGTGAGCATGTCCTCGGTCATCAGGGCTTGGCCGGGCAGCAGGAAGCTGTAACTGTCGACGATGGCCGCGAGCATGAGTTGGTGCATGCCGGTGGTGAACACCATCACCACGGCGACGATATTGAGCAGGCCGATGACGATGGCCGATTGTTCTTCGGACGTAATGTCGTCGACGAAGGCGTTGGTGAGGCCGGCGGCGTTGGAAATGATTTCACCGGCCATGACCAGGGCGCTCATGACGATCTGGATGACGCCGGCCATGAAGGCGCCGATCAGGACCTCGCCCACGATCAGCCAGACCAGTTGCGCCGGCTCGCCGGGCTGCGCCGGCAGGGTGTCCTTGACCAGCGGCAGCATGATCAGCGTGACCAGGAGGGCGAGAAACAGCCGCAGCCGCGCGGGCACGTAGCCCGCCGAAATGCCCGGCATCAGATAAAAGACGATCGACAGCCGCGCGAAGATCAGCAGGAAGTGAAAGACGTTGATGGCGAGGAACTCTTGCAGCATCGCGCGTCAGCCCCGCCCTTCAGGCAAGACAAACCATCAGCCGAGGCTGATGATTTTGTCCATCAAGCGATTGTTGAACTCGGTCAGTTCCCGCAGCATCCACGGCATGGTCAAGATCGCCGTGGCGAAGACGGCGACGATCTTGGGAATGAAGGTCAGCGTCATTTCCTGAATGTGGGTCAGCGTTTGGAAGATGGAAATGAGCAAGCCGATGATCAGGCCCACCAGAAGCACCGGCGCGGAGACGACCAGCATGGTCATCAGGCTATCGCGCGCGATATCGAGCACTTCCATTTCGTTCATCTCGATCCCCCGATCCTTCTCGTCATCCTGGGGCTTGTCCCCAGGATCCAGGGCAGAAGCCACCATCGGCGTTGTTGCTCTGGGCCCTGGGAACGAGTCCCAGGACGACAGACCGAATTAAATCGGCATCCGCAGGATTTCCTGGTAGGCCGAGAGCACCTTGTCGCGGACCGCGACCACGGTCTCCAGCGTGTGCTCGGCGTTGGCCACGGCCGTGACCACATCTTTCAGGTCGGCCTCGCCCGAGATTTCCTTCAGGCTCAACTCTTCGGCCCTGCGGCCCGACTGCACGGCACTCTTCAAGGAATCGGTCACGAGGCTAGCGAAGGATTCTTCGTCGCCCGCGGCCATGGGCGCGATCTTCGCGCCTTTGGCGGCGTTGCTCACCGACCCGGCGGCTTGTTGGTAGGCATTCACCGCCGTGCTGAAGTCAACCATGGCCTGCTCCTATCGCGTTTGGTGGGGCCCCGTGCGGGCCGTTTATTTCAACAATTCCAGTGTCTTGGCAACCATCGACCGGGACGTCGAGATGACGTTCAAGTTGGCCTCATAGGCGCGCTGGGCCTCGCGCATGTCCATCAATTCCACCAGCGGATTGACGTTGGGAATTTGGATGTAGCCCTCGTCGTTGGCGCCGGGATGGGTGGGATCGTACTTCGACTTGAGCGGCGACTGATCGTTGAAGATCTTCTTCACCTTCACGGTGTCGGCGTCGATGGATTTGTCCAGGGCCTCGCGAAACGTGATCAGCTTGCGCCGATAGGGCTCGCGGCCGGGAATCTCCGACGTCGAGTCCGCGTTCGCCAGGTTTTCCGAAATGATGCGCAGGCGCGTGGCCTGGGCCTTCATGCCGCTGGAAGCAACTTTGGAGCTAATGCCGAGATCGTCCATGGGATCCGTTCCTCTGGTGTCGCCGCGCGGTCAGGCCGCGCGTTGAATCGAAAGCGTAGTCGGCGCTTACATGCCGCCCCTACCGAGCGCCATTTTGAGCATCTTCATGTGGTTCTGCATGAGCTGCACGGCGGTGTTGTACTGACTGCGCGTGTCGCCGACCTTCTGCATCTGCTCTTCCAAAACGACTTCGTTGCCGTCGGGCGATTCTTCGAAGGATTTCATCAGCGTGCGCGAGCGGAACTGATCCTGCTCGGGGATCGTGCCCTTCAAGTGATTCGGGTTGGTGCGCATCACCGGCACGCGCGCCACTTCGTCGCGCAGCAAGTTCTTGAAATCGATGGCCTTGAGGTCCTTGGGCTTGTAGTCGGGCGTGTCGGCGTTCGACACGTTCTGCGCCAACACCTTCTGGCGCTGCGCGGCCCATTCCATCTTGGTCATGGCCATGTTGAACAGCTTGAGACTTTGCAGGTCCATCGCAGCGATCCTTTACCGGCGGCCGGGGCGGCCTATGCGGGTCCCGGCGGTAGGCAAAATTGACCCAGGAGTCTTAAGAACTTATGAATCCCGGTTAAGGGGCTTAATCATTGATATTTCAGCATTTTTTAGGGCCTTTTCGGGGGTGGGCTTAAGCGTTTGTTAAGGCCGACCGGGCAATTTTTGCCGATGGCGCCGGGCGAGTCGTTTTTGGCGCCCTGGCGAACTCTCAGCAACGGACCGCGATGGCCGACAAACCCAAGCCGCGACCAGGCGAAACCCCGACGACGATCGCGGTGGCCCTGGAGCAACGCGCCGACCACGCCGCGCCGATCATCACGGCCAGCGGCCGCGGCTTCGTGGCCGAGCAGATTCTGGAAATCGCCTTCGCCAACGGCGTGAAGGTGCGCGAGGACTCCGACCTGGTGCAAATTCTCGCCGCCGTCGATGTCGACAGCGAAATCCCCACCGAAGCCTTCGCCGCCGTCTCCGAGATTCTGGCCTACGTTTACAAAGCCAACGGCCGGATGCCGCCGGACCCCCTCACCCCGCCCACGGAAGGTGCGTCATGAGCCGAGCACCCGCGCCCGAGTCCGCCCTCGGCGAACTCGAAAAAATTCATGCCGTGCTGTCGACGGCGCGCCGTCTCACCGAGGACGGCCGGGCCGTGGACTTGAGCGCCGTGGATGCGCGCATTCGCAAGCTCTGCGCCGAGGTCGAGGGTCTGCCCGTGGCGCAAGGGCGAACCCTCGCCCCGGCGCTGACCGCGCTGATCGCCGAATTCGACAGCTTGGCCCAAACGCTGACGGACCGCTTCGGCGGCCTGCCGAGCCTGGGCGACCTCGCCACCGCCAAGGATGCCGCCGCCATTTACGGCAAGACGACCAAGCATTTTCCGTAAGAGCGCCAGGACAACGATGGAACCCACCGACTACATCCGTTTTCTCCTGGCGCTGGTCATCGTCCTGGGCCTGATCCTGGCCTTGAGCTGGGCCTTGAAGCGCTTTGGCCTGGGCCAAGGGCAGGCCAACGCCATGGGCCGCAAGCGCCGCCTGCGCACGATCGAATCCGCCACCCTCGATGCCCGCCACCGCATCGTCCTGGTGCGGCGCGACGCGGTGGAACACCTCGTCTTGCTGGGGCCCAATTCGACCCAAGTGATCGAACGCGGCATCCCTGCGCCGGCCGACGATGTGAACGCGCCCGGCATGGCCGAGACCTTCAAGACTTTGTTGTCGTCGCAAACCCCCGCAAAGGATCCGGCGCCATGATCGCGCGCATTTCCGATTCACAAAACATCTCCGCGTCGACCGGTTGGCGCGCAATTGCGCTGATGATGGCCGCCCTGCTCGCGCTGGCCCTGATGCCGTCGGCCGCCACGGCGCAGACCTTCACGCTGGATCTGGGCGGCGGCGACCAGAACTCCACGACGGGCCGTATCGTTCAACTGCTGATCTTGATGACGGTGCTGAGCCTGGCGCCGGCCATCATGATGATGGTCACGGCCTTCACGCGCATCGTCGTGGTGCTGTCGATCCTGCGCCGCGCGCTGGGCACCAACACCGCGCCGCCCAATATCGTCATCACGTCGCTGGCGATCTTCATGACCGTGTTCATCATGGCGCCGACGTTCCAGGCCTCGTGGGATTCGGGCGTGAAGCCCATGATCGACGGCCAGATCACCGAGGAAGTCGCCTTCGAACAGGCCGTGACGCCGTTTCACGAGTTCATGATGCGCCACGTGCGCGACAAGGACCTGAAGCTGTTCATGGATCTGGCCAAGGTCGAAGAAGTCGCGGCACCCGAGGATACGCCGCTGCAGGTGTTGATCCCCGCCTTCATGATCTCCGAACTGCGCCGCGCCTTCGAGATCGGCTTCCTGATCTACATCCCCTTCATCGTCATCGACATGGTTATCGCCAGCGTGCTGATGAGCATGGGCATGATGATGCTGCCGCCCATGATGCTGGCCCTGCCCTTCAAGCTGATTTTCTTCGTGTTGGTGGATGGCTGGTACGTGCTGGTGGGCAGCCTGGTGCAAAGCTTCGGGCCCAGCTAAGCCTTCAAGGCGCTTTCCGGCCCACCATCAACCTAGCAAGCCTCCTGGCGAGGGCTTAATCTTCCCCGTCTCGGCCGGGGGAAATCGCCATGACGCTTTATTGCAAGCACCTTTTGATCGCGCTGACCGCGTTGGCATGGGCGAGTTCGGCCTCCGGGCAGAATTTTGTCATCGAGAATGTCACCGTCATCGACGGCACCGGCGCGGCGCCCATGGCCACTGCGTCCGTGGTCGTCAAGGATGGCCGGATCGCCCAGATCGGCGCCGGCAAGCCGGACGCCCCGCGCGGCGCCAAGCGCATCGATGGAACGGGCAAGTATCTGATTCCCGGCCTCATCGACGTTCATACCCACGTGCCGCGCGCCGCCGCCAATGCGCCCAAAAACGCCGCCGATCCCGGGCTTACGTCGTTGCACAGCTTTCTCTACAGCGGCGTGACCACGGTGTTCGACGCCGGCAACAACGCCGACTACATCATGAAGCTGCGCGCCGACGAGCGCGCCGGAAAGCTGCTCAGCCCGCGCCTCTTCGCCGCCGCCGCGGTCATCACCTACCCCAAGAGTTGGAGCGCGGGCCCCAATTCCATTCTGGTGGACGCCTGGCCCGAGGATCAGGCCGCGGTGGACGCCAATCTGGCGCGCAAGCCCGACTTGCAGAAAATCACCTACGAAAACTTCGGTGCCGGCGCCAACGCCTGGGTGCCGTCGTTCTCGCCCGAACTGGTCACGCAGGTCATGACGCATGTCCTGGCGCGCGGCATTCAGCCGGTGGTTCACGTCTCCGATGAGGCCCATGCCCGTGACGTGATCGCGGCGGGCGTGACCCGCCTCGCTCATCCGGTGACCATCTCCAAGATGTAGGCCGACTTCGTGCCGCTGCTGGTGGCCAAGGGCGCCATGACCACCACGTCGCTGGCGGTGTTCGACAACATCGCCCGCGTGGTCGACGATCCGTCGTTCCTCGATCAACCCTTGATGCGCGCCGTGATGGAGCCCGAGCAGATCGAGGAACTGCGCACCAATGGACGCAATAATTATCTCAAGATCGGCTGGGGCACGTGGTTCAAGACCACGAAATCCTACAGCCAGGAGAATATCCGCAAGATCCACGACGCCGGCGGCATCGTGGCCCTGGGCACCGACCGCGCGCTGGGCCCCCTCGTCCACCGGGAATTGGAGTTGATCGTCGAGGCCGGTATTCCGCCCGTGGCGGCCTTGAAAATCGGCACGTTAAATGCCGCGATCTTTATCGGCGCCGAAAAGGACTTGGGCTCCATCGCGACTGGCAAATGGGCCGACATGGTTTTGCTGGAGGCCGACCCGACCGCGGACATCCGCAATGTCTCGCGCATCGCGGCGGTTTATAAGGGTGGGCGCGAAGTCGACCGGCGCAAGCTGTCGATCCCCGCCAACCGCAAGTAGTCGAGGACAGCGTGCCGCGCGCCATGCGCAGCGGGCTGTAAGAGGCGCACTGGGCAGCGTCAGGCAGCTTCCAACAGCACCTTATATTTCAGCCCACCCTGATTGATGCTGTCCTGGAGGGCCAACCTGACGAAGTAGGATTCGGGATGGCCGAGCTTGCGCGCCAGCGCGGCGGCCTTGACGGGACTGACGAAGCGCCGGCCTTTCTCGATGTCGCAAACGTGCTGCTTGGACAGCCCCGACATGCGCGCCAAGGCGGTCTGCGACAAACCATGCAGTTCCCGCAAGCCGGTCAGCGCCTGGCCCAAGCTCAACGGCCGACCCAACAGCATCTTCTCCAGTCTAGCGCCCGAGAAGCCTTTCGATTTCCTTGTAGTCATGACGATTCACGTCCTCCACGATCACGGTTTCAATCTCGTCGATGCGGGTCAAGCGGTAGAAGAGCCGATGACTTCGCCCCAGCCGAACCGAGCGGATGCCCCGCAACTTTCCTTGCAAAGGTTCATCATGATAGCCGGGAACCTTGCGGACCTCCTCGAGTCCACTCGCCACGACTTGGCCGCGCCACACCAAGTAGTTGATCCGAACGATTTCAGGAGCCTTCTTCAGGCTTTTCAGCGCACGCCGCGTCTCACGAATCGAGCGAATCATGTTCAAATTGTACCCAAAAAATGGGTACAAGTGAAGAGATATGCGGCGAGATCGGAAGCGGTTTATGCCACGAGATGCTCGGCGATCTGGACGGCGTTGAGCGCGGCGCCCTTGAGCAGCTGGTCGCCGGCCACGAACAGGCAAATCGACTTCCCCGACGGATCGCTCAGGTCCTGGCGGATGCGGCCCACCAGGATGTCGTACTGGCCCGAGGCATCCTTGGGCATGGGGAAATAGTTACGTTCCGCGTCGTCCACCAGTTTCACGCCGGGCGCCGTCGCGATGATCTCGCACACCTCCCCCGGCGTGATGGGGCGCTCGCATTCGATGGTGATGGACTCACTGTGCGCGCGCAGCACGGGCACGCGCACGCAGGTGGCCGAGACGCGAATGTCCGGGTCGCCGAATATCTTTTTCGTCTCCTTGATGACCTTGGTCTCTTCGTCGTTGTAGCCCGTCGCGGGGTCAATCGGCGTGTTATGACTGAAGAGATTGAAGGCGTAAGGATGCGGCAGCACGGTGTTCTTGTATTCACGGCCCTCGAGATAGGCGCGGGTGGATTCCCGCAGTTCTTCCATGGCCGCCGCCCCCGCGCCCGACGCGGCCTGATAGGTCGAAATGATCAGCCGCCGGATGCGGTTGACCTTGTGAATCGGCCACAACGGCGTGATGGCGACAATCGCCGAGCAGTTGGGATTGGCGATGATGCCCCGGTGCCGCGCGATCTCCTGCGGATTGATCTCGGGGATCACCAGCGGCACGGTGGGATCCATGCGGAAGGCCGACGAGTTGTCGACCACGACCGCCCCGGCCTTGACGGCGATGGGGGCAAAGCGCTTGGAAATGCTTCCGCCCGCCGAGAACATGGCGATGTCCACGCCGGCAAAGCTGTTCTCGGTCAGTTCCTGGATGACGATGTCCTTGCCGTTGAAACGCGCCGTCTTGCCCGCCGAACGGGCGGAGGCCAGCAGCCGCAAGTCCTTCACGGGAAACTTGCGCTTGGCGAGGCAATCCATGAATTCGGCACCCACGGCGCCGGTGGCGCCGACGACGGCTACGACGGGATTCTTGGACGGCATGACGCACTCGCAAGAGGGACAAAGAGGGCGGGCTTGTAGTGGTCCCGACGCAGGCTTGTCAACGCCGATAGTTTCGTCCAGCCCGTGTTCAGGCTATAGTCGGAGCCGCGTAAGGACAGCGCGGCTAACGCGGTTGGAGTGGAGTTCGTTCGGCGATGCCCGAGAATAACCAAGTGACCGGACTGACGTTTCTTGTCATCGACGACGATGACGTCGTTTTGCAGACGGTGTCCGCACTGCTGAAGGCTTCGGGCGCCAAGAAGGTTCACACCGCGCCCAACGGCATGGCGGCGCGCGACGCCCTCGCCAAAAAGGACCCCGCCGACACCATCGACTGTATCCTCAGCGACTTCAACATGGAGCCCATGAACGGCTTGGTGCTTTTGCGCGAGATCCGGGCCTGCCGCGTGGCGGGGGTGCGCCCCGATGTGTGCTTTATCTTGCTCACGATCACGGGCGAGCGCGTCGTTGTCGGCGGTGCCAAGGAAATGGACGTCAACGGCTACATGGTCAAGCCGGTGACCCGCGAGAGCTTGGTGGCGGGCATTGCCAAGGCGCGCTCACGTTATTTCAAGCTGAGAACACCGCCGGAGTACGACGGGATTCTGATTCCGGTGAGTTGAACTTTACCCCCTGCGGGGTTAGTTGATCTCGCTGAGCGGCTTACCGGCGATCATCTCTTTGTAATCGACGATAAACGAGCGGAAGTTTTGCGCCTGCTCGATTTGCTGGCGCACGGCGGCGGGATCCAGCAACCCGCCTTCGCGCGGCGTGGTCATCAAGTCGAATCCGTCGCGATAGGGCGTTTGCGACATGGTGGCCAGGTAGCGCTGGCGCATGCGCGCGATGGTGCGTTCGTCGCCCGCGAGCGTCAACGCCGTGGCCCAATCGAGCAGCAGGCGGGCATTGGTGTCGCTGATGGAGCCGGCGCCGGGCTCGGGGACCATGTCGGCGATGGCCTTGGCGGCATTGGGCCAGTCTTGCGCGCGCCAATAAATCTCGGCGCGGAGCTGCTTGGTTTCATCCGTGGTGTCGGCGCCCAGCAGCAGGATGGCGTCCTCGGGGCGGCTCAGGTCGGTGAGCGCGCGCGCCTCCAGCCGGCGCCGTTGGCCGAGAAGGTCGGGCGGCGCGTCGGGAACCGACGTCTCGCGCAAGGTATCGATCGCCTTTTGCGGCTCGCGATTGAGCAGGTGCACCAGGGCGAGGCGCGCGCCGATGCGGGAGCGTTCGATGCCCGTGACGCGGAACTGCACTTGGCGCTCCAGCAGCACGGCGGCCTGATCCAGCAGGTCGATCGACACCAGCCGGTCGGCCAATCGCCGGATCATCTCGTCGCCCTTTTCGCCCGCCGGCAGCAAGGTGCGGAACTCGTCGAACAGCGCCACCGCCTGCACCGGCGGCAGCTTGTCGGCGCCGCCGCCGAGATAGAGTTCCTCGAACATGCCGGTCATTTTCTCGCCGGCCTTGTCGACGCCGGCGTAGTCGCGGAAGTAGGACGTGGCCAGCTTCAGCGTGCGCAAAGCCAGGCCGTAATCTTTCTTCTCGGCATAAAGTTCCGACAGGCGCAGCAGGAACCCCAATTCGATTTCATCGCCGCGCCAGCGATAGCGGAGTTTTTCGTATGTCTCGATCAATTGGTCGATGGGCAGCGTGCCCAGTTGATATTCAAGCTCCATGCGGTCGCGCAGGCCCAGCACGTTGTAAAGCAGGCTGGGGCCGTTCTCGGCCTTGCCGTATTGCTCGAGGGCCACGCGCAATTCGCCGATTTTCTGGTTCAGCTTGCCGTCGAGATAATCGATCGCGGCCTGATCGACCGGCGTCGGCTTCTCGCGGCGAATCATCTCCAAGAAGCCCTGGGCGCCGAAGTCATCGCCCGACGCAATCGCGGCCTCGGTGCCGATCAACGCCAGGGGAATCTTGACCGCTTGCGGATAGGCGCGGATGGTCGCGCCGGTCTGGATCAGGGTCTGCGCCTGGGCCTCGGGGTTTTGCACCTTGGACCGGGCCGCCGCGAGCCAGAACCGCGCGTCCTCCTCGTTGGCGAGACTGAAGTGACTGAAATCGTCGGCGGCTTCCTGCCAGCGGCGCATCATCATGTTGGTGGCGCCGCGCAAAGCGCGGAACGAGGCCGTGTTCTCGACCTCGACGTCGGACGATTGCATCACCTGCAAGATGCCGAGAGTCTCGGGGTAGAAGCCGTTGACGAACTCAAAGCGCGCGAAGCGCAGCCGCGCTTCCTGCTTGGTGGCGGGCCCCTCGTCGGCGACCAAGTTCTGCAGGGCTTGGCGGCTGCGCACATAATCTTCGGGTTTGCCGACCTGCCAGTCGCCGATATTCAGAATGCGATTGACGTCGTCTTGCTTGGCGATGTTGCCGGCGGCATCCGCCGCGGCCCTGGACAACGCCATGCCGCCGTCCACGTCGATATCGATGCCCAACCGCGCCGCGAGCGCGCGCACGCCGTCGGACTTGGGAATGATCACCACGCCCTGGGCGGTCGCGGGCATGTCGAGATCCGGGAAGCTGCGCTCGGGATAAACGCCGTAACCCAGCGGGATCACCGGGATCACGATGAAGTAGTCGCCGACTTCCGGATCGTCGAAGGCCACCGTGCGCCCGGCTTCGGTCACGGGCACGAACAGGTTCGGCTCGGGCCGATCCAGTTGCGGCTGAACCTCCAACGTGCGCGTCGGACGCATCGGCAGCGAGCGGAAATCGAGAATCCAGTTCAGGCCGTCGCGCCGCAGCGACGGGTTGATGTCCGGCTGGGTCACCATGCGGATGATGGTGTTGGTGCGGTAGGGCAGTTGTTCAACCAGCGTGATGTAGGGCGCGGCGGATTTCGCCATGGCGGCGACATCGACCTGGCGGTAGCGGTCGAACACGACCCACAAGTAGTCGGCGCGGCGAAACACGGCGGCCGCCGCGGGCTCATCGAAGGGAATGGTCAGGCTGATCTCGGCTGGACGCGCCGACAGCGGATCGACCTCGCGGTTCTCCGCGGCCGCGCGGGTGACGCGCCGGCCTTGCGCATCGACGGCGGCTTGCTCCGTCGGCACGTCGGTCAGGGCGCGAGCCGCTTCGGAGGGCGCGCGCTGGTTCGCGTTCGCGGCACCCGGCTGAGCCACGGCCGGCTGGGTCGGCGTGAGCGGATTGCGGCCAAGGGTCGGCGCGGCGCGCTCGGTTTCCTTGGCGGCGAGAACCTGCGCGGCGGGCGGCGTCGTGCTGCCGCGCGGCGCGACCGGTTCCGCCTTGGCCACCAAGTCGACGACAATGCTGTTGCCGTTGGTGGAATTGCGCAGCTCGGTGTTGGGGCCAATGGGGATCGAGACCACGCTTTTGCCGTTCTCGACGGTGACCGAGATATCGCGGTTGGCCGCCGGCAGGCGGCTGCGCAAGGCCGCCGCGTCGATGGGTGCGGCGGCGTCGAAAACGATCTCGGCCCGGTCGCCGGTGCGGTTGACGCGGAAGGTGGTGCGGCTGGGCCAGTCGAACACCATGCGGAAATAATCGGGATGGGTTCCGGTGCGCACGGGCACGGGCGGAACACCCAACTGCGCGCGGGGTTGGCTCGGAGCCACCGCCGGCGGGGTCGCGGGTTGCGCCTGGGTCTGGGTCTGGGTTTGCGCCTGAGTTTGAGTCCTGGGCGGCGCGGCTGGGGCAGCGGGGCGCGCCTGGGCCGTGGCGCCCGGCTGAGGCGTCGCGGCGGCAGGCGGCGGCGTTTGAGCCGCAGTTGGCGTCTGCGGGGTCAGGTCGACCACCACCGCGTTGCCCACGGTGAACGTGCGCATGGTCACGCCCGCGCGCAGCGGGAACGTGAGAGTCCGGCGGTCGGCGCTGAATGTTCCGTTGAGGACGTAAGGCGAGAGACTTTGCGCGACACCGGAAATGTCGCTGGTCACCGGCCGTTCGAACTGAACCACGAGCTGACCGCCGACGACGTCGGCCGCATAGCGGATGGGCGCGTCCCAATCGAACACCAGGCGGCCGTAGCCGTCGCGGGGCGCGGCGCGCACGCCGTCCGCCGACGCCGGATGCAGGACCGCATCGGCCGAGGCGATCAACCCGACCAAGGCGGCAACCTGCAGGATGCCGCGCGATGCGCTGAGCCGGTCAATCATGGCTGTCGCCCGCGCTAAAATCGTCTTGCGCCATGATCACGATTTCGATGTCGGATCCAATGGCGGTCTCGGGCCCGGGGATGCGCGCCGAGGCCGTGATCGGACGGCCGTAACCGGCGGCGCCGAGCGCGGAGGCCACGACATCGGCGCGGCCAACGGCGCGCGCCCACGACGGCGCCGATGCGTCGCCCGGATCGACAAAACCATGCACCGCGATGCGGTTGTCGATGTTGGCCAAAACGCCGCCGAGGTCGAACAATGCCGTCGTCATGTCCCGTGTCAGGGCCGAACCCGCCTGGTCAATCACGCCCGTGCTGGGCAGGGATAGAATAAGCGATTGCTCGCTCAACCGGAACCCAATGTCGCTGAGCCCGGGCGCGCGGCCAAAGACCGTTTTCAGCACGTTTTCGAGGTAAGCCAAGCCCTCGCCGGCCGCGGGTTCAAGCACGTAGGACCGGGGGGGCGTGGCGGGCTCCTCGTCGTCGGGCACCGGTTTGAACGTTTCGATGTAGGACTGCGCCACCGGCACATAGCGCGCGGGTTCGGGCCGCGACATGGCGTACAGCAG
>JANRJL010000113.1:0-1604 GCA_033763995.1 Rhodospirillaceae bacterium | reverse complement strand
TTCGACCGCCGGAACCGTCACGCCAGCGACGCCCAGCGCGCCACCCAACGCCATGACGCCGACGAAGGCCGCGGGGACCAGCCACAAGGCGCGGCCGCCGAGCTGGCCGGCGAACAAGCCGACGGCGACCATTGCCAGCACGTGATCGACCCCGAAGATCGGATGGGTGAAACCGTGGGCGAAGCCGGCCGTGCCGCCCTGGCCCGTATGGGCGAAGGCAACGGCGGGAAAAAGAAGCGCAAGGGCGGCGATGACGGAGGCGAATGTACGAGACATGGCTTTGACGATCTCCAACTGATGGGATAAGTAAGATAAAATTAAAAAAACAGCATACGCAATCGAAAATGGCATGCCGCTACGGCATGACGCCACACGGATCAGTCCTCCGGCACGATGACGACTTGGCCGTAGCGCACGCCCCGTTCGGCGACCACATGATCGGCGAAATGGCGCACCTCGCCGACCCGCCCCTTCAGCACGGTCACTTCCATGCATCGGTCGTGATCGAGATGAACGTGCAATGTGCTGAGCGCCAGCTTGTGATGGTCGTGAAAGGCCGTGGTCAGACGCTTGGCGAGGTCGCGTTTTTCGTGATCGTATGTATATATAAGTGTCGCGACGCAATTCTTGCGGTCGTCATGGGCGGCATCGGCTTGGCCCAGGCCCGCCCGGGCAAGATCGCGAATGGCCTCCGATCGGGTGTCGTAGCCGCGCTGCGCGATGAAGCGGTCGAGCGCCGCCATCAGATCGTCGTCCAAGGTGATCGTGACTCGATGCATGGAAGCCCCACGAGAATGATATCGCCAAGAAGATCGGCCAGGCATCTTGACGGGCGCCATCGCCGTTGGCCATTGCTTCCGTAAATCGGGCCGAACCCGCGGCGAGCCTCGTCTTTTTGCGGTGCAGCAAATAATCGCTTGACAAGAGAGGCGCCGGCGCCCATGTTCCCGCCCGACACGATTTCTCGCGATCGCGCGACGCGCCTAGAAACTTCGAGTTTCGGCGCCTTATCCCGAGACAATCCACGAAACTTCGTCTTCCCCAGTTGCGCATGGGAAATGGCGGTACGCCTTTGTTTCCCACGCCGATAATCGGCGCATGCTCTGGCGGAAAAGGACAGATAACCAACTTGACTCACACGACGTTCCAGGCGCTCGGCGTTGCCGAACCCCTGTTGCTGGCGCTCAGCGCCGAAAACCACAAAACACCCACTCCCATTCAAACACAGGCCATCCCGGCACTGCTCGCAGGTCGCGACATGCTGGGCATTGCCCAGACCGGCACCGGCAAGACGGCGGCCTTCGCGCTGCCGATCCTGCAGCGCCTGGCCCAATCCCGTCCGGCGCGAAAGCCCCGGCAGATTTCGGCGCTGATCCTGGCGCCGACCCGCGAACTCGCGGTGCAGATCGACGAGCGCCTCAACGCCTACGGGCGCGGGCTCGGCATCACCCGCGCCGTGGTGCTGGGCGGCGTCGGCCAAGGTCCCCAGGTGAAGGCCCTGGCCAAGGGAATCGATATCCTGACGGCAACGCCGGGGCGACTTTTGGATCTCATCAACCAAGGCCATGTCCGTCTCGACGGCGTCTCCTTCCTGGTACTGGACG
>JANRJL010000097.1:0-25303 GCA_033763995.1 Rhodospirillaceae bacterium | reverse complement strand
TTCGAGAAGTACGGCGTCAATCACAAGCTGAACGTCGCGCTTCTCATCGGCGGCGTTTCGATGGACGAGCAGATCAAGAAGCTCGACCGCGGCGTCGACGTGCTGATCGCCACGCCGGGACGGCTGATGGATCACTTCGACCGCGGCCGCATCATCCTCAACGACGTCAAGGTGCTGGTGATCGACGAGGCCGACCGCATGCTCGATATGGGATTCATCCCCGACGTCGAGCGCATCGTGTCGATGCTGCCCAAGATCCGGCAAACGTTGTTTTTCTCGGCGACCATGAACGCGGACATCCGCCGCCTCGCCGACCAGTTCCTGATGAACCCCAAGGAGGTTCAGGCCGACACGCCGGCCACGGCGGCCACGACCGTGGTGCAGGGCCTGGTGATGGTGCGTGCCGAGGACAAACGCGAGTGCGTGCGCCGTTTGATCCGCGCCGAGCATCTCGAAAACGCCTTCATCTTCTGCAACCGCAAGCGCGACGTCGACATTCTCTACAAATCGCTGGTGAAGCACGGCTTCAACGCCGTCGCCCTCCACGGCGACATGCCGCAGTCCAAGCGCATGGAAATGCTCGCCAAGTTCAAGTCTGGCGAGGCCAAGCTGCTGGTGTGCTCGGACGTCGCGGCGCGCGGGCTCGACATCACCGGCGTCTCGCACGTGATCAACTTCGACGTGCCGATCCACTCCGAGGACTACGTTCACCGCATCGGCCGCACCGGCCGCGCGGGTTTGACCGGTCACGCCGTGACCATCGCCACGCCCGCCGATGCCAAATTCCTGGCGAGCATCGAAAACCTGCTCAAGCAACCGATTCCGCAATTGGTCGAACCGGCGGTCGACGACATCCGGGTCGACCCGGCCACGGTTCCCGCCGACGACGGCTCCGACCGTGGGTCACGCGTACGCGGACGTGGGCGCGGTCGCAAGCCCGCGGGTCCTGGGCGCGGCCGTGGTCGAGGCCCTGCTCGCGATCGCGGCCCCGCTCCGGTTGCAGCTCCGGCGCCCATGCCCATGCCGGAAGCCCCGGTGCCCGAAGTGCCGATGGCGGCCGCGCCGCCCCCAGAGGAACAGCCTGCACGTCACGACAACGAAAAACCCCGTGGCCGTGGGCGCGGCCGGGGTGGCCGCGAGCGCAACGATCGCGGCCCGCGACAGGATCGCTGGCAACGCGATGCGGGCGTCATGGAGCACGGCGAGAACGCGCTGGGCTTCGGCGCCTTTCTGCCGGCCTTCATGCAAGGCCCGGCGCGGGCGCAATCCTTGAGTCCCGAGGCCGCCCAAATGGCCGAAACCATGGCCAGTGGATCAGGCGCGCGCGACGAGGAAGAAGAGTAAGACTCTTATTTGGTCGCATTTTCACCGACTTGTTCCTTGGGCCAAGTGGAAGGCCACTTCTCGGGAAAATGCTCCAATTAATTCACCGGGCCGTGGGGCGTTTCATCCTCCGACGGCTCCAGCGATTGCGGATCGACGTTGGCCGGGCCGGCGTGGTGATGGATCAAGTGCCAGGCCGAGCCGTGCCGCGCGAAGATGTTGGTGGCGGCCAGAAATTGCCGGCCGTTGAGGTCTTCGATGCAGGTGACGATGGCGACATCGCCCAGGTTCTCGACCCGCTCGTTGTGGCAATGAATTTTCGGCGCGTTGGGATTTTTCAGAATCCCCCGCCAGCTTTTCATCACGTCGTCGCGGCCGTACAGGATCGCCCAGCCCGGATGCGCGCAACTGACCGGCTTGTCCTTGGCCCACACCTCCTCCATCGCCGCCGCGTCACGCATGTTGAACGCCGTATAGAAGGCGCTATTGGCGAACAGGATGGCATCGCGTTCGGACATGCGCGGATTTCCCGCAAAATCGGCATTAAAAATTGCTGCGCGCGCGGCGCCGGTAGACTAGCTTAGCGCGCCCGCGTTGCCACCTGAATGACAATCATTTCCCGTCCCATGCCCGCCCCGTCCGGCCCGTCCTTGTTGCCCGCCCAAAACCGTGAACCGACGAGTGCCGCGATTTTCCTTCACGGCTATGGCTCCAACGGCGACGACCTGATCGGCCTCGCCCCTTTTTTCGCGCGCGGCCTGCCCGCGACGGCGTTTTATTCGCCCCATGCGCCGCAGCCCTGGGAAGGCGGTTTTTTCGGCGGGCGGCAATGGTTCAGCCTGGCGGGCTACGACCCCGAGGCCCTGCGCCGCGATCCGGCCCGCGCCGGCGGCATGCTGCAACGCATGCTCGAGGGCGCCCAAGCCGCCGCGCGATTTCTCGATGACTATATCGACGCGGTGGTCGCCCACCATCAACTTGCCTCGGACAAGGTCGCGCTGATCGGCTTCTCGCAGGGCACCATGATGGCGCTCTATGCCGGATTGCGGCGGGAGCAAGCGCTGGCGGGCATCGTCGGCTTTTCGGGCGCCATGCTGGGCGGCGATGCCCTTAAGAACGACGTCAAGTCGCGCCCGCCGGTGCTGCTGGTGCATGGCGACGCCGACCCGGTGGTGCCGGTTGAATCTTTGGGCGCCATCAAGACCGCGCTCACCGCCGCCCAAGTGCCCTTCGATGCCCATGTCATCGCGGGACTGCAGCACGGCATCGACGACAAGGGCGCGACCCTGGCCGCCATGTTTTTGCAAAAGCATCTTACTAAGAGCTAGAATTCACGACGACTCATCAAGGGGAGAACCACACCGTGCTTGGACCCATCATCGCCGTCACCATGACGGTCGCCGACCTGGCGCCCATCGAGGCGGCTTACACCAACTATCTCGGCTACCGCGTCGTCGAGCGCGGTCAGGTGTCCTCGGAACTGGCCGGCGTCATGGGCGCGCCCCTGGCCGCGGGCAAGTCGTACATGGTGATGCAGCCGGAAAGCGGCGCCAACTGCTTCCTGCGCTTCGTCGCCATCGACCCGTACCCCGACTACAAGACGCTTCATACTTACGGCTGGAACTCGACCGAGATCTTGGTCACCGACGTCGACGCGGTTTACGAAAAGCTCAAGTCGTCGCCCTTCCAGGTGGTCGGCACGCCGCGCGCGCTGTCCACGACGGACGAGATCAAGGCCATGCAGGTGATCGGGCCCGCCAAGGAACTGCTCTATCTGACGACCGTGACCAACGAGAGCTTCGGGCTGGGCATGGCGAAGTCCTTCGTCGACCGGCCGTTCATCGTCATCAACGGCGGGCGCGACATCGCCGAACTCATTTCCTTCTACCGCGACGTGCTCAAGAACAAGGTCAGCGAACCGCAGCCGGTGCGCATGTCGGCCTTGAACAAGGTCCGCGGCTTCGATTCCGAGATGAAGCATCCGCTGTCGGTGGTCGACATCGGCGGGCCCTTCAAGATCGAGGTCGATCAATACCCGCCCGGCACCGTCGACCGCGTGGTCCGCGCCGGCGACCTGCCGCCGGGCACGGCCAGCGTGGCCTTCGAGGTGCCGAGCCTGGCCAAGGTGCCGGTGCCCTTCGTGAGCCCGCCCGCCGTCGTGCAGGGCCGGCCCTATAACGGCCGCCGGGTCGGGGTGATCAAGGGACCGTCGGGCGAGTTGCACGAACTCGTCGAAACGCCGAATTAGAATACGACTGTCACCGTTGACATCGCCCCCTCACCCGACGCTGGCGCGTCGACCTCTCCCACCGGGGGAGAGGTTAAATCAGCCCTCTCCCCTTGTGGGAGAGGGTGCCGAGCGTAAGCGAGGCGGTGAGGGGAATTGTTGCTTCCAAACTCACGGCACTCATGCGCACGATGGTCAGCGAAACCGCTCGTCCTCTTCCTCGCGGTCGCGATCACGGGCGCGTTGCGCCTTGGCTTCTTCCTCGCGCTTGTCCTTGTCGAGCGTCTTGTACGCCCCCGGCACGTGCCGGCGCTGCGCCATGCGCCGGTGGGCCTCTTTTTGCTGCTCCTTCTTGTGGAAGTAATACAGCAAATAGGCAAAGCCGAGCGCGCCCGCGATCCACGGCAACAGCAGCGAGATATTGCGTTCCAGTTCCATCCGGTCGCGCACCGCTGGCCGGCAGTTGGACGTTTTTTGCTCGCAGGCTTGCCGCGCCAATTGTTCCGCGCGCGAGAAGAAAAACGCGGGCAAGGTCATGCCGTTCTCGCCCATGTCCTGGGCGCGCACGGGGTACGCCGGCGCACTCATCATGAGCGCGAGAATGAGAATACCAACTCGGCGGATTATCATGACTCAATCATCCGTTGTCGTTGCCATGCAGCATGAGGGCGCATTATCTTAGCAGAAGTTCTCGCATTTGGCGCGGCCTTCTGAACACATACAGGCATGTCCATCCGCATTCGCAATATCGACCACGTCGTCTTGAGGGTGCGCGATGTGGACCGCGCGCTGGCCTTCTACTGCGGCGCCCTCAACTGCACTATCGAACGGCAACTGAAGGATCGCGGCCTGACCCAACTGCGCGCCGGAAGTTCCTTGATCGACCTGGTGGAGGTCGACTCCGAGTTCGGACGCAAGCTCGGCGCGGCGCCGGGCGCGACACCAACCACCGGGGGACGCAACATGGATCACTTCTGCCTGCGGATCGATCCCTTCGACGCGCCCGCGATCCTTGCCGCCCTGAAAGCTGCGGGGATTCCGGCGGGCGACGTGGCCCAGCGCTACGGCGCGGAGGGCACCGGGCCGTCGATCTACATCGAGGACCCCGACGGCAACACGGTCGAGTTGAAGGGCCCGCCCAACCCTTGAGTTTCCGCGCCCTCCCGGGCATGGACCGCAGCGGCCCATTTGCTAAAGTAATCGTATAAATAAGAAGACTGGAGGCACCGAGGGATGGCCGAGATCGAGCTGTTCAGTTACGAAGCTTGCCCCTACGCCCAACGCACCCGCATGGCCCTGATCGAAAAGGGCCTCGACTTCACCCTCACCGAGGTCGACCTTTATAACAAGCCCGAGTGGTTCAAACAGCTCTCGCCCTACGGCAAGGTGCCGCTGCTGCGCCATCAGGGCGGAATCGTTTATGAGTCGCGCATCATCAACGAATACCTGGAAGACGCCTACCCGCAGCGGCCCCTGTTGCCGCGCGAGCCGCTGGCCCGGGCCAGGGCGCGCATCTGGATCGACTATTGCGACAGCTACCTGATGCCGGCGCTGCACAAGATCATCGCCGACCGCAAGGACGACGCCAAGCAAGTCGAAAATCGCAAGGCCGTGGCCGACAAATTCCGTTTCATGGAGACCGAGGGCCTGCGCAAGCTCGGCGACGGCCCCTATTGGCTGGGGGCGGACGTCTCGCTGGTCGACCTGCAGTTCATGCCCTTCCTGGAGCGCCTCCCCTGTTACGAGTCCCTGTGGGGCGTCGCGATCCCGGCCGAGTGCACGCGCCTGAAGCAGTGGGTCGACACCATGAAGGCGCGCGAGAGCCACAAGAAAACCGCCAACACCTTCGAGTTTCACATGACGAGGTATCGCCGCTACGACCAGGCGGCCTGACCAAACGCCCGATTTTTGCTTTGCGGCACTGAATATTCACGCGAGGAGACGCGATACAGCACGGGAGGGACGTCATGGCGGAGAACGGGAAGAACAAGGGCACACGATGCGTGGCCCTGGTGGGGCCGCAGTCCAGCGGCAAAACCACGCTGGTCGAGAGCATGCTGCTCGCCGCCGGGGCCATTCCGAAACGCGGCCGTGTGCTGGACGGCACCACCGTCAGCGACACTTCGGCTGAAGCGCGCGCCCGACAAATGTCCACCGAACTCACGCCCGTGCGCTTCTCGTTCATGGGCGACGACTGGGTCGCCATCGACTGCCCCGGCGCCATCGACCTGGTGCAGGAGTCCCATCAAGGCATGCTGGTGGCCGATGCCGTGATCGTGGTGGCCGAAGCCGACCCCTCGCGCATGCTGGCGCTGGCGAGCATCTTCCGTTTTCTCGACGAGCACAAAATTCCGCATATTTTGTTCATCAACAAGATGGACGCGGCGCAGGGCTCGGTGCGCGACGTGCTCGCCGCCGCCCAGGCGCAATCGGCGCGGCCCCTGGTGCTGCGCCACATCCCGTTGATCGCCAAGGACAACACCATCACCGGCTACGTCGATCTGGTGGCCGAGCGCGCCTATCACTACAAGCTCGATCAGCCGTCCGAGCGCATCGACCTGGCCAAGGCCGGCGACAACGGCGCGGGCGACGCCCGGCGCGAACTGCTGGAAAAACTCTCGGACTTCGACGACGCGCTGCTGGAAAAGCTGCTGGAAGACGTCGTGCCCGACAAGGCCGAGGTTTACCGGCAACTCACCAAGGACCTGGCCGAAGACCTGATCGTGCCCGTGCTCATCGGCGCGGCCGATCATCAGAACGGCGTCATGCGGCTGCTGAAAGCGCTGCGCCACGAAGTGCCCACGGCCACCGAGACCGCCGACCGCCGCGGCATTCCCGCCGGGGCGTGCGTGACGCAAGTTTACAAGTCGATCTACGCCGCCCACGTCGGCAAGTACGCCCTGCTGCGTGTGTGGCGCGGCACGCTCAAGGACGGCGACACGCTGGCCGGACACCGCATCGCCAATATGCAGGACGGCGCCGAGCCGAAACTCGGCAAGGCCAAGGTCACCGGCGTCGGGCCGGGCAACGTGGCGGCCCTCACCAAGCTGGAAGGCGTCATCGCCGGCGACATTCTCGCGACCGACGGGCACCTCAAGCCGAAAGTCTGGGCCGTGCCGCCCGCGCCGCTCTATGCCGTGGCGCTCTCGGCCAAGGACCGCAAGGACGACGTGAAGCTGGGCGACGGCTTGCGCAAACTGTGCGAGGAAGACCCCTCGTTCTCGACCGCGCACGTCGCCGAAACCTCGGAACTGCTGCTGCGCGGACAGGGCGACATCCACTTGGCCATCGGCATCGAACGGCTCAAGCGCAAGTTCGACCTGACCGTCGAATCCAAGGCGCCGCAGGTGCCCTACCGCGAGACCATCCGCAAGGGCACGACGCAGCACGCGCGCTTCAAGCGCCAGTCGGGCGGCCACGGCCAGTTCGCCGACATCAAGGTGGAGATCAAGCCCCTGCCCCGCGGCTCGGGCGTCAAGTTCACCGACAGCATCGTCGGCGGCGTGGTGCCCAAGAACTTCATCCCGGCGGTGGAAGCGGGCATCCGCGACAACACCGTGCAGGGGCCGTTGGGCTTTCCGGTGGTCGACCTCTCGGCCAACTTGTTCGACGGCCAGTACCACAGCGTCGACAGTTCCGATCAGGCGTTCCGCACTGCCGGGCGCCTGGCCATGACCGAGGGCCTGCCCGAGTGCGATCCGGTGTTGCTGGAGCCCATCCACGAAGTGGCGGTGTCGGTGCCGACGGACTTCACCTCGAAGGTGCAGCGGGCGTTGACGCAACGGCGCGCGCAGATCGTGGCCTTCGACACGCGCGAGGGCTGGACCGGCTGGGACACCATCCGCGTGCACATGCCGGAATCGGAAATGCGCGACCTGATAACGGAAATCCGTTCCATCTCGCAGGGCACGGGCACCTTCGAGTCGAAATTCGGCCGTTATCAGGAGCTGATCGGGCGCGACGCCGACAAGGTGATCCAGGCGCGCAAGCAGCACCTCGCCGCTGCCCATGGGTAACGGCGAGGCCTTGTGAACCCACCGTCGCGGTTTCGCCGTTGGCTGTCGGAAAACCTCCCCCGCTCCGCGTGGCTGCGGGTGCCCATCGGCATCCTGCTGATTATCTTCGGAATTTTGGGCTTTCTTCCCATCCTCGGATTTTGGATGATTCCCTTGGGCCTGGCCGTGCTGGCCATCGACTACCCGCCCGCCCGACGCCTCGGGCGCAGGCTGGTGGTGTTCATCGGCCGGCGGTTCAAGCCGAAAAAAAACATGATATGATCGCGCGCGAGCAGAGGAGGCCCCGATGAGCGAGCCGTCAGCCACAGCGCCCTGGC
Organism: Rhodospirillaceae bacterium; assembly: GCA_033763995.1. Classification (GTDB taxonomy): domain Bacteria; phylum Pseudomonadota; class Alphaproteobacteria; order Rhodospirillales; family Rhodospirillaceae. Next base: position 17,420 of record JANRJL010000097.1, on the reverse strand, counting down.
GCACGATCATTTTGTTCGGTGTCGCCGTGTGGTTCGTGCCCTTTGTCTTGAGCTTTCTGCTCTACACGCCCGAGGGCCAGCCGCGCTTCTCGGAGGATCTGTTCGAGTCCGTCATGGCCGTGTCCTTGGCCGGCATGACGGCGCTGCTCAGCTACCGGCTGTTCTCGCGCGCCGCCACGGTGGCGGCCTCGGGCTTGGTCGTGGGCTTGGTTTGGCTGGGCATCAGCGTCGCCTTCGATCTGGCGGCCATCGTCGCGGCCTTCGACATGCCGCTGCCGAAATACCTCGTGGACGTGGCGCTGTCGTATCTGATGATCCCGGCGATCACCGTCGCGGTCGCGAAAACAGCACGCGCACGAAAGTCGCAGGTTACCTAGCGCGTTTAGGGCGCCCAATTCTCGACAGCCAGTCCGGGGATGTCCTGAAAATCCCCGCCGTTATTGGTCACAAGAACCGAACGGGTGCTGATGGCATGCGCGGCGATCATGCGGTCGAAGTCGCGGCCTTTGACCCACCCGCATTGCGCGATGATTTGGCCGTAGGCAACGGCCGCGGCGGCATCGAAGGGCAAGACAGGGATATGCCGCAGAAGTATGTCCATTCGGATTTGCCGAAGCGCCGAGTCTCGCGCGTATTTGTAGAGTCCGCGCTGAAGTTCGGCGAGACTCAGCGCCGACAGCAGGATCGCGCCGTCGTGCTTGGCCAACTTATCCAAAACAGCATCCGTTCCGTCGCGCGCATGAATCGCGATGTTGGTATCGATCAGATACGCCACGCCCTAGTCCCTTGACCGATCCGGCATATCGATCGGCTCTCGTTTTTCGACGGCGGATGGCTTTGGAGTCGCGCGCAAAGCGGCAATGCCGTCTTTGAGCGTTTGCTGCGCTGGAAAAATAGTGATCACGTCGCCCAGCCGGGTGATCGTCAATTCGGTGTCCGTGTCGGCGTAGGCGTACTCGGCGGGAATTCGAACAGCCTGGCTATTACCGGATTTAAAGACGCGCGTGGACGTCATGGGACTTCCCTTTGCAGGCCGATCCTTGGGTTCTAATATCAAAAAAACCATGCGTCAATCCCTGTATATACATATCTTTAAGTATTTGTTTAGCCTCATGGAAACATGAGTGCAGGTTGAATTGACGTCGCGACCCGTCGGCTACCTGAGCGCGTTCTCGATCAGGTAGTTGCCCACGTCGGCCGGCTTTTGCTTGACCACCCTGGGCTGCTCGCCGGCCATGGTCTGTTTCATGATCATGTGCGTATCGACGTCCGAGGGGTTCACCTTGAACACGCTGCGCGCGCCCTTGAGCTTCGGGTAGTAGGTCGGATCGACCAGCTTCAAGCGCAGAGCGAGGCGCGCCAGCACTTCCGCCTCGTCGTTGACCTCGGGCACGTCGCGCTTGGCGATGATTTTCCAGTCGGTCTGGCCGAACACCTTGTCGTCGCACATGGCCTTCACGACATCGGCCGGGGCCTGGTCGGTGACGCCGACCCGGTAGATGTGCTTGCTGATGCCGACGTCCGAGCCCCACTCCTGCAGGCCCTTGCTCGCCGCGACGTAAATCAGGCCCATGGTGGTCGATCTCCGGAAATGAACGCCCAAAAACAGCGAGTCGTCGGGGAAAGCTTGGCCCGCGGGCCTGGCGGCGGCAAGGCCTCGCGGCCCCGCACCTGCGAAATACGCCCCGGCCGTCCGCGAGGCAAACTGCCGGCTTCGGGGCCTTTTTGTGCAGTGCAAAAGCCTTATCCACAGTTCCGTGAACGCGCCGTTCTCGCCTATTCCATCGCCGGGCGAGGTCCGCTATAGCGGGGTCCGCGCGCCGGGTTTTTGAGGCCGTGCCGACGGCCTTATATATCGCACCCGAGCGGTTTTCGTGCCCGTCCCAAGGCGTGGGATGGGCCTTCTTTCTTCTGGCTTTCTTGTGGTTAAAACGAGTTCACCATGAACAAAACGGTTGGCTTCACGACACGCAACACCAAGCTCAAAACCTTGGTGGAGGAGATGGCGGCCCTGTGCCAACCCGACCGTATTCACTGGTGCGACGGTTCCGAGGAGGAAAACAAGACGCTGATGGACCAGATGGTCCAGGCGGGCACCATGATCCCGCTCAATCCGACCAAACGCCCGGGCTCCTACCTCTGCCGCTCCCACCCCAGCGACGTCGCCCGCGTCGAAGACCGCACCTACATCTGCAGCAAGACGAAAGACGACGCCGGCCCCACCAACAATTGGGCCGATCCCGCCGACATGAAAAAGACGCTCGCCGGCCTGTTCACGGGCTGCATGCGCGGGCGCACCATGTACGTGATCCCCTTCAGCATGGGGCCCTTGGGCTCCGAGATTTCCCAAATCGGCGTGCAGATCACCGACTCGCCCTATGTCGTGGTCAGCATGCGCGTCATGACGCGCATGGGCAGAAAAGTCCTCGACGTGCTGGGCGACGGCGATTTCGTGCCGTGCATCCACTCGGTCGGCGCGCCCTTGGCGCCCGGCGAGAAGGACGTGCCGTGGCCCTGCAACGCGACCACCAAGTACATCGTGCATTACCCCGAGGAACGCTCGATTTGGTCCTATGGCTCGGGCTACGGCGGCAACGCGCTGCTGGGCAAGAAGTGCTTCGCCTTGCGCATCGCCTCGGTCATGGCGCGCAACCAAGGCTGGCTGGCCGAGCACATGCTGATCGTCGGCATTGAATCGCCCCAAGGCGAGAAGACTTACGTCGCCGCCGCCTTCCCCAGCGCCTGCGGCAAGACCAACCTGGCCATGATCATTCCGCCCCAGGGCTTCGAGGGCTGGAAGGCCTGGACCGTGGGCGACGACATCGCCTGGATCAAGCCCGACAAGGACGGCCGCCTCCACGCCATCAATCCCGAGGCGGGCTACTTCGGCGTCGCGCCGGGCACCAGCGCCAAGACCAACCCCAGCGCGATGAAGCTGCTGGAACGCAACGTCGTGTTCACCAACTGCGCGCTGACCGACGACGGCGATGTGTGGTGGGAAGGCCTGACCGAGACGCCGCCCGCGCACCTGATCGACTGGACCGGCCAAGACTGGACGCCGGGCTGCGGCCGTCCGGCCGCGCACCCCAACGCGCGTTTCACCGTCTCGGCCAGCCAATGCCCGAATCTCGATCCGAATTGGGACAGCCCCAAGGGCGTGCCCATCAGCGCGATTTTGTTCGGCGGGCGCTTGAGCCACACTTTTCCATTGGTCTTGCAGTCGCTCGACTGGGACCACGGCGTTTATCTGGCCGCCACGATGGGCTCCGAGGCCACGGCCGCCGCCTTCAATCAAGCCGCCGTGCGCCGCGATCCCATGGCGATGCTGCCCTTCTGCGGCTACAACATGGCCGACTACTGGACCCATTGGCTGTCGCTCAAGACCAAGATCGCCAAGCTGCCGCTGCTGTTCCGCGTCAACTGGTTCCGCCGCGACGAAGCCGGCAAGTTCATGTGGCCGGGCTACGGCCAGAACATGCGCGTGCTCAAGTGGGTGGTGGACCGCGTTCACGGCCGCGCGGGCGCGTCGACCAGCCCCTTTGGCCACACGCCGCGCTATCAGGACCTGACCTGGGACGGCATGCCCTATGAGTCGGCGAAGTTCGACCGGTTGATGGAAATCGACAAGGCCTCGGCCCTGCGCGAACTCGACGATCAGCAAAATCTGTTCGGCAAGTTCGGGGGCCGCATGCCGCAGGCCATCTTGGACCAGCGCAGCCATTCCCGCGCGCGCGTGGAAAGCGCCGCCGCCGTCTGGCACCCCGGGGCCTGAGTCCGGGATCAGCGCCTGACTGCGTCTCGCCGCAAACCGAAAAAGAGTCCTCGCCCGCGTCGCGCTGACACGATGGCCGACGTCGTGCGCCAAGCGGCGAAGCGCCTCGCCCGCGCGAAACTGACCTATGGGCACGGCACCTCCAATGCCGACGACGAGGCCGCGTTCCTGGTGCATGAGAGCTTGGGCATGTCGCCGGAAGGCTTGGCGCGGGCGTGGACCAAGAAAGTCAGCGCCGCGCGGATCGCGAAGATCGAAGCCCTGATCGATGCCCGCATCGCGACGCGCAAGCCGGCGCCCTATCTGGTGGGCGCGGCCTATATCCAGGGGTTTCGGTTCGCGGTCGATGAGCGCGTCATCGTGCCGCGCTCGTTCATCGGCGAGCTGTTGTTCGCGCCGCATGTGGTGGGCCCGGAGGCCTCGTTCATCCGCGCGCCCCGCAAGATCAAGCGTGTGCTGGATTTGTGCACCGGATCGGGTTGCCTCGCCATTCTCGCCGCCAAAGTGTTTCGCAACGCCCAAGTCGATGCCGTTGATTTGTCCAAGGACGCGCTGGCGGTGGCGAAGCAGAACGTCGCCGCTCACAACCTGGGACGCCGTGTCACGCTGCATCATGGCGATTTGTTTGCGCCCCTCAAGGGCCGTCGCTACGACCTGATCCTGACCAATCCGCCTTATGTGGACGCGCCGGCGATGAAAAAGCTCCCGCCCGAGTATCGGGCCGAACCGACGCTGGCGCTGGCCGGCGGCCGCGATGGCCTTGATCTTGTCCGTCGGATTCTGCTCGAGGCCGAGCGCCACCTCACTCCTCATGGTGCGCTCATCTGCGAGGTGGGCCGGGGCCGCGAGGCCCTGGAGCGGGCGTTTCCGCGCCTGCCGTTTTTTTGGCTCGACACGGCGGAAAGCACCGGCGAGGTCTTTTGGCTGACGGCCCAGGACCTGCGCGCATTGGCATAGCCGACCCTGCAGTTGACGCAGGTCCCCCGCGCCAGTATTCCCTGCCCGCGCCTGCCCCCAACCTCCGACCATTTCGATATGCTCCGCATCGACAACCTGACCTATCGCATCGGCCCGCGCGTGTTGCTGAACGACACGTCGGTGGCCATCAATGCCGGTCACCGCGTCGGTTTGGTGGGGCGCAACGGCACGGGCAAGACCACGCTGCTGAAGCTGATCACCGGCGCGCTGTCGGTTGACGGCGGCACCATCAGCTATCCGCCGCGCTGGACCGTGGGCATCACCAGCCAGGAAGCGCCCGGCGGATCGGACAGTCTGATCGACACCGTGCTCAAGGCCGATGCCGAGCTGGTGGCGCTCACGGCCGAGGCCGAGACGGCGCACGATCCGGAACGCATCGGCGCCATTCACGCGCGGCTGCACGACAAGGACGCCTACACGGCCCGGGCGCGCGCGGCGCGGATTCTGGCGGGCCTGGGCTTCGACGACGCGGCCCAGCAAAAGCCTTGCAGCGACTACTCGGGCGGCTGGCGCATGCGCGTGGCGCTGGCCGGCTTGCTGTTCACGCAGCCCGACCTGTTGCTGCTGGACGAGCCCACCAACCACCTCGATCTCGAAGCCACCATTTGGTTGGAAGATTATCTGCGCAGCTATCCCGGCACCATTCTGCTGGTCAGCCACGACCGCGGGCTTCTCAACCGCGTGCCGGAAGAAATCCTGCACCTCGAGAACGGCAAGATGACGCTCTATCAGGGCGGCTACGACCGTTTCGAGAACACGCGGCGCATGCAGCTTGAGCTGAACGAGAAACTCCGCGCCAAGCAGGAACTGCGCCGCGCCGAGATTCAGAAATTCATCGACCGCTTCAAGGCCAAGGCCTCGAAAGCCAAGCAGGCGCAATCGCGCGTCAAGATGCTGCAACGCATGCAGCCCATCGCCCAGCATCACGAGGAAGCGGGCGTCGAATTCAACTTCCCCGAACCCGACGAGCTGGCCCCGCCGCTCTACAGCATCAACCGCGTGACGCTGGGTTACGACGGCAAGCCGGTGCTGAGCCAGCTTTCGCTGCGGCTCGACACCGACGACCGCATCGCCTTGTTGGGCGCCAACGGCAACGGCAAGTCCACCTTCGTGAAACTGCTGGCGGGCAAGCTGGCCCCCATGTCGGGCGATGTGTCGCGCTCGAGCAAGCTGCGCGTGGGTTACTTCGCGCAGCATCAGACCGACGAATTGGACTTGAACGCCACGCCGATTCTGGAGATGTCGCGCCGCCGCCCCAAGGACACCGAGCAGCAGATTCGCAATCACCTGGGGCAGTTCAACTTCTCCAAGCAGCGCGCCGAAACCAAGATCGCCAACCTCTCGGGCGGCGAGAAGGCGCGGCTGCTGTTCGCGCTGATGACGGTGGCCAAGCCGCACATCCTGCTGCTCGACGAACCCACCAACCACCTCGACATGGACTCGCGCCAGGCCTTGGTGGAAGCCATCAACAATTTTCCCGGCGCGGTGATCATCATCAGCCACGATCCCCACGTGCTCGAACTCACGGTCGACCGCTTCTGGCTGGTGGACGGCGGCAAGATCACGCCTTTCGAGGGCGACATGGACGACTACCGCGACCTCCTGCTGGGGCGCGCCGGCAAGACGCAGCAAAAGGCGCCCGCGGCCCCCGAACCGACCGCCGCCAAGAAGGACAATCGCCGCGCGGCCGCAGACCGGCGCAATGCGCTCAAGCCCTTGCGCACCCAAATCGAGCGCGCCGAAACCAAAGTGGCGAAGCTGACGGCGGAACGGACGAAGTTGACCGAGAGCCTGACCGATCCCAAGCTTTACGAGGGTCCGCCCACGGCCCTGATCGAGATTCAAACGCGCCTTGGTTATCTCGACAACGAGATTGCCGAGGCCGAGGCCGCGTGGCTGACCTTGCAAGACGAATGGGAGCGCGCTCACTCCGACGCGGCGGCATAGCGAACGCTGCTGCTTTCGCGCGCGACGCCCGCCGAGATGCGCTATGATGGGCCCCGATCTCAGGGAGTCGCCATGCCCTCGCCCGCCGTCTTTCTGCCGGACACGCCCCACGACCTGGTCGACTTTTTCAAGTCGTGGGACGCCTTGCCCAAGCAGGGCCTGATCCCGCGCCTCAGCGATTACCTCGACGCCGCGCCCATCGAGTTGCAGCCCAACGTGACCATCGTCGACGTCCATGCACCCGACAAGCTGACGGTGCGCCTGTTCGGCACGGGCCTCGAGGACGTGTCGGGCATTTATCCGACCAGCGAAGACCTGATGCTGCTGTTCAGCAAGGCGATTCAGGAGAAGGCCAAAAGAATGGTGTGGGTCGTGGTCACGCACCCCGTCGGCTACGTCTGCGTGCGCCGGTGCCAGACGGCCGAGGGCTTGGTCTATGACGTTCCCGCCATTTGCCTGCCCATCGCCGTGGCGGGGCCGGGCCCCTACGGCTTCATCACCTATGCCAGCGTCGTCGACGCGAGCCAGACCATGATGCTGGAGGAGAATCTGGAAATGGTGCAGGACGTGCAGTTCGTCCAATGGCTCGACTTGGGCAACGGAATGCCGCCCGTGCCGCCCCAGGCGCCGCCCCAATAAACCGCCCCGGAGATCTCGCGCGAGGATTTCAACGGGAGCGCATGTCAGCGTCCTTTTGAACCGGACCCGCGTTGAGTCCCGCGTGTCGATCCTGCGCCGGTTGAGGCGTGCCGCGCGCCTTACGATTTCTTCTTCTTGGGCTTGCCGGCGTCGTCGGCGTCGAGCCGCTCGGCCAAGGCCCGGCACAGCGTCCGCATGACCTTGATGCGCGCGTACTTCTTGTCGTTGCCCTCGACCAGGGTCCAGCGGGCGTGCGGGGTGCTGGTGCGCTCGACCGTCTCGTGCACGGCGGCGGCGTAGTCGTCCCACTTGGCGCGATTGCGCCAGTCCTCGGCGGTCAGCTTCCAGGCCTTGTACGAAATGGTCTCGCGCTCCTTGAAGCGGCGGTATTGCTCGTCCTTGGTGACATGCACCCAGAACTTCGCCAGCACGATGCCGCGCCCGGCCAGTTGTTCCTCGAACTCGTTGATCTCGGCGTAGGCCCGGCCCCATTCGTCGGGCAGCGCGAAGCCCTCGACCCGCTCCACCAGCACGCGGCCGTACCAGCTGCGATCGAAGATCGTGATCCGCCCGGCGCGCGGGATGTGGCGCCAGAAGCGCCACAGATAGTGCTGCGCGCGTTCCTCGTCGGTGGGCGCCGCGACCGGGATCACGCGGTAGTCGCGCGCGTCCATCGCGCCGGTCAGCCGGCGGATCGCGCCGCCCTTGCCGGCGGCGTCGGGACCCTCGAACATGATCAGGGCCGACTTGCCCTCGAAATGGGCGCGCCGGCATAGTTGGCCGAGTTCGCCGCGCGCCTCCTGCAAGGCGGCGGTGTACTCGTCGTCGGTCAACGTCAGCGACATGTCGAGACGGTCGAGCACGGTCAGCGGTTTCATGCGGCCCTTGGCCGTCACCTTGACCGTGGCCGCCGCCTTGGCCGCGGCCTTGGTCGACTTCTTGCCCTTGCCCGCGGCGGCGGCGCGCGATTCCTTCTCGAGGTCCTTGGCGCTGGCCTCGATCTGCTTCAGCTCGGCCGCGCGCTGCTCCTTGGCCGCGGCTTGGGCCTCGGCGACGACCTTGCGCCGCGCCCGGCGCAACTCGCGGTGACGCAAGATGGCGTCGCGCAGCGAGGTCAGGATGGCGAGCGCGCGATAACGCGGGTCGGCCCCCTCGATCAGCATCCAGCGCGCCTTGCCAGTGTCGGTGCGGCGGATGGCGATCTCGGCCGCGCGCTCGAACTGGTCGTTGTGCTTGAAGTGCTTCCAATCCTGCTTGCTGATGCGCCAGGATTCCAGCTTGTCTTTCTCCAGCGCCTTCATGCGCTTTTTTTGCGTCGCCTTGTCCATGTGCATCCAGAACTTCAGGATCAAGGCGCCGTCGTCGGCGAGGGTCCGCTCGAAGGCGGCGATGCGGTCGAGCGCGCGGTTGAAGGCGGCCTTGTCGGCGCGCTCGTAAACGAAGTCCTGGATCGGCTGGTGATACCAGGCGCCGACGAACAGGCCGATCTGCCCCTTCGGCGGCAGGTCGCGCCAGAACCGCCAATACGCCGGCCGCTCGCCTTCCTCGTCCGAGGGCGGCCCGTAAGCGCGGGTCACCAGCCAGCGCGGGTCCATCCATTCGTTGATGAGGTCGAGCGCCTCGGCCTTGCCCGCGCCGGCGACGCCCGCGAACATCAGGATGACGGGGAAGTCCTCCGATTTGAGTTCGTCCTGAAGGCGCAGCAATTCGGTGCGCAGTCCGCCGGCCACCCGGTTGAAGTCCTCGCGCGAGACCTTTTGCCCGATTTCCACGGTTGGAAACATGTGCCCGCTCCTCATGCCTGCCCGTCGTCCGACGTTCCGCCACGATCATCCTCTGCCGAGGCCCCGGAACCGCCTTGATGCAGGTCAGAAATCGCTCTCCGGCCGAACGCTTCGTCCGGGACCTATTCCAGGCGGGGGCCGGATATGGAAGGGTTCGCCGTGCAAGGAAAGGCAAGGTGACGGCATGGACGCGCGCGCTCCGGTTTCCATCGGCCCCGATCTGATCGAGGCCTACCGCCGCGACGGCGTGGTGTGCATTCGCGGCGCCATCGACCGCGGCTGGATCGACCGCTTGTGGGCCGCAGCCCAGATCGTGGCGCGCGACCCCGCCAAGTACGGCCAGGTCAGCGTTTCGCAGTCCGACACCATGACCTCGGTGTCGTTCCTGTGGCGCAAGCCCGGCGTGTTCCGCGATTTCATCTTCCAATCCAACGCCGCCGAGTTGACGGCGCGCATCATCGGCTCGCGGCGCATCAAGATTTATCACGACCACTTGTTCATCAAGTGGCCGAAGTCGCCGCGCGTGATGCGCTGGCACGCCGACACCATCTGGCCCGTCGACGGCGAGCACGTGCCCAATCTCTACGTCGCGCTGACGCCGATGAACGCCGAGAACGGGCGCGTCGAATACATCGCCGGTCATCATACGTATTGCCTTGAGCGGGGCCTCAAGTACGGCAAGGCCGATCCCTGTCCGGACTTCGAGGAGCGGCGCGGCGACCCCGAATTGCGCTTCGTCTCCTACGATCTGGCGCCGGGCGACGCGGTGCTGTTTCACCCGTTGATCCCGCATTACTCGAAAGGCAACGATTCCACCGACCGTCCGCGCGCGGGGCTCGCGACGCGCTGGTTCGGCGACGACATCGTCTGGAGTGCCGCGACCGATCGCTCGGGCGTGCCCGGCGTCACCTCCATGCCGCCCGGCGAGCCGCCCTCGGGCGAGTTGTTTCCGGTGATCTGGCCGGCTGCGGCGTGATGCGCAATCACTGCGTGGCTCTGGAGCATTTTCCCGACAAGTGGAAACCGGTTGGCGTGGAAAATGCGACCAAGAAAAAAGAGTTATTGAAACAAGGCCATTCGGTTCAGTCGAGTTCGACTCTACACCGCCATGGGGATGGTGATCATGCGCGTGTCGGCGACGAAGCGCGAGGTGTGGCCTTGGCCGGTGGTGTCTTGCGCGAACAGCGCATCGCCCGGGCCGAAGCGGCGCACCTCGCCCGAACCCACGCCCACTTCCAGCGCGCCCGACAGCACGATCAAAATGCGCGGCACGCGCGCCACATGCCAATCGATGAAATGCCCGGCGCGGCTTTCGCCCATGGTCCACCCCGCGCTGGGCCGTGGCGTGGTCATGCCCGGGGCGGGCGGCGGCGGCGGGGCCGGCAACTCGAACTCCCTGAAGTGCGATTGTCCGTCGTCGCCGGAAAAAAGCCCGAGCATTTTCATGGTGGCGCGCGCCCCTTTGATTGCCGTTGAGTCCGATACCGATGATCACGATTAACCCAGGCCCCGGCAAATTCAAATGCGGCAGAGCCGTTGCGGTCGCGGCATGAAGGCGCTGCTGTCCGCTGTTGTCGCCCTGTGGTGTACCGCCGCCCTGGCGGGTCCCGGCGACGTGCTGAAGCTCGGCGCGCAGCGCTTTCCGCCGCTGTTCGGCAATCCCTATTCCCCCATCGCCCAGCCGGCGGCCTTGCCGCTGCAGGCGATCTTTGATTCGCTTACGCGCGTTGGGCCCGAGGGTCGCGTCGAGCCGGGCTTGGCGGTGGCGTGGACGCAAGAGGCGCCGAACACCTGGGTGTTCACGCTGCGCGACGGGATTGTTTTCTCCAACGGCGAGCCCTTCAACGCCGCCGCCGTCATCGCGGCGCTCGATTACCTGCGCACCGATGAGGGCCGACGCGATTCGCTCGCCAGCCAGGACGTGAAAACCTCCATGGCGTCTTATCGGGCAAGGGACGACCTGATCGTCGAGATCATCACCACCTCGCCCGATCCCATTTTGCCGCTGCATCTCAGTTTCTTGCGTATTCCGGCGCCGCGCCATTGGGCAACCCTGGGCCGCGACAAATTTCAACTGGCGCCGGTCGGCACCGGACCCTTCAAGGTCGAATCGTGGAGCGAGGCCCGCCTGGAACTCATCGCCCATCCGCGGTCGTGGCGTGCGCCCCTGCTCGGCCGCATCACGATGCTGGAGATCGCCGATCCCACGGTGCGGGTGCAGGCCTTTGCTTCTCGGGCTGTCGATATCGCCATGGCGCTGGGCCCTGAAGACGAGCCGGCGGTGGCCGCCCTGGGCGGGCGGTTGCTCGCGCGCGCCAGTCCGTCGGTCAATTACTTGCTGTTCGTCACCGTCAAGGACTCGCCGCTGAAAGACGTGCGCGTGCGCCGCGCGCTCAATTACGCCGCCGACAAGGGGCGAATTCTGAAAGCGTTCCTCGCCGACGCGGTTGCTCCGGTGGGGCAGTTCTCGCATCCGCTGGCCTTCGGTTTCGACCCTTCCGTGCCGCCTTATCCTTACGACCCCGACCGGGCGCGAAAACTTCTGGCCGAGGCGGGTTATGCCCAAGGCTTCGCGTTCACCGCCTTGCTCGATCCCTCGGCCGGCGGCGGCATCACCGAATGGTATCAACTGCTCGCGCAAAGCTTCGCCGAGGTCGGCGTCAGCATGGCCATCCGCCCGGCCCCGGCAACGCGCATGACCGAGTATGTTCAAACCGGCAACTGGCCCGCCGAGGCCTTCGCGTTCACCTTCGCGGGGTTCGACTCCTTGCGCGGCTATCGGTTCCGGTCCTGCGCGGCGGCCAATCCCTACCACTGCGATCCCGGCCTCACGCCATTGATCGCGGCGGCCCAAGCCGCAACGGACTTGGGCACTCGCCTGATCGCCACCCGTGCCGCGCTGGCCTATGAACGCGAGAACCCGCCCGGCGTGCTGTTGTGGCCCGGCGTGGGCTTCGACGCCGTCGCCGGCCACGTGCGCGACTACGTTGTCGAGCAGGACCACGTTCGGTTTGATCTGGTGCGGTTGGCGTCGCCGGGCGAATAGCGTTGGCGTTGGCACCGGCCCGCCTGCGCCCTGCGGGCTTCGGCAGGGCGCTCGCTTCTGTAAGCTCGCGATGCTCGCTAACAGAAGCGGAGCGTGGCGGAGGGAGAGGGATTCGAACCCTCGATACAGGTTTAAGCCTGTATGCCGGTTTAGCAAACCGGTGCCTTCAGCCGCTCGGCCACCCCTCCGTGGGGTCTGTTGGCGAGGCGGCACCATGGCTATCGGGTTTGGCCTTGTCAACCCATGCCAAACCCTTGATCCGTAAGCCCTCCGGGCGTTTTTACCTGATGTTAGAGAGATTGGGCTCATATGCGCCCAAAGCCATGGGTTAGGGGATAAGAAGCCATGAAGAATGTGATCGTGTTGGGGGCGTTGCTGGGCTGCCTCGCCGGGGCCGCCGTGGCCGTGGCGGCCGATGGGCGTATCCCCAATCGCCAAGTGGTCGGCGAATTCGCCATGGGGGCCACCTATTCCACCGGCAACACCAAGCGCAAAGGCTTGGATGTGGAGGGCAAGGCCCGCTACCGCATCGGGCGCGCCGAAGATAAGTATCGCATCGCCGCCGAATATGCCCGCGACACGGGCCGGACCACCGCGCGGCGCTGGCTGGTGGGTTACCAAAGCAACCTCGATATCCAGGACGGCATCTATGCGCTGGGTTTCCTGCAATACGAAGACGACCGGTTCTCGGGCTATCTGACGGAAATCGAGGGCGGGTTCGGCGCGGGATACCGCGTGCTGCAGACGGCCGACATGCTGCTGGCGGTGGAGGTGGGTCCCGGCTACCGCCTGAGCCGCAAGCGTTCTCCGGCGAGCGATGAAAAGAAGGTGTTCGGGCGCGGCGTGGTGCTGTTCGAGTACAGCATGTCGGACACGGCGAAGATCAGCAACGAACTCTCCTTGAACTGGGACAACGCCCGCAAGAAGGTCGAAAACACCTTTGCCGTGACCAGCCAGTTGGTGGGCAGCTTGGCCGGGCGGGTGTCGGTCAACGTTCGCCACAACAGCGATCCGCCGGCCGTCACGGTCAAGAAAACCGACACCGTCACCAAGTTGGCGTTGGTTTATAGCTTTTAGCCGGTATGGGATCGCCGTGCGGCTGGGATGAGCACGCCTGAACAGTGGTATGCGCTCGCGCTGTCGCATGTCGCGGCCCGCCGCTTCGCCGAGGCCGAGGCCGCCTGCCGGCAAATCCTGCGCGTCCATCCCAACCACGCCGACACTCATAACCTGCTGGGCCTGGCCAAGCTGCGCGGCGGGAAGCCCGAGCAGGCGCTGAAGGACTTCCGCCACGCCCTCAAGATCAATCCGCGCCTGGTGGCCACGCACCTCAACTGCGGGCTCGCGGCCATCGAACTGGGCAAGCCCGACGACGCCCGCAAGCATTTCCGCACCGCCCTGCGGATCGACCCGCGCGCCGCCGAGGCGCATTTTCAGCTGGGCGTGCTGGCGCAGCGGCAATTCCGCTACGACGAGGCCTTGGCCCACATGACCGACTGCCTGGCCGTGGACCCCACGCGGGCCCTGGCCCAGGCCATTCGCGGCGAAACACTCCTTCTGCTCGGCCGCCTCGCCGAAGCGCGCGCGGCCCTGGAACAAGCATCCGCGATCAGCACCAACATTCCCAACGTCTACGACAACCTGGGCCTGATCGCCGAGAACGAGCGGCGTCCCTACGATGCGCTGGCCTCGTTTGAGCGCGCCTTGGCGCTCAATCCGGATCTGGCGAGCGCGCACTTCAACCGCGCCGTCACCTTGCTGCGCCGGGGCGACTTGCCGGCGGGCCTGCCGGAGTTCGAATGGCGCTGGCGCGTCGCGCGCACGGCCATTCTCACCAAAGTCCGCCCCTTCCCGCAGCCGCGCTGGCAAGGCGAGCCGTTGAACGGGCGCAAGCTGTTGATCTGGGGCGAGCAAGGCGTGGGCGATGAAATCCGCCTGGCCGCCCTGGCGCGCGACCTGACCCTGCGCGGCGAGTCCATCGTGCTCGAATGCGATCCTCGTCTCGTGACCTTGTTCGCCCGCTCCATGCCCCAGGCCACTATCGTGGCGCGGCGCGATCCGCCGGACCCGGCCACGGCCGACGCGGCTATCGCCTTCCAGATCCCCGCCGAGAGCGCCATCCAATTCGTGCGCCCGACGCTCGACGCTTTTCCGAAGCGCTCGCATTTTCTCGTCGCGGATTCGCAGCGCCGCGACAAAATCCGCGCCGAGCTGACGGCCAAAAAACCCGGCGCGCCCATCGTCGGCGTGTCGTGGGGCAGCTACAATCCGCAGATGCTGCACGGCAAGTCCTCCCCCCTCGCCGCGTGGGCCCCGGTGTTGTCGACCGAGAACGTTCACTTTGTACGCCTCCAGGAGTTCGTCGAGGGCCGCGACGGCTCGGCGCCCGACATGGCGCTGCGAGGCCGCATGAGCGATGCGGCGGGCCTCGACCTGTTCAAGGACATCGACGGCCAGGCGGCGCTGATCGCGGCCTGCGACCTGGTCGTCACCATCAGCAACACCACCGCGCATCTGGCCGGGGCCTTGGGCGTGCCGGCCTGGGTGCTGCTGCCCTTCGGGCACTTTCAGCCCTGGTACTGGTTCCAGGACCGCACCGACAGCCCGTGGTATCCGTCGGTAACGCTCCATCGTCCGTCCCAATTCGCCGATTGGGACAACCTCCTTTCTCGGATCGCGGCCGACTTGCAGCGTTGGCTGCAACGCCGGTCGTGATCGTCTATTTGACGCGCGCCTACTGGAACATATTCCGTCCTTCGGGCGAGCCCGTCATCGTGTAGGACTCGTAGGTCTTGTTGCCGACGTCGTAATAGATCGCGCAGCTTTCGCGGCCGTCGCGCAGCGTCGTCCACGACGTGCAAATCGCGTTGCCCTTGAGCGTCCAGGTGCCCGTGGCCGCGCCGCTGCTCCAGGTCACTTCCGCCGAGCCGTCCTGGTTGAAGCTCGACGTGCACTTGGGGCAGTCCCTGCCGCCGAAACCGGTCCACTTGTTCTTGGCGCCGCCCGCCAGCAGCGCTTGCATTTCCTCCTTGGTCAAGGGTTTGGGGCCCTGCTCGAAGAACTCGGTCCACAGGCCCGAGCCGCCCGGCGCCTTGACGGCGAAGCCCTTCACCAGGCCGTAGGGCTCGAGCGTATAAACGCGCGTGTCGGCCAGGAACTCCACCTTGTCGCGGCGCATGCGCTCGGCCAGCGCGTCGATATCCTTCATCGCCAGCCGCATGCCGACGATGCCGAGGTTGGGCGGCCGCGCGCGGTCGGAATAATCCGCGCCTTTTGAATTCAGGAACTGCCGCGCGCCGATGAGCTGCTCGCCGCCCTTGCGCGGATAGGCGCCGGCTTGGGTGCTGTCGTCGAGGCCTTTCGTGTTATGAGGCAGCCGGAAATCGTTGGGGCCGATGGGCTTCTCGGCCTTGCGGGTGCGTAAGTCCCGCGCCGTCAAGCCCACCGTCTTGGTCCAGAACTCGTTCCACGCCTTGATGTCGGTGACGATCTGGTAGCCCACTTCCACGTGGGTCGCGCCCTCGAACTCGGGCCAGTTCGCCAAGGGCGGCGATTGGCGCTCTTGGAACGAGATCACCACGTCCTCGGGGCCGAACATCATGGCGCTGATGCCCTTGACGTTGCCGGGATAGACATAGGCCTCGGGTTCGGCGAAGGCGTGAAAGCCCATGTTGCGCAGGCTGGTCGACGTGGCGGCCAGGTCCTTCACCAACACGTTGATGTTGAACAACCCGCCGGTGTCGAACCAACTGGCGTTGGGCCGCGCGAGCTTGCGCTCGATTCCTTCGAGAGCAACAAGACGAACATAGCCGTACTTGGAGGCGTCGTTGCCCACCAGCACTTCGGTGCCCTTGGTCTTGGGGGCGAGGCCCCACATCCAAGCGACGGACGGGTCCACCGCGCCCTCGTGCTTGACCTTCCACTTGAGCGCATCGGTGTAGATGCGCCGCGCGCGCGGAATGCGTTCCACGCCGATGACGTATTCCTGGATCTGCGCCTCGTCGCCGGGGTCCAGCATCATGGTTTGCGGCGCGGCCTGTTGCGCGGCGGCCGACGCGGCCAGCCCCGCGATCATGGCGGTGGCGAGTAAAGTGGATTTGCTGAAGTTCGTTTTCATGTGCGCCCTCCCCGGCTCAATGATCTCATCACTCTACTGTGGGGCCGAACGCAGGCGCAACCCGAAGGAGAATGATTGCGCGCCAACTTGCAAGAAATTGTCATAGTTTGGCGTGGTGATCCTGATACGGCAGAAATATTTTCTAATATTTTGAGAGCGATTTCCGCGCGCGCTTTGGACGGCCGATTCCACGGTTGAAAGCGCCGAGTCTCGGACATGGCGTTGAAGCCCCACGCGCAACGGTTGTTCATGACACCTGTTATCCCTGTTATTTCTGGAAGTATCGAAAAAGAACAGGGCACGGCTAGGCTAAGCCCTTGGCCGGCAAAGAATCTCGAAAGACCCTGATTTAAGATCAGGTGAAACACGGCGCAGCTAACTCCTTGAAATCTCGCATCACAATTGTGGCGGCCGGTTTTGTCGCGGCGACAGAACAGGCGGCACACTTGGGCGCGCATCGACGTGGGCCGTCTCACGCCCGCCCTCGCCCGCACCGGCGGACGACAGCGAATTTTATCTCAATGCCAACGGCGCGAGAAGAAAATCGCGGGGTTTTCCACACAATCCACCAAGAAAAATATCCGCGCCGCACCTGTCAGGGGTGACAGGGTGTTGCCGTGGGTCGGGTATGGTGGACTCGCGTGCCTGACCGCGCGTTAGTGCCGAAGGATAAGTGCACAGCAGAGTTTGGGGTTGAGAGTTTGGTGAGAGTTTGGGGTCAGGGTAAAAACTCCGTGCCCGGAAAATGAATCGCACTGTGTTTTCCTTTCGTCTCGGCCGTAGGCCGATGCGAAGAGGAAAAGAAAGTCCGATTCATGTTTCCGCTTGGGGCCTGCGAACACCTTGGCCACCGAACCTCCCTTACTCTACCCTTGATCCGCGCGTGGAAATTGCCGATCAGCAAGACCATCCTTGGGCTTGGGAGCAACGCCGGAGTGGCCGCCGATCTTGTCATCCATGAGCTGGGCCCCCAGCGCTAAGTTTGGGGTTGGTAAGTTTGGGGTCATGTGTGGACGGCTCCCGCTTTGCAAGAGATTTTTGAGTTTGTTTGATCGGGTATTTGCAGTCATGTGTCCGGCCTGTCAGTTGCGGCACGATGGCCGCGGGCCTTGATGGTCTGCGTGACACGGCCGCCAA
>JANRJL010000013.1:0-60204 GCA_033763995.1 Rhodospirillaceae bacterium | reverse complement strand
ATGTCGAAGTATTTGAACCTGATGGATCGTTTTTTCGCGGGCGCACTGATGGTCACTGGCGTGTGGTACGTCAGCGCCGTCGCCCAGATGATCTAATCTGACCCTGGCCCCTGCTGCAGAGTAACGAGTGACCTGGTGATCCGGGTACTGCGTTACGCAGCAGGAATGCCTTTTGTTGGTCGCATTTCCCACGCCAAGTGGAAGTCCACTTCTCGGGGAAATGCTCCGCTTACTTCAACGCCCCGAAAATAAACCAGCTCGCGAAGTTGCCGTGCTGGGGTGCAGACACTTTGCCCTGCGCGAACTGGGCGAAGTATTCGTCGCTGACGACGCCGCGGTCGGGGATGCGCGTCTGGTCGCATTTGTCCGCCTCAAAGCCCGCCTCGACGCACAGCCCGTGCGTGTCCTGGGCGCGGAACGCGGCATAATGCGGCTCGTTGTTATAGAACGCGTCCCAGTCGAGATAGAAATTGTAGTACGGATCGCACACATTCGCGGGCGGCAATTCCATGTGCGCCATGAGACCGCCCGGCTTCAGCACGCGGTAGATTTCCTTCAAAATCTTGCGCGTGGAGCCTACGGATAATTCATGCAGGAAAAAGCTGGACACCACGAGGTCGAAGTGACCGTCGGGGAAATCGAGCTTTTCGGCGTTCTGCTGGGAATAGTGCACGCGCTTGCCGGCCGCCTCGGCCTTGGCATGGGCGTAGCGGACCAAGGGCGCACCCACGTCGACTCCGTAGCCTTCAGCCTCGGGGAACACGTCGAGATAAGGCAGCAAGTTCGAACCCGTGGTGCAGCCCAGATCCAGAATGCGCTTCGGACGGAAGGTCGGATATTTCAGCTTCAGATAGTGGCCGATGGAATCCGCCACGCCGCCCTTGGTGCGGGGTCTTCCAACACGCAGCCCTGCGCCGAACACGCGCGTGCCGTGGGAGTACATGGCCGCCACGGCGACGTCGTTCTCCATGAACTCGGTATGATAGCAGCCGGGCATGAGGTGAATGTCGAG
Organism: Rhodospirillaceae bacterium; assembly: GCA_033763995.1. Taxonomy (GTDB): domain Bacteria; phylum Pseudomonadota; class Alphaproteobacteria; order Rhodospirillales; family Rhodospirillaceae. The sequence continues at coordinate 59,192 of JANRJL010000013.1, read as the reverse complement.
CGCCGACACCGCGCGGGGAATGTCCACGTCGGGGTTGAGGCGCAGAGTGCCGCCGGCGGGGCGACTGGTGGCTGCCGCCGTGGCGGTGGCCGAAAGCTCCGGGAGTGCGCGCTCGACCGAGTCCTGCACCGACAACCACGTCATTTCTTGCGCGTTGTAGCGCAGCACCGAATAGAACCGGAAATGCGAATTGCCCAGCATGGCGCGCCGCACCTCGCGGCCGTCCTTGGGCGCGCGGCCCTGGGCCTTCTTGAAGGCGGGCGCGACCTCGGCGTCGTAGGACGCGCGCATGTCATTGGCCAGGTCCGCCATCACGTATTTGCGCAGCATCGACACGTAGCCCTGGCGGGCGGCTTCGTCGTGGGTCGGGGCCGGAATGGCCTCGATCGAGGGCAAGCGGGTGGCTGGGGAAGCCGAATCCAAGGGCGCCATGGCGGTATCCAAAAGTGAACAAAACGGGTGGTGGCTATATCGGGATTTGGGGGCTGGTTTCAAGCACGCCAGGCCGGCAGATTTCCTTGGTTTTTAACTATTCAGGGCCTGGGGCGCACCGCGATCCGTTCGGGCGCGAGGCCGGCCGCATGGCGTCGGTGCATTTCCGCGTAAGCGTCCTCAAGATGGCGGGTGTAGAGCGCCGTGTCGTACAGGGGCTTCGTGGTGCGATGCGCCGCGAGCTTTTGCCGCAGGGCCCGCAGCCGGTCCGGCTGCTGTGCGAGGGCCACGGCAAGATCGCGGTAAGCGTCGGGCGCGGGCGCAATCAGCTCTGGCAAGTCGACGGCACGCAACAGGCTCGCGGCCATGCGCCCGGCGAAGGTCTCGCCGGGGCAGGTCAGCACCGGCAGCCCGGCCCAGAGGGCATCGCTGGTGGTCGCCCCGCCGTTGAAGGGTGCCGTGTCCAGCGCAAGATCGGCCAGGCCGCAGCGCGCCAGGTGATCGGCGTAAGGCACGCGCGGCGCGAACACCAGCCGCCGCGGCGCGATGCCGCGCTGCTCCGCATAGGCCTTGAGGTTGCCAATCTGTGCCTGGGACTCCGCCAGCAGCCAGAGCACTCCGTTCGGCACCCGGCGCAGGATGTCGACCCAAAGATCGAAGGTGGTCGGATTGAGCTTGAACGAGTTGTTGAACGAGCAGAACACCACGGCGGTCTCGTCGAGGCCCGCCTGCGCGCGCGTCGGCGCCGCTGAGATCACGCGCCGGTCGTCATTGACCTGGAACGTATGGGGCAGAATAACCACCCGCTCGGTATAGTCGGTCTCGTGGTCCGGTGGGATGACAACGTCATCGGCGATGATGTAATCGATGAAGGGCACGGCCAAGGTGCCGGGATAACCCAGCGTCTGCACCTGGAGAGGCGCGGCGCGGCGCGCAAAAATGCCGATGCGGGCGTCCAGTGTATAACCCGCTAGATCAATGGCGATATCAATGCCGAGTTCGCGAGATAGCGCGGCGGCGGCATCGTCGGACATCGCTTGAATGTTGATGAGCCGGTCGAATCCGCGCTCAAGGCGCCGGCGCATGGGGTCGGCCGACGCGGCGGGCCCATAGGAGAATCCATAAACCTCGAAGCGGTCGCGGTCATGACGCTCGAACAGCCCGGCGCTGAGGAACGACACGGGATGCGAGCGGAAGTCGGGCGAGAAGTAACCGAGCTTGATGCGCTCATCGCCAGATCGCGCGCGCGCGGGCAACGGCTCAGACGAGCCGGTAATCTTGGCGCGCGCGTGGATCATGCCGATCATGCGCTGCTGGGCCCGCGAACACGGCAACGCCAGGGCGGCGAAGGGGCTGATGACGGGTTTGCCGGCCTCGACACCCGCCAGCACGTCGCGCGTGAGTTCTTCCAGGCCCTGCCACGCGCACACCATCATCCGGGTATGCAGAACGGCACCCGGAAGGTCCGTGATGCTGGGATTGATCGCGAAAGCGGCTTCGTAAGCCGCCAAGGCCTCGGGGTACTGGCGGCGCTCCGCGAAGGCATGACCACGGTTGGTGAAGGCGTCGGCGTAATCGGGCTTCAGCGCCAGCGCCGCGTCGAAGGCGCGCAAGGCATCGTCGAGCCGCTTGAGCGCCAACAGCGCCACGCCGCGATTGTTGTGGGCCAACTCATAATCGGGAGTCAGCGTCAGGGCGCGGTCGTAGCTCGCAAGCGCCTCGTCGTGACGCATCAGCTCCGCCAGGGCGACCCCGCGATTGTAATGCGCCTCGGCGTTATCGGGCGCGAGGGCGAGCGCGCTGTCATAGGCCGCGACAGCCTCCGGGAGGCGCTTCAATTCATACAGCGCCGTGCCACGATTGTAATGCGCCTTGGCGTTGGCGGGATTGGCGGCGAGGGCTTCATCGAAACTTCGCAGCGCGTCCTCGTGCCGACGCAACTGGCCCAGCAACACGCCGCGTTGCTCGAAAGCATCCGCAAGGCCCGGCGACAGGGCGATGGCCTTGTCGTAACTCGCCAGGGCCGCGTCGTTGCGCCCCAGTTCGCGCAGCACCGAGCCGCGCTGAAACCAGATGTCCGCGACGCCCGGCCTGAGCGCCAGCGCGCGGTCGAGATCGGCCAGCGCCTCGTCGAAGCGCGAAAGCCTGGCCAGGACCAGGGCGCGATTGACCCAGGCCTCGGCGTAGTCGGCGCGCAGGGCCAGGGCCTTGTCCAGCGCCGCGATGGCGTCTTCGGGCCGGCCCATGGCGCGCAGGACGTTGGCGAGATTGAGATGGAAACGCTCGTCATTGGGAACGATCGCGATGGCCTCGGCGATGAATTGCCGCGCCGGCTCCAACTGGCCGCGCGCGAAGGCGACCATGCCCATGAGGTGCCGCGCATCGGGATAGGCCGGGTCGCCGGCCGTCACCGCGCTATAGAGCGCAACGGCCTCATCGAGCCGTCCTTGGCGATGAAGCTCAAGGCCCGCCTCGACCTTGCGGTCGCCGTCAGTTGCCGCAGAATTCATTGCCATCGGGTTAGACCACTACCCGCCCGGATGCAGGCCGGGAGCTTCGTGGCCCGTGCGCGCCACGTATTCCGTGTAGCCCCCGCCATACTTATGCAAGCCCTCGGGTGTGAGTTCCAGAACCCGGTTGGACAACCGGCTGAGGAAGTAGCGGTCGTGCGACACGAACAGCATGGTGCCCTCGAAATCCGCGAGCGCGGCCACCAGCATTTCCTTGGTCGCCATGTCCAGGTGATTGGTGGGCTCGTCGAGCACCAGGAAATTCGGCGGGTCGTAGAGCATCTTGGCCATGACCAAGCGCGCCTTCTCGCCGCCCGAGAGCACGCGGCAGGGCTTCTCGACATCGTCGCCCGAGAAGCCAAAGCACCCGGCCAAGGAGCGCAAGGTGCCTTGTCCCGCCTGCGGAAACGACGCATCCAACGATTCAAACACCGTCTCGTCGCCGTCCAATAAATCCATCGAGTGCTGCGCGAAATAGCCCATGCGGACGCTGGCGCCCAATGTCACAGAGCCTTTGTCCGGGACCGTGCCAATGTCGGGTGCCTGCGCACCGGCCACCAGCTTCAGCAGCGTCGATTTCCCGGCGCCGTTGACGCCCAGAACACACCAGCGTTCCTTGCGCGCCAGCTGAAAATCGAGATCGGCGTAAATGGTGTGGCGGCCATAGGCTTTGTGGACGCCCTTGAAACTGACCACATCGTCGCCCGAGCGCGGCGGGCTGCGGAAATCGAACCGGACGGATTGGCGACGGCGGGGCGGTTCCACCCGCTCGATCTTGTCCAACTTTTTCACCCGGCTTTGCACCTGGGCCGCGTGCGAGGCGCGCGCCTTGAAGCGCTCGATGAACTTGATCTCTTTGGCCAGCATCGCCTGCTGGCGTTCGAATTGGGCCTGGCGCTGCTGCTCACTCAGGGCGCGCTGCTGTTCGTAGAAGTCGAAATTGCCGGAATAGGTCGTGAGCGAGCCGCCATCGATCTCAACAATTTTATTCACGATCCGGTTCATGAACTCGCGATCATGGGAGGTCATCAGCAACGCGCCCTCATAGCGCTTCAAGAAATCTTCAAGCCAAATCAGGCTCTCGAGATCCAGGTGGTTGCTGGGCTCATCCAATAACATTCCATCCGGCTGCATGAGCAGAATCCGCGCAAGGGCCACGCGCATTTTCCAGCCGCCCGAGAGCAGGCCGACGTCGCCGTCCATGCGCTCCTCGCTGAAACTCAAGCCCGCCAGCACTTCGCGCGCGCGGTCTTCGAGCGCGTAGCCGCCCAACTCCTGGAAGCGTCCCTGCACTTCGCCGTAGCGCGCGACAAAGTCTTCCATCTTGTCGGCCTGCGCGGGATCAACCATCGCGGCTTCGAGTGCAGCCATTTCAGCGGCCAGCGCGCTCAAGGGGCCGGCACCATCCATCACCGCCGCCACGGCGCTTTGGCCCGACATCTCGCCGACGTCCTGACTGAAATAGCCGATGGTCATGCCGGGCTCGATCAGCACCCGGCCGTCGTCGGGCTGCTCGGCGCCCGCGATCATACGGAAAATCGTCGACTTGCCGGCGCCGTTGGGACCGACAAGCCCGACTTTTTCCCCCTTCTGCACAGCCATCGACGCGTCGATGAACAGGATCTGGTGGCCGTGCTGCTTACTGATGTTGTCGAGACGAATCATGGAGAAGCGCTACCGTCGATGACCGCTCACTCCCACTTCTTCACAGAGGCAGGCGCAAAGCCGAAGCGGATGGCAAACTCCACGCGGGTCAACGCAAGCCGCTTGCGGATCGCGCGCACGTTGACCTTGTCGGGTACCTGCACCACGAACCCTTCCGTGCCCTCGCCCCGAGCGAAGGCGCGCGCCTTGCGTACGCTGGCGAGAATTCGTCTACCGGACTTTGACATGACTTTCTTGCAGGTCTACTTAAGTGCAGAAGGAAACGATCGGTTATTTGTCTTTTTTGCCAAGATCACCGTGAATTAAATCGTTCAGCGACTTAATATTGTTTTGGTCCAAGAAATTCCCGAGCTTCATGTCGCTACGAACACCAAAATCACGATCATACTGTTTTTCAATCGTGCCCATGTGTGTATCGTCGCGCTTATCGCGCAGTTGGCCATCTTGATTGCGAGATCGGATACCCCGCATTCCCGGCGCGTCTTTTGTCATGCCTTGTCTCCTTTCCGACTATTGCCTTACTAGCGATGTTGGCGAGCCTTCTACTTTCTCGCGGGCTCTCACCGTGAGGTTGCGTTCAAATTCTTCAACCTCTTGAACGACGAATGTTAAGTGGTGATTCGTGTCGATTGCGATCCAACTACTTAAGCTGCCAAATGCACCGAAGCTGCTGCACCGTTTGATCTCCGCGTCGCCCCAGCTGAATTTTTCGCCCAAGAAATGCGGGGATTGCACAACTGTGGTCGAAAGATCCTGCATTTGGGCGTTGCTGTGATCGGCATAAAAGGCGTGCCCGCGCGCGACGAACGTTTGTTTGTTAATGGTGTGCCTTATCTTACCGTTCGTGTATTTGCTTCGAATTTCTGTAGTTGTGGGACCACGGACTCCATAGTCGCCATACAGAATACGAATACCAGACAGGCTTTGCCGTAAAGCCTGCCACGTCAGCATTTCTTTTCTCGCAACCATGTCAGTGGAATCATGGCTGTCCACGGCGAGGTCAACTGATCTCGGAAGGGAGCACCCGGCAACAACATATTCTTGGAAACCGAGGCGTTGAAGTTGCTTAACGACATCGCTAGCTGAAGCAACAAGCTTTTCAATGGGAGCCGAGGGAGTTGAAACGTCACCGAAATCAAGAAGAACCGAGCAGGTAGCAGGTTTAAGCGCCAGTGTTTCAATGATGTGCGAAATGACTTCTTTAAAATGATCGGGCTCGGCGGCATCTTCCATCGCAGAACTGTCAAGCCGAAGGCAGTAGCGGCCATCTATGGGTGCGGGGATGGACGCAATTCCAAGTCTGTAAATGTCATTGCCCCAACGATCATATCCGACTAAGGGAATAACAACGACTCCTCTAGCTGCCAAACCTTGCACCAAGTAGGCCATCGCATGTTGGCCACTCTCTACAGTGGCATCAGCCGCCCAATTGAACCCGTCAATCATTGCGGTCTTTGCCACCCACACCTTGCCAATTGCATCAAGCGCTCGGCTCAAGTAGGTCATGACCGGGGTTTTACTTGTTCGCATGTACTTACGCTCTCGAATGGCGTCGGTGATCTGGCCAATTTCGAATAGCGGAGTGATCTTTCTCGCAGTGTTGCTATCCAGGTGTTTCAGGGCTTCTAGTTCACCTTGATTAGCCTTCAGTATTGCAAAGTGTGTTGTCGACATTTTTCCTCTCAGGACTCTAGGCCAGAAGCATCTTTCTCACTTGATTATGACCGACCATCGAATTGAGCAGAGCATAGTTGCCTGTTTCTTTGTGCAGCCGCCCTACAATAATTGCAGGGTGAATACGTAATTCTCGAGCAAGTTCCTCTACGGTATATTTGCTTGGTGAAAGGTATGCGCCACTACGCTTCCAAACAAGCCGTGGAATTAAGGCTTCACTAGCTAACCGATTAGCCTCAGCTTCACGTCTATCTTCAGAGAGTACTTTCAAATCATCCACAAACGTATCTATATCGTTGTCAACATGCTTCCAGATGTGAGCGACTTCATGTAGCAGCGTGAACCAGAAATTATCGAGGCGGTCAAATCGTAACGTCAAACCGATGATTGGAGTTCCGTCAATATCACGCAACGCTGCTCCATCTAGCTGTGTCCCCTTCAAATGCGGCTCAACAATCACACAAATACCGTTCATTTGAAGATACTCGATAGCAAGCATTGGCCCTTTCTCCGACCAACTCATGTGAGCAAGCTCCTTTAAAAAGGAGCTAGAAATTCTAGCCTTCTCGAACGTGCCTAGCTTAGGCTTTAAAGATCGTGCTCGCTGAATCACCCGAGCTAACCATGCAAATATTGCATAGACAGTGGTCGGCGATTGAGCTTCCCCAGAAAGCGAGCGCCTGAAGGAAGCGATACCAAGGTTCAATCCTGCGCCGGTGATATAATTTTTTACTAAACCTTCCCTATGTTCCCGCACGCTACCTGTTAAACGGTCAATCCAACCACGCGCCATCATTTCCTTAATAGGAAACTTAGACCAGTCGACTTCCCTGTCTTGAGTTGGAGTAACATCTCCCAAGCCAATAAGCGTCTCTGCTGAAATGCCCAAACCTACAGACAAAGCGCGGATCATTTGCACGGTCAGCGGCCTCTTTCTCCTCAGAATTTCTGAAACACGACCGCTCGTGCCGAAGTAAGGAATTAAATCGGCTTGTTTAAGGCCTTTCTCCTCCATGCGGAATAGGATTGCATCTACGGGATCGGCGGGCTCAACCGGATACTTACTATTTTCGAACGCTTCAATGAGTATTGTAAGTACTTCTAGCTTGTTAGTTTCTTCGACACTTAAGCTGTCACTACGCAACATCAAACGCTCAACATCCTTCAAAGCGTCGTGATACTCATCATCAGTCCGAATAATTTTAGTATTCATTTGCAGCTTCCAGAGTCTTGATCTCAACGATGAGCGCGACTCCTCGCGGAAACACCATAAGCACCTGAATTCCTACCTCGCGTTGGGGCAACAAAAAGAGAAACGTCCCGTCTGCCTGATGCAGAGTTCTTGGAAACTGATCAATAACATCCGACGCGCGCTTCCAGTGCGCATCTCGAATCTCAGCAGTCCAGTTCACGACCCATTTCGCCGTGGCGCGGTCGCAGGACTGCAGGGGCAAAAGCTTTTCCCGACCGATGAGCCGCACTCAAAACTCCCAATTTGGGAGGATTATAGCAATCTTATAGAGAGCGTCAATCTCCCATTTTGGGAGGATAGGCGAATGCCCCTACTCCCACTCGATCGTCCCGGGGGGTTTGCTGGTCACATCGTACGTGACGCGGTTGACGCCCTTGACCTCGTTGATGATGCGCGTGGCCACGCGGCCGAGGAAAGCCATGTCGTAGGGATAGAAGTCGGCGGTCATGCCGTCGGTGGAGGTCACCGCGCGCAAGGCGAGCGCGTAGTCGTAACTGCGCGCATCGCCCATGACGCCGACGGTGCGCACCGGCAGCAGCACGGCGAAGGCCTGCCAGATGGCGTCGTAGAGCCCAGCCTTGCGAATTTCATCCAGGTAAACCGCGTCGGCCTTGCGCAGAATGTCGAGCCGTTCGCGCGTGATCTCCTGGCCCGGAATGCGGATGGCCAGCCCCGGGCCCGGGAACGGGTGGCGGCCGACCATGTCCTCGGGCAAGCCCAGCTCGCGGCCCAGCGCGCGCACTTCGTCCTTGAACAATTCGCGCAAGGGTTCCACCAGCTTCATGTTCATGCGCTCGGGCAGGCCGCCGACGTTGTGGTGGCTCTTGATCGTCACGCTGGGGCTGCCCGCGAAGGACACGGATTCGATGACGTCGGGGTAGAGCGTGCCTTGGGCCAAGAAATCCGCGCCGCCGATTTTTTTGGCTTCTTCCTCGAACACGTCGATGAACGTGGCGCCGATGATCTTGCGCTTTTTCTCGGGGTCGGTCTGGCCCGCGAGCTTGCCCAGAAACAAATCGGACGCGTCTCGCGCCACGAGCTTGATGTTGAAGCGGTCGCGGAACACGCGCACCACCTGCTCGGTCTCGCCCATGCGCATGAGACCGTGGTCCACCAGCACGCAAGTGAGTTGATCGCCGATGGATTCGTGGATGAGCGCGGCCACGACGGAGGAATCCACCCCGCCCGACAGCCCGCAAATGACACGACCTTTACCCACTTGCCTCTGAATCGCGGCGATGGCCTGGGCACGGAACGCGGCCATGGTCCAGTCGCCCTTGCAGCCGCAAATCTCGCGTACGAACTTTTTATAAAGTGCCGCGCCGTTGGTGGTGTGCACCACTTCGGGGTGAAACTGCACGGCATAGAATTTGCGCGCATCATCCGCGATGGCGGCGAAGGGCGCGCCGTCCGTCGTCGCGCACACCTTGAAACCCGGAGGCAAGGCGACCACGCGGTCGCCGTGGCTCATCCACACCTGCTCGCGCCCGCCCACGGGCCACAGGCCCTCGAACAGTTTGCAGGTGTCTTTCACGTCGATGAAGGCGCGGCCGAATTCGCGGTGGTCGCCCGCCTCCACGCGCCCGCCCAGTTGCGCCACCATGGTCTGCTGGCCGTAGCAGATACCCAGCACCGGCAGGCCCATCTTGAACACGGCGGGGTCGGCGGCGGGCGTGCCCGTGTCGATCACCGAGGCCGGGCCGCCCGAGAGGATGATGCCCTTGGGGCCGTAAGCCTTGATGGAGGCCTCGGTCACCTTGTTGAAGGGATGGATTTCGCAATAGACGCCGGCTTCGCGGACTCGTCTCGCGATGAGTTGGGTCACTTGCGACCCGAAGTCGATGATGAGAATGCGCTCGGTCATGATGAGTCTAAATCCAAAGCAATCCCTCCCCCTGCAAGGGGGAGGCTAGGTGGGGGTCGTTCCCGGTGCGAGCCATGCAAACGACCCCTCCTTGGTCCTCCCCTTTCAGGGGAGGAAAAAGAATTCGGCAGGGTGTCGTCACGACACGCGCTCCAAGATGGCGACAAAAAATCCGTCGCAGCGGTTGCGGTGGGGCGTGAGGGTGAGGAAGTCGGACTCCACGTTGGGCGCCGGCGTTTTCACGGCCGTGGCCCACACGGATTTCCACGGCACCGGCTTGAACTGCGGCGCGCGGGCGAGAAATTCGCGCACCCGGCCTTCGTTCTCCTCGGGCAGCAGCGAACACGTGGCGTAGATCAGCCGCCCGCCGGGTTTTACCAGGGGTGCGGCTTGGTCCAGCACGCGGGTTTGCACAGCCGCCAAGTTGACGAGGTCTTCCGGCGTCAGCCGCCAGCGGTGGTCGGGGTTGCGCCGCCAACTGCCCACGCCCGAGCACGGCGCGTCCACCAGCACACGGTCGAACACGCTCTTTTGGCGCTTGAGCCATTTGTCGTGGTCGCCCTCGAGAATGCGCAAGGTGGCGTTGTGCACGCCCGCACGGCGTAGGCGTTGCTTGGAGCGGATCAAGCGGCCGGTGGCGACATCGCAAGCGACGATGCGGCCCTTGTTCTGCATTTGCGCGGCGATGGCGAGCGTCTTGCCGCCGGCCCCGGCGCACAGGTCGAGCACCGCGTGGCCGGGCCTGGCATCCACCAGCATGGCGCAAATTTGCGAGGCCTCGTCCTGGACCTCGAACAGCCCCGCGCGAAAGCCCTTGTGGCCGCCCAGGTTCATGCGGCTGCGCACGCGCAGGCCGTGGGGCGAGAGTAACGTCACTTCCGGCGCGTGGCCTTCCTCGGCCAGTTGATTGAGCACGCTTTCGCGCTCGGCCTTGAGGGTATTGACGCGCAGGTCCAAGGCCGCTTCGGCGCCGAGCGCCGCCACTTCGGCGTCCGTGGTCGCACCAAAAGCTTCGTCGAGCTTGGGCAGCAGCCAGTGCGGCACTTCCAGTTTGACGGCGCGCGGAATGTCGGCGCGGCCGGCTTGGTCGGCGACGCGCTGCGCCATGCGCCGTTCGTTGGAGGTGAGCGGGCTGGGTCCGAAGCGGGCGCCGGAGAACAGCCCCGAAAGGCGGTCGACGGTAAAGCCTTCGTTGGCGATGAGATCGGCCATGACCAGCAGGCGCGCGTTGGGCTCGCCGGCGCCCAGCATCCACATGAGGCGGGCGCGGTGACGCTGGATGCGCCAGGCCTGGTCGGAGATGGCGCGGCGGTCCTTGGCGCCGACGAACTTGCGGCCGCGAAAGAACGCCAGCACCACGCCGTCGGCGGGCTTGGGCGAGACCAGAATCTGGTCCATCAAGGCGACGGCATCTTGAACGCGCGCGGTGGGAGTCATGATGCGGGCGCCGCCACGCTCGCCCGCCAGCGAGGCTTAAGCGTTGTTGACGCGATAATTGGGCGGTTCGCGGGTGACCATGACATCGTGAACGTGACTTTCGCGCATGCCCGCCGACGTGATGCGGCGGAATTTGGAATTTTTCTGCATCTCCGGAATCGTGCCGTTGCCGGTATAGCCCATGGAGGCCCTCAAGCCACCCACAAGCTGATGCACCACGCCCGCCACGGGGCCCTTGTAGGGCACGCGGCCTTCGACGCCCTCCGGCACCAGCTTCATGTTGTCGCGCACTTCTTTTTGGAAGTAGCGATCGGCCGAGCCCCGCGCCATGGCGCCCAGCGAGCCCATGCCGCGATAGTCCTTATAGGTGCGGCCTTGATAGAGCACCACTTCGCCGGGGCTTTCGTCGGTGCCCGCGAGCAGCGAGCCCACCATGACCGTGTCGGCGCCCGCCGCGATGGCCTTGGCGATATCGCCCGAACTTTTGATGCCGCCGTCGGCGATGACGGGCACGCCGGCCTTGCGCGCGATGGCGGCCACTTCCATGACGGCGGTCAGTTGCGGCACGCCCACGCCCGCGACAATGCGCGTGGTGCAGATGGAGCCCGGTCCGATGCCCACTTTGACCGCGTCGGCACCCGCGTCGATCAACGCCTTGGCTGCCTCGGGCGTGGCGATGTTGCCCGCGATCACTTGCGTGTAGTTCGACATCCGCTTGATGTGCGCCACCGCGTCGATGACGCCCTTGGAGTGGCCATGGGCGGTGTCGACCACCACCACGTCCACGCCCGCTTCCAGCACGGCCTCGGCGCGTTTGATGCCATCGGCACCGACACCCGTCGCCGCGGCGACGCGCAGGCGGCCCTGCTCGTCCTTGGCGGCCATGGGGTGCGCGCGGGCCTTGTCGATGTCTTTCACGGTCACCAGGCCGACGCATCGGTAGGATTTGTCGACCACCAGCAATTTCTCGATGCGGTATTGATGCAGCAGCTTGATGGCCTCGTCGCGTTCGACGCTTTCGGGCGCGGTGATCAGGCGCTCCTTGGTCATCAAGTCGCTGACTTTCCGGGTGAGGTCGGTTTCAAAACGCACATCGCGGTTGGTGAGAATGCCCACCAGCTTGCCCGAGCCGCGCTCGACCACCGGAATGCCCGAGATGCGGTATTGCTCGCGAATGCGCAAGGCATCAGCCAGGGTTTGGTCGGGGTGGATGGTGATGGGGTTCACCACCATGCCCGATTCGAACTTCTTCACCCGGCGCACTTCCTGCGCCTGGGCCTCGACGCTCATGTTGTAATGCAGCACGCCGATGCCGCCCAACTGGGCCATGGCGATGGCGAGGCCCGATTCCGTCACTGTGTCCATGGCGGCGGACACCATGGGAATATTCAGCGAGACCATTTTGGTCAGGCGCGTGGCGGTATTGGCGGTGGCGGGGAGGACCGAGGAGGCCGCGGGCACAAGGAGGACGTCGTCAAACGTCAGGGCTTCGGCGATCTCCATGGCACCTCGCTTCGCATTTTCTTGGTCGCATTTTCCACGCCAAGCGGAAGACCGCTTCTCGGGAAAATGCTTCGGTTTTTGGTCGCATTTTCCACGCCAAGTGGGAGACCACTTCTCGGGAAAATGCTCGCTTGGCCAAAATCCAAGGTGCGCGGGCTTATGACATGGAACCCGCGGGGGTGCAAGGCGGCGCGGAGCCAACAAATCCGCCGAGTCCAGCCGATCTTGAGAGCCCGGATGGGGCACGATGCGCGCGGGGTCGGGCCCGAGGCGGTTTTGGCGATTCCCCAAAGCAAAAATTTCGCGCGAGCATCGGAAATTGGCACCAATTTGCGCGTAACGGTTGCCTGTTCCACCTGTTATTTCAGGGAGGATTCCAAAATAACAGGCGGACTCGTTTTGCGAGGGCCTGAGAACTTGGAAAATTTTTCCAGAGCATTTTCCCGATCCTCCTTCGCTGCTGCGCAGCTTCGGAGGACTGGCAGCTGAACCCGCCGAAGCCTTGGCGAAGGCGGGGAAGTGGGGACCGGTTGGCCCAAGGAAACAAGGCGCTGAAAATGCGACCAAACAAATACGCGTGGATTGTGGGGATAAGCCCGAGAAAACGAACAGCGCGGACCCTGTTGCCGGAAGGACACCACCTCGCCGCCGCAGCCTCATCGCCGGGCCCCGGCGGCGCCTGTGCGCCGCGGTGCTCATGGATGAAGTATAGCATGATGCGGGTGCCGACAAAATGCATACCGAGCTATCGCCTTGGATGTCTTGCTAGTGCAGGGGCCGCCAAGTTGGCTTTATCGTTATTACCGATGCCCGGGTTGACCCATTTATCGTTATAAGCGATAATTACCCATGGTCACGCGAACGCGTTCCATTTTCTACAAGCCACGGGCACGCAAGCCCCTGTTGCGAATGCCGCGCCCTCAAGCCCGGCAGATTAGGCAAGACTTGGAACGCATCGCGGCGGGCATGACGGGCGACGCGGACCTGAAGCCTTTGCGCGGACGACGCGGGTTCTACCGATTGCGCGTCGGCGACTGGCGGGCCGTGATTGAAGTCACCGATGATATGGTCATGGTGTGGTTGGTCGGATCGCGTGGACAAGTATACAAGGACCTAGCGGCGATGGGGCTTTGATAAGGCAAGGACTGCAGCAATGGCACAACAAGCGCTTAAACGAACCCCACGGCCGACTCCCATTCGCGCGCTGCGCGATGCCGCGCGGCTCAAACCCGACACACCCGTGACGGTCAGCGCGGGCGTTCTGGCCGACATCGCGGCGCGCCTATCGGCCGTGGAGGGGATCGAGGACGCCGCCGAAGCGGCATTGATCGCGCGGATTCTGCAGGAAGACCAAGACGCCGAAGCCTGGCCGGATGCGGTGATGGAGCGCCTGCTCAACGACGAGAACGCGCTCAAGGTGATCCGCGAGTGGCGCGGCCTCACGCAAACCGAGGTGGCGCGCAAGGCAAAACTTTCGCAGTCCTATTTGGCCGAGCTGGAACGGGGCAAAACCGCCACCGTGCCGACGCTGCGGCGCTTGGCGGGTGCACTCAACGTTGAGATCGACGACTTGATCACCCCTTGAACCCCGTGGCGACGACGTAAACCTCGGAAGATTCCTTGCGGCTCGCGGGCGGCTTGGCGTGTTTCACCACGGCGCACTTGGCCTTGATGGCCTTGAGCAGGTCGCCCTCGGTGCCGCCCTGGAACACCTTGCAGATGAATGCACCGCCCGGCGCCAGCACATCTTCGGCGAACATCCACGCGGCCTCCACCAAGGCCATGATGCGCAGGTGATCGGTGCCGCTGTGCCCCGTGGTGGGCGCGGCCATGTCGCTGAGCACGACATCCGCTTTTCCGCCGAGTGCCGCCTTGAGCGCATCGGGCGCGCGCTCATCCATGAAGTCCATGGTCAGGCAGGTGGCCTGGGGCACGTCGGCCCACGGGTTGATGTCGAGCCCCACCACCTTGCCGCCGCCTTTGTCGCCCGCCTTGACGCGCGCCACGGCCACCTGCGTCCAGCCGCCGGGGGCCGCGCCCAGGTCGACCACCTTGAGGCCGGGCTTGAGGATGCGAAAGCGATCGTCCAGCTCGATCAGCTTGAAGGCCGCGCGGCTGCGATAGCCTTCGTCCTTGGCGCGGCGCACGTAGGGGTCATTGAGTTGGCGTTCGAGCCAGCGGGTGGAGGAAATCTTGCGGCCGCGCGCGGACTTGACCCGCACCTTAAGTCCACGCGTGGGGCCACGGCCTGCACCGCCGGGCTTGGAGGATCCGCGTTTGGTCTTCATGCGGCGGTCAGAGCCGCGCGGGCGCGGTCAGGACCGCCGCCGCGCCCTCGCCCACATGCACCTTCACGCGCGTGGGGTGGATCATGTCCATCAGCAGGCCTTCGCGCAGGCCGCGGTCGGCGACGCGCAGCTTGCCCACGGGCCACAGGCGGCAGATGGCTTCCAGAATGGCGCAGCCGGCCAGCACCAAGTCCGCGCGCTGCCAGCCGATGCAGGGTTCGGCCGCGCGCTGCTGAAGCGACATGCGGCACAGCATGCGGCTTTTTTCGAGCAGCGTGTCGAAGTTGAGCGTGATGCCGTCAACGGTGGCGCGGTCGTAACGCGGCAGGCCCAGCGAGAGACCGCCCAAGGTCGTCACGGTGCCCGAGGTGCCGATCATCTGAATATCCCGCGCGGCGATGCGCTCGTCGATGCGGTGCGTGTTCTCGAAGGGCGCCAGCAGGCGCTGCGCGTGCCCGGCCACGTCGTCGTAAGTGCGCTCGCACAAGTCGCCGCCGCCGCAATCTTCGGCCACCGTCACCACGCCCATGGGCAGCGAGATGCAGCCTTCCACCGACACGCTGCCGTCGCCGGGCACTTTCACGTACAGCACTTCGGTGGAGCCGCCGCCGATGTCGAACAGCAGGGCGTGGGGAATGGTGTGGTCGATGAGACCCGCGCAGCCCTTCAGCGCCAGCGTGGCTTCCTCATGGGCCGAGATGATTTCCAGCGCGAGCCCGGTTTCGCGCTCGACGCGGTCGAGAAACTCCTGGCAGTTGGACGCGCGCCGGCACGCTTCCGTGGCGACGTGGCGCGATACCTTCACATGGCGGCGCTGCATTTTATCGGCGCAGCGCTTGAGGGCATCAACCGTGCGGTCCATGGCCTCGGGCGCCAATTGCCCGGTGCGGCTCAGGCCCTCACCCAGACGAGTCACGCGCGAGAAGGAATCGAGCACCTGGAAGTCCTGGCCGTCGGGCCTGGCCACCAGCATGCGGCAGTTATTGGTGCCAAGGTCGACGGCGGCGAAGACATCCCTGCCCTCGCCGTTGCCTTCGGCGCACACTGCTCGTTCGGACGGCGCATCCCCATGGCCGTTCCGCCGACCATGCTCCATGGTCGAAAACCTTTTCCCAAGCCGCGCGGCGCACTAGGAACTTTGAACCTTGGCCCCCCAAGAGTCCCGTTCCGGCGCAAGACCGTGACGCGCGGTGATTCATCAATCGCGGCCATGGTACCCGATTCTCGCGGCCCGTGAAGGGCCGAAAATCAAGGGTTTTGGGGCTTTGAGGAGTTGGCTTTCCTTTGGGTTTCGGCGACGAAACGCCAGGCCTGGATGACGATGAACACCAGCAGCACGGCGATCACGACGTACATGGCGCGAAAGCCATAGGCCTGGGTCAGGGCGCCGGCCAGCAGCGTGCCGATGATGCGCCCGGCCAGTTGGGTCGAGGTGGTGATGCCCTGCAGCACCCCGGCGTAGCCTTCGGGCGCGTGACGCGAGATGACGCTGGCCAGCACCGTGCCCCACAGCGGCGCGAAAAACGAAATCACCAACAGGCATCCGAAGGCGTATTGCGAATCCGCCAGCGCGATGAACAACACGATGAGGGCCAAGTCCACCGACGCGGCGATCAGCACCGTCTTCTCGTCGCCGAAGCGCTTGGTGAAGAAGCCCACCAAGCCGAAGCTGGTGAGCAGGAAGCCCGTGCTCAGCAGCGCGTAGAAGAAACTGGTTTGGCTGGCGGACCACCCCACCGACATGCTCCAGAAGGGATAGAGCAATTGCTCGGCGTTGAACTTGAAGCCCGAGGCGAAAATCATCGCCACGAGAATGAGCACCGCTGGCGCGCGCACGATGGCCGTGAAATCGGCCTTGGGTTTGGGCTTGACCCCGGCGGCGGGGGCGGCGCCGTCCTTCATCATGAAAAACACCACCAGGCCCGCGACCGCCGACAAACTCCCGGCCACCAGGCACGGCATGAAGTGGCTGAACTCTGTTCCGCCGGCGCTCAGGAACACGCCGCCCAGTGCGGGGCCGATAGCGAGGCCCGTGCCCATGGCGCCGAAGACAAAGCCCATGCCCTTGGCGCGCTCGGCCGGAGGCGTGTTGGTGGCGACATACGCGAGCGCAATGGAGTTGGAGCCGTGAAACACGCCCTGCAGCGCGCGGGTGAGAAACAACGCCCACAGCGAGTCGGCGAAGGCGAAGGCGATGAAGGCGATCGCCGTGCCGCCCAAGGTGCAGGTCATGGCGACGCGACGGCCCAGCTTGTCGGAGACCCGGCCCCAGATGGGATTGCCGACAATGCCCACCAGGGGCATGAGGGCGAACAGCACCGACACCTCGAAGGGCGAGGCGCCGTAATGGGTGCCGAGGTAGGGCAGCAGCGGCAGCACCAGGCTAACCGGGATGGCATTGATCATCACCGCGGCAAGAACGACCGGCATGGAGCCCCCAAAAACCCGCGCGCGGCCTGTTGTCGCGGACCTGGCGAGACGGCGCGGGCGGGCACCCTAGCTCCCGACCCCCAAGGCCGAAAGGCCCGCCTTCGGCCGCCACCCGAGGGCCGGACAGGGATGATCTGGGGCGAGTCGGACGCGGCCGCGACAAGGCTGGACAGAGCGGGGGCGACCATGGCATTTCACGCCGCGCCCAGATGCGGTAATAAGAGATGCGGTAAGTAGATGCGGTAAGTATGAGCCGCGCTGAGCAGTTATATAAGTAAGTAAGAGAGCGTTAAGCAGGGCCCTGTATCCCTGCGCGTCGCGCCCCCACGCGGGGGCCCCGTTGGGGGATCGTCTAACGGTAGGACCGCGGACTCTGACTCCGCTAGTCTAGGTTCGAATCCTAGTCCCCCAGCCAACATCTTCCCGGCCCATCAGCACTCGCGTTTTCGTCCGGAGAATACGGCGGTGTTCCGCCACTTTCTGCGTATATAGAGTACGCAGATATTCTCTGGCGCACCCAACTCCCCTAAATTGCAGACTTCACGGGTCTATCGGCCCCAGAGAATAATTCCGCACTCGCGTTTTGGGCCCTTGGCGGCCGCAATTCGGCGGAATAAAACCCGCGAACTTCGGCAGATGTTGCGCAACAACAACCCTCAACGGTTCGCTCAGTGATTACTGATCAGGCTTGGCGGAGAATCCGAGGGCGCGGCGCTGTTCGACCCATGTAATGGGCAGTGATTGCAGCAACTGCTCAACCTTGAGGTCGGCGGGCTGGCGCCCATCGAGGATGGCCTCGGTAATGTCCGGCGCCAAGAATACCAGCGGCAAGGTGTTGCCCACATAACTCCGATGGACTGACTCCTGCTTGGCAAGCTCGGTGATCGATTTTCCGCTGATGAGCTGTTGATTCCATTTGTGCGCCCTGACGATAGCGCTCACCATACTTGGATTGATCGAGGTCGTCGGCCGATCCAATCCGAACTCACTGATCAGCATCTTGCCCGGACGCCCCGACCGTTTGATGCGGACGGGTACAGTGATGATCAGATGAGCTCCTGTTTCGGTGTTGTGCGTACCTGTCCTTGTTACGCCCAGCATTTTCTTTAGAGCAACGCGGTCCAGGGCAATTTCAATACGATCTAACCCAACGACTACCTTTGCAATAAGTGCCCGCATGAGGTCCGCAAATTCATCTTTACCCTCGACCTTACGCAGTTGGGCGCAGCCTTCAACGATCGCTTTCCGTTTATCGGCGCCGCAGTCCTCATCAAACAACTGCTTAACTAACGCGCCGGGATTACTCAGAATGGCCCGCAGCTGACGCTCGACAAGGCCCTCGATCTCAGACGCTGGCACCCGCTTGATCTCTGCCGCCTTGCCGGGCTCGTGCTGCAACACCGCCTGCGAGACGTAGTAGCGGTATTGACCACCCTTCTTGCCGCTGTGAGATGGCGTGAGCCGGTTGCCTTTTTCGTCGAAGATGATGCCGGCTAGAAGACTGGGATTGTCGAAGGGCTTACCGTTCTTGCGGTCGATGCGATTGGCCTCGAGCGTGGCCTGGACCTGATCCCAGAGGATCTTATCGATAATGGCTTCGTGCTGGCCAGGGTTTGAGCTCCCGCGGTGGACGGCCTCACCGAGGTAAACCCGGTTCCGGAGAAGGTAGTATAGGTGACCGCGGGTGAACGGATGGCCGCCCACAGCCCGGTCGGACTTACTGACCCAGGACTTAGTCCTGAAACCCCTCGCCTCTACCTGTTCCTTGAGTCTGCGGACACACTTCAGGTTGGCGTAGAGGCTAAAGATTGTGCGGACCATGTCGGCTTCAGCGGCATTAATAACGAGCTTGTGGTCCTGGAGATCGTACCCGAGCGGGATGTTACCCCCCATCCACATGCCCTTGCGCCGCGAGGCCGCGATCTTGTCCCGGACGCGCTCAGCCGATACCTCCCGCTCAAACAGCGCGAAGGACAGCAGGACGTTGAGGGTCAATCTCCCCATGGAATTGGTGGTGTTGAACTGCTGGGTGACTGAGACGAAGGACACCCCCTGCCCGTCAAAGGTCTCCACGATCTTGGCGAAGTCCGACAGGGACCGGGTCAGCCGGTCCACCTTATACACGACCACCACATCGACCTTATGGTCCCGGACGTCGGCCATCAGCTGGACGAGCCCGGGGCGGTCCATGTTCCCACCGGAGAAGCCGCCGTCATCGTAATGGGTATCGAGCACCTTCCATCCCTCATGGCGCTGGCTGCGGACATAGGCCTCGCAAGCCTCGCGCTGGGCATCGAGTGAGTTGAACCCCTGTTCAAGCCCCTCCTCCGAGGACTTACGGGTGTAGATGGCGCAGACCAGTTGCTTTTTATCAGAAGCCATGGCGGGCCTCCGGGTTCGACTTAGGTCTACTGCTGAGATCGACGACGAACGTGGGCTTGGGCTTCTCGGGCGCACGCTTACCTGTGGTCTTCAGCCCAAAGAAAAGCGGACCTGACCACCGGGTACCCGTGATAGCCCGTGCAACCTCGGAGAAGCTCTTGTATGTGACATCACGGTGCCGGTACCCACCGTCCACGACCAGCACCTTATGAGTCTTACCCTGCCACTCCCGAAGCAGGCGCGAGCCTGGGCTTAGGCTTAGGTCCTTGGGCGAACCGTTTGCGGGCGCGGCAGCAGCACCCGACATGAGCTTCTGTAGTCGTCGTTGCAAGACCGAGCTAACCGACCCCTCGGCTAGCGCTTGGATTCGATACGCCATCGCCCGGACGAGGTAATCGGACTTCGCGGCGGCGGGCGGCGGCACCCTGAACATCTCCGCCCAGCGCTCGCGAAGCTGGTTGAGGGGCAGTTCGGCGAGTTGGCGGATTTCGGCAGTAACAGGCAGTTCCTGACTTTGCGACATGTGGGGCTCCTTTCGCCGCACATGCACGCTTCCGTGCCGCCTCAAAGCCAGTGGTTTTGCGCGAGGTTCGGCAAACAAGGCCTACTTTCTGCGCCGCTTTCGTCGGCCTTTGGCCAGTTTCTCAGCGGCGGCCGCCAGGGCAAGAAGCTCGATGGCCCCCTTTTGAACGTGCCGCGCGAGCCTCAAGTACTGACCTGCCTTCAGCTTCTGTTACATCCCCCGACTTGCCACCAAGTGCAGATCCTCAAGTCTCATCGTGATCGTGCAAAAGACGAGGGAGAGACTGCGTTGGGCCTGATCTGCCGACATACGCTGACCTCCTTTAAGGGGTCGCGCATGTCGGCTTCCTCTGCGGCTAAAGTCCAGCGCAATAACTCGTGAAATTCTCTCCGTCTGGGGCGTCACCAGGCATTCATTGTGATGCGGCTCAATCTACCGAGAGTTCGAAAATCACATTATCATGCTCGGCGAAGAACATTTGTGCGGAACCCTGAGATCTTATATCCGAGACTACAATTGTGCATGGAAGCACGTTTCGCTCGTGAGAAATTCGTTCACCCCTAGACCCATTTAGCGTCAAGATAACATAGTCACATATCTTACCTCGTCAGACTTCATACGGATACGCCTGGAAGAGGTAAATGGAAGAGCGACCTCATTGATGTGGCTTTCATCTCGAGATACGCTTTGACTTAAGCGGTGCGTAAATCGCAAGGCGAAGGAGAAATCCGCATGCCAGTGACACGACGTGACGTTATCGCGGGCATTGGGACAACCATAGTCGGCGGTCAGTCTTCGGAAGGGAACGCGCGATCGTCAACTGCTCCGGCGCCGCCAGTTGCGCCACCCCTTGTGGACAGCCAAGATTCTCACGCTCTCAATATCGTGTGCATTGTGCTTGATGACGTCGGGTTCGCGGATTTGGGTTGCTATGGTTCCGAAGTCGCTACGCCAGCCTTGGATGAACTGGCTGCTCAGGGATTGCGATATACGAACTTCCACGCCACGGCGCTATGTGCGCCAACACGCGCCGCATTGCTGACTGGGCGCAATGCGCATGCGGTCGACGTCGGTACAATTGCGGAATTCGGCACGGCTCGGCCGGGTTATCGGGGTTTCCTGCCTGCAGGGACCCCGACCCTGGCGGACCGTTTGCGAGTCCGCGGATTCGCGACCTACGCTATCGGAAAGTGGCATCTGACGCCCTTGGCCGATGTAAATGCGGCGGGACCATTTATCCATTGGCCGACCCAGCACGGCTTCGACAAGTGGTACGGATTTCACGGACCGCTCGCAGATCATTGGTATCCGGAATTATTCGAAAACACCTCTGAAACGTTTCCGCGCGACGTCGCCAATTATCATCTCAGCATTGACTTGACCGACAGGGCTTTGGCCTATCTGGCGGATCACGTAGTTGCAGCACCTCGGCGGCCTTTCTTCCTCTACGTCGCATTTGGTGCATGCCATTGGCCGCTTCATGTGCCCCGGCACCTGATCGACCGTTATGCTGGACGCTACGACAGTGGCTGGGACCGCATCAGAACCGAACGTTTTGAACGCCAGTTGAATCTGGGGGTTCTCCCGCCAGGCACACAACTCAGTTCTCGCAACCTTGGCGTACCTTCATGGGATTCGCTTGCCCGCGATGAGCGTCGATTTGCCGCCCGCTGTCAGGAGGTCTATGCCGCCTTCTTGGAACATACCGACAGCCAGATCGGGAGGATATTAGGCTCTCTCGATGAACTCGGACTGGCGGAAAGCACGCTCGTCATCATGCTATCAGATAATGGTGCCAGTAGCGAAGGCGCGCGGATCGGGATGTCTGACGTGCGCCGCAACCACTACATCGAGCCCGAACCGACATCGGACCTTCTTTCCGCGCTCGATCTGCTGGGCTCCGAACACACTTTCACGGCCTATCCCCAAGGTTGGGCGCAAGTCTCCAATACGCCGTTGAAATGGTACAAGGCGAAAACCTTCGGCGGCGGCATCCGGACGCCGATGATCGTGCGTGGACCAAGATCGCTGATTCCCGCGGGAGAAATCCGGCGACAGTTTCACCATGTAATAGATATTGCGCCGACCTTGATCGGATTGGTGGATCGTCGTGACCCGCTCTCGACAGCCTGGGAACGCCGGGAGGCCTTCGACGGTATCAGCATGGCATATACTATTGCCGACGCTCATGCACCGACACGAAAAGAGCTTCAACACTTCGCGACGGGCGGAGATCGCGCGCTTTGGTCCGGCGGCTGGAAGGCAGTTGCTTTGCACGAACCGGGGCGTGCCGTCGAGGATGATCCGTGGCAACTGTTTGACCTTGAGGCTGACTTTGCGGAGATTCATGATTTGGCGTTGCGCGAGCCCGAGCGCCTGGCCGCGATGAAAGCGCGATGGGACGCGGAAGCGGCCGCAAACAACGTGCTACCGCTTGATGATCGGACGACCGAAAATTTCGCGAATAACGTCGCTACACCAAAGTCGGAATATGTGTTTATACCGTTTGTAACCCGCCTCGATCGTCTGAGCGCGCCACCGATCGATCGATGGAGTCACGAGATCAACGCCGAGTTCGAGCTATTCTCCGAAAGAGCGACGGGAGTGATCCTTGCTTCGGGAACGGCGCTGGCTGGATACGAATTTTTTCTCGATCGGGGCCTGTTGACTTATGTATACGCGTATTCGCGCGATCAGCATCACGTTCTGCAAGTTCGGCAGGCCTTGCCGCGAGGGCGACACTCCGCTGGCTTACGCTTCGAAAAAATCGGTAGCCTTGCCGGGCGTGCGACTCTTTTCGTGGCAGGTGCGGCGCAGAACTCCGTGATGATTCCGCGCATGTGGCCCCTTTACGCAACCGCAGCCGGCGTCCGATGTGGCGAAAATCGAACTGCACCGATCAGCCGCATGTACGAACGTCCAGGGCGATTCCAGGGACATCTTCGCGAAGTGAGAGTCGCTTTGACGCTTACGTAGAACGCGTGCGAGCAGAATGCGGATCGGCTGATTCTATGGTCTGGACCCTAAAGAGAAGAGATATGTTCGGTCATAAGTTACGGCGGCATTATGGCGGGATCAAATCCGGCGACGCGGACCGCATTGAGAATCATCTCAGCATGGCGGGCATCTCTCGCTTCGAATGTGAGCTCAAGGCTGGCGGACTTTGCGGGTAAATTCGCGGAAAGCCGACGGTGAAACACATCGAGGATATTCCCCCCGTTCGCACCGATCACGTGAGTCACGCGCGACAACACCCCGGGCTGATCGGCGATGGGAATGCGCAAGGTGACGATGCGGCTTTCGCGCACGAGCTCGCGCATGATGACGGATGCCAATAATCGGGGGTCGATATTGCCGCCAGACAGCACCAGGCCCACCTTCCGTCCACGATAACGCGCCGGGTCGGCCAACACGGCGGCAAGACTGGCGGCCCCGGCCCCTTCGGCCACAGTTTTCTCGACATTTAACAAGAGGCCGATGGCACGTTCCAAAAGCGGTTCATCGGCCAGAACGATATCGTCAACCTTGTCCTTGATGATTTGCGTCGTGATCGCTCCAGCGGCTTTTACCGCGATGCCCTCGGCAATGGTATTGCCGCCACAGACTGCGTCGCTCCGCTTGAGGGCAACGAGCATGGACGGATAGCTCGACGTTTGAATGCCGACGATCTGGATGTTCGGCTTGAGTTCTTTTGCCGCAATGGCGATGCCCGAGATCAGCCCGCCGCCGCCAATCGGAACCACAATCATCTCAAGATCAGGCGCCGCTTCAAGCATCTCCAGGGCAATGGTGCCTTGGCCGGCGATCACGGCCGGATCGTCATAAGGATGGATAAATGTCAGCTTGCTATCAGCGGCGATCTCGTATGCGCGAGCCTGCGCTTCGCTTAGCGTTTCGCCGTGCAGGATCACCTTGGCGCCATGAGCCTCGGTATGCTCTACTTTTATGAAAGGAGTGTTTTTCGGCATGACGATTGTGGCGGGGATACCAAGCCGATGCGCATGATACGCGGTCGCCTGCGCATGATTGCCCGCCGACATGGCGCAGACGCCGATCTTGCGTTCTTCTTCGCCGAGAAGCAGCAGGCGATTGAGAGCTCCGCGCTCCTTGAAAGACGCGGTGAACTGAAGATTCTCAAACTTGATGAATAAATCCGCTCCTGTCAGCGCGGATAAGGTTCGCGAATAGAGACATGGCGTTACGTTCACATTGGTTGCGAGACGCCTTTTCGCATCTTCGATATCCGAGAGGTTGATTGACATGGAGTCCCACACCGCAAAACAGCGGTCACGCGGCCTTTGCTATTGGATCACGACCACGATAGCCACGCCCAGTCTTATGGTTTTCTGGCAGCGTTGACCACGGTGGCACGCCAGTCGGCGACCTTAGAGTTGCAAAACCCAAGATGACGACAAAGGTACCCATGGCCTGCGCATCGACGATCATCGTGTGGGTCGTCCGTGGGCGCGTTGAATTTGGGTCAAAGCCGCCAAACGGTCGAAAATCGTCCATTCGGCCGCGATGCGGCCAGCGACAATGAGCCAATGGGTCACACCCAAGATCAGCACTTCCGCGCCACTCGGTGACGCACCCCAAATGGGACCGACGTGACGAGCGTCCAGGGTCCACCGCACGGCAACTTCACGGGTGCTGTCAGCACCGGCGCTGCTGCAGACATGATCGACGGTCAGCGCGCTCATGCTGAATCCGGCGCGTAACTCGGCATGATGAGCTGCTATTGCCCGGCGACCCGACGCCACCGGGGACGAATCGTGCAAGACGGCGTAATCGGCATAATGGGTCGCATAGCCGTCGGCGTCCCCAGTTCGCCATATATTGTGCAATACCGACTTGGCGAATGTCTCGATCTCATGGTCATTGTAAGCCGTCCGCGCGTCGTGTCCGCCGCGGCTCTCGGCCCCCACGCGCCGCCGTTCGGCCTCGATCCAAGCCGCATGTTCGGGGGCAATCGGCGATGCCGCCTGCCGGCTGGCCAGCGACATCGGATCAAACCCAAGCTGACGAACCAAGCCGTAATTATCCCGCACGAGCCATTCTCGGGTGATGACGCCGTTTTCGATGACGCAATCCGCGATCGTGCGCACGAGCACGGCGCGTCCGGTCGCGGGACCAAAAGCACTGGCCCCCCGGTTGGTCATCGGACTGAGAATGCGGTGCGAGCTGTAAAAGCGGCCCGCGCCGATCCGCGACCAAATGACCGCCTCGCCCAACAGCAGCCGGTCGGGGAATGCCGCCAGGGTATCCCATGTATTTTGAACGATGGCCGCGGCCCCCGTGACCAAACCGCCGATCGCGAAAATCGGAGTATCTGCGGCGTAGTAGGAATGAATTTGATCGACGCGTCGGGATTCCCAAATTTCGTGGGTGATCCCGAGAATATAATCGACGACGCCGCGGTAGGGCCCCGAGGTGCCCTCGAGAAAGGGAGCGACAGCCGTCATTTGACCGCGCCGATCAGACCACGAGCGCCGGACAAGATAAACCCCTGGTCGGATCCCAGCACGAACAACGAGGCACCACGCGGTATCCATTTTCGGGCTTCGGGCGGATCGGCGACGAACATGCCGACGGCGACGCCGGCCTGGCGCCCAGCGGCGCAGACTGCCTCGACGGCAGCGATGACATCCGGGTCGTCCGGACTCGTCTTGCCGAGAGACACGGTCAAGTCAATCCGGCCCACAAACAGCGCGTCGATGCCTTTCACGGCGGCAATCTCGTCGAGGCGCCCCAGTGCCTCGGCGTCCTCGATCTGGGCGATCACGACCGTGTGTTCGCGTCCCACGGACAACTGCTCGCCGATGGGGCGGCCCGCGAACCCGGCGGCGCGGGTCGATCCTGCGTAACCGCGGCCGCCGCGACCGTAGTGGCTAGCCCGCACCGCCGCCTCCGCCAACTCCGGAGTTATGACATGCGGAACCATGACACCGGTCGCCCCGCAATCGAGGGCATTGAGAATGTGCGCAGGCTCCGCCGAGGGAACGCGGACTAGGGCCGGCATGCCACGCGCGACGCAAATCGCCAGGCAGCCATCAAGTTCGGCGCGACCAAAGGGCGCATGTTCGGCGTCGAGTGCGAGCACATCTAGCCCCGCTAGCGAAAGCACCTCGCAAACCACAGGCGCGGGCGTCTTGACCCATGTGCCGACCATCGTCTCTTGGCGCCGAAGGCGGCTGCGGAAATCATGGGCCATGGTGATCCTCGCGCGCAACCGCAGAGTCGATTATCGCGGATCGGAACAGGTCCGCGTCTCGATCGGCAGCTCGGTCTCGCACCTCACCGTCAAAGAAATGATCGTCGCCGGGATAGCGATAGAAATTCACGGTCGCACCGCTTGCCGACAGCTTCTCGGCTAGGGCCTCCGCCCATGCCATCAACGTCGCCTGATCCTCGATAGCGTGATGAATGTTGATTGGCACTCGCAAATCCTTGAGTCGCCCATCTATCGTGATAGATTTTGGATCAAACACCGCACCGAGCGCGTCAATGTCCGCTCGCAGCTTGGCCACGGCCCCGGGGTTACCACGCTGCTCGTAATAGGCGGCGCGCTCCCAAATGTCACCGAACGCCGTTGACCACAGCGATGCGGCACGAATGGACGGCACCGCCAACAACGCTCGCAATGTGACCTCCCCACCCATCGAATGACCCCAAAGAAAAACATTGCGGGCGTCGGCATTCGTGATCTGAGGTATAGCGGAAAGCAGGGCCACCACATCCTCGGCATAGTAAGCCGGGGACAGGAACCCGCCGACATACTCCGCCCCCTCAGACGTATTATGGCCCCGGAAATCCGGCATGACGACAATGAATCCGCGCACCGTGAACAGCGCTGGGATAGGCCGATAATAATCTCCTGGCCGAGAATCGACTCCGGCCTCGCTGAAACCGTAGCGCGCCGGGTTTGGATGGGTGCCGTGGCTAGCCACGATCACGGGAAAGCCGCCCTTGGGTGGATCACTACGCGGCACGGCAATCAGGGCATGGACCTTGAGGCCCGCCGAATTGTACGACGCCAGATAGGCACTGAATTGCTCGCCGCCTTCGAGGGCGCGTTCACGCACAAGAGTCGGCGGCGGCGTGGGTGCGCGGAGCCGATCAATCGACTTCGGGGGCGGCTTAGCTTGCGCGGATCGCAGGCTCAGCGCAGGTAGCAGCAGGCCGAGAAAGAACGCAAGGATGTGATCCAAAGCGGCACGTCGCATCGGGCGGTGGGAATGGTGCGCCATGTCCGACTCGTGATTTTTTTTCATGGCTACTCGTTAGCCTCGGGACATGGCCAAACGGCTCGGAAGCGTTTCGGGCAACGACCACCACAATGCGCCAGCGGCGGCAAACGTCGCGGCGCCCACGTACATGACCGTCTGCAAGCCGAACGCTTCGGCGATAGCGCCAGCCACGAGTGCGCCGAATAATGATACGATGCGCCCCCAGTTGAAGATCGACGCGGCCGTCGCGCGCAAATGTTCGGGATACAACTCCGCGAAATAAGGACCCCACACGCCGCTACAAACATAGCCGAAGCCGTAGGCAAACCCGGTTAGTCCATAGAGGAATGCGTTCGCCGAAACATTAAGATAAAAGACAATGAACACGGCCGCGACCATGAATCCGGCAGCGCTTGCGCGACGGCCCATCCGATCCGCGATCATGCCCCAAATCAAGGCGCCAGACATCGATCCGACATGCATCACCGTCATCAAACGGCCGATCAGGTCTGGTGAGTACCCCTGCAACTCGCGCAAATAGGTCGTCGCCCAACCGCTGAAGGCCTGGAATGCAAAAAAGTTGAGTCCACACATCAAGGCCAGCCGGATCGTCAGGCGCCAACGCCCCTCGATGAAAAGGTCACGCACCACGAAAGCGCTGGCCCCGACGGGCCGGGAGCGCATCGCGCTGCTTCCCCAGGGCGCCATGGAACGGTCGTTCGGCACGACCAAGAACACGCCGACCGCCGCGCACAGTGCGCCGATGCCGCCAATTTCTAGTACAACTTGCCAATTGGAAGAGTCATAGTGACGCCCGAACCACGACAGCAAGGCGTCGCCGCCGTTGTAGACCAATTGAACAAAGCCGGCGAGAAGTCCGCGCAAATGCGGCGGGAACAGGCCCACGTAAAGGCTCACGGCGCAGCCGAACACGCCACCCATGAAAAAACCCATGATAAATCGCTGGACCAGGGCCGTGACGAGACCGTCGACGAAGACGACGCCGAGCGCCGCGAGTCCAAATCCGATCGCGGTCAGCGCGAAGGTATTGCGGCGGCTAAAGCGGTCGGCGATTTGCGAAAGGATGATCGCCCCGATCAGCGCGCCCAGGGCCTGCAGCGTGTAAAACGAGGCGACCTCGGTCTTCGAAAGACCCAGGGCCTCGGCGATGTAGGGGCGCAGGAAGTTCTCGGTGTTCCAACAGAACGCATAAAACACGTAAGGCAGCATCACCGCGGCGAAGATCACCCATCTCCGCGGTGCCGACAATTCCTCGGCGGATTTGACGTGCGGCATCATTTGGCCGCGCCATCGCCGTTTGTCTCCGTGAGGACTCCCGCCGCCTTCATCCGGGCGAAGACATCCACGCCCAGTTGCAGCAGCAGATCGAGCAAATCGACGAACACCCAGTTCTCGAACAGCAGATGTTGCTCGCGCCGCCAGAAATCCATCACCCGCATCGTGACTGGCTGGCCTGTCGCGGGCAGACCCAGAAAGCCCGAGCCGAGATGCGTCGCGCGGATGCTTGGCCAACCGGTCGAGGCTACGTAGCGGCCTTCGGCGATACGGCATTTGTGATTGCCGCCGACCCGGTCGGGGAATGCATTGAGAAACGGCCCTTGATGGACACGCCGATAGTCGTTCTGGCCCCTGCAGGTCCCAATGCCAGCCGGCCCATACCACATGAAGTCCGGATGCCAGAACTTGGACTGCTCCATGATGTCCAACGACTTCCCGTCGTAGCGCATTAGGCCCGCGATCATCGCCTCGACGAGTTTCAGGCTTTCGGTCGACTCGCGCGCATCCTGTGGCGCATCCACCACGCCGTCATGGGTGGCCGGTCCGGGCACGCGCTCGTCGCTGCCCAAGGCCGGCGCGATCGGCCACAGCCCAAGTTGGCGCATGACGTCGAGGATATCCAGAATCACATAACTTTCGCTGATCAGGCCGTCGGTGAGACGACAAAATTCGCCGTAGCGAATGTTGATAACCTTGTGGCTCGCGGGCAAGCCGAGCCAGGAGTGCTGGAATCCTCCACTGAAATGACCAGTCGAGGCCATCCACAGCCGGTCTTGCCAAACGCCCGACAGGAGGATGTCCTCGCGACGCTCGAGATCCGGCACGGCCTGAAGGAGCGGACGCCAGAAAAGCTGAACGACCGCGTCGGCGCCGACACCCTGGTTTAGAGGGTGCGGGCCATGCCATGCCACCGCCGGATCGTAAACAGCGGCCAAACCTTGAAGCGACCGCGACGGGCGGCTTTCGGCGCGATCTCGGCGTTCGCGAAACTCGACTCGGTGCCGATGGATCGTCTCCGGTCGCATCGCGCGTTGGAGCCTAGAACCTGGCGCCGACGCGCGCGCCCCACATCCGCGGGGCGTCGAAACTGCTGTTGAGTCCGCGCGAACCGAAGGTCGCCCGATTGAGCGTGATCTCATTTGTTGCGTTGTTGACGAACGCCGCCACCGAGTACCGGTCATCCTCGGATCGCCATTCAACGCGCACATCCAGTTTGGTGAACGAGTCTTGCTTGTCGAGCGCCGTGTTGAAGTCGGTCAATTGATAGCTGCCGGAGTGCAACATGGTCACCTGCGGTGTCAGCGTTCCCGAACCGCCCAAGTCGAGACTATAGCTGACTGAGCCCGTCAATTTAAAGTTCGGCGAATAGGGAATATCGTTGCCGCTCAGGTCCAGGAATCCCGTGTAGCGAGCCGGCGCCGGCGTATTGCGGTAGGTGTCGAACTCAGCACTCATGATCGTCGCCGACATAGCCAGCGACAATTCGTCCGTCGGGAGGGCCTGAAGCTCAAGCTCGACGCCTTCGCTATGTGCTTCCGCGGCGTTTAAGATCACGGACGTGGTCGTAGTACCCGCCGCCCCGACAATGATGAACTGATTTTGGACCTGGAGATCCTTGAAGTTATTACGGTAGGCGGAAAGATTCAAAACCAATCGATTGTCAAGCAGGCGATTCTTTGAACCCAGTTCATACGCGCGCACGTTCTCGGGACGGAACGCGGCCGGCAGGGCCGGATTGGTGAGGCTTCCGCCGTTGAAACCGCCGGACCGAAAGCCGGTGGACACGCTGGCATAGAGCATGTTGCCGCTGTCGAGGTGGTACTCGGCGTTGACGCGCCAAGTCGTCTTGTTGAACTTGAAATTGATCTGCTGCCCGGTTGAGGTCAACGAATTCACGCGCTGGCGTGCGTCCGTGGTCGCGGCGAAGCGAGTGATTTCCTTTTTGTCCTCGGTATAGCGAATGCCGCCCGTCAGGCGCACCCGGTCCGGGGCGATCCAGTACGACACCTCGCCGAAGCCCGCGTTCGACGTCGTCTCGGGGAAACCCGCGGCGAAGGCGCAGCCCGCGGTGTTGCGCGCGCCGCTGGGACAGCTCGAAAAGATCGAGAACTTGATGTCCTCGTTGAAGTAGTAATAGCCGAAAATCCACTCGAAATTCTCTGTGCCGTTCGAAGCAAGCTGCAGCTCCTGACTGGTGCTGTTCAGATCGTCTTCTTGAGCATCGACGTTGCGCGCGACGGCGGTGAAGTCGTTGTCGGCATTGCGAAACACATAATAGTCGACGTAGCCGGTGATCGAACGCAGGGTCGCCGCGCCGAAGTCATACGACATGTTCAGCGAGACCGAGTGCTGTTTCAGCTCCTGCTCGAGGATCGTATCGCCAGGGTAGAATAGTCCCCGCGGGTCGATCGGGCGGCCCAGGTCAATCCCAGCGAAATCGGGAATACCGTCGCCCTCGGTGGGACCGATGTTGAGGCGCACCGGCGTGCCGCGAATATCAAGGGCTCCGGTAGTCGGATTGACGAAGGCACCGCCGACGCGGTAGCCGAACGCAGCACCGCCCGTGCCACCTTCGTCCCACATGCTGTAACGCAAGGTGGCTTCGAATTCGTCATTCGGCGCTAGACGCCCGGCGATGCGAAAGTATGTGGTGTCGCGGTCAAAGATATCGTGGGCTTCGTCAATGCCCTTGACGTAGCCGTCCATGTTCTCCCATAGGCCGGCAACTCGAAATTGCAACGTGTCGCTGACCGGCAGATTTGCATAACCGCTGGCCGCCGTCCGGCCAAAGCGTCCAAACGTGAAGTCAACTCCCGCTTCTTGTTCAGCCGAGGGGGCTGCCGTCGCCAACGCGATGTTGCCGCCGAAGGTATTCCGGCCGTAAAGCGTGCCTTGTGGTCCGCGCTGAACCTCGACGCGCTCGACGTCGACGAAAGGCTCGTTCGCTTGAGACGCTCTGCTGCGATAGACGTTGTCCACGAAGAACCCGATTGTCGGATCACCGCTGACGGCGACGTTTTCCGTCCGCACACCACGGATTGCCGGGCGGGCGTCGGAACCCGACTTGCCCCATGAAAAGCCTGGCGTCAGCACCTCGACGCGGGATAGGTCGCGCACGTCGTTTCTCGCCAGCGTGTCTGCCGTAAGCGCGGTCACGGCCATCGGCACGGACTGGAGGTTTTGTTCGCGGCGCTGGGCCGTGACGACAATTTCCTCAAGGCCACCGGCCTGAGCCGTCTGTTGGGCCGACTGCTGGGCGAGTGCCGCCGAGGTCATGGCCGCCAACGACGACACGGCCAACAACGATGAACGAATTGAACGACTGATCATGGGCGATGTCCTCCCCTAGGGTTTCTGCCGCGAAACCTTCCCCGTCATACCGATGCAATATATATCCACGATTTGTACTGCGAATGCAAGATTATAGCTTTTTCGGCTGGATTTCATATCTCAAGCGATTGCCTCAATCCAACGGTCGCCGAGAGCTGCGCCACGCATGTTCAATTAAATCATAAATAACAATGATGTAAGCGGAGTGATGACTTCCACTCCAGGGCCCAACGGGCGTTTTGCTGGCAATCGCTGTCGATTTAGAAATTGCATTCGCAGTCACCTCCAACTACCTTCCGGCCTCATCCGTTACGACTCGAGAGACCCATGATTCGATACTTAAAGAAGGGCATCCCGCCTGAAACGGCGGCCGCGGACAACGCGCGAACCCGTGCCGTGGTCGAGGACATTCTTGAGCGCATCCGCACGCAACGCGACGAGGCCGTAAGAGAATTTTCGCGGACTTTCGATGCTTGGTCTCCACCGAGCTTTCGCCTCACTCGCGACGAAATCGAGGCGTGTTATGGAGACCTGGCCCCGACGGATATCGACGACATTCGCTTTGCTCAAGCTCAAGTGCGGCGATTTGCCGAGGCTCAACGCGCCGCGCTGCGCGACGTCGAGATCGAGACGTTGCCCGGCGTCGTTCTGGGTCACAAGAACATCCCGGTGGGCTCGGTCGGTTGTTATGTTCCAGGCGGGAAGTATCCGCTGGTCGCGAGCGCACATATGAGCGTCGTTACCGCAAAAGTCGCTGGTGTACCCCGGGTGATCGCCGCGGCGCCGCCGTTTCAAGGACGGCCCTCAGCGGCCATCGTCGTTGCCATGGATTTAGCCGGCGCCGACGAGATTTACGTCCTGGGCGGAGTTCAGGCCGTCGGCGCCATGGCGCTGGGTACCGAAACCATATCCCCGGTCGACATGATCGTCGGCCCTGGGAACGCCTATGTCGCCGAGGCCAAGCGTCAACTTTATGGCCGCGTCGGCATAGACCTTTTCGCCGGCCCGACCGAGACGTTAGTGATTGCCGACGACACCGTCGACGGAGAACTGTGCGCGGCCGACTTGCTCGGCCAAGCCGAGCATGGCCCGAATTCGCCGGCGATTTTGTTGACCACCTCCGAGTCCCTCGCCCACGACACCGAGCGCGAGATCGAACGTCAACTCAAGAGACTCCCAACCGGCGAAATCGCGGGACGGGCATGGCGAGATTACGGCCAGATCATCCTGTGTGACACCGACGACGAAATGGTGGAAACAGCGGACAATATCGCCTCGGAGCACGTACAGGTAATGACACGCGACCCCGACTACTTTCTCCGGAGGATGCGGAACTACGGCGCGCTTTTTCTCGGCCCGGAGACCAACGTCTCCTATGGCGACAAGGTCATCGGTACCAACCATACGCTGCCAACCATGCGCACAGCGCGCTACACTGGTGGTTTATGGGTTGGCAAATTCATCAAGACCTGCACATACCAAAGAGTGACCCCCGCCGCTTCCGTCGTGGTCGGTGAGTATTGCTCGCGACTCTGCGCGCTCGAAGGCTTCATGGGTCACAAGGAACAAGCCGATATTCGGATTCGCAGGTATGGCAAGCCGCCGCAATCAACCGCCGCCTGACGCCCTATCCGCGCAGGATTCTACGCCGCTGCCCGGCGCGGCGCCGCGCGCGACATCATATGACGTCGCGCTCAAGGCCGGGGTTTCTCAGTCGGCCGTGTCGCGCTGCTTCAAGCCGGGCGCCAGCGTGAGCACACGCATGCGCGAACGCGTGATGCGTGCCGCGCGCGAGCTTGGCTACACTCCGAACGCGATCGCGCGCAGCTTGATTACGCGCCGCTCGAACTTGATCGCGATCATCATCTCCAACTTGACCAACCTTTATTACCCCGAAGTTCTGTCGGAACTCACGGCTCAAGCCGGCGCACGCGGCATTCGTGTCTTACTGTTCACCCTGCCGACCGAGAGCGAAATCGATCACGTGCTGGAACAAGTCTGGCAATACCGCGTCGACGGCGTCGTTTCGGCTGCACGACTGTCATCCGAGCAAGTCGCATCGTTCGAGAAGCGCGGTGTTCCCCTGATATTCTACAACCGCTATCTCAAGGACAAACCCGTCAACGCAGTGTTCTGCGATCAGTCCGACGGCGCGCGCATCATGGTCCAGCGTCTGTATGGCGCCGGGCATCGCAAATTCGGCATCATTGCCGGCCCCCGCGATTCCGTGGTCGGGCAGGAGCGAGTCAAAGCCTCGACCGAGCGCCTCGCCGAATTGGGCGTGACCGACGTCCCGGTGATCCCAGGCGCTTATGACTACGACAGCGGGGTCAACGGTCTTCATGAACTCACCCGACGTCTGCACCGTCCGCCGCAGGCTGTGATTTGCGCCAACGACGTCATGGCGATCGGATGCATGGACGCGGCCAGATACGATCTCGGGCTGCTGGTTCCGAAACGAATTTCAATTGTTGGCTTCGATGGAGTGGGGCCCTCAGCATGGTCGAGCTATCGCCTGACCACGCTTCGACAGCCTGTGCATCGCATGGCCGAGTCTGCGATCTCGATGCTGATGGACCGAGTCCAAAACCCAAACCTTTCTCCGGAACGGCGAGTGTTCTCTGGCGCCTTGATCGAAGGCACCTCGGCGCGGCTACGTTGATGCCAGAGCTCGCTACTAAAGTGAATTTGGGAGTGTCTGATGAAGCGATCCGTTGAACGTATCCTCACAACACATGTCGGCAGCCTACCGAGATCCGCCGCTGTGACGGAGATCGTATTTGGCCTGGAAAAGGGACAGGACGTGCCGACGCAGCGATTCGCAGAGGTGATCGGCTCGGCTGTCCATGATGTCGTTGGCCGTCAGGTCAAGGCCGGGGTTGACGTGGTCAGTGACGGCGAGATGAGTAAAATCAGCTATGCGACCTATATCAAGGAACGATTGACCGGGTTCGACGGTGACAGCACGCGCGATCCGCCGGCCGATCTCGAGGATTACCCAGGGTTTCTTAAGAAAGCAGCGAGCAGCGGCGGAACTCCAACCTACAAGCGCCCGCGTTGCGTTGGGCCCATCACCGTCAAGACGCTTCAACCGCTCGAGAACGATCTTGCCTTTTTTCGCGCGGCGCTCGAGTCCGCGCGCGAGGAAAGCAACGCGCCTATCGATGCGTTCATGAATGCGGCTTCGCCTGGCGTGATCGCCTTGTTCCAACCCAACGATTACTACCAGACCCATGAAGCATACCTTGAAGCCCTGGCCGAGGCGATGCGGCCGGAATATGAGGCTATCGTCAACGCGGGTTTAAATCTGCAGATCGACTCGCCCGACCTGGGCCTGGGTCGGCACACGATGTTCAAGCATCGCTCGCTTGATGAGTACAAGCGGCTCGCCAATCTTCATGTCGACGTTCTGAATCATGCGCTGCGCAATTGCCCCGCCGACCAGTTAAGAATTCATGTGTGCTGGGGCAATTACGA
Source organism: Rhodospirillaceae bacterium (assembly GCA_033763995.1). GTDB lineage: Bacteria > Pseudomonadota > Alphaproteobacteria > Rhodospirillales > Rhodospirillaceae. The sequence continues at coordinate 23,900 of JANRJL010000013.1, read as the reverse complement.
GGGTCCCCATCATCACGATGTGCCGATGGAGATTGTGCTGCCGATTGCCTTGCGCAGCAAGCCGAACGCGCTGTTGTTCGAGGCGGCAAACCCGCGTCACGCTCACGAATGGACGGTTTTCCGCGACGCGAAGATTCCGGACGATAAAATTCTGATTCCGGGTGTTCTCGATTCGGTGACGAATTTCATCGAACATCCGCTACTGGTCGCCGAGCGTATCGAGAAATTCGCGCAGATCGTAGGCCGGGAAAGAGTCATCGCCGGGACAGACTGCGGGTTCGCGACATTTGCCGGGTTCGGCGTCATCGATCCCGACATCGTCTACGCCAAGCTTGCGGCGATGGCCGAAGGCGCTCGAATCGCAAGCGACCGGCTCTGGCGCAAGTCGCATTGACACGGGATTTGATCATGAACCGGCGCGCGTCCCAGGCGGAAATGGAAGATAGACTGGTCAGGTATGCCGACCTGAAGCCTTGCACCAACGCATTCATCGACAGCCGAACCCCGGGCAGCGATAGGAAAGAGAACTTCACGATTATTGGACCTGGCGTGGCCGAGAACCCAGATCAGCACGTCCATATTCGGATACCCCACGGCTTCAACATTGGCGGGGCGCGCCAACCCCCCGGATGCACTAACTCCCAACACAGCCACGAGACGGCTGAGGTTTTTGTCATTCATCGTGGCGGATTCAGGTTCAAGACGGGGGAACATGGCACGTCCGGCCATGTCGACCTCGGGCCCGGTGACGTTATCTCGATCCCGACCCATGCCTTTCGCGGTTTTGACACGCTCGGCACGGAAGATAGCTTCATGTTCTCAGTATTGGGCGGCGATGACCCAGGCCGGGTCATGTGGGCGCCGTACGTATTCGATGCGGCCCGTAAGCATGGCTTAGTGCTGCTGGCTGATGGGCGATTGATCGATACGAGCCTAGGGCAGACCGTTCCGCAAGGCGCGCGCGTGATGCCCCCAACGACCGCAGACGATGCAGCGCGCCTCAAGGTCTTGGACAGCGCCGGCATCGCGTCCTGCACGGTCAGGCGATCCGACCTTAAGCCAGCGCCGACTGGCCCCTTCGCCCGTTTAGAGGGCGTAAACGAGTGTCCGGTGGTCGGCGCCGCCAATCCCGCCGAAAGCATGCCCCCGGGCAAGCTGGCTTGGTCGCATGGTTTTCACGTGCGGGCGCTACACATCGCGCCTGGCGCCGCCATTCCAGCCCACGTTCGCCATGAAGAAGAAGTCCTACTTGTCCATGCCGGGCACTTACAGCTGGCATGGGACGATGGGCATGTCGATGTTACCGCAGGCGATACCTTGACGGTGCCAAAAGAGTTAAAGCGTGCTTATCGCAACCTCAGTGCCCTTCGAACCGAAGTGTATGTCGTCCGCGGCGGGGACTATCCGTCCGCGCCAACGTTCGCATGAACGCGTTCACGGCGACTCCCCATGACCTACGGTTCCCTCCTTAATCCATTGATATTTGTCAATGGATTAAGGAGGGACAGCAGACAAGAGTTATCGACCACCAGGGTCAGGCACTCCCGTGTGAAGTCATCGACCACCGCCAAGATGCGGAAGCGACGGCTGTTGGCCAGGGTATCGCTGACAAAGTCCAGCGACCAGCGTTGATTGGACCCCTGGGGCAACTGTTTGGCCCGGGGACAACACTGACAGGTGTTCGGAGACATGGTTGACACAATGGCATGTGGCTTTCCAGGAGGAAGTTCATGCCGTGGAAGAAGCAGTCGATCATGGATCAGCGTATTGAGTTTGCCATGCTAGCGAGCCTTGATGGCGCGAACGTGCGGGCGTTGTGCCGCCGGTTTAACGTCAGCGCGGACACGGCGTATCGCTGGCTGAACCGCGCGACGAGCGGGGCGGTGAATTGGGCGGCTGATCGCTCGCGGCGCCCGCATCACAGTCCGCGGCGGACCGCGGCGACCGTCGAGACCGCGGTCTTGCGCTGGCGCGATGCCCACCCGGCGTGGGGCGCCCGCAAGATCGCCCATTGCTTGGCGCGCGATGGGATCTCTCCGCCGGCCGTCTCGACGATCCACGCCATTCTCGCCCGCCATGATCGGATTCATCCACCACCTGGGGGAGAGCGGGCCACGACCCGCTTCGAGCATGCCGATGACAGCCAGCGTCATTCCGTAAGTCAGGCTGTCGCCGAGAAAATCCAGCGCGTCTGCCTTGAGAGCTTGCGAGGAGGCGCTAAAGCCCGCCGCCATTTCGACAAGGAACATAGTGGCATTCAAGTCCATAACAAAGATCAACGTCCATTTATAGGCGTTGTCCTTGCCCTCGAACGTCAACCCCGAATCATGATCACAACATCCGCTCATCGCCCCGCCTCAATGAAAGCGCTTGCCGTGACGGTGTCTCACAAACCAAGACGATGGCAGGGCCTCACGCAGTTGGTCCGATGAATCGGTCAATTCAGCCGCTAGTTTGCTAGCGGCAGGCCAGTCTGCTCTGGCTGCCAGTTGATCAAGTTGCGGCGCTGCTGCGTTGAGCTTAACTTTGGTGACGGCAAAGGCCTCACACGCAGCGCCTACAGTCATCGGGGAGTATCGCTTGATCGCAGCAATTGATCGGTTCAACTCTGATGTTGCTCCGCGCAGCCCTTGAGCATCCTGCTTGGTCGCGGCCGCCCGAAACATTGCAAGGTCAGATCTAAAATCGCGCCAGTCCTTCCGAAACAGGAATGAATTATGGCTGCCCACCGCTCTGATACTTGGCTCGCCTTGTGCGCAGGGCTGTGTCGCGGACGCACAAGAAGACAAGCTGACAGCAAGCACTGCTAGCAATCCAAGTTTGAGTGGTTGCGCTACTCTACTCCTTTTGATTGATCTCTTCATGAAATCTCTCCTAACGTATCAAGTTCATCTTGTTTGAGGCGTGAGAGGCCCCGGGCCATCTCGGGGAACATTTGGGGGTGCCCAGAGCCTCCCATCTCGCCCGCCATTTCAACGGACAAAGGGCTTTCCATATTCTAAGTCTCCGTCAAATCCTGTTCTTCGACTTCCGGCCTGTGGAAAATGCGGTACAGCGCTGGCAGCACGACCAATGTCAGCAGCGTCGAAGAAATGATCCCGCCGATCACGACCGTGGCGAGGGGCCGCTGAACTTCGCTGCCCGTGCCCACGTTCAGCGCCATGGGAACGAAACCCAGGCTTGCGACCAACGCCGTCATGAGAACGGGGCGCAGGCGTGACAGCGCGCCGTCGATGATCGCTGTATCCAGAGTTACACCGTTCGCCCGCAATCGTCGAATGAACGACACCATCACCACGCCGTTTAGGACGGCGACACCCGACAACGCTATGAACCCCACACCCGCCGAAATGGATAGGGGAATGTCGCGCAGCCAAATCGCCATCACGCCGCCGGTCAAGGCCAGTGGCACACCGCTGAATACGATCAACGCGTCCTTGGTCGAGCCGAACGCCGTATAGAGCAGCATGAAGATCAAGAGCAGCGCCACCGGCACCACGATTTGCAGGCGTTGGCTGGCGGAGATCAGTTGCTTGAATGTACCGCCGAAATCGATCCAATATCCCGCCGGCAGTTCGACTTGCGCGCGCACGGAGTTCTGCAAATCAGTGATGAACGAGCCTAGGTCGCGCCCCCGCACATTCGCCGTGATGACAATCCGCCGCTTGCCGTTCTCGCGGCTGATCTGGTTGGGCGATTGCGTCAACTCGATGGTCGCGACTTCGCCCAAGGGGATGAAGTCGAAGCCGTCCATATCAAGCCGTGCGTTGACTAAGCCGGACCCTGATTTGCGCGTGATGGGTATCGGCAGGCGGCTGATGGCCCCGAGGTCGGTCCGCAGCGCTTCGGGCAGGCGCACGACGATGTCGAAACGACGGTCGCCCTCGAACACCTGCCCAATCGTCTTGCCGTTCAGCGCGATCTCGACGATTTCCTGGAAGTCGGCGACCTTGATGCCGTGGCGGGCCATAATTTCGCGTTTCGGCGCGATGGTGAGCAATGGCAGGCCGGTGGTTTGCTCCACCTGAACGTCGACGGCTCCCGGGATGCCGCCCAACACCGTCTCGACTTGCGCCGCAGCTTCATTCAGTTGGTCGAGGTCGTCGCCGTAAATCTTGACCGCGACATCGGCGCGCACGCCGGAAATCAACTCATTGAAGCGCATTTGAATGGGTTGCGTGAACTCGTACTTGCTGCCGGGCACCGTTTCCACGGCGGCGGACAACTCAGCCACAAGGTCATTCTTGGTCTTGACGGGATTTGGCCACTGTTCGCGGTCCTTCATGATGATGAAGGTGTCAGCGACACTGGGCGGGACAGGATCCACTGCGATTTCCGCGGTGCCGATCTTGGCGAAGACTTTATCGACTTCCGGAAACTCCTTAACTTTGGCTTCCAGTGCAGTCTGCATTTGTACCGCCTGGGACAGGCTGGTGCTGGGGATGCGCAGGGCGTGCATAGCGATGTCGCCCTCGTCGAGGTTCGGAATAAACTCCGAGCCTAGCCGCGAGGCCAACAGGCCGCTGAGGATGACCAACACCGCCGCGCCAACGGCGACCGGAACACGGTTGGCCAACGCAACCGACAGGATCGGCCCATAGTAGCTCTTGACACGGATCAGCACGGCGTTCTCGCTTTCCGCGACGCGGCCCGTGACGAACATTGCCACGGCAGCGGGTATGAACAACAGCGAGAGGATCAAGGCGCTCAACAGGGCGATCACGACCGTGAACGCCATGGGGTGGAACATCTTTCCCTCGATACCGGTCAGCGTGAAGATTGGGATATAGACGATGGTGATGATGATGACACCGAAAAGGCTGGGACGGATCACCTCGGCGGTTGCGTGGGCCGCCGTCGAGAACCGTTCCTCGCGCGTCATCACGCGTCCGAGTTGGGCTTGCTTCTCGCCGAAGCACCGCAGGCAGTTCTCGACGATGATCACCGCGCCGTCGACGATCAACCCGAAGTCGAGCGCGCCGAGGCTCATCAAGTTGCCCGAGACGCGGTTCTGCACCATGCCCGTGATGGTCATCAGCATCGAGACGGGAATGATGGCCGCCGTGATCAAAGCCGCACGGATGTTGCCCAACAGCGCGAACAGCACGATGATCACCAGCAGCGCGCCCTCAAGCAGATTTTTCTCAACTGTGGCGATAGTGCGGTCCACCAACGTCGTTCGGTCGTAAACCGTCTGCGCGACGATGCCGTCGGGCAGGCTGCGGTTGACCTCCACCATTCGCTCGGCCACGCGGCGCGAGACCTCGCGGCTGTTTTCGTCCACCAGCATGAAGACCGTGCCCAGCACGACCTCGCGTCCGTCCTCGGTCGCCGCACCCGTACGCAGTTCGGTGCCGATCTGGACATCGGCAAGGTCCGACACCCGCACGACCGATGCGCTGTCCGTCGAGACGACCAGTGCGGCGATTTCCTCGATGTTGGCCAACTGCCCGGGAGATCGGATCAGGTATTGCTCGCCGTTGCGTTCGATATAACCCGCGCCGACGTTGCTGTTGTTGCCCGCCAGCGTTTCCATCAGGTCGCGCACGGTCAGGCCATACGCCAAAAGCTTGTTGGGATACGGCGTGACGTGGAATTGCTTGCTGTAGCCGCCGACCGTGTTGACCTCGGTCACGCCCGGCAAGTTGCGCAGTTGGGGCCGCACGACCCAATCTTGAATCGTGCGCAGGTCCGTCGGCGTCCAGTCGGTGCCGTCGGCTTTCTTCGCGCCTGCCTCGGACTCAACCGTGAACATGAAAATCTCACCCAGGCCCGTCGCGATCGGACCCATCGCGGGATCAAGCCCTTCGGGAAGTTGGCTGCGCACTTCCTGCAAACGCTCATTCAGCATCTGCCGGGCAAAATAGATGTCGGTGCCGTCTTGAAAGACCACTGTGACCTGCGAGAGGCCGTAGCGCGACACCGAGCGCGTGTAGTCAAGTCGGGGCAGGCCCGCGATCGCCGTTTCAATGGGAAAGGTCACGCGCTGTTCGGCTTCCAGCGGCGAGAACCCGGGGGCCTCGGTGTTGATCTGCACCTGAACGTTGGTGATGTCGGGTACCGCGTCGATGGGCAGGCGCTGGAAATTATACACGCCCAACGCCGACGCACCCAGCACGGCGGCTAACACGATCCAGCGTTGCTGGATTGCAAACGAGATGATCCGTTCCAACATGGCGATGCCCTCAATGGTCGTGGCTTGCGCCGGACTTCTCGATGTCGGCTTTGATCAGGAAACTGTTTTCAGTGACGTAGGTCGTGCCGGGGGCGAGCCCACCCAGCACCTCGATCCACTCGCCGTCATCGACGCCGAGTTCGAGCATCCGCACCTCGTAGGTGTTGCTGACCTTGGCGAACACCACGTCAAAGTCGCGGAATTTCTGCAAGCCGGACATGCGAACCGCCAACGCCGCGTCCCGCTCGCCCGTCGTGATGTCGGCCTCCACCATCATACCGGGCCGCCATTGCAAGTCGGCGTTATCGAGCATCACACGCGCTGGCACGGCCTGCGAGCCCGCTTGAGTGGTCGGCAGGATTGAGCCCAGGACACCTTCGGCGACGACCTCGCCGCCAATGCCGCGCACCCGCGCCGCCTGTCCGACCTTGAGCCTGGCAACCTCGCCCGGAAACACGAGAAGCTCGGCGATGACCCGGCGCGTGTCGGCGATTTCGATCAACGGCATGTCGTCGACGGCCTCGCCGACATTGACGTTCTGCATGACGACGTTGCCGTCGATGGGCGAGGTAACGGCGTAGGTTTGTAGGCTGTCGTTACTTTCGACCCGCGCAACGATTTCGCCCTTGGCCACCGTATCGCCCACGGACTTCCGCAACTCCCGCACGATACCCGGAAACCGCGCCTTGATTCGCGCGACGCGCATCGGGTCGCTGACGATCCGCCCGGTGACGACGGCGACTTCGCGGATTTTTGTCGGGCCCGCGATCTCCGTTTTAAGTCCCCCGGCCTCAGCCGCCTCCGGCGAAATCTCGACGCGGCCTTCGTAGGATGGATATGTCCAACTATGGGACTTGTTGTTAATCCGTGCGACGACTTTCACATCAAATGAGTGCGGCTCCACTACGGTTTCTTGACCGCGCAAGTAGTCGTTCTCCGCCTTGAAGGTGATCGTGTCGACGATGCCGCCAAGACGGCCTAACTCAACGGAAAGCTCCACAGTTTTGGGATCTACCGGCTTGCTGTCGGTGTATGCGTAGATGCGGTACTCCGGTGGCACGCCGTCCTCGAAGATCGTCATTTCCACGGCGACTGCGCCGTCACGCAACAGGCGCCCGTTGTGCGGACCGCGTTCGAATTCGGTTTCCGCGGCGACCGCTTCGCCGTGATCGTGTTCGTGCGACGAGGGATCGATTTGGAGTATCAATCCCGCCAGGATCAAACCAACCGCGACGGTGCCGAACGAGGTGATGATCTGCTTGTTCATGAGGCTGTGTCCTAACGTGGTTTGGTTGCCGGATCCGAGAGCGACCGCCCGGTGAGGCGTTCGATCTCGAGATAGAATTGATGATATGTCGCTGCTGTGGCCACGGCCTGCTGGCGCACGCCGAGCAACGCCCTGCGGGCGAGGTTCAACTCCACGAGCGACAAACGTCCCTGTAGGAATCCATCCTCGGTCAGCCGTTCGGCTTGCACGGCTTCCGGCAAGGCCGCCGACTGAAGCTTGTCCAGCGCACCCCGCGAGCCCTCCATTTGCTGATGGAGGCCGTAAAGGGCGGCGGCCAGATTGACCCGAGCGGCCGCTTCGTCGGCTTGGCCTTGGGCAATTCGGCTTTGCGCTTCGCGCTCATAGGGCGCGCTGCGGCCGCCGGAGCCAAGCGGGACTGACACCGCGAATACAACCGCTTGATCCTTCGTCGCCTGGAAGCGCCGCAAGCCTACGCTCGCCGCGACATCGGGATCGCGACTGGCCTCGGCCAGCCGAAGTTTCGCCTCATTGACGCGCCGTTCGGTCGCGAAGCGCACAACATCGGGGTTCTTTTCAATGGCTTGGGCGAGCGTTGAAAAGGGCGGCAAGACCGGCAGGTCGAACAATGCCCCCTGGGCTTGGCCAGATGCGTCGGGTGCCCCGCCCCAAGTGGCGGAAACCGAGGCCCAGGCCGCGCGCATCTGCGACCGCTGCTCCTGCACGCCGATTTCGGACTGCGCCAGCGCCAGCTTCGCCGTGCTACTTTCAACCGGAGAGGCCCGGCCCAGCGTGACACGCTGCTTTACGTCGTCGACCGTGCGTTGGCTCAAGTCCAGATCCTGGACGGCCAAGGCCAGGCGCTCCTGCTCGGCGAGGGCAAGAATGAACCGGCGTGCCGCTTCGGCAAGAATATCAAGGCGTTCTGCGTCTTTTTCGAGCGCGATCAACTCCCGTTCGCGGTCGGCCGTATCGATGCGCCGGTCGCGCTTGCCGCCGAGTTCGAGCACGGTGCCGAGCCGCAGGGTCGCTTCCGTATCCTTGAACGCCCGCAACTGCCCGGTACCTAACACGTTCTCGACCTCGATCCCCAGTTCGAGGACGGGCCTGAGCGCGGCTTGGTCCCGTCGCGCATCCGCTCCGGCCAAGGCATAGCGCTGACCTTGAAGCTTAGGATTTGTGGCGATCACGCGCGCCAAGATATCTTGCAGGCGCAGGTTTTCGGGCTGAGCCTGCGCCGTGATAACGAGGCCAATACAGCCCACAGCGATGCTCAATGATAATAGCGCTCCTCGCATTGAGGGGGCGTAGCATGCAGACATATTGATTCTCCAAGACAACGATTAGCCCATGGCTATGGCCATAGGCTTGATCAGCACTCAAGCTGGTCGCTGCGGTCTAGGAAAGGATTTGAGGAGGCCGTCCAGGTGGCGCGGAGTGTCGTCCAAAGCGTAAGGAGAATCTCGGCTTCTCATATGTCGATGGAATCGGGTCCGACATAAAACCATACGATTCAGCCAAGGCAAAAGGCGTCAGGTGAACGTGGTCGACATGCGCCTTGTCGGCGCAGTTTGCGTCATGACTGGTATCGTGATCGGCGTGATCCAAATCGCGATTGCGTTCGTGATCGCTGCTGATAACTCCAACGGCGTGCCAGACGTGATCAAAATGGACGTGGCTGCCGTCACCACCAAGCGCCTTGTCCAGCAGACCGGACAGCGGTGGCAGAACCAGCGCGAACGCCAGTGCAAATGCGAGGGCAGTTTGCCGGATTGGTCTTATCATGCCTGAACACTAGCGAACGCGAATATGCGAATCAAGGGAGAAAGCGCCAGGGATATGAAGCATGAACAGAGATGTCCCTTGCATTTACCTCGTCCGGCTTGAGAGGCTCGTGGATCGCGGGTAAGCCAGAGCGAGATGAGGCCGTACTTTCAAGTTCTGCCTTACGGCCTTTAAGTCGCGGAGTCGCCTCGCCGCTGAGAGTATTGCTCTGCGCCATCAGATCTTAGTCCACAAGCGCAAGCATCGCGGTCGGATCAAGTTGCACCGATTTGATCGGGTCATGTTGGGCTGACCGTCGCGTATGGGGCCCGCCGTCGCCGATACCACTATTATAGTAAAACCAAAGACCCGAGTGCAGTGGCGTCGGCTTGGATTCCGAGCCCTCTGTCGGTGGAACTCAGGCTCAGTGGGTGGCCGGCCACCTGTTAGACAGGAACTCCATGGTCTGATTCTGCGCATGGCTGCTGACAATCCATTTTGGGGCGCGCCACGCACCATGGCGGAACGGATCATCGGCTCAATCTGCACCGATTGTTTGGATCACACCATCATACTCGGTGAGGCCCAATTGCGCTGAACTCTGCAGTCATATGCCCAATACCACAATCTGGCCGAACGCACCCACCGCTCGCAAAAAAATCGCCTATCACGAGACCCATCCAGCGACGAGGTAGCATCATCGCCCATTCTCACCTCGCCGCACTTCATCACGAATACGCCCGGACGGCGTAACCTGAAAGGCACAGAACTCCATAAGCTCTGGTAATGGTGCAGTGCCCTTCCGTCAATTGTGTTTTCGTTCAGAGTCTTGAATGCTTCATTCTCGATCGAAGCTCGGGCCCGCGCCGCCGAGCCTAAAGTCAAGAGGATCAATATGCGCCGGAGATCGGTTCTTACTGGAGTCGCATCGCTCACAACATTCGGCGTACCGCGTGTCGTGTCAGCGCGCGGCAAACCGCTGAAAGTTGGCGTTGTCGGCGGCGGCATATTAGGAGCGTCCATCGCCTACCATTTGACCCAGGCCGGAGCTGAGGTCACGGTGTTCGAGAAAAAGGCCCCGGCCACGGGCGCCACCTTCAACTCCATGGCGTGGATCAATCCCTTCACGCGCGACAAGCACTACGTTGCGTTACGACTGCAAAGTCTGGCCGCATGGCGCGAGATCGACATCCCGCTGCAGATGGGCGTGACCTGGGGCGGATCTATCACCTGGGGCGACGACGAGGCCGAGGCGAAGTACGTCAAGGGTCGCGCAGCCCCCCTGGACGGAATGGATTTCCCGATTCGCACCATCGATGCGACAGAAATGGGGCTACTGAGCCCCGCGACGGAACCGGGCCCGCTGACGGCCGCCTTTTTCGCCCCCCTGGACGGGCACGTCGATCCGGTGTGGGCAACGCACCGTTTCCTCGACTACGCGCGGTTGTCCAGAGCAAATGTGATTTATCCGTGCGAAGTCCACGGGCTCGCCTTCAAAGGCGGCAATCTCAAGGGCGCCGAGACATCACAGGGTTTCTTCGCGCTCGACCGGGTCGTGTCGGTTGCAGGAACCGGCACGCCCGCCGTACTGGCTCAGGCCGGGTTTGATCTCAAATTGCGTCATGCGCCGGGCTATGTAGCGCACTCACTGCCGATCGCCGAACTGACCAAGGTCATGTACGACGGGCCGCGCCAATTCGAGTTCAAGCAGATGACCAATGGCAGGTTCGTGGCAGGCTTTGCGCCCGCGCCGCCGGAACACATTCCGCAGCACGAGAGCATTCGCGCGGGTGAAGTGGACTTCGAAGACGCCGATGTGCGTGAACGCCACGGCGAGCGCGTCATCTCTCAGGTCAAGGCCTACATCCCCAAGGCCGAAGGCCTCGTGCTCGATCACGTGCGGATGGGTTTCAGGCCGATGCCGACCGACGGCCATCCGGTGGTCGGACCGGTTCCCGGCACGCCGGGGGTCTATTGCGTTGTCACGCATAGCGGCGTCACACTCGCGCCGATTTTGGGTCGCTATGTCGCCCAAGAAGTCATGGCGGGCACGCCAGTAGAGATGCTGGGTCCCTATCGGCCCGAACGCTTCGCCGCCCAGAAATTATGAGCCGCGTCTGTCTATGGCGGCTACGCCATCTCAAGGAAATAGCCGGACAACTGGAAGCCGACCAGCAGGAAGCCGGCCGTCATGAGCGCGGTATTGGTGGCGAAGGCGTGCCGCAAGTAGCCGGGATTTAGCCGCCAGTAACTGAGCGCCAGCAATACCGCCGTCAGCGCCAGGACCTGCCCCAATTCAACGCCGACATTGAAGCTGACGATATTGGCGACCAGGCCGTTCTGCGGAAGGGTGAAGTCCTGCAACTTGGTGGCAAGGCCGAAACCATGGAATAAGCCGAACACCAAAACCGCGGCGCGCGTATCGGGTTGGAACCCCAGAACGCGCCGGAATCCACCCATGTTGTCGAACGCCTTGTAAGCCACGGAGAAACCGATGATGGCGTCGATGATGTAGGGATTGGCGTGGATCCCCCCGAGCACCCCAGTAAGTAACGTGACGCTGTGTCCGATTGTGAACAACGTGACGTACAGCACGACGTCCCGAAGTCGGTAGAGAAAGAAAATGACTCCGACGAGAAACAGGAGGTGGTCGTAGCCCGTCACCATGTGCTTGGCGCCCAAATAAATGAATGCCCAAATCTCCGCGCCCTGCACGCCACGGATATACGCGGCGTCGCCCCCGGCGACGCCGTGGGCGAGCGCCGGCGATACGTGAAGCGCGGCAAAAAGAAGAATGAACGCGATCGAGGCGAACAGGCGCGGCCCGGGCATGATAGCCTCCTACTTCGCGGGAGTTACAGCGGGAGGCGGCACCAGCCTGACATCCATTGCGAGCATGTCGGAGTAGTCGTCGCCATAAGCGTTGATGACCACGAAACGACCGACTTCAAGTTCCGAATCGCTGACCTTTGCCTGGTCGCGCGTGATCTCGGTATTCTCGTCGAGGTGCAAATAGGCGATCCTGCCATCGCGGGTCTTGACCTCGAATTTGACGCCCTGCCGCTGGATGATGGTCCCGATGACGCGATACTGGGCGTGGGCGAGCGCCTCGACTCCGACGACGAGAACCGCCGTCATGCCGATGATGGCACCGATAATCTTTCTCATGATCATTCCCCTGATTGAGCTGAGGCCGGTGATTGAGTTGATGCCGGCATGGGAGCCGGGCTGACATCGCGCCGGTTGCGCGACTTATCCGAGCGGAACTCAACGGCCTCGGCGTAGAAACCCGAACTCGCAAGCCGAAGCGTGATCGGCGTGTTGCCGGGATTTTCCCAGAACCAGCCGTGGATTCCCGTGACCGGCGCGACGAAGCTGCCGTTGGCCATGCTCTTGTCGCTCTTGTCGTAAGATCGCACGTCCTGGGGGTTCGCGTCGGGGTCGCCGTGGAACTCGTGAATCAGCGTCCCGTCCGCCGCCCAGCTGAACAGCATGGCGGCGCCCTGCTCGAGGCGATACTTGAATTCCAAATAATCGTAGGGCTCGATGACGAACTCGACCGCGTCGGTTCGATATAGTCCGCCGTACAAAGCCACGTCGCCGCGCAGCGACGGCGTGAGGCCCTGATCGCCTTGTGGAATGTCCACTGCCGCCGCGTCCACCGGCGCCTCGCGCAGCAGCCCGAGCATCCGCCCGGTGCCCAGCGGGTCAAGGCCATATTCGACCGGCAGAACCGCGGTCACCAAGAGCACGAGGGCGACGACAAGAGATGTCAGGCAGGCCACGGCCAGCTTGCGCGGTGACGGTAGCGCCGGCTCGGGAGCCATCGCGTTCGAGTTCATGATGGCGATGCGTCCCATTTCGCGATCTGTCGTTGGCAATGAAGCATGATTGCTCTCCCCTTCAGGTTGGTTCAAGAGGCCGATGCGGCAGCATGCGCTGCAACAATCGATCTTTGTGCACATGGTGGTGCCAAAGCGCCGCCACGGCATGCACCGCTGCGACCGCCAGCAAAAGGATCGACGTGACGTAGTGAGCGTCCGACAGAAGCGCCGCCATGCGCTCGTGCGGCGGAAAGGGCGCGGCGATCTTGAAGTCGAAAAATTGCCAGCCAATCCCGTAAGCGCCGCGCCAGAGCTTGCTCAGCGGCACGAGCACCAAGAGCGCCAACAATAAGCGATGCGCGAGGATCGCGGCCGTCGCGCGCCAACGAACGTCCGCCCATTCCGCCACAGGCGCGCGAAACCGCCGCCAGGCGACGTAGAGCACGGCAAGCATGAAGGCGACTTCGCCCAAGGATCGGTGCCAGTAGTAGTAGGCGTTGTACAAGGATGTGTCGAACTCCAGACGGTAAAACAGAAAGCCGGTCACCGATTGCTCAACAACGATGACGGCCACCAACCAATGAAACACCATGGAAGCGCGGTCATAGGCCGGTTGAGCGATCCTCGAGTCCGACGCGGGCATGGTCATCGCCCCGCGATCCGCTTGACAAGGCCATATACAAACTCGCGACCCTTCGCGGTCTGACAAGGATCGATATCAGCAAGGATCCGGCGGCCGAACAAGGCAAAGACGGGCCCAAGCCCCCTCACAGGTCGGCGCGCCGCCGAATGCCAATGAGACACGAGCCGTCCTTGACCGCGTCCGCGCGCGATTAGAATCGATAACTGATCTTCCCATAGATGAAGCGACCGTTGTATCCGAAGGGCGAGACGTAGTTGTACGGGAACGTGCCAGAATTGTCGGAGCCGTTGGTGCCTGCGGCAACGCTGGCGACCGTCGAGGTGATGTTCTTATCAGGATAAACGTCAAATGCGTTGTTGACACCGATCGTGAAGCTCGCGTCGCTATACTCATAAGTGATGCCGATATCGGTCAGAATCTCGGAGCCGAACGTCTGGACCACCTGCGAGTTGGCGCCTGCGGGCACAGTCGGGAACAGCTCGACATTGTATCCCGGCGTAAGAACGGCGATCTGAGCGGGCGTGAGCGAAGTGAAGGCCATCGACTTAACCCTGCCATAACGTGTGTTCTTGACGTTGACCGACAGATCGTTCCAGTTCCATGTCAAGTCCAGGTTGTACTTGTCCTTGGGCGACGCGGACGTGAGCCGTACCTGTTGCGTCAGGTCAAACAGCGGCACGGTAATTCCGAGTGCGCTCAACGCCGCAGGCGTGGGCGCGATCCGGTTGAACTTGGTCTTGTTGTAATTGGCGGCGAACGTCGCCATCAACTCGCCCATGTCGCCAAGGTCGAAGTTGTAGCGGCTGGTAAAATCGACGCCTTGAGTCTTGGTGTCGATGGCGTTCGTCATGTAGCTGACGGCTCCAATCGCGTTGAAGCCCCGGGTTGCCAGGAAGTTCGTGACCCGAACATCCTGGAATGTCGATGACAGCGCCATGCGGTCGCGCAACTTGATCACATAGTAATCGACCGACAGCGACAGGCCTTCGGCGCTATAGACGGCGCCGCCTGAAAAACTCTTGGACTTCTCGGGCGTGAGATCGGTCGCGCCGAGGGCCCGCGCGACCGGGTTGACAACCGGGAACAGCCTAAGCGTCACCGGCAGGCCGTTGAGGAACGTCGTCGATGTCGAGCTGTAGTAGGATTGCGCCAGGTGCGGCGCGCGAAAGCCTGTGCTGTACGAGGCGCGCAGGGCGAAAGGATCGGTGACCTCGAAGCGGCTCGCGATCTTGTAGGTCGTGCTATCGCCGAAATCGGAAAAGTCCTCGTAACGAACGGCGCCTGACACCAGAAAGCGCCCGGCGAACTCCTTGTCGACCTGGGCGTAGATCGCTGCACTGTGCCGATTTTGCTTGGTTGCGTCGTCGGGGGTCAGGCCCGGACTTGGCTGGAAGCCGACCGGTGCGAGCCCGCCGGCATTGGGCCCGTCGATGATTCGCACGCCGCCATTGACGTAGCTGGCCAGTTCGCCCGCGATCACCCTGTAATACTCCTCACGGTATTCCGCGCCGGCGGCCACCTGGAGCGGCGAGTCGCCATCGATATCGATCTCTCGCGTCAGGTCGAAATTGGTCGTCCACTGCGAGAAGCGCACACCCGAGTTATAGGCTGTGGTCGGGCTCGCGGCGCCCAGGGAGACGTTGTTGGAATCAATATTGGCCTGGTCGATGATGCTCTTGCCGTATTGCGTCGATAGGTCCCATCCGAAACCGCCGATGTCGTCGCCCCGAACCCCGCCCGTGGCCGAGACATTGTCCATGTCGACGATGTTATCTGGGCGGAAACCGTTGGGGTGCAGGGCACGCACGGTCTCGTTCTGACCCGCGCGTCGGAAGAAATTGGGATTTCTGCCGTCAAGCGCGCTGTACCCGCCGAAGCCGTAGACCGTCACATTGTCGCTTGTCGGTAGTTCGAGGTTGGCGAAGACAGATGGCACATTGAATTTCGGGTCGCCGAGCTGGAAGACGTTGCGATTAATAGTCGCTTCGCGCGGATCAAGGGTGCCGTTCGCCGGCGTGAGCCCCGTGCCTGACCCGAAGAAATTGGAGATCGTGCGAGTCCCGTTTGAGCCGAAGTATTGCTGACGCGTGTCCGGCTCGGCGCGATTGGTGCCGTTGCGGTTCTGGTAGCGCGCCGTCAGCCTGAGGACGCCGTCGCTGCCAATTTGGAAACCGTGGCTGCCATTGACTTCGACGACGAATCCGTCGCCCTCGGTCATGACGCCGCTCATGACGCTGACATTGCTGCCCAAGGATTTGTCCAGCACGATGTTGATGACGCCCGAGATGGCGTCGGCGCCGTACTGGGCCGACGCGCCGTCGCGCAGCACTTCAACCCGGCCGATCGCCTCGGTCGGAATGGCGCTGAAATCGTAGCCGACGTCGCCGCGGCCGATCTGGTTGTTGTTGTTGAGGATGCCGGTGGAGTGGCGCCGCTTGCCGTTGACCATCAGCAGGAGTTCACCGGGCCCGAGTCCACGCAGCGCCGGGGTGCTGGTGAAGTCGAGCGTGCCGGCTGTCGCGGGCTGCGACATGCTGAACGACGGCACCGCCGTCTTGAGGATGTTCTGCAGCTGCACCTGGCCACCGCGCTGCAGCTCCGTGCCAGAGACGAGGTCGATGGGCGTTGGGGACTCGGTGACGATGCGCCCGCCGAACCGCGATCCGGTCACAACGATTTCCTCGACCGCCGCCGCCGTCTGCTCCGTGCCTTGGCCGAACGCGACGCTCGAGCCGAGACCGACCGCTACCGTAGAGGCAGATGCCAATAGCCACGCACGTCCAAATTTCGAACGATCAGACATGGTAATCCCCCACTTTCCTGTTCTTGCGCCGTACTCGGACCTGTTCTTGCTCCATACCCGGAGCCAACTCGTGAATTGGCCGCAAGTGCTCGATTTCGCTTTCGATTGTCAAAGCGGCCGACATGAAAGGCAATTGACGGAGGAGCACAAGTCCATGCACGCTGCTTATAAGGTCAAGCGCGACGCCCGATAGGCACGACTGCGCCCCGACATCGCCGGTTACTGACTCAAGTCAAAACTCAACGCCACGTAGACGTGATCAACCTCGGCCAACTCCGGATGCATCGGGTCGACGTTCGGGTCGGTCGCGATCATGTATGGCCCCTTCCGCGCGAGCGGAATCTCGGCGACGCCGTCGTCGTTCGTCTTGACGAACGGAACTTTCTCGGGATGGATCAACTCGATGCCGTCGCTGTACCGTACTCGCGTTCCCGCGATCGGCTTGCCGTCGATAACCACGCGCACGGGAAGTTTCTCGCCGGGCGCGAGAGTGTATGGATCCTTGAGAACAATAAATTCGCCGCGCGCCCCGGCGATTTGTCCGAAGGATCCCGGCCCTAGCAGTTGCTTGCCATACTTCACGGTCAAATGCGCCCCGAGCCCTTTCGGCGACATGAGCAGGCTGGTGTTGGTCTCCTTCTTGTCTCCGGGTTGTGTGAGCCAGAAACCATTGTCGAGGGAGACGACGATCACGCCACCGGGCGCTGCAGCGAAAGTTTTGGTTTCGAAAACGGGGGTGTCGTTGATTTTGGTCGGCGAGAGCGGCAGCCGAAGGTCGGTTGACCCCGACGGGCTAACGAGTTTGAGATCCACGATTCTCTTCGGGTCGACGAGTTCCTTTAGGTCGCTATCGCCATAATTGATGTGAGCGACCATTTGGCCATCACGTTTCGCGGTCGTCACCCAGATGTCGTGCGCCGAAGCCGCCTGCGCGATCAAGGCTACGGCAAGAATCCATGCCGGAAGCGCTAAACGTGATGTTGTCTTGCCTGTGAATGTCATTAGAACATCCCTCCCTGTGTAGCGTGAGCTCCGACGCCACAGGCACCACTATGAAAAAAAAGAGGGCATAAAGACAATTGACGGCACCGCACGAGTCCATGATTATTACTTATATGATGGTCACAAACCCGACACATGGCTCATGAACTTCCGCCAGCTTGAGATTTTTCGCGCCATCATGATCAGCGGCTCGGCATCGCGGGCGTCGGAACTTCTGGGCGTTACACAGCCGGCAGTCAGCCGCGGGGTTGCCGAACTTGAACGCACGCTCGGCTTTTCATTGTTCGACCGCGTCAAGGGCCGCCTGGTCCCAACACCGGAAGGACAAATGTTCTTTCGCGACGTCAGCACGAGTTTCGTCGGTCTCGACCGCCTGCGCTCAGCCGCCGCCCGGATTCGCGATTTTGGCTCCGGCAATATCCGGATAGCGAGCCTTGCTGCCCTTGGCTCGACCCTTGTTCCGCGGGCAATCAGGGCCTTCACCGCCGCCAATCCCAATATTGCCATCACCTTGCAGATCGTGTCCTCGGCACTCGTCCGCGAGCTGGTCGCCAATCAGCAGTTCGATATCGGCCTCGCCGCGGATGAAGTCGATCTCTCCGGCGTCGATCACCGCACATTCGCGAGCTTCCGCGCGCTGTGCGCGATCCCGCGTGGCCACGCGCTCGCCGGGAAGAAGACGATCGGTCCGAAGGACCTGCACAATATTCCGTTTATCGCACTCTCGCCCGAAGACCGGGCACGCGAACGCATGAGCCATGTCTTCGAGGCCGCAGGGGTCCGGCCGCAAATCATTGTCGAGACACCCAACTCAGCCACGATCTGCGCTTTGGCGCTGGAAGGAATCGGTGTCGGCCTTGTCAATCCGGCGGCGGCCGAGGGATTCGGCGCGCGCGGCCTCCTGTTCCGGCCATTCGAGCCCGAAGTCTATTTTAAATCCTATATGCTATTCCGGCCCGACGCCCAGAAGGCGCGCATCGTGAAGCGCTTGATCGGCGATTTGCTCGACGCACGGGAGATTAAGATTAGCCTCAGCGAACGTTAGTGTGCCGATGCTGTCTGACAGCCTATAAGATTGGCGTATGGAGTGGTTCAATTCGCTCACTTGAATTCTGACCCCGTTCAAAACAAGTTGAAGTGAGTATGGCGAAGAAGGCGTCTATGAAGGATTTGACGACAGTCGTGCACCCGCCGGCGGTATCCCACGAGGGATTCGCCAGCCTCGCGGTGCCCACCTACCGTGCTTCGACCATTGTCTTCGACGATGCCGATTCGTACGCTAATCGCAAGTTTCGCGGTCCGGACGGCTATACGTACGGCCTGCACGGCACTCCGACGACGAAGACGCTGGAAGCACAACTGACGACGCTCGAGCAGGGCGAGCGGACGGTCATCGTGCCGTCTGGTCAGGCCGGCATCACCATTGTGTTCCTGACCGTACTGATGCCCGGCGACAAAGTCTTAATCCCCGACAGCGCCTATCCGCCGGTTCGCGGGTTCTGCGTGAATTACCTGAAACCGCGCGGCATCGATCACGAGGTCTACGATCCCATGATCGGTGCGGGAATTCGCGCGTTGATCGATAAGCGGACGAAACTCGTATGGGTGGAGTCTCCCGGGTCAACGACGATGGAATTCCAGGACGTCCCTGCCATCGTCGCTGCCGCCCACGAGAAAGGCGCGCTGGTCGGCGCCGACAACACCTGGGCGACGCCACTTCTGTTCAAGCCGCTGGCACACGGCGTGGACTTTGCAATGGAGGCATTAACCAAGTACGTCGGCGGTCATTCCGACCTGCTGTTGGGCTCGATCACGGTGCGCGACGTCGTGCTGCACCGGCGCCTCAAAGACACGACACGAATGATCGGCATTGGCGTCTCGCCTGACGATTGCGCGCTGGCGCTGCGCGGATTGCAAACCATGGGCGTGCGCCTGGCACATATCGGTCGCGTGTCGACCGATATCGCGGCCCGCCTCGCCCGGCAGCCAGCGGTCGATCGCGTCCTGCATCCCGCGCTCACGTCCTGCCCGGGACATGCGATCTGGAAACGCGATTTCACCGGAGCGAGCGGCGTGTTCAGCGTCGTGCTGCGGCAACACGACGAGCGCGCACTC
Source organism: Rhodospirillaceae bacterium (assembly GCA_033763995.1). Lineage (GTDB taxonomy): Bacteria > Pseudomonadota > Alphaproteobacteria > Rhodospirillales > Rhodospirillaceae. The sequence continues at coordinate 4,328 of JANRJL010000013.1, read as the reverse complement.
AAGGCAGCTTTGTCCGACATGAGGGTATTCGCCATCGGTGCGTCATGGGGCGGAACGCGAAGCCTGATCGCACCGATGTCTGTGAAAGAGGACCGCGTCGTGAAGCCCTGGGCCGACGACGGGCCGATCCTGCGCATCAGCGTCGGCCTCGAGGATCCTGAGGAATTGTGGGCAGACCTTGAAATGTTGTGCCGCCGCCTCGGACCGGTGGCAAGAAACTCGGCCGCCTAAAGGGACGCGCGATGGTCCGTGCCGCCGCCCTTACAGGATTGATCGCGCTTCTCGCCATCGCCGACGCCGCTGCAGCGGACTCGACCCTGGCCACCGTACGGGAGCGCGGCCGCGTGGTATGCGGCGCGAGTCAGGGCACTGTGGGCTTCGCGATCCCCGACGTCAACGGCGTCTGGCAAGGGCTCGACGTCGATACTTGCCGCGCAATCGCCGCCGCCGTGTTGGGCGACAGAGACAAGGCGCAGTTCGTGCCGCTGACCGGCCAACAGCGCCTGACCGCGTTGCAGACGGGCGAGATCGACGTGCTGCCGCGAACGACCACGTGGACGCTACTCCGCGACGGCAACGGCATCAATTTCACCATTCCCAATTTCTATGATTATACTGCCTTCTTGGTGCGCAAGGCCGAAGATGTACGCGGCGGCGCCGACCTCAAGGGCGCGTCAGTTTGCATACAAACCGGATCGACGACCGAGATCATTCTGATGGATGTTTCGCGTACCCTGGGACTTGAGCTTCGACCGGTGATCTTCGACAGCATTCAAGCGACACGGCAGGCCTTTTTTGCCGAACGTTGCGATGCCCTGATCTCGGATGCGTCGGCCCTGGCCTCCGTGCGCGCGAGTCAGACCAAGAACCCCGACGCCTTCGCGATCTACCCCGCTAACGACGAGATATCGGCGTTAACCCCAGCCGTCCGCCACGGCGACGATCAATGGTTCGACATCGTCAAGTGGTCGTTCCAGGCCCTGCTGATGGGCGAGCAGCTTGGAATTACACAAGAGAACGTCGACGACATGCTGACATCGAACGATCCCAACATCCAACGCTTCCTTGGGGTCGAACCGGGCAACGGCAAGGCACTTGGTCTTGACGAAGCGTGGGCCTATCGGATCATCAAGCAAGTGGGTAACTACGCTGAGGTGTATGATCGCAACGTCGGCAAGGACAGCGCACTTAAGATCGAGCGTGGACCCAACCACCTGCAACGCAACGGCGGATTGATGCTGCCGTTGCCGTTCAACTGAACCATCGGGCAAGGGCCGTGGGCAGCTTTCTCCGCAACGCAAAAGTCCGGTCGATCGCTTTTCAGGTCGTCGTCCTGCTGGCAACGGTCGGCTTGGTCGTGTGGCTGGCGCTCAACACAGCCACAAACCTCGCCGCGCGCGGCATTGCCGGCGGTTTCGACTTCCTGTCGCGGTCCGCTCGTTTTCCTTTGTCGCAAAACATCATCCCCTACGATACCACCGACAGCTTCGCTTGGGCGCTATTTGTCGGACTGGGAAACACGATCTATGCATCGGCGTGGATTATCGTCGCCGCGACGCTGCTCGGCTTCGCCGTGGCGCTGGGCCGCCGCGGGCGCAACCCGTTAGCCCGCACCGTTTCGACGACTTTCGTCGAGATGGCGCGCAACACCCCGTTGGTTGTGCAACTGCTGTTCTGGTACGCGCTGGTAACATTGAGCTTGCCGCATCCCCGTAACGCGCTTGAGCCGCTTCCCGGCGTCTATCTGACGAATCGCGGGCTTTATCTGCCGGCGCCGAGCGTGTCGGATGGCGCGATCGGTGTCGAAGCGCCTGTCATGGGCAGGTTCAACTTCGAGGGCGGATTTGATCTGTCCCCCGAGTTTGTCGCCATGCTGGCCGGGCTCGTGTTGTATTCGGCCGCCTTCGTCGCGGAGATCATCCGCGCAGGAATCGACTCCGTCGGGGTCGGTCAGTGGGAGGCGGCGCGCGCGGGCGGGTTGACCGAGCGCCAAGCCCTGCGCCTGATCGTCATGCCCCAGGCGCTACGCGTGATTGTACCTCCGATGATCAGCCAATACATCAACATCGTCAAGAACACGACGCTCGCGTTGGTGGTTGGATACCCGGATTTGGCGTCCGTGGTGGCGACCACCATCAACCAGACTGGCCAGGCGGTGGAAGGTGTCGCCATCCTCATGGCGGTGTTTCTTGGACTCAGCTTGATGGCATCGCTACTGCTCAATTGGTACAATCGCCGCATCATGGAGCCGAGGCGGTGAGCGACACGACCGCCGAACACTTCGTACGCGCGTACGCGCTGCCCGCGTTACCGGCACCGCAACACACCCGTCGTTCGCCGTGGCGCGACTTATTCGGCAGCCTCGGCACCGCCGCGGCGACGGTCGTGATCGCGTTGGGTTTGACCGACCTGTTCGTTCGGCTGGCGACCTGGGGCGTGCTGAACGGTGTACTGTTCGGCGACGGCGCCGCGTGCCGCGACGACGGCGCGTGCTGGGCCTTCTTGCGCGAGAAATTGCCCGCTATCCTGTTCGGCATCTATCCGGCCGAGGAGCGGTGGCGACCGATGGCGGTCATCGCGATCATTCTGGCGCTGGTGCTGTGGACACTGCCCCGGCGCCATTGGACGCGTGTGACGCTGGTGCTTTGGGTCGTGGCGACGGCCGCGGTCTGGATGCTGATGAGCGGAGGTTTTCTCGACCTGGCGTCCGTTCCGACATCATCGTGGGGCGGATTACCCATCACTTTGATCCTGACAGTTTTGTCTTTGGGCGTCGGTTTCCCGCTCGGTGTCATCTTGGCTTTGGGCCGTCAATCCGAGATGCAAGTGCCGAAATGGGTGTCGATCATCCTGATCGAGGTGGTGCGCGGGGTGCCCCTCTTGAGCCTTTTGTTCATGGCGTCGATTCTGCTGCCGCTGATGCTTCCGGGCGGCGTTGAAATCGACAAGTTCGTGCGAGCGCTGGCCGCTTTGACGCTGTTCTCAGCCGCTTACATCGCCGAGGTTGTGCGTGGCGGCTTGCAGGGTGTCCCGCGCGGCCAGCCCGAGGCCGCGCGGGCGCTGGGGTTGTCTTGGTTGCAGACGACGCGGCTGATCATCCTGCCCCAAGCAATTCGCATGGTGATTCCCCCTTTGACAAACACAGCCGTCGTCGTCGTCAAAAACACAAGCCTAGTCCTGGTGGTCGGGCTGTTCGATCTTCTGAGTTCGGGGCGCGCCGCCCTGGCCGACCCCAAGTGGCCTGCCCCCTATGCCGAAACCTATTTGCTGATCGCGTCGATCTATTTCGTCATTTGTTTCGGGATCTCGCGCTACGCCCACAGCCTCGAACAGGGGCGCCGTCTTGAGGTCGACGCATGACACGGCCTAAACCGCCACAGGATGCAGCGTCACCTGCCGTCGAGTTCGTCGGCGTTCACAAGTGGTTCGGCGACTTCCACGTGCTACGAGATATCAATCTATGCGTACGACCAGGCGAACGAATCGTAATCTGCGGCCCATCGGGATCTGGCAAATCGACGTTGATCCGATGTGTCAATGCGCTCGAGACCCATCAACAAGGGCGGATTATCGTCCGCGGGACCGAGTTGACGAGCGATCTCAAGAACATCGATAGCGTCCGCCATGACGTAGGCATGGTGTTCCAAAGCTTCAACCTATTCCCGCATCTGACGGTGATGGAGAACTGCACGCTTGCGCCGATGTGGGCAACGAAGCTTCCAAAGGCCGAGGCCGAGGAGCGGGCCCGGCACTTTCTCGCGCGCGTCAAAATTCCCGAGCAAGCCAACAAGTTCCCGGCGCAGCTTTCGGGCGGACAACAGCAGCGCGTCGCCATCGCGCGCGCATTATGCATGCATCCCAAGATCATGCTGTTCGACGAGCCCACATCGGCGCTTGATCCCGAGATGGTGAAAGAGGTGCTCGACATCATGGTCGCGCTGGCCGAGGACGGCATGACTATGCTGTGCGTGACGCACGAGATGGGTTTCGCCCGCCAGGTTGCGCATCGCATCGTCTTCATGGATGCTGGCCAGATCGTCGAGGTGAATGAGCCAGCAGAGTTCTTCAGCCAACCACGCCACGAACGTACGCAAGCGTTTCTGAAACAGTTGCTGCGTTGAGGCGCACTGTTCCTCCCATTTACTTCATATGGCTTGAAAGGCTTGTCCTGCACCCGGTTTTAAAGAGTCGCCCGTGAGAAATCCCATAAGCCGTTGAGGTGGATTCGGTTTTAGCCTCTTGTGTTGATTTGAGATTGCAGGGTTTTGGGGTGTGGCCCCCCGGAACCTTGCGATTTTGTTTTGGGCTTTTGGATTCTCAAAGCCTGC
>JANRJL010000089.1:0-1738 GCA_033763995.1 Rhodospirillaceae bacterium | reverse complement strand
CGACATCATGTCGAGGCTCGGCATCACCGCGCAGACCGTGCAGGACACCATCTCAGCCGCGATCGGCGGACGGGACGCCGGCATGATCTTCGAAGGAGATCGGCGCTTCGCCATCACCATCCGCCTGTCGGATGTGGCGCGCGCCAATCTGCAAACGCTCGGTCAGGTGCCGGTGCCGCTGCCGAATGGGGGGTTCGTGCCGCTTCAAAGCGTCGCCGACATTGGCGTGACCGATGGTCCCAACCAGATCAGCCGCGAAAATGGCAAGCGGCGGGTCGTCGTGCAGGCGAATGTGCGCGGTCGTGACGTGGCGGGCGTGGTTGCGGATGCGCAGGCTGCTATCGCGAGCGAGGTGCGTCTCTCCACCGGGCAATATCTCGATTGGGGCGGCCAGTTCGAGAACCTACAATCGGCGAGCGAGCGGCTGATGCTCGTGGTTCCGGCCTGTTTCGCGCTCATCATCCTACTGCTCTACGGGGCCTTGGGAAGCATGCGTGATGCAGCGATCGTCTTCACCGGCGTGCCGTTGGCGCTGGTGGGTGGCGTGCTCGCCCTGTTCCTGCGGGGCATGCCCTTTTCGATCTCGGCGGCGGTCGGCTTCATCGCCCTGTCCGGCATTGCGGTCTTGAATGGACTCGTCATGGTGACATCGATTCAGGAACTGATGGCCCGAGGCATGGAGCGCGCGAAAGCCGCCCGTGAAGGCGCCATGATGCGTTTGCGCCCCGTGGTCATGACGGCGCTGGTCGCGTCACTCGGCTTCGTGCCCATGGCGATCGCGTCGGGTGCGGGCGCCGAAGTTCAAAAGCCGCTGGCGACGGTGGTCATCGGGGGGCTCATCTCGGCGACCCTGCTGACGTTGTTCCTGCTGCCGACGCTCTACGCGCGCTACGGGCGCAGGGAGACGGATATTCCGCCGCCGGACAAGCGGCCCGACCCGGGATCGTCCAATCTCGTCAAGGCTTCCCTGTGAGTCCTGGTGGCCGCCCTATCGGCAACGGGCATCCCTGTAAGAGGCGGGCGGCTTTGCCGTCCGCCGCATCAGACACCAGCGAAAAGGCAACCTGACCATGGAGGAAAACACCCATTCTATATAACCTCCTTTGACGCTTTCACACGTGCCGATCATTCGCGCAATTTGCCCTCGGCGAGCGCGGCATATGGCGGAAATGCCAGAGATGGAGAACTTCCACCGCTTTGCAATGTAGTCTGTGGCGGGTCGCCTTGGGGTGGGCAAAGGTATGGCGGTGTTCTCGCGCCAAGTCGACGGGCGCCACCTGGCGACCGGACTGCAGGACGCTGAGAATCTCTGGTTGCTCACACCTCGGATCTTGCGACCTGGAACGGCGGGACACGCATTCTTGCTCTAGCGCCCGTTCAGGCTTCGCCCAGTTCGGTAAATGCGGCTCACTGATCGATATCGAGAAGAGCTGGCTTCACCCACGGGGCCGTTGATCGAACGGCGCGCGGGAGATCGCGACGACCATGGCCCAAATGTCGTTTACATTTACGGCGGATCGCTGCGTGGCCGAGTGCTGCTGCCTTACGGGGACGCCGACAACTGTTTGCGGTGTGCCAATGTCCAGCTCGACGCGCCGGACTCGGCGATGCGAAGGGGCAATTTCACTGTTCCTAACGTTCACTCGGCGTTCAAAAGCAATTTTTCATATAAGCTTCGGCCCTTCCAGAGGGGCGGCATTCAAAACGAGAACGCGATGCGCAAGATCATATGGACCGG
>JANRJL010000012.1:0-15722 GCA_033763995.1 Rhodospirillaceae bacterium | reverse complement strand
GGGGCGGCGGGCATCACGGTGGCGGCCGAACTGCGGCGCCACGACCACGACGACGCGCTCGACATCGCCATCATCGAGCCGTCGGAGGCGCACTACTACCAACCCGCCTTCACCCTGGTGGGGGCCGGCGTTTACGATCTGAAAGACACGCGCAGGTCCGAGGCCACGCTGATTCCCGCGGGCGTGCGCTGGATCAAGGATGCCGCGGCGGCCTTTGCGCCCGAGACCAACACCGTGACCCTCGCTTCGGGCGGCACCGTGACCTACGACTATTTGGTCGTCTGCCCGGGCCTGAAGCTCAACTGGGACGGCGTGAAGGGCCTGCGCGCGGCGCTCGGCAAGGGCGGCGTGTGCAGCAATTACTCGCCCGACACGGTGGAATACACCTGGACCTGTGTGCAAGCGCTCAAGCGCGGCGACAAAGCGGTGTTCACCCAGCCGCCGATGCCCATCAAGTGCCCCGGCGCGCCGCAAAAGATCGCCTACCTCACGGCCGACTTCCTGCGCAAGTCGGGCATCCGCCAGAACGTCGACGTGAAGTTCCTGACCCAGACCCCCGCGATCTTCGGCGTGCCGTTTTATGCCAAGGAGTTGGTGAAAATCGCCGCCGCCCACGGCATCGACGTGCACTACAACACCAACCTGGTGGAAATCGACGCCGCCGCCCGCAAGGCGCATTTCGAGATCGTCGCGGGCGACAAGCAGGGCCAGAAGCTGGTGCTCGATTACGACATGCTGCACGTCACGCCGCCGCAGACGGCCCATGACTTCGTCAAGGCGAGCCCGCTGGCCAACGCCGCCGGCATGGTCGACGTGCATGCCAACTCGCTGCAGCACGTGAAATACAAGAACGTCTTCGGCCTGGGCGACGGCTGCTCCACGGCCAATTCCAAGACCGCCGCCGCCGTGCGCAAGCAGGCCCCGGTGGTGGTGCGCAACATCAATCACCTGCTGCGCGGCGGAAAATTGGAAGAGGCCTACGATGGTTACGCCTCGTGCCCGCTGACCACCGCTTACGGCAAGACGCTCATGGCCGAGTTCATCTACGGCGGCAAGCCGACGCCGACCTTGCCCTTGGACCCAGCCAAGGAGCGTTGGATCAACTGGTGGATCAAGAAAACCGGCCTGCCGATTTTTTATTGGAACTACATGCTGAAGGGCTACGAGGCCTTCCCCGGCCACAACACCAAGTTCCAGCCGCCGGCGTAATTTATTTTTTGACCCAGTTGCTGGCGTCGTTGACGTCGCCGCTGCCCGTATACTTTGCCGTGGCGGGATAGGCGAACACGGGGCGCGAGAAGACGATTTGATCCCGCGGCAGAGGGAAGCGGTACTCGCTGTTCATGGGCGGGCGCTCGTGCGGCTTGTAGGCGATCAGGCGATCGGGTGCTTTGCCCTTTTCCACCCAGCTTTCCATGGCGCTGAGAAAATCGACCGCGTCGGGGCCCTCGCCGCCCCGGCAATGGAACATGCCGGGGATCACGAACAGCCGGAAAAAGGGATCGAGGTTGTCGCGCCCAAATGCCTTTTCATGCGCCGCGTACACATCCACCGCCGTGGCCGTGGTGAGCGAATCATCCGCCCAGGAGTGATAGAGCAGCAGCTTGCCGCCCGAACTTTCGAACATCGCGAGCCGCTTGCCCTCCGAGCCGAAGTCCGGCAGGGCATCGACCGGCGTGAGATGCACCACGTGCTTGGCGAAATCGAGTTCGGCCAGCGTCTTGGGGCCATTGGGTTCGGTGAAGCGGCGCAGATAGTTGCGCGCGATGCCCTCGAAGCCGGCGGGCTTGTCGGTGCGCACCAGGCCCCGCAGCCAACCCAATTCCCCGCCCGGCAGGAAGCCCCGGCTGGCGAATTTCTTGCCGCCGACACTGACGACTCCGCCGTAGATGGCCTTCGCCGCCGCCGCTTGCTCGGGCGTGAGACACCGGCCTTTCGCAGCGTTACCGCACACGATGGACGCGGGATCGAATGTGCAGTTCTCCGGATCGCCGACAATGCCGTCCTTGACGCCGTCGTCCATGTCGCAGGCCCCCAGCACGGCGCGGTGCAACGTCGCGATGGCGGGCGCATCGAGAATGCTCGATCCGTCGGCCCGCGTGTTGGCCTTCAGCGCCCAGACGATGTTGGGCACGGCGGGCCCCGACGCCGGTGCGCCGGCGATGATGCCGTCGTAGTCCTCGGGATACATCAGCGCGGCGGTCAGGCCTTGCCGCCCGCCGGTGGAGCAGCCGCGAAAATAGGCATAATCATGGGCGCGGCTGTAATAGACCCTGGCCGTGGCCTTGAGCAATTTGGTCGCCACATGCGTGGCGCGATGGGCGAAGTCCCGCAGCAACGCGGGATCGTCCGCGAAAGACATATCCTCCTCGGCGTGGCCCATGTCGGTGTGCGCCACGGCGTAACGGCGCGCGAGCGCGTCGTCGGTGCGCGCCATCTGGATGGAGCCGCACAGTCCGCCGCATCCCGCCATGAGCAAGCGGCCCTGCCAGCCGGAAATGGGCATGCGAATTTCGACGGAATTTTTAGGGGCGATGGTGGCCGTGACGCGGCAATAGGCGGGCAGGTTGGTGCTTTCGGGAACCCGCTCGGACAGATGAACCATCACGGGCGCGCCCACGTCGGCGGCGAAATCCTGAATTTTCAGTCCGGCGCAGACGGCATCGTCGATGGCCACCCACGGACTGCCGCCGGGGTCTTGGGCGAAGGCGCTCGACGACAAGACAAGGAACAGCGCGACTAATGGCTTTGTCATGACGGCGCCCTCACGGCAAGGATGTGACGCGTTTGTGCATGCTGGGAATGTCGTCGGCGCGACCGCCAGCGGTTTTGCCGTCCGTCACATAGACCGACCGGTCGACGCGCAGGTAGTTCAATTCCGACAGCACGATGCGATAGATCACCCGTCGCTCGGGGTCGCCGGGCTTCATGGCGAAAATGCAACTGTCCTTCATGGCGCCGTTGAAGTTGTCGCCGTCGCGCGTCCAGAGGATGTCGCAGCCGGGTAGCAGGAACGTGTTGTCCTTGGTGAGGTTCGCGAGCTTCGTCGGGTCGCGGTGGGCGCCGCGCACGGCTTTGTCGTCCTTGATGAAGTAGAGCTTCATGCGGATCGCGTTCTCGGCCGCATCGACCTCCAGCGTCGCGACGCGCTGACGGATGACCTTCTCGGGGTCGCCGTCGCGGTATTCCTCGATGTAGAACGCCGGCGCGCCCAAGGCGGGCACCTGGACCGGCACATTATGGATGTAAACTTCCGTATGGCGCTCGGACTCGGGGATGCCGGCGCGTTCCTCGGCCCGGTATTGATCGTGACTGTCGAACTCGCCCGTGAACAGACGCACCAGTTCGGCCATGTCCTGGGCCGTGGGCGCCGCCGCCGCCGGACCCGCGACCGTGAGAGCAAACGCAAAACCGAGGATTCGAACCATGGCGCGTCTCCCATACTTTGGACTACCCTATCAGGACGAGATGTTCGGGCGATAGAGCAACAAGAGCGTGGGAGCACCGACCGATGGACACAACGCCGGCGAAAATGCGCAAGACCTACATCGACGCCCGCCACGGCCAAATGCACGTGCGCTACGCCGGGCAGCATCACGGCGAGAAACGCCCGCTGCTGTGCTTTCACCTGAGCCCCGTGTCGGGCGTGATCTACGAAACCTGGCTGACGGAAATGGGCCGCGACCGGCTGACCATCGCCCCCGACACGCCGGGCTATGGCGCCAGCGACCACACCGCCACGCCGCCCGAGATCAAAGACTTCGCCCAGGCCATGGGCGACGTCATGGACGCCTTCAACGTCAAGGAGGCCGACGTGATGGGCTATCACACCGGCTCCAAGATCGCGGTGGAGCTGGCGCGCCAGCGCCCCAAGCAGATCAAACATCTCGTGCTCATGTCGGCGCCGGTTTACACCGAGGAGGATTTGAAGAAGCAACGCGCCGTCAACTCCATGCCCGAGCCGGATCCCGACGGAAAGTTTCTCGTCGCGGCCTGGAAGGGCCTGCTGGAGTGGCAGGACAAGCGCGCGAGCCTGAAGCAAACCATGGTGCAGTTCCCCGACCACTTGCGCGGCGGCGACAAGCGCGGCTGGGGCCACCGCGCGGCCTTCGCCTACACCTACCCGTCCACCATCGTCGACGTCACCGCGCCGATTTTGGTGTTCAACCCCGAGGACGACCTGGTGGAATACACCCCGCGCATCAAACCGTACATCAAGAACGGGCGCGTGAAAGACCTGCCGGGCTGGAGCCACCAGCTGCTGGACCTCAGCACGCGCGAGATGGCGGCGATGGTGCGGCCGTTCTTGGACGAGGATAAATTTCCCGCTTAGCGGCGCTTAGCTTACCGATACCCCAACTCGCTCGGGGCGCCGAGGTTGCGGTAGCGGTCGCGCAGTTTGGTCTGGCGCGTTTCCAGACTCTGCGCTTGGCCCTTGATGAACACGTGCGTGGGGGCCGCGCCCGCTTCGAGCGGGTCGTTGTCCCAGATCACCACGTCGGCCTCCTTGCCGCGCTCCAGCGTGCCCACCTTGTCGCCCATGCCCCAGATCTCAGCCGGGGTCTTGGTGATGGCCGCCAGCGCGGCGTCCTTCGGCAAACCGTTCTGCACCGCGAGCCCGCCGTAGTAGGCGAGGCTGCGCGCGTTGTAGGCCACCTGATCGCCCATGACGGCGATCGCCACCTTGACGCCGGCCGCATGAAGCTTGGCCGCGTTCTCCAGCGTCGCGCCCAAGGCCTCGAAACGCCCCGGCAGATTGTTGGTGGGATCGAGGATCACAGGAATATTCGCCTTGGCGATGTCGCCCGCCACCTGCCAGCCCTCGCGCGCGCCGATGAGCACGACCTTGAGCTTGTATTCACCCGCCAGCGCGACGACGGCTTGGATGTCCGACGCGCGGTGCACGTCGACCACCAACGGCATCTTGCCGTCGAGCACCGGCAACAACGCCTCGAGGTCGAGCCGCGTCAGCGCCGTGGCCCGCGCGCGGTTTTCGTCGAAATCGCTTTTGTTGCGTTCGTAATAGCGGGCGTCGGCAAAGGCCTGGCGCACGAAGGCCCACACCGCGCCGCGCGCGCCACCAACGAGTCGTTTTCCGGTTTCGCCCACGGTCATGTACATGGCCACCTTGGGCCGCACCGTGAAGGCCGCGCCCTCGCCCAGGCTCAGCAGCGCGCCCTGGCCGGCGAAGTTGGTCTTGCCGAAGTCCGGTGCCGCGATGGCGCGCGTCACGCCCTTGACCCGCGTGATGGGAATCAGCGCCGAGGCCGGATTGATGCCGGGGGCGACGTCGAAGGCCGCGCTGAACAGGGCCGAGTCCGTTTCGGTGTCGTTGGTGGACTTCACCAACTCGATCTCGAGAAGGCCGAGCCGCGTGTAGGAGTTGATCAGCCCCGGCGTGACGTTGGCGCCCTTGGCGTCGATCACCGTGGCGCCGGCGGGTGCCGCGAGCCCCGCGCCCACGGCGGTGAGCACGCCGCTGTCGAAAATCACGGTGCCGTTGGCGATCGTCCCGCCCGAGACCGTGTGGACCGTGCCGTTGACGATGGCCGTGGGTGCGGCAAGCACCGGAGACGCGAGGCTCAAAGCGAATGAAAGAACGCCCGCCTGAACATGCCATGTTCTCATCGCACGTTCTCCTTATCCATGTAGCCCGTCTCGAAGTCGGAGCGGTATTGCCTGGCCGGGTCGTCGTAATCGTAAGTCAGCGCGCCGTCGATATAGACCTTCTCGGCGTGGCTGTAGACGCTCAAGGGATTGCCGCTCCACACCACCACGTCGGCCATCTTGCCCGCCTCGAGCGAGCCGACGCGGTCGTCCAGCGCCAATGACTTGGCGGGGTTGAGCGTGATCCACTTGATGGCCTCGCCGTCGGAGATGTTGAGCCCGATGCGCCGTCCGGCGGCCAACGACTTGGCGGCGTCGAGATTGAGGCGCTGAATGCCCACGGCGGAGTCCGAATGCACCACGGCGCAGGCGCCGGCGTCGTGCATGAGGGCGATGTTTTCCTCGATGCCGTCGAGGGATTCCATCTTGAAGCCCCACCAATCGGACCACATGGAGCCGCAGATGTTCTTGCGCGCCAGCACGTCGCGCACCTTGTAAGCCTCGACCGCGTGATGGAATTGCGTGACGCGGTAGCCGAACTCCTCGGCCATGTCGAGCACCTGCATCATCTCGTCGGCGCGGTAGCAGTGCATCTGAACGAGAATGTCGCCGCGCAGGGCGGCCGCGAGCGTGTCCAACTCCAAATCCCGCTTGGGCGGCTTGGCGGCGGGATCGCCCTGGGCGCGCTTGGCGTTGAACTGGTCCCACTCGTATTGATATTCGAGCGCCTTGACCCATCCGGCGCGGTAGCCGGCGAAGTTGGCCATGCGGGTGGCGGGCGTGCGGTTCTTCTCGCCGTAGACGCGCATCGGGTTCTCGCCGCAGGCCATCTTGAGGCCGTACTTGGCGCCGGGAAACTTCATGCCCTGGACCGAACGGCTCCAGACGTTCTTCAAGATCACCGAGCGCCCGCCGAACAGGTTGGCCGACCCCGGAAGAATTTGCATGGAGGTCACGCCGCCCGCCAGCGCGCGGGCGAACTGCGGGTCTTGCGGCCACACCGAATGCTCGGCCCACACCTCGGCGGTGTTGGGGTCAGTCGCTTCGTTGGTACCCTCGACCGCCGCCAGGCTGGGCGACGGGCCGACGCCCAAGTGAGAATGCGCGTCGATCAGGCCGGGGGTGACGAACTTGCCCTTGCCGTCGATCACCACCGCACCGGCGGGCGCGGGGGCCCCTTCGCCGATGCTGACGATCTTGCCGCCGTCCATGACCACGGTGGCGTTGGCGACCGTGGCGCCGGTGCCGGTGTAGGCGGTCGCGCCGACGATAGCCGTCAGCACCGAGGGGCGCGGCGCGTAGGTGCTGGGATAAGGATCGGCGGGCACGTCCGACAGGCGCTTGCCCGCCGCCGAGCCCGCGAGTTGCGCGTAGGCCCCGAGGCCGATGGGTGCCGCCGACAACAGCAAGCCGGCGACGCCGATGTTGACGATCGAGCGGGTGGCCATCACACGAAAGCGCATGGGCAAATCCCCTGTCCAGGTGCCAGTATTGCGCTACGGTGACATGGTCGCCCGCGCCAACGCAAGGCACCGCGCGCGGCCCGAATCGGAATTATTTTTCCATGAAACGCTTTTTCTGCGCCCTTGTGCTCGCTTTCGCCGTGACGTCGCCTGCCGCGGCCGAGAAAATTCTGCGCATGGGCGTGGCCTCCTTGCCGCTCGATCAAGGCAGCCCTTTCGGCAATATCGTCATTCCGTCGCTGCTGCCCTCGCTTGCGATCTACGACACGCTGGTGACCTTCGACGCCAAGGGCGAGGTTGTTCCGGCGTTGGCGACGTCATGGGAGATGGTCTCGCCGACGCTGTGGCGCTTCAAGGTCCGCAACGTGCCGTTCTCCAACGGTGAGATGTTCGATGCGGCGGCGGCCGCGGCGGCGATCAATTACCTGGCTTCAGAGGCCGGGCTGCTGGAAATCATCTCGCAGCTCGTGGTCGACGTCACGGCCGCGCGGGCGGTGGACGCCGCCACGCTGGAGATCGAAACCGAGGCCCCCAATGTGCTGCTGCCGCGGCGCCTGGCCGGCGTGCGCATTCCCGCACCCACGTTGTGGAAGCAACTCGGCCGCAAGGACTTCGGGCGCACGCCCGCCGGCACGGGACCTTTCGCGGTCACCGAGTGGGGCGCGGCCAAAGTCGTGTTTCGCGCGCATCGCGAATCGTGGCGCGCGCCGGTCTTGGACGGCATCGAGCTTTTGGAAATTCCCGATCTGAACTCGCGCGTGCAGGCGCTGCGCACGGGCGCCATCGATATCGCCTTCGACGTGGGCCCCGACGACCGCGCGCTGATCGAAAGCAGCGGCGGGCGGATGAGTCTGCGCGGCACGGGGCGCGTGCAAACCGTCACCTTCGTCTCCATCAAGCCCTCGCCCGTGGCCGACGTGCGCGTGCGCCAGGCGCTCAATTACGCGATCGACAAGCAGCGGATCACCGAGGTGCTGCTGGGCGGCCTGACCACGCCCGCCACCCAGGGCGCGGTGAAGCAGGCCTTCGGCTACGACCCCTCGCTCACGGCGTACCCCTACGATCCCGGCAAGGCCCGCGCGATGTTGCGCGAGGCCGGTTACGGCGACGGCTTCGAAATTCTGCTCAACTTTCCGCCCGGCGTCATGGCCGCCGACGAGGCCTACTATCAACAAGTGGCCTCGGATTTGGCGGCCGTGGGCGTGAAGGTGCGGATCGAGACCTCGACCTTCGTGCAGCATCTCACGCGCATCCGCACCGGCGGTTGGCCCGGGCTGGGCTTCGGCATGGACTTCAACAACATGCCGACGCTCGACGCCCTCTGGTCGATCCGCATCCATAGTTGCCTGTGGGTGGCGCCCTGGCACTGCCGGCCCGAATGGACGCCGCTGATCAAGGCCGCCGAAGTGGCGACAACCGTCGAGGAACGCCTCGCCCTCACCCGGCGGTTGCTGAAGCTCTACCACGATGAACCCAGCGGGATCTTTCTGTGGGAGATGCCCGGTATCGACGGGGTCGGCCCCCAGGCGGTTAATTTTCGCCCGGGCCTGGGGCAGGTGAACTTCGACAGTCTCGACCTCGTAAAATTAGAATAGACTGAAACCCGTGGTGTTCGTTGTGAGCCGATGTCGTTTTTGAACCGCTTCAAGCCGCCGTGGCCGATCCGACTCAAGCTGACCACCATCCTCGCGCTGTTGAGCATGCTGGGCACGGGCATCTTCTCGGGCGTGTCCTATCAGACCGAGAAAGCCGGCGCGCTGGCCGACATCGACGACGTGCTGTGCTCGGCCGCCGCCGGCGCGCAGCAAGCCGTGCCGCCCATGCTGATCAACGAGGCCGAGGCCCCGCAACGGACCGAGCCGCAGTTCACCGACGCCTACCGCAAGACGCACGATATCCTCGAGCGCTATGTCGAAGCCGCACGGCTGGAGTTCGTGTGGGTGATCGTCGCGCGCCCAGACGGCACGGCCTACGAATTGATCAGCAACCTGAGCCCCGAGCAGCAGGCCGATCGTGCCGACCCGCTCGAGGACATCTTGCTGAAGCCCTACGAACTGTCGCCGGTCATGACCCGTGCCGCGGCGACGGGCGAGCAAATGATCGATGTCGACGACGACGATTACGGCTACTTCCGCTCCTGCATCATCCCGATGAAGGCCGCGACCGGGAACACGGTGCTGTACGGCGCCGACATGAACATCGCCGCCGTCGAGGCGCGATTGAACAAGACGTTGCGCACCAGCGCCACCATCGGCGCCGTCGTGCTGTTCGGCACCCTGATCTTCGTGTGGTTCTTCAGCGCCAAGCTCACGCGCGAGGTGGGCGCGGCCGTGCGCCAAACCGAGGACGTGAGCCATCTGAGGTTCGCCGCCGACGACAGGCGCCGGCGCAGCACGACGTTGGAGATCGACAAACTCTTCGGCGCGCTGCACGACATGAAGTCGGGCCTGCTCGCCTTCAGCAAATACGTGCCCAGCGCCGTCATCACGCGGGTCTTGGAGACCGGCAAGGCCGAGGTCGGCGGCGAGCGGCGCGAGCTGTCGTTGCTGATGACCGACGTGACCGATTTCACCACCATCTCCGAGCAGCTCGAGCCCGAGCGCGTGATGGTGGTGATGTCGGAGTACTTCGACCGGGTCGTGGCCCCCATCCTCGGGCACCACGGCACGCTCGACAAATATGTCGGCGACGCGATCTTCTCCTACTGGAACGCGCCCTTGATCCAAGCCAACCATGCCGTGCTGTGCTGCCGCGCGGCGCTGGACGCGCGAACGGCGAGCAAAACGCTCGCCCGGGAATGGGCCGAGATGGGCCGCTGGCCGTGGCACACGCGCTTCGGCCTGCATACCGGCGAGACCGTGTTCGGCAACGTCGGCGCGCCGGACCGCATGGATTTCACCGTCATCGGTTCGTCCGTCAACCTCGCCTCGCGCATCGAGGGCATGAACAAGCACTACGGCACCGAGATTTTGGTCAGCGAGCGCTTGCGCGAACTGGCCGATCATGAATTCCTATTCCGCTCGGTGGACTTCGTCTTGCCAAAGGGCGCTTTCGATGCCTTCGAGATTTTCGAACTGCTGAGCGACCGCGCCCAGGCGACACCCGAGGACCAAGCCTATGTGTTCAAATGGCAGCAAGCCTACCGTCTTTATCGCGACCGCGAATGGGCCACGGCGCTGAGCATGTTCACGGCGCTGGCGGCGGAGCGGCCCGACGACAAGGTCGCGGCCCTTTACATCCGCCGCTGCCACGGCTACCTCGCCCAGCCGCCGCCCGCCGACTGGGACGGCGTGACGCGCTACGACTCCAAGTAAGAATTATCTCGGCAAGGCCGCCAGGGGCTCGCGGAATTCGTAGCCTTCGCGCACGCAATGGGCGCCCATCCAGCCGATGTCGAGGCCCAGCCGGCGCGACTCAACGTCGTGGATCGAGTAGGCCAGCGACGCCTCCTGGCCCTCCTCGCGCGCGGCGAAGAACAGAAAGTCCGGACGGACGTCGTAATAGGGGTATTCCTTATCCCTCAACCGGAGCCCCACTTTCTTGCCGTCGCCGCGCGTGGCCCACACCTGGCCGCCCTGGCTGTGCAGCCGCAGGCCCGCGATTTTCTGCTCGGCCGCGCCGCGCGTCTCGCCCCGGAACGTGATCTCGCAGACGAACATCTTGGCGCGATTGAATTTGTGCGGCTCGTCGGTCGGAAAGCCCAAATGCAAGCTGTCGTCGGCGACCTTGAAGGAGCGGTCCTCGCGCCAATACTTGGTCTCCGACAGCACCAGGTTGTGCACCGAGTAGCGCCGGTCCTTGCCCTCGCCGAATTGGCAGGTCTTGGGCGTCATGGCGCCCGCGAACTGATCGCCCACGCGTCGCCAGGTCACGTCGCAGCCCTCGAGGAAACTCACGTCGGCGGGCGCCAGCTTTTCGACCTTGCGCGGATCGAGATGCGCGCCCTGCGCGGCCTTGGAATCCTTGAAGAATCCCTGCCGCATGACGATGGCGCGCGCGGCGGGTTGTGACGCGAGCGTCACCAGACGCTGGCGGATGATCTTGGCCGGGTCGTTGTCGCGGTACTCCTCGACGTAAAACACCTGCGCGCCGAAGGTCGGCGCATGGACCCGCGCATGAATGGTGTGGATGCGTTCGTGCCTGCGGTCGGCGGGCGTTTGGGAGCGCGGATCGTTTTCGAACCACAACTGCTCCTCGTTGTCGAATTCGCCGGCGAACCACTGGCCCATGAGCACCAGGTCGCGGGCGTTGGGATCCGTCGGCGTGCCGTCGCGCGCCTGCCCCCAGACTGAACTCGCCGAGGCAAGCGCCATCATCAGCGCCGCGAGACCGATGCCGACTTTCATGCGCGCCTCCGTACCGTTTATGCCGCAACGACGTTGGCATCGCCGCGCCCGCGCAACAAGCCGTTGCGGCGCAGGGCGTTGCGCAGTTGATGGTATTCCAGGCCCAGTTGCTTGGCCGCCAGACGCTGGTTGTGGCGGCAATCCTCGAGCGCCTGGCTGAGAAGCCGATGCTCGAACTCCGCCACGGCGGCCTTGAAGTCGCCCACGGGTTCCGTCGGCGGTTTTGGCGCGGCGGCCGATGGCGCGGTGTCCTCGGCGGCGGCTTGTTGCCGCGCCGGCGCCGCGCGCGATTTGGGCCGGTGCGGCGAGTCGAAGGGATCGAACACCACGCGGCTGATGGGCTTGGCCGGCCCCGCCGTCCAGTGGGCCACGGCGCGTTCCACGACGTTTTTCAATTCACGCACGTTGCCGGGCCAGTCGTGGGCTTCCAGCGCCGCCTTGGCGGACGCGCTGAATCCGGGGAACGACGTCCAGTCGAGGGTGTTGGCCATGGCGCGGCCGAAATGATCGGCAAGCAGTTCGATATCGCCCTTGCGCGCCCGCAACGGGGGCAGCGTCAGGACGTCGAAGGCCAGGCGGTCGAGCAAGTCCTCGCGGAAGCGCCCCGCCGCCGCCTCGCTGGGCAGGTCGGCGTTGGTGGCCGCCACCACGCGCACCGAAACTTGCAACGTCTCCGAGCCGCCCAGGCGCTCGAACTCGCCGTACTCGATGACGCGCAGCACCTTTTCCTGCACCGAGAGCGGCGCATTGCCGATCTCGTCAAGAAACAGACTGCCGGTGTGGGCCATCTCGAAGCGGCCCAGCCGGCGCTTGGCCGCCCCCGTGAAGGCGCCCGCTTCGACGCCAAACAGCTCGGCCTCCAACAGGGATTCCGGCAGGGCGGCGCAATTGAGCTTCACGAAGGGCCCGCCCCAGCGCCCCGACAGATAGTGAATGCGCGCCGCCGACAGCTCCTTGCCGGTGCCGCGCTCGCCGATGATCAGCACCGGACGGTCGACGGGCGCCACCCGGGAGAGGTGGTCAATATGGGCCAAAAAGTTGGTCGATTGGCCGAGGGGTGCCGGAAGGTCAACCATAATCGCAATTATAGATATTTATTTTCAATAATCGTCAATATTTATCATATTTTGTAAGTCATAACACAATGGCGAAAAATAAAATTATATCATTTCAATAGCTTATATGGATTGGCGCAATTGGCACGGGCCTTGCAATTCTTTGGACAGAGCGCCGCGGGGAAGCGGCGCACACCGCAACCAAAGGAGCCCGTCATGATCAAGTTCAACAGCCTCTCACAAATCGCCGTCACCGCCGCCGTCGTCATCGGCATGAGCGCCGCGCTGCGCCCGGCCATGGCCCAAGACGCCCCGGCCGCGTCCTGGTTTGCCGCCAAGCAGCAGGCCCTGAGCCAGAAGCTCGATGCCAAGCTGCCGATCACCTTCAAGTTCATCGGCAACAGCGTGGTGCCGGTGTTCCTGAACACCCTGCCCAAGATGCGCTTCGTCGCGGTCGAGCGCGTGTCCGCCCTCGGCGGCGCCACCCGGATCGTGATGCGTTAAACTCGACGTCAATCCGCTTTCACCGCCATCCTCGGAGACCTGCCATGGGTATTTTTTCTCGCCTCACCGACATCGTGAACTCCAACATCACGGTCCTGCTCGACCGCGCCGAGGATCCGGCCAAGATGATCCGCCTGATCGTGCAGGAAATGGAGGACACCCTGGTCGAGGTGCGCTCCGACGCCGCCCGGCTCATCGCCGAGCGCAAGGAGATCAGCCGCCGCCTGGGCAAGCTCAAGGACGCGCAGCACGAATGGCAAAAGCGCGCCGAGCTGGCCATCAGCCGCAACCGCGAGGACCTGGCCCGCGCCGCCCTGGTGGAGAAGGCCAAGCTGGCGGAACTGCTGAAAACGCTGGAAACCGACGACGCCGTGCTGGCCGAACGGATGGGCAACCTCGACGCCGACATTCACCGCCTGCAGACCAAGCTGGGCGAGGCCAAGGCCAAGCAAGCGAGCCTGCTGGCGCGGGCCCAAACCGCCAATGCCCGCCTGTCGGTGCGCGCCCAGCTCTACGACGGCCGCGTCGACGACGCCCTGCACCGCTTCGATTCCATCGAAAAGAAGCTGGACGAAGTGGAAGGCCGTGTGGAAGCTTTCGACCTGGGCAAGGGCAAGACCCTGGCCGACGAGATCGCGGACCTGGAAGCGGAATCCGAGATCGAGGCCGAATTGGCGAAGCTCAAGGCCGGCGCCGGCAAGCAAGCCTAGGGGCGGGGCCGTTGGGGGCCCGCATGGGGAGAGAACGCGATGTCGACCGCCGTCATGTTGGAGTTTTTGGGCGTCCTCAAGCTCGCGACCATCTTTTCGTTCGTGTTGGCGATCATCTGGATCAATCGCCACTACCGCGCCCGAAAAGCTCAAGCCAGCGTGCTGGCCGATGAGGAAAAGCAGACGCTCGACGACCTGAGCCGCGTCGCGGCCAAGCTGGAAGAGCGCGTCGGAACGCTGGAGAAAATTCTCGACGCCGAGCAGCCCAAGTGGCGCGATCACGCGGCCTAGAGCATTTTCCCGAGAAGTGGTCTTCCACTTGGCCCAAGGAAACAAGTCGGTGAAAATGCGACCAAAAAAGAACGAGTGACTTTGACTTACGATAATTGAATTTGGGGACTGACGGCCATGGCCGACGCGTTCATAGCTCTGATGGTGCCGATGATCTTGTTCATGATCTTCGTGGCGCCGATCTGGGTGATCCTGCACTACCGCTCGAAAAACGTGACGGCGAAATCGCTGTCGGACGAGGAGCAGCAAACCCTGGACCAACTCGCGCGCATCGCGGAGAAAATGGAAGCCCGCATGGCGGCGCTGGAAAAGATCCTCGAATCCGAGGACCCGAAATGGAAGGAAAAGGCGCAATGACCGCACGCACGATTTACCGCAACACCGACAAGGGCAAGATCGCCGGCGTCATCGCCGGGCTGTCCGACCACTTCGGCTGGAACGTCACCTACGCCCGCTGGGCCTGGGTCATCGCCAGCGTGTTCTGGCCGCCGGTGATGCTCGCCGCCTACATCCTGATGGCGTGGCTGCTGGACCCGGCCCCGGGCATGCGCGGCACCAAGGCGGAGACCGCCGTCGCCGCCAAGCTCAGCGTGGTGACCGCGGAGCCCGCCAACGGCTCGGCGCTGCGGACCCGCTTCAGCGACGTGCGCGACCGCTTCAGCCGGTTGGAACAAAAGTTGCGTTCGCTGGAGAAGGTCGTGACCTCGCGCGAGTTCCAGATGGACCGCGAACTGCGCAACAGCGGCGGCGCCTGACGTACGATCTGAATATCTAAATTTCTCATGGTGGTTTCCAACACCGTCGCCCCCGGCGGCGGTGAACGGGGGAGGTCTGTCATGTTGGAGCGTTTATTCATCGCCGCGCTCATGCTGGTCGCCGCCGTCACAACGGCGTTGGCGCAAGACTCCCGCCCGGCCCGGCTGGGCCTGGTGGACCTGAGCGTCGCCGGCTTGGATTTCAGCGATTTGGACAACGTCGCGGTGCGCACCATGCCCGACGCCCACGCCACTACTCACCCGGGCACGCGATCCGCCGTGCGCCAGGACCGCGACCATGCCCGCGCCCACGGCGCCGAGATGGTGCGCGCCGCTGTCGCCGCCTTCCGTGCCGTCGATGCCGCCACGCCGATCGAAATTTATGTGGCCAGCCCCTTCCGTGCCGACGCGCGCGGCGCGCGATTGGGATTGAGCATGAACGAGCTGGAACGCGCTTACGTATGGTTTGCCGACAACAACGTCACCCTCGTGGCGCAGACCTTTGTCGCGCCCGACAGCCCGGCCCAGCGCGAGGCCGTCGCCTTGGCCCATCGTTTGGGCCTGGTGCTGCTGGCCTCGGCCGGCAACGGGCCCGACCACAATGCCGTGCCGCCCTATCCGGCGGCCTACGACGGCGTGATTTCCATTTCCACCACGGCGCTCGAGACCGAACTCTCGCGCGAGGCCGACCGCGATGCCTATGTGGACTTCTCCGTGGCGCCCAAGCGCTTCACCGCCATCGTCTACCGGCGCGACCCGGAACTGGCGAGCCGGCAGGGCTCGTCGGCGGCCACGGCCTCGGCGCTCGGCATCCTGGGCGCGGCGGCGAGGCGCTGGCCCGTGGCCGACCGCGCCGAGGCGATCAACCTGCTGGGCTGCATCGCCCGGCCCAACGAGACCTTCGCCGGGCGCGCTTGGGGCCGGGGTGTGCTGATTGCCTCCGACATCGGCAACCGGCTGCGCGGGCTGGGCGGCGCCGGCTCGCCCTGCG
>JANRJL010000067.1:0-3865 GCA_033763995.1 Rhodospirillaceae bacterium | reverse complement strand
GGTCGGCGCCGGCGGCATCGGCATGGCGCTCGACGACGCGCTGAACCTGCTCTACTGGGACCAGGTCGCCTTGACCCTGCTGACGATCTTCGGCGTGGTCATCGCCGCCGAGATCATCGTCACCTACATCCGCAGCAAGATTATCTGACGGACCGCCGCCGGCGCGCCTCTCCGGCGAACGCGGGGAGGTCGCGCCATGCCGCGCGTCGATCACGGACGCGTGTACCGGCGGTTCCGAGCACTACCCCCGTGACAATCCCGTCACAAGCGATTCGAATCACCTCGACATTAACTGCTATTCTTACATTCAAATTGACGGATATCTGCGTAGTTCCGTAGGATTTAACTACACCTTGGCAGAACATCGCCGAGTTTGGGGGACCGTAAGAACAGCATGTAGCGGACCGCCGCGCGCTTAAGTGGGCGCGGCAACGGAGACATTCGTGTCAACGCCGGCAGCACCGACGCCGGCGATCGCCTGAACGCGCGCCGTGGGCTCAAGGTTCATGTGGGAGGCAGCCTTGAGAAATCTAGCCGTCTTGATACGCGACATCCTTCGCACCCGTCGCACATCAAGTCGCACGATTGATCATTTTCGTTCAACCGCAGCGCGCCTTATTTCGATTGTAGCGGCGCCGCTGCTACTTACGGCTTGCGCCGCCACTTTCGAGGGCTTCCCAGATCGAGTGGTAGACCCCGACAAAGAGGTGGCAGCCAATATCAGAGAATCAGATGCACAAGTGGCTAAATACCGAGAACTTTCGGCGAGCGCGTCCGACGAAGAGATGCGTACGATACGAAGAAATTCGGCGGTTATGCAGCGGTTATCCGCGGTCAATATTAAGTTTTCGCAGTTTGAGAAAGCGCTCTTCATTGAGGGAGTGGGTTCGGGCGTCGCGACTGATTGGGTTGCACTCGCGATTAACGCTGCTGGTACGGTCACCGGCACAGCCGCGTTGAAGTCTGCGCTCCACGCGACCTCCGTTGGGCTACTGGGTGCAAAAGCTGCATTCGACAAGAATGCCTACTGGGATAAGACGCTTCCCGTCCTTGTCGGTCAGATGTACGCATCGCGAAAGGCTATAGAAGCAAAGATTCGGTCGGGATTAGTTCGCCCTGATCGTGAATATCCTTTAGACGTTGCACTAATGGACGTTGAGCAATACTACGTTGCTGGAACAATACCTGGCGCGTTGCTAGCAATTGCGGAGTCATCTGGCGCGTCGGCAAAGAAATCGGAAGAAGAAATTACTCAGATCGTGAAATTCGCATATTTTCCCGACGAGATTCGAGACAAGCTTTCTAAGTGGATGTTTTTTGACCGGGGAAACTTGACTGACTCCGAAAAAGCTGACGCGACAAAAAGGCGCAAGGAGTTCGACGATTTTATTAGCAAGGAAGCGCCCGGGGTCCTTCCACAAAGCGCCCTACGAGAACCACAATATAAGTATTTGCGAGAAAGAGCTGCTCAGAAGTTCCTATGATCAGCACCAACACTCTTAACCATCAAGGAGAAGAAATCCATGCCAACTCGGGAAGCCGCAGGTCTTGAAGACGGAAAGGCCATCAAGATAATTGAGGAATATGATTTGCCCGATGAAGACAAGGCTAACGAGTCCATGAGAACCCATACTGGATTTTCGAAGGTTCCCTTCGAGCTCCGAAAGAAAAAGGGCGATAATGGTAAATGGACGGTAACAGCAAAATACCCAGTATGATTTCGATTTCTCTGACTTGGGGCAGTTCTGACGGAAATGAAAACGTAGGTGCTATACTCCACAAGTGGTTCGCCCGGATCACGGTCTTGGACCACGACGTCGAAATGCTCCTCTCGAAGGAGAATCGCAGAGGGCGCCGAAATGAACCTGGAACATCCGGCCGCAGCGTTTGATGGCCACGTGATCGGGCCGTCGCCCCGGCCGGCGTGAATGCCAAAGTCTATGCCGCCCTTCTGTTTGGCGGTCAGAGCAGCGCAACGCGCGATCTCGACTCGGATGAGTTACGAGAGTTAGCAGGAGAAGCCCATGCCGTCTGCATACTGCAATCGCGCGATTGCGATCGCGACCCAAGAGTGGCAGCGCTTTGGTGGCCAGGTTCGCGCTTTGAACGGGCATTTGGCGCCGGATGGCCACGAGGAAACTGAAGAACCGTTTTCGACGACAATCAATAGCTACTGGCGTGCTGTGAATCCTTCATCATCATTGACCGGAAAAGATGTGAACGTGCCATGGTCTGCGGCGTTCATTTCGTATGTGATGACCCAAGCTGACCAAGGAACGCCTAAAGCGTTTCGTGTCGCCCGCGCTCACAGGAGCTACATTCGCTGGGCCATCGACAACCGTCTCAACGCGGTGCCAGGCGCAAGGTTTATCGGGTGGCCCCTCCCGCTACGCGTGATCGAGCCGGGAGATATCATTGGCAAGTTTCGTGAGAACGACGACGACAGCATCGAAGGGATGACCTATGACGAGGCGGCCGTGACGACCAAAAGTTACGGTGCGCATTGCGACCTGGTCGTCGCCGTCAACGGTCAAGTGGCGGACGTCATCGGGGGCAATGTCAGCGACTCCGTGACAAAGACGCAGCTACGACTAAATCTGGACGGTACCCTGCCAGGTTCGCCGACGAGTTGGTTCGTCGCAATCCAAGCACTGCTCTAGCCTCACCCCCACTTCCACATCTCGCCGCCCTGCTTCAGGTACTGCTGGGCGAGCACCATCTTGTGGACCTCGCTGGCGCCGTCGACCAGGCGGGCCTGGCGGGCGTAGCGGTACATCCATTCGAGCCTGGTGTCGCGGCTGTAGCCCTTGGCGCCCATGAGCTGGATCGCCGTGTCGACGACCCTGTGCAGCGTGTCGGCGACATGGACCTTGGCCATCGACAGCTCGGCGCGCGGGATCTCGCCCTGATCGAGCTTCCTGGCGGCGCGCATGGTCAGGAGGCGGCCGATCTCGATCTGCATCACCGCCTCGCCCAGCATCCACTGCACGCCCTCGTGCTGGGCGAGCGTGTGGCCGAAGCTGACGCGCTCGCGGACATAGGGCGTGGCGATCTCCAGCGCGCGCTTGGCCATGCCGAGCCAGCGCATGCAGTGGGTGAGCCGCGCCGGGCCGAGGCGAATCTGGGTCACCTTGAGGCCGTCGCCCTCGCCCATCAGCCGGTTCTCGTCCTTGATCTCCAGCCCGTCGAAGTCGACCTCGCAATGCCCGCCATGCTCCTCCGGGCCCATGATCGGGATGCGCCGGACGATCTTCCAGCCCGGCTGGTCGCGGTGGAACAGGAAGGCCGTCAGCCCGCGCCGCTTGTCGTCCGCGGTGCGCGCCATCAGGATGAAGTGCTCCGCCCCGTCGGCGCCGGTGATGAACCACTTGCGCCCCTTGACGACCCAGGTGTCGCCGCGCTTGGTCGCGCTGGTCAGCATCGCCGAGGGATCGGAGCCCGACCCCGGCATCGGCTCGGTCATGACGAAGGCCGAGCGCACCTTGCCGTCGACGATGGGCCGGAGCCAGCGCTCCTTCTGCGCCGGCGTCGCCACCGTATCCAACAGCATCATGTTGCCGTCGTCCGGTGCGGCGCTGTTGAACGAGACGGGGCCGAAGATCGAGCGGCCCATCTCCTCGTACAGCGTGGCCATGGCCGCCACGTTCACCCCCAGCCCGCCGCGCGCCACCGGCATCTGCGGCGCCCAGAGGCCCGCGGCCTTCACCTCGGCGCGCAGGCCGTCCAGCACGTCGAGGCGGATGTTCCCGTGCGCGTCCCAGTTGGCGCGGTCGGCCTCTGCCGGCAGGATGCGGGTTTCCACGAAATCGGCGATGCGGCGGCGCAGGGTTTCGGTGTCGGTCATGGGGTCTCCAGCGCGGCGGGG
>JANRJL010000065.1:0-1944 GCA_033763995.1 Rhodospirillaceae bacterium | reverse complement strand
CGGCCATGTGGTGATGAACCTGGCGACCTTTGAAACCGGCATCGTGTGGCTGGACCCCAGCCAAAAACTCATCGTCGCGGGATTGGCCGCGGTGGTCGGCGTGTGGCTGATGTTCCTGGCGGCCACCGTGAGCCTGGGCCGCACGCTGAGCGGCCTGGCCGCCGTGGCGGGCGGCGCGTGGGCGGGCCTCAGCACTTTTGCCGCGAGCCTGCAAACCTGGTTTGCGCGCGCACCCGAGAGCAAGCCCGCGAAAAAAGACCGCGCTGATAAAGAACGACTGGAACCCGTCATCGAACGCAGCGCGAGCATCGCCGTGGAACCGTCGGGTGAACTGGACGGCGACGACGAGGATTTCGCCGCCGCCACGCCGAGCATTGAAGCGCCCCGGCCCAAAGAGGTCGTGGTGCAGCGCGCCAAGCCGACAAAAATGTCGAAGAAGGATATGGCCGCGCGCCAGGGCAGTTTGCTGCCCGCCGCGTCGGGCAAAGGCTTCTCGCTGCCGCCGCTCGACATTCTGGCGCTGCCGCTGGTGGAACACCGCGCCAAGGGCCCCAGCACCGAAGCGCTGGAAAGCAACGCGCGCATGCTCGAAACCGTGTTGGAAGACTTCGGCGTCAAGGGCCAGATCGTCAAGGTGCGCCCGGGCCCGGTGGTGACGCTGTATGAACTCGAGCCCGCGCCGGGCACCAAGACCTCGCGTGTTGTGGCTTTGGCCGACGATATCGCGCGCTCCATGAGTGCCGTGGCCGTGCGCATCGCCGTGGTGCCGGGACGCAGCGTCATTGGAATAGAGCTGCCCAACGCGCACCGCGAGACGGTGTACTTCCGCGAGATGTTGGCCAACGACGAGTTCGAGAAGTCCGACGGCAAACTCGTCTTGGCGCTGGGCAAGGACATCGGCGGCACGCCGATCATGGCCGATCTGGCGCGCATGCCTCATCTGTTGATCGCGGGCACCACCGGCTCGGGCAAATCCGTCGCCGTCAACACCATGATCATGTCGCTGCTGTACAGAAATACTCCGGCCGACGTGCGCTTCATCATGATCGACCCGAAGATGCTCGAATTGTCCGTCTACGACGGCATTCCCCATCTGCTCTCGCCGGTCGTGACGGAGCCCGGCAAGGCGGTGATGGCGTTGAAATGGACCGTGCGCGAGATGGAGAACCGCTACCGCGCCATGAGCCAACTGAGCGTGCGCAACGTGGCGGGTTATAACCAGCGCCTGGTCGAAGCGGCCAAGAAGGGCCAGGTGATCAAGAAGACGGTGCAGACCGGCTTCGACCCCGGCACCGGCAAGCCGATCTACGAAGAACAAGACCTCGACCTGACGCCGCTGCCCTACATCGTGGTCATCATCGACGAGATGGCGGATTTAATGCTGGTCGCGGGCAAGGACGTGGAAGCCGCGGTGCAGCGTCTGGCGCAGATGGCGCGCGCGGCGGGCATTCACGTCATCATGGCGACCCAAAGACCATCGGTGGACGTCATCACCGGCACCATCAAAGCTAACTTCCCCACGCGCATCTCCTTCCAGGTCACCAGCAAGATCGACAGCCGCACCATCCTGGGCGAGCAGGGCGCGGAACAGCTGCTGGGCCAGGGCGATATGTTGTACATGGCCGCCGGCGGGCGCATCACCCGCGTGCACGGGCCGTTCGTGAGCGACAAGGAAGTGGAGAAGGTCACGACCCACCTGCGCGATCAGGCCGAGCCTGATTACCTCGAGGACGTGACCGAGGAACCCGACCTGAGCGACGTGCCGGGCTTCACCGGCGTGAACATGGGCGGCAACACCTCAGGTGAAGAAGGCCTGTTCGATCAGGCCGTGGCCCTGGTGGCGCGGGAGCGCAAGGCATCGACCAGCTTCATCCAGCGCCATTTGCAGATCGGCTATAACCGTGCCGCGCGCATCATCGAGGACATGGAAGCCCAAGGCATGGT
>JANRJL010000055.1:0-1525 GCA_033763995.1 Rhodospirillaceae bacterium | reverse complement strand
CCTATTTAAATGTCAATTTATTGTTTATTATAAGGTATATAGAAAT
This sequence comes from Rhodospirillaceae bacterium, assembly GCA_033763995.1. Classification (GTDB taxonomy): domain Bacteria; phylum Pseudomonadota; class Alphaproteobacteria; order Rhodospirillales; family Rhodospirillaceae. Next base: position 1,479 of record JANRJL010000055.1, on the reverse strand, counting down.
GGTGAAGACCTTCATCGCCCCCGACGGCAAGCATCGCTGCGCCTGGTGCGCGGCGACGCCCGCCTACGTGGCCTATCATGACCGCGAGTGGGGTTTCCCGGTCGCCGACGACCGCCGCCTGTTCGAGAAGCTGAGCCTGGAAGGCTTCCAGTCGGGTCTGAGCTGGCGCACCATCCTGGCCAAGCGCGACAACTTCCGCGCCGCGTTCGCGGAGTTCGAGATCGATCGCGTCGCCCGCTTCGGCGCGCGCGACGTGGCGCGGCTGATGAAGGACGCCGGCATCGTGCGTCACCGCGGCAAGATCGAGGCGGTCATCGACAACGCCCGCCGCGCCCGCGCGCTGATCGATACGGAAGGCTCGCTCGCCGCGTTCGTGTGGCGCTTCGAGCCCGACCCGGCCCGACGCCGATCCTTCAAGGTGGTGGCGACCACGCCGGAGTCCGAAGCGCTGTCCAAGGATTTGAAGAAGCGCGGCTGGCGGTTCGTCGGACCCACCACGGTCTACGCCTTCATGCAGGCGATGGGGATGGTGAACGATCACCACCCCGACTGCGCCATCCACGCCGAGGTTGAGCGAAAACGCAAGTCGTTCAAGCGGCCCGTGCGCTGAGCCGCGCCGGATTCATTTCAGTGCGCTTTTGACGTCGGTCTTGGCGAAATCCTTGCCGACGTAGAGCAGCGGGCAATTACGCTGCATCGCGGCGTCATAGGCGAAGCAGTCGCCGAAATTCAATCCTGCGGGATGCATCCCGCGCCCCCAGCGTGCGTGAACGCGAGCCACGCGGCGCGCGGTTGTCTCGCCGACTGGTTCGACCTGGGCCTCGAGGTGATCGAGCAGACGGGTCATTTCCTCGAGCACATTGCGGCCGGTGGCTACAACCAAGGCCTCGGCCATGGTCGCCCCCGAGATCACGATGCTGATCTCGGCGCCGATGACGGCGCGGCAGGCTGCGGCCGGCGGTTCGTTCAGCACCATGGCCATCAGGGCCGAGGTATCGACAACGATCACTTGGGCAAACCGCGCTCGTCGTACAGGAAGTCCTGGCTGCGCGCCGCGCTAGGGCCGGGGGTGGCCTTGGCCGCGCCGGCCTTGCCGATCGCTTCGAGAATCGCGCCGCGTTCGGCCGGCGTCAGTTTGCGCTTGACCGGCACCAGGCGCACGGCCGGCTGGCCATGCCTTGTGAGCACGACCTCGTCGCCGGCCTCGGCGCGGCGCACCAGTTCGGTGAGCTGGGCCTTGGCCGCGGTGACCGGAACATGCGTGATTTTGTTCATGAGATGATTTTAGACCATAGACTGGTCCAAATCAACGCACGCCAGGCGGGGCTCGTGAGAGTCCGCGATCAAATCCACCGCCGCACGCGGGCGCGGTATTGCGCATAGGCGTCGCCGAACAGTTTCGCCATCGCCTCTTCCTCGGGCTCGATCTGGAACCGGGTGAGATAAAGCACGAATGCCGGCAGCACGATCAGGCCGACC
>JANRJL010000044.1:0-35650 GCA_033763995.1 Rhodospirillaceae bacterium | reverse complement strand
TCGTACAGCCGCGTTTCCTGGTCGATCTTGCCGCCGTTTTCGTACACGTCGATGTGGCGCTTGGCCTCGAACTCGATGGCCTGCATGACGAAGCGCACCGAGTTGACGTTCTTGATCTCGCAGCGCGTGCGCAGTTCGTTGGAGCCGACGGGACGCACCGAGACGTTGGCGTCGCAGCGCATGTTGCCTTCTTCCATGTTCCCGTCGCAGGTGCCGAGATAGCGCAGGATGGAGCGCAGCTTTTTCAGGTACGCGCCCGCTTCCTCGGGGCTGCGCATGTCGGGCTTGGAGACGATTTCCATCAGCGCCACGCCGGCGCGGTTCAAGTCGATGAAGGATTTGGACGGATGAATGTCGTGGATCGACTTGCCCGCGTCCTGTTCCAGGTGCAGCCGCTCGATGCCGACCGAGCGCGACGAGCCGTCGGGCATGTCGAGCACGATGGTGCCCTCGCCGACGATGGGCTGGTCGTACTGGCTGATCTGATAGCCCTGGGGCAAATCGGCGTAGAAGTAGTTCTTGCGCGCGAAAACGCTGCGGTGGTTGATCTTGGCCTTGAGGCCGAGGCCCGTGCGCACCGCCTGCTCGACGCAGGTTTCGTTCAGCACCGGCAGCATGCCGGGCATGGCCGCGTCGACGAAGGAGACGTTGGAGTTGGGATCCGCGCCGAAGGAGGTCGAGGCGCCCGAGAACAGCTTGGCGGCGGAAATGACCTGGGCATGGACCTCGAGCCCGATCACCACTTCCCACTCGCCCGTCTCGCCCTTGAGGATGTAACTCATCGTTCGCAGCCTATTTCGTTTCGTCGCCTTTGCGCCAAAAAATGACTCTGACTTTATTTTCCTATTCGGCTGCGCAGCAGACGAAAGGAAAACTACAGTCGGAGTCATTTTTTGGACTCACGGTGAGTGCCGAGCAAAAAACAAATCCGACTGTATTTTTCATTTCGCCGCCTTTCGGCGTCGAAGATGAAAATAAAGTCAGATTTGTTTTTTCATCCCGGCCCATCACCGCCCCTCCCCCATCAAGCCCGGGAACTTGGCGCCGTCCTCCAGCACCTGACACACGCGGAACAGCGTTTCCTCGTCCCAGCGCTTGGTCAGCACCTGCAAGCCCAGGGGCAATCCGTCGGTGTTGAGCCCCGCCGGCACCGAAGCGCCGGGGATGCCCGCCAGCGAGGCCGGCACCGTGAACACGTCGTTCAAATACATCGCCACCGGGTCGTCGACCTTGTCGAGAAGGCCGAAGGCCGCCGTGGGCGCCGTCGGCGTGAGAATGGCGTCGATCTTCGCAAACGCCTTCTCGAAATCCTGGGCGATGAGGGCCCGCACCTTCTGCGCCTTCAAGTAATAGGCGTCGTAGTACCCGGCCGAGAGCACGTAGGTGCCGATGAGAATGCGCCGTTTCACTTCCGCGCCGAACCCGGCCGCGCGGGTCTTGGCGTACATCTCGTCGAGCGTGGCGCCGGGCACGCGCAGGCCGTAGCGCACGCCGTCGTAGCGCGCGAGGTTCGACGACGCCTCGGCGGGCGCGACGATATAATAAGTGGGCAGCGCGTACTTGGTGTGCGGCAGGTCGATTTCGATCACCTCGGCGCCGGCGTCCTTGAGCCACGCGGCGCCCTTGTCCCACAAGGTCCCCACTTCGGCGTTGAGACCCGCGGGGCGGTATTCCTTCGGCACGCCGATCTTGAGGCCCTTCACGCCCTTGGCGAGGGCCGCTTCCACATCGGGCATGGCGAGCGGTGCGGAGGTGGAATCCTTCGGATCGTGCCCGGCCATGGCCTTGAGCATGATGGCCGCGTCGCGCACGGTGCGCGTCATGGGCCCGGCCTGATCCAAGGAACTGGCAAAGGCCACGATGCCCCAGCGCGAGCAGCGGCCATAGGTGGGCTTCACGCCGACGATGCCGGTGAAGGCCGCGGGCTGGCGGATGGAGCCGCCGGTGTCGGTGCCCGTGGCGCCCATGGCCATGTGCGCCGCGACCGCCGCCGCCGAACCGCCCGAGGAGCCGCCGGGCACGAGTTCGTGGGCGTGGTGGCCGCGCCCGCGCCACGGATTTTTGACCACGCCGTAATGGCTGGTCTTGTTGGACGAGCCCATGGCGAATTCGTCGAGGTTGAGCTTGCCCAGCATCACCGAACCGGCGTCGCGCAACTTTTGCGACACAGTGCTGTCGTAATTGGGCCGAAAGCCCTTCAGGATGTGCGAGCCCGCCGTGGTCTGCACGCCCTCGGTGCAGAACAAATCCTTGATGCCGAGCGGAATGCCCTCCAGCGCGCCGGCGGCGCCGGTCTTGAGCCGATAGTCGGACTCCTTGGCCCGCTCGCGCGCCAAATCCGCCGTTTCGGTGATGAAGGCATTGAGTTCGCGGTGATGTTCCAGCTTCGCGAGATGGGCGTCGGTCAGCTCCAGCGCCGTGAAATCCTTCTTGCGCAGATGCTCGCGAGCCTGGGCGATGGTGTAACGGGTGAGATCGGTCACGTGCGCTTACTCCACGACCTTGGGCACGGCGAAGAAGGCATCGTGACGTTCCGGCGCGTTGGACAGCACCTTGTCGGCGTGGCCGCCCGCCGAAACCGCGTCCTTGCGCCAGGCGAGCTTCATGTCGGTGCCGCCGGTCATGGGGGCCACGGCGTCGGTGTTCACTTCCTTGAGCTGCTCGATCCAATTCATGATGCCCGACAACTCCCGGGCCAGGGGCTCCAGGTCGCTGTCGGGAACTTCGATGCGCGCCAAATGCGCGATGCGGCGGACCGTGGCTTTATCGAGGGACATGGGCTATGGCTCATACACACGTTTCGTGGGCACATTGCGCGAGGCCCCCGAGGTCCCAGGTTCTGGCCTCACGTCCATGGCCCCGGAGGTCGCGCGGAAATGCCGGAAGGCGGCGTTGGTAACATCCACCATGGCGATCTGCAAGCCCGCAGAAATCAAGGAGAAATTGCCCAAGGGCCACGCCGTGCTGGGCCTCGACTTGGGCACCAAGACCATCGGGGTGGCGATCTCGGACATCGGCCTGATGATCGCCTCGCCCATCGCCGTCGTCGCCCGCAAGAAGTTCACCCAAGACTACGCCGCGCTGGAGAAAATCATGGCCGAGCGCCAAGTGGGCGCGCTGGTGATCGGATTGCCGGTGGAGATGGACGGCCTCGAGGGCCCGCGCGCGCAATCGGCGCGCTCTTTCGCCGCCGAGGTTCTCAAGCGGCGCGACCTGCCGATTGCGTTCTGGGACGAGCGGCTGTCCACCGCCGCCGTGCAGCGCATGCTCACCGACGAAGCGGACCTGTCGCGCAAACGGCGCGCTCAGTTAGTGGACAAAGCCGCCGCCGCGTACATCCTGCAGGGGATGTTGGATGGGTTGCGACGCTCATTCAACTAAGCCGCCAAGCTGCTTGACATTATTGTGCTCAAGCGATCTTAATAGTCACATGTTTGCCATCATTCTAACGACCCAGGCCTATTACCCGCCGTCCACATAACGGCGGCAGGTCATCTATGTCCAACCGCTGCGTTTCCGGCGGTTGAATTAGGTCTGTGACTTCCGGCATCGCAGCCAAGCGAGGTTTGCGATGCACACTCTCCGAAGTGAAACCCCACCGACTCTTGGAATTGTTGGCTTTGGTGCCTTTGGGCAGCTCATGGCCCATCACCTTAAAGCTTGGTTCCCGATATCGACTTACGATCCCGCATTCGTGGGCCAATTGAGCGAGCATATTGGTTCAGCGGTGATGGCCGACGTGTCCGCAGTTGCCAGTTGCGACATCGTTGTGTTGGCTCCGCCGGTTGATCAACTTCGCGGCGCGATCCGGGCGATCCGCAAACACCTCCGCCCCGGGGCCATTGTCTTGGATGTTTGCTCCGTCAAAGTGGAGCCCGCCAGGATCATGCTGTCTGAGTTGCCCGACAGAGTCGAGATTATCGGCGCTCATCCTCTGTTTGGCCCGCAAAGCGCTCGCGACGGCATTCGCGGGCTCAAAATTGCTCTGTGCCCCATTCGGGCGATGAGCACATACAGGATTGCTGCGTTTCTGAGGGCCGCCCTAGGACTGAAGGTTTTCCTGACCACACCGGAAGCACATGATCAGGAGATGGCAACCGTTCAGGGCCTCACCCATCTTATTGCAAAACTCCTAATCCAAATGGAGCCGCTACCGACACGCATGACAACCGTGAGCTACGACTTGCTTCTCCGATCGCTATCGATGGTTCGCCACGACAAGAGGGCGCTTTTTCACGCGATAGAACTCTCGAATCCATTCGTGAAAGGCGTGCGCGATCGATTTTTAATATTGGCAAACGACCTAAGACAGTCGCTCGATGAATTACATGCTCGAAAAGACGAAATCGCCGTCAACAAGCAATTCGATGTTCGCCCTGCCACCCTCAGCGACTACGATCAACTATGCGCTCTGTGGGAAATTCTCGACGAGCACCACCGGCAAGCGTTGCCTGATCGCTTTCGCGCACCGCAAGGGCCGCGGCGAGAGGCTACATTTGTCAGCACCCTTATCGACGGACCAGACAGCGCAATTCTATTGGCAGAGAATCTAACCAAGGAAATCGTTGGGTTTCTTACAGTCATCGTGCGCCGGAAGCCAGAATCTCCGGTAAGCGAGCAACGTCATTACGTCGAAGTTGACAACTTGGTGGTCAAGCCGTCCGAGCGTCGCATCGGCATTGGCCGCGCGCTGATGAATGCAGCAACCGCATGGGCCGTGCACCGAGGCTTTTGCGCGTTGGAACTCAACGTGCATCACTTTAACCAAGAAGCCGTCGACTTCTACTCAGCAGTTGGCTTTGCATTGAGCAGCCATCGCATGAGTCGTCGCCTTTGACGTCAGTGACCGCATACAGATTCAAGCTAAGCTCTCTTCAACGCCTTGCGCACCATGTCGGGCTTGGTCTTGATGACGTTGAGATAATTGCGCGCGATCTGGTCGGGTTGATAGCGGCCCTGCTCCCACTGTTGCACGGTGCGCAGGCTAAATCGAAAGGCCGTCGCGAACTCCGCTTGGCTCATTTTCAATTTCGCCCGGATCACTTTCACCATGTTGCCCTTGTTGGGGACGACGCGCGCGATGCCCTTGGCCACCAGTGCCTTGAGTTCGCCTTTCTTGAGGTACGGGGCGTCGTCAGGCCCCAATCGCGTCGAAGTAGTCATCGCTTTCGTCCTTGTTGGCCTTGCGCAACGAGATCACGCGGCGGGTATCGCCGCGGTCCGTATACACGCAGCAATAAACCCTGGTCTCGATCACTCCGTAGCATATCACACGACGTTCACCATAGTCGCGCCGCGTGTCTTCGACTTCAGTCGTCGGTGAGTCGAACAGTTCGTTCGCCAGGGAGAAAGAAACGCCGTGTTTGCGCAGGTTTACGGCATTTTTGATCTCGTCCCAGACGAACCTCATAGCACTGGACTATACTCTTAACGAGTAGTCTGTGCAAGAGGCTGGCGGCTTGCCCAGCGTCAAATTGTATCCTGCTCGCGCGTTGGTGATTTGCCCGGCGCGGCACGCTTCGGCATGGTGCGCGCCGTAAACACAAGGATCACGCCATGCGCCCCGTTCGCTCCGTCATTGCTTTCGTGTTCGCCGCCCTTTTCGCGCTGGCCGCCGCCGCCGCGCCCATCGACATCGGCCCCGCCGTGGGCGCGAAAATTCCCGCGCCCTTCACCGCCCTCGACAAAACGGGCGCGGCGAAAACTTATGCCGACATTACCGGCAAGAACGGCACGGTGCTGCTGTTCGTGCGCTCGGCCAGCTGGTGCCCGTTCTGCCAGGTGCAATTGATCGACATCAACCGCGTCACCGCGGACTTGGCCAAGCGCGGCTACACGCTGGCGGCGCTCAGCTACGACGCGCCCGAAGTGCTGGCGACTTTCGCCAAACAGCGCGGCATCGCCTACACGCTGTTGTCGGACCAGAAGTCGGCCATGATCGACGCCTTCGACCTGCGCGATCCGCAATATCCCGTGGGCAACGTGGCCCATGGCGTGCCCAAGCCCGCCATCTTCGTCATCGACGCGAACGGCGTGGTGCAGGCCAAGCTGGCCGAGGAAGGCTACCGCGTGCGCCCGCTGGTGGACGACATGCTGGCCGCCGTGGACGGCGTGAAGCGGAAGTAAATCGCGATGCGCAGTGCGAAGCGCGTAGCGCCTACACCGTCGCCGTCGGCAGGTACTTCTTCGTGACCTCTTCCGACCACGCCCACAGCTTGGCGGCGAGTTCCATGTTCTGCATGTTGGCGGTTTGCGGAATGACCGGGTTGCAGTCCTCGAAGTAGAGCCCGCTGGTGGTGGCCAGCGCCGGCGCCGTGGCGACGTAGCTTTGCGTCGCCGCACCCTCTTCCACCGTTTTCATGAACGTCCAGCCAATGAGGCTGGCGGCGATGCGCACATAGAACGGGAAGTGGCGCCCGAGATTCGTATTGATGACGCCGGGATGGATGGAATTCGACGTCGTCGTGGTGCCGGCGAAGCGCTTGGCCAGCTCCAGCGAGAACAGGCCGTTGGCCAGTTTCGACTGGCCGTACATTTTATTGGGCGTGTAGTCGCGCTTGCCGTCGAGGTTGTCGAACTCGATGCCCGCCTCGGGCGCCCAGCGATAGCCCATGGAACTGACGATGACGACGCGGCCTTGGGGTGCCGCCTTCACCTGGTCGATCAAGTGATTGCCGAGGATAAAGTGGCCCAGGTGGTTCACCACCATGTGCTTCTCGATGCCGTAAACTTGCTCGGGCTCAGGCAAGGCCATGATGCCGGCATTGAGCATGAGCACGTCGATGGGCTTGCCGGTGGCCTTCACCGCCTCGCCCGCCTTTTGCACGCTTTCGAAATCCGAAAGCTCGCACGCAAAGGGCGCCGCGGTGCCTTTCACGCCCGTGGCCTTCACTTGCGCGATGGCTTCGGCGGCCTTGTCGGTGGAGCGCGCGAGGCCCAGCACATGGGCGCTGCGCAGCATCATCACGCGCATGGTCTCGAAGCCGAGGCCCGAGTTGCAGCCGGTGATCAGCACCGTCTTGCCGGTGAGGTCGAGGCCCTCGGTCACCTGTTCGGCGGTGGATTTTTTGTCGAAGTTGCTGCGCACGGCACCCGGCACGGGCAGCGCATCCTCCATGGGATCCTGCTTCTTCTCTTGCGCCAGAGCCGACGCGGCGGCGCTCACGGCGAGCGCGGATCCGGCGGCCAGCAGGTCACGGCGGCGAATGAAATGGGTCATGGAAACCTCCCCCAGGTGATGGGCTTTATACGCTGATCTCGGCGCGGGAGATTACACGCGAACCGGGCCCGCGGGCGAGCATCCACCCAAGGACCCTTGGCCCTGCCCGCCCTGCGGCGCGCCCCGTGGCGGCTTGCCGCCGAGTCGACGGAGCGATATGACCTAACACCGCGTCACACGTCACTTCCCGCCGCGCAGATGGACAAGCCCGTCAAAGCCAAACTCGACCACGCGGTGGCGCTGCTCCAGCAGGGCCGGGCCGCCGAGGCCGAGCAGGAATTGGCGACGCTGCTGGCCGAATATCCGAACAATTTTTTGGTCCTTTATAATTACGCCGTCGTCTCGGCCCAGCGCGGCGCGCTCGACAAGGCCGAGCGCCTGATGGCCCAAGCCATCGCCCTGCAGCCGGAGATCGCGCCGGCCCAACTGGCCCACGGCAAGATCCTGATGGACCTCAATCGGCCGGCCGAGGCCCTGGCCCAATTCGAGCGTTATCTCGCGAAGGCCCCCAACGACCCTGCGGCATTGAATGATCGCGGCACCGCGTTGCTGCGGCTCGCGCGCAACGAGGAGGCCGTGCGCGAATTTCGCCGCGCGCTTCAAATTCAGCCCGACTTGTTCGTCGCGCGCTACAATCTGGCGTCGGCGCTGGAAAATCTCGGCCGACGCGCCGAGACCCTGGCGGAGGTCGACCGCATCATCGCCCAGCAGCCCGCCTTCGCCGAGGCCCATTTTTTTCGCGGCAACCTGCTGGGCGCGCTCGGGCGCCGCGACGACGCCCTCGAGGCCTTCAACCGCGTCCTGACCCTGCACCCCGGCAACGCCAAGGCGGCCAACAATCGCGGCAGCCTGCTGATCGACCTGGGCCGCATGGACGAGGGTCTGGCCAGCATCGAACTGGCCTTGCGGATCGACGCCAACAATCTGGAGGCGCTGGTCAACCGCGGCCGCGCGCTGGCCAAGCTGGGCCGCGTCGCGGAAGAACTGGCGTGTTACGACAAGGTCTTGGCCTTGCGCCCCGATTTTTCCGAGGCGTGGCTCAGCCGCGGCGTGGCGCTGCAGGGCCTCAAGCGGTTCGACGAGGCGCTCGCCAGCCTGGAGCGCGCCCTCACGCTCAACCCCCGCCATGCCAAGGGCCTCCAGGCCAAGGGCAATCTGCTGGTGGCGATGCGCCGGCTGCCCGAGGCCGCGGCCGCCTTCGACGCCTCGCTGGCGCTCAACCCCGATGACGCCAACGCCTGGCACAACCGCGCGCTGGCGGTGCGGCTGCAAAACCGCCACGACGAGGCCGCCAAAAGCTTCGCCCGCACCCTGGCGCTGAAGCCCGATTACCCCTACGCGCGCGGCGCGCTGCACAGCGCGCGGCTGCATTGCTGCGACTGGACGGATTTTTCGGCCGCCTCGCAAGCGATCTCGGCCGCGGTCGCGGCGGGCGAAAAAGCCGACACCCCCTTCGCCTTCCTGTGCCATTCGCCGTCGGCCGCCCATCAGCTCATGTGCGCGCGGACCTTCGCCACCGAGAAGTACGCCGCCGGCGCCGTGCCGTGGTCGGCGGCCCCTTATCGCAACGACAAGATTCACCTCGCCTACGTCTCGGCGGATCTCAAAAATCACGCCACGGCGCATTTGCTGGCGGGCGTGCTGGAAAATCACGACCGGTCGCGCTTCGATCTCACCGCCGTTTCCCTGTCGCCGGGCGACGGCTCGGCCATGGAACGGCGCCTGCGCGCCTCCTTCGACCGCTTCATCGACGCGACCACGATGTCCGACGCCGACGTCGTCGCCACCTTGCGCAACCTGCGCACCGAGATCGCGGTCGACTTGAAGGGCTTCACCAACGACGCCCGCGCGGGCATTTTCGCCCAACGCGCCGCACCGGTGCAGGTCAATTTCCTGGGCTATCCGGGAACCTGGGGCGCGGCCTGCATGGATTACATTGTCGCCGACGCCACCATCATCCCGCCGGAGCACGAAGGCGCCTATTCTGAAAAGGTCGTGCGGCTGCCCGACACCTACCAGCCCAACGACCGCAAGCGCGTGATCGCGTCCATGACGCTGACCCGCGGTCTGTTGAAGTTGCCGGAGCAGGGCTTCGTCTTTTGCAGCTTCAACAACAATTACAAGATCACGCCCATGGTGTTTGACGTGTGGGTGCGCCTGCTTAGCCGCGTGCCGGGCAGCGTGCTGTGGCTGCTTGAAAGCAACGCCGCAGCCACGCGCAATCTGAAAATGGAGGCGGCCCAACGCGGCGTCGACGCCGCGCGCCTGATCTTCGCCCCCGCCGTGTTGACCGAGCAGCATCTGGCGCGCCAGGCCTTCGCCGATCTGTTCCTCGACACCGTGCCCGTCAACGCCCACACCACCGCCAGCGACGCACTGTGGGCCGGGCTGCCGGTGCTGACGATCTTGGGCACCACCTTCGCGGGCCGCGTGGCCGCGAGCCTGTTGAACGCCATTGAAATGCCCGAGATGATCGCGCGCGATCTTGCCGAGTACGAAACCAAGGCGTTCGAGCTGGCCACGGTTCCCGGAAAAATAACCGAAACAAAAGCCAAGCTCGCCCGCAACCGCGACACCGCCGCGTTGTTCGACACCGATCGCTTCCGCCGCCATCTTGAGGCGGCGTTCACCGTCATGGCGCAGCGCCTTCGCCAAGGCCTGCCGCCGGAGACTTTTTCCGTGCCGGCGCAACCGGGAGCGACGTCATGATCGCGCGTATTCCCTTCACCTCCTGCCCCTTGTGCGCCGCCACGACGTTGAAGGATGTGGGCAGCGCCGACTGCACGCGCCATCCGCTTTACAAGCCCGAACTGCCGCCGACCATCGCCTGGCGGCAATGCCTGGCCTGCGAGCATGTGTTCACCGACGGCTACTTCGACGGCACCGCCACGGCGCTGATTTTCAGCGGCACGCACACGCATCAGCAGGTGGGCCACGACGCCGAGCGCCAGCGCATGGTCTCGGCGCGCATGGTCGAGAAAGTTTTGCTCCACGCGAAAAGCGGCCCGTGGCTCGATGTCGGCTTCGGCAACGGCTCGCTGTTGTTCACGGCCCAGGAATACGGCTTCGACCCGGTGGGCGTGGACCTGCGCGCCGAGAACGTCGCGGTGATGAACAAGCTCGGCATCCCCGCCCATTGCGCGGACCTCGCGTCGCTCAAGCTCGAGCGCCCCTGCGCCGTCGTCAGCCTGGCCGACGTGCTGGAACACATGCCGTTTCCCAAAACCGGCTTGGCCGCGGCCCACCGACTGCTGGGCGAGGGCGGCATCGCCTTCATCTCCATGCCCAATCGCGCGGCGATGCTGTGGCGCATCTTGGACGCGCAACAGGCCAACCCCTTTTGGGGCGAGCTGGAGCACTACCACAACTTCACCCGCGAGCGCCTTTACGCGCTGCTGCGCGAGACCGGCTTCGAGCCCGTGTCCTACGGAGTCAGCGAACGCTACCGGGCGTGCATGGAGGTGGTGGCGAGGAAGGCGTGAGGTCGTCCCCGCGTGCGGCCCGATCAGCGACGACCCAAGCGATCAACGGCAGTTCGATCCACGGAATCAGATAGAACCACGAGAGATACCAGTGGCTCGCGAGGAACGACCAGCCAAGCCCGCGATGCTGGCCCAGGTAAATCCAGTCGTAAACGAACAACGGCACGGTGAAGTGCAGCGCCATGACCGCCGCCAGCCCAAGCGCGCGGGCGCGCGGCAAGGGGCGAAACCGCATCGCGCCGAGGACGCCCAGCACCAAGGTCGGCAGCGTCAACACGAAACCGAATTGCGCCGCAAAGGGCCAGCCCTGGTAATAATTCGACGGAAGGCCGATCAGGAAAAAGACCGTCCACATCGTCGTCGCCATGGTGAAGTAGTAAACGTGCCGGGCGAGCATGGGGGAAGCATAGCAGATTCACGGGTTTTTGCCGCTGGTTGCGGGGCATCGTGCGCCCAAATCCACCCCTCGCCGCTTGACCCTGCCCGCTTGACCCTATCCCCGCCCCCACCTATGTTCCCGGCTTATGGTCGATCCGGTCTTCCCCCACCGTCATTTGCTGGGTATCGAAGGCCTCACTCCTTTAGAAATCAATCACCTGCTGGACCTGTCGGACCGCTACGTGGCGGTCAATCGCGGCGCCGATAAAACCTCCACGGCGCTGGCCGGACGCACGGTCATCAACCTGTTCTTCGAGAATTCCACCCGCACGCGCACGTCCTTCGAGCTGGCGGGTTTGCGGCTCGGCGCCCACGTCATCAACATGCAGGTGGAAACCAGCTCGGTGGCCAAGGGCGAGACGCTGATCGACACCGCCGTCACGCTCAACGCCATGCACCCCGACGTGCTGTGCGTGCGCCACTCCGAGTCCGGCGCGGTCAAGCTGCTGGCCGACAAGGTCAACTGCGGCGTGGTCAACGGCGGCGACGGCAGCCATGAGCACCCGACCCAGGCGTTATTGGACGCGCTCACCATCCGCCGCCGCAAGGGCCGCTTGAGCGGCTTGATCGTCGCCATCTGCGGCGACGTGCTGCACAGCCGGGTGGCGCGCTCGAACTTCCATCTGCTGCTGACCATGGGCGCCCGCGTGCGCGTCATCGCGCCCAAAACCTTGATCCCGGCGGGCGTGGACCGGTTGGGCGTCGAGGTGTTCACCGACATGTCTAAAGGATTAAAAGACGCCGACATCGTCATGATGCTGCGCGTTCAGAATGAGCGCATGCGCGGCAGCTTCATCCCCTCGGTGCGCGAATACTTCCGCTTTTTCGGCCTGGATCGCGCCAAGCTGACCCAGGCCAAGCCCGACGCGCTCATCATGCATCCCGGCCCCATGAACCGCGGCACCGAGATCGACAGCGACGTCGCCGACGACTTCGAGCGCAGCGCCATCCGCGAGCAGGTGGAACTGGGTGTCGCCGTGCGCATGGCGGTGCTGGAGCTACTGTCCAAGAACAACGCGGGCCAAAACGCCGCGGGCGCGGTGGGAGCGACCGCATGAGCGTCACCGCCCCCGGCAAGGTCGCCTATGTGAACGCCCGGCTGCTGGACCCGGCCACGGGCCACGACGGCCCCGGCGAAGTGTTGACCATCGGCGAGGAGATTGCCGCCGTGGGCCGCAAGGTCTTCGACGGCAAGCCCGGCGCCGACGTGCAGGTGGTCGACTGCGAGGGCCATTGCCTCGCCCCCGGCCTGGTGGACATGCGCGTTCAACTGCGCGAGCCCGGCGAGGAACATAAAGAGAGCCTCAAAAGCGGCGGCGAGGCGGCGGTGGCCGGCGGGGTCACCACCATGGTCGGCCTGCCCAATACCAATCCCATCATCGACGACGAAGCGACCGTGGAATACGTCGCCCGGCGCGCGCGGCTGCAGGCGCTGACCAAGGTTTACGTCTATGGTGCCGCCACCAAGGGCCTGCAAGGCAAGGAACTGGCCGAGATGGGCCTGCTGGCCGAAGCCGGGGCGCGCGGCTTCACGGATGCCACCAAAGCCATCGCCGACGCGCAAGTCTTGCGCCGCGCGCTGGCCTATGCCGCCACCTTCGGCCTGCTGATCATCCAGCACCCGGAGGAGCCCAGCCTCGCCAATGGGGTGATGAACACCGGCGAAATGTCCACGCGCCTGGGACTCAGCGGAATCCCGCGCGAGGCCGAGACCATCATGCTGGAACGCGACATCCGCCTCACGGCCATGACCGGCGGGCGCTATCACGCGGCGCACATTTCGACGGCGGAAAGTGTGGAGATCATCGCCCGGGCCAAGGCGCGCGGGCTCAACGTCACCTGCGACACCGCGCCCTTCTATTTCGCGCTCAACGAACTGGCCGTGGGCGATTACCGCACCTTCGCCAAGCTCTCGCCGCCCTTGCGCGGCGAGGCCGACCGCCAGGCCATCGTCGCCGGGCTCAAATCGGGCGTGATCGACTGCATCGCTTCCGACCACGCGCCCCAGGACCAGGACTCCAAGCGCCTGCCCTTCTCGCAAGCGGCCTTCGGCGGCAGCGGGCTCGAAACCCTGCTGGCCGTGACCCTGGGGCTGCATCACAACGACGGCTTCAGCCTGCTGGACGCGCTCAAGCGCATGACCGTGGCCCCGGCGGACCTGCTGGGCCTCGATGCGGGCCGCTTGGCTAAAGGCAAAAAGGCGGACCTGATCGTGTTCGACCCCGACCGTGGCTGGAAAGTCATCGCCGACAAATTCCGCTCCAAGTCCAAGAACTCGCCCTTCGACGGCCAGCCGGTGCAGGGCAAGGTGCTGCGCACCGTCATCGACGGGCGCACGGTGTTCACCAATGATGCCCGCTGAATTTCTCGCTGATTTCCCCTGGGGGCTGGCGACGCTGGCCGTTGTGGTGGGCTACCTCTTCGGCGCGATTCCGTTTGGGCTGGTGATCACGCGGCTCGCGGGCCTGGGCGATATCCGCGCCATCGGCTCGGGCAACATCGGCGCCACCAACGTGCTGCGCACCGGCCGCAAGGACTTGGCGCTCGCGACCCTATTGCTCGACGGCGGCAAGGGAGCAATTGCCGTCATTTTGGTGCGCCTGCTGGCCGAAGGCGCGCACGGCGAAATTCTGGCGCTCATCGCCGGCGTCGGCGCGGTCATCGGCCATAACTTTCCAGTGTGGCTCAAGTTCAAGGGCGGCAAGGGTGTCGCCACCACCTTCGGGCTGTTCATCGCCGCCGTGCCCGTGGCCGGGCTGTTGACCTGCCTCACCTGGGCGGCCGTGGCGGCGGTGTTCCGCTACTCCTCGTTATCGGCCCTGGTGGCGCTGGCCCTGGCGCCGGTCTATGGATACATTCTCGGCTATCCAATGCATGCGGTAGCGTTCCTTTTGCTGGGAATTTTGGGCTGGATTCGCCATCGCGCCAACATCGCGCGCCTGCTCGCGGGCAGCGAGCCCAAGATCGGCGGCGCCAAGGGATAGCCCCGCATGGCCAAGCCGCTCACCCGCGACGAATTGATCGACTGGGTCCGGCTGATTGCAACCGAGGGCATCGGCCCCGTCAGTTTCCGCCAACTGCTGCAGCGACACGGCAGCGCGGGCGCCGCGCTCGCGGCCTTGCCGAAATCCAGAACTCCGCCCGAGCCCGACGTCATCGAGCGGGTCATCCAGGCGGCCACCTCCGACGGCATTCGTTTGGTTCCCTCATGCGAGGCCGAATATCCGGCGCTGTTGAAGGAAATCAGCGATGCGCCGCCGGTGCTGTGGGTTAGGGGCGACCCCGCCGTCTGGGCCGCGCCGACCGTCGCCGTGGTGGGGGCCCGCAACGCGAGCCTCAACGGCAAGAAATTCGCCAAGAAGCTCGCGGCCGATTTGGCCGAGGCGGGCTACACCGTCGTGTCGGGCCTCGCGCGCGGCATCGACGGCGCCGCCCACGAGGGCGCGCTGTCCAAGGGCGCCACGGCGGCGGTGTTGGCCGGCGGCGTGGACGTGATTTATCCGCCGGAACACCGCCCGCTCTATCACAAGATCATCAAATCGGGCGCTGTCCTGTCGGAAATGCTGCCCGGCACCGAACCCCAGGCGCCCAATTTTCCCCGGCGCAACCGCATCATCTCGGGGCTCGCCAGGGGCGTGATCGTGGTCGAGGCGACGCTGAAATCGGGTTCGTTGATCACGGCGCGCCTGGCGCTCGATCAGGGCCGGGAGGTCTTCGCCGTCCCGGGCTCACCGGTCGATCCGCGCTCGGAAGGGCCCAACAGCCTGATTCGCGACGGCGGGGCCCTGGTGCGTTCGGCAGACGACGTTCTGGAGGTCTTGGGGCGGCCGGAACCGGTCGAACCAAAGTTAAATCAAGATGTGAGCTTTGAATCGGAAGAAACTGAAATCTATGATGAAAGAACAGAATCCGACCTGCGCCAATTGGTCCGGCGCGCCCTCGGCCCCACACCGGTTGAGGTTGACGAACTGATGCGACAGTGCCAAGTGTCCGCCCCCATTTTAAAGACCTTGCTGCTTGAGATGGAACTTGAAGGCGAGATCGAGCGTTTACCGGGCAATCGCGTGAGCCGGATTGGAAAGGTTTGAATTTATTAACTTTTCCGCGCTACCACCCCTGACAACCGGTTTCAGGCCTAGGCGCTGGGTGGCGCCCAAACGGGCCGGAACCACCGAATATAAAGCCAAACTGGGAAGTAGGACGCCTTAATGCAGGTCGTCATCGTTGAGTCGCCGGCGAAAGCCAAAACCATCAATAAGTACCTCGGCAACGGGTACCATGTGCTGGCGTCCTATGGGCACATCCGCGACCTGCCGCCCAAGGATGGATCGGTGCGGCCCGACGAAGACTTCGCCATGGATTGGGAGGTCGACTCCTCGTCCACCAAGAACATCAAAGCGATTGTCGACGCGGTGAAGGACGCGGACGGCGTCATTCTGGCCACCGACCCGGACCGCGAAGGCGAGGCCATTTCCTGGCACGTGCTCGAGGAACTGCGCAGCCGCAAGGCGCTCACGGGCGGCAAGCCCGTCAAGCGCGTCACCTTCAACGCCATCACCAAGGCCTCGATTTTGGAGGCCATGGCGCACCCGCGCGATCTCGACCAGCCGCTGATCAACGCCTATCTGGCGCGCCGCGCGCTCGACTATCTGGTGGGGTTCACTCTCTCGCCGGTGTTGTGGCGCAAGCTGCCCGGCTCCAAGTCGGCGGGCCGCGTGCAATCGGTGGCGCTCCGCCTCATCTGCGACCGCGAGCTAGAAATCGAGAAGTTCAAGCCGCAGGAATACTGGTCGGTCGACGTCGACATGATGACCGACAAGGCCGAGCCCTTCGCGGCCCGGCTGACGCACCTCGACGGCAAGAAGCTTGATAAGTTCGACTTGAACACCCAGGCCCTGGCCGAGCGCGCCACGGCCGTGGTCAAGGCCGGCCAGTTCAAGGTCACGGCGGTCGAGAAAAAGAGCAAGCAGCGCCGCCCCTACGCCCCCTTCACCACCTCGACCCTGCAGCAGGACGCCTCGCGCCGGCTTTATTTCACCGCGCGCCAGACCATGACCATCGCCCAACGCCTGTACGAGGGCGTGGACATCGGCGGCGAGACCGTCGGTTTGATCACCTACATGCGCACCGACGGCGTGCAGATGGACGGCGAAGCCATCAACACCGTGCGCAGCCTGATCGGCGAGACTTTCGGGCCCAAGCACCTGCCGGCCGCGCCGCGCATCTATGTGTCCAAGGCCAAGAACGCCCAGGAAGCCCACGAGGCCATCCGCCCCACCGATCCGCGCCGCCGCCCGCAGGACGTGGCCGCCTATCTCGACCCCGACCAACTCAAGCTCTACGACCTGATCTGGAAACGCACCATCGCGAGCCAGATGGAAGCCGCCGTGATGGATCAGGTGGCCGTGACCGTCAGCGCCGACGCGGGCCAAACCCAATTGCGCGCCAACGGCTCGGTCATCGTCTTCAAGGGCTTCCTAGAGGTTTACGAAGAAGCGCCCTCGCTGGCCAAGGCCGCCGAGGACGAGGAAGAAGGTGTCGGCCGCATCCTGCCCGCGATGACCGAGGGCCAAGGGGCCTCCGTCGCCCAGGTGACGCCCGCGCAGCACTTCACCCAGCCGCCGCCGCGCTTTTCGGAAGCGAGCTTGGTCAAGGCGCTGGAAGAACTCGGCATCGGCCGGCCTTCCACCTACGCCTCGATCATTCAGGTGCTGCAGGACCGCAAGTACGTCCGCATGGACGCCCGCCGCTTCATCCCCGAGGACCGCGGCCGCGTCGTCACGGCGTTCCTGGAAAGCTTCTTCATGCACTACGTGGAGTACGACTTCACGGCCAACCTGGAAGAGCAGCTCGACGAAATCTCCAACGGCAGCCTTGATTGGAAGAAGGTGCTGGCCGACTTCTGGCGCGGGTTCGCCGCCGCCGTGGACGGCACCAAGGATTTGACGCGCACCGCCGTCATCGACGCGCTCGACGGCATGCTGGAACCGCACCTGTTCCCCGAGCGGCCCGACGGCTCCAACCCCCGCGCCTGCCCGGCCTGCACCCAAGGGCGCATCGGCCTCAAGTTCGGCAAGTTCGGCGCCTTCATCGGTTGCAGCCGCTATCCGGAATGCCGCTACACCCGCCCGCTCGGCGCGCCCGAGCCGGCGCCGGGCACCATCGCGCTCGACGGCCCCAAGGATTTGGGGCTCGATCCGGTCACCGGCATGAAAGTCACGTTGCGCGCGGGCCCCTATGGGCCCTACGTGCAGTTGGGTGGCGACGAGCCGCCGCCGCCGCCGCCCGCGCCAACGGAACCCGAGGTGGTGGAACTCAACGCCAAGGGCCAGCCCAAGAAGAAGCGCAAAAAGGCCGCGCCCAAGGCGCCCAAGCCCAAGCGTGCGTCAATTCCCAAGGGCACCGACCCCAACCTGATCGACCTGCCCCAGGCCCTGAAGCTGCTCTCGTTGCCGCGCGAAGTCGGCGCGCATCCGGAAACCGGCGAGATGATTTATGCCGGCAACGGCCGCTTCGGGCCTTACCTGAAAGTGGGCTCGCGCTTCCAGTCGCTCAAGGGCGACGACAACGTGCTCGACATCGGGCTGAACCGCGCCGTCGTGGTGCTGGCCGAGGGGGCGCAACGCGCCGCCGCGCGCGCCGCCAAGGGCGGCGGTGCCGCCGGCAAGATTCTCGGCACTCATCCCGGCGACGGCAAGACCATCACCCTGCGCTCGGGCCGCTTCGGCACCTACGTGCAGCACGGCCAGATCCGCGCCACTCTGCCGCGCGATACCGACGCCGCCAGCCTGAGCATCGAAGCTGCCGTTCAGTTGCTCACCGCCAAGGCCGCCAAGGGCGCGCCCAAGGGCCGGGGTTCGGCGCGGAAATCGGCCGGGGCCTGACGCGTCGCCTGATTTCCGCTGTCTGCGGTTCGTTTTCAGTGCCTTATTCAAGACATTCCAGGCCTCGTAAGGCCCTAATGTTTGCTATAAAATGGCGTCACCTGAGGATGAACGAATGTCACCCAAAGACGCCCACTCCCCCCAACCGGCGGCAACCACGAAGGCCGTCAAAACGCCGATGATTGACCGCCTGATCGCGGCCTCTCAAAACGCGGCTGCGAATTCAAAGGGCGAAGTCGACGTTTCCGACCTGACCGACGAGGCGTTCTTGAAACTCGCGCGATCCAAACAAAAATAGCCGATGCAACGGCCGATACGCTCGCCGCGCCTGCTGAACACGGAACTTGGCGCGCGAAAGGTAGCCCTTTCTCCGATCTACAAAGCTTACAAGAAGCTCAATGCATCCGAACTCGACGACTTGGGGATGGTGAGAACCTGCATTCTCAAGGGACACGAGCTTCCGAGCCGCTTTTATCGACCGAAGTCAGGCTATCAAGACCGTATTCTCACCGCCTACGGCATCCTGCATCTTCATCTTGGCGGTGATACCTCGGACACCATCCTGTTCTTGCAGCAATTCGCTGATCGGGTCGTTTTCCTGGAAACGAATTCTCACCAGAGATTCAAGAATGAATGCCGTCAGTTTCTGGCGCTTCATGATGTCCAGGCGATCGAAAGACCCACGGTCATTGTCAGAAAACGACGGCCGCCGCTTGAGCGTTGAAACCCGGCACGCGAGTCCCGCCTCCGACGCGTTAGGGTCGGTCGCGAAAACGCGTTGTTTTCGCTCCGCGTGCCAACCCGACAAGGTCTTCTCGCCGAGGCACCGGCACCAGCAAGACGCCTTGCCCTTTGGGAATGAAAGCGAACTCCTGCCCGGCCTGCCAGCGCCGCTCCAAGCGCACGGCCTTGGGAATGGAAATCTGGAACTTGGACGATAGTTTCGTGATATCTTTGCCGCGCATGACGTTGCTCGTGTCGATCGTGGGTTCGTAAGATAGCACTCCCAGCAGCCTCGCGGGACCAGCCAATCGTCCCAATATTGAAGTCCTGATCTTGAACCCAACCTCACGACACCCGGCCCCCAAGCGACCCAAGACCAAGCACGCCGCCCCCCTGCCCACGCCCGAGCAGATCAAGGCCTTCATCCGCGACTCCAAGGGCCCGGTCGGCAAGCGGGAGATCGCGCGCGCCTTCGGTGTGCGCGGCGGGGATAAGATCGCGCTGAAAGCGTTGCTCAAATCCATGGCGGTCGGCGGCGACGTGGTGAAAAGCCACAAGCGCCGCTTCAAGCGCGTTGAGGTTTTGCCCTCCGTGGACGGCATCGAGATCACCGGCACCGACAGCGAGGGCGACCTGTTCGCCAAACCCATCAACTGGCCCTACGACGCGCCGCCCCCGGTGATCGTCGTCATCCAGAAACCGGGCCGCGGCCCGGCCTACGGTGTCGGCGACCGGGTGCTCGCCAAGCTGCGCATCGCCGGCGACGACGCCTACGAGGCCCGGCCCATCAAGCGGCTCGCCGCCGGCGTCGGCCGCGTGCTCGGCGTTTACGAGGCGCTGGCCGACATGGGGCGCCTGCGGCCCGTCGACCGACGCTATCGGCACGAGGTGTTCATCGCGCCCGAGCATCGCCATGGCGCCGCGCCCGGCGACCTGGTGGCCGTCGAAGTGATCGAGACGCCGAAGTATGGCCCGCAAAAAGCCCGGGTGGTCGAAACCTTCGGGCCCATGGCGCGGGCCAAGAACCTGAGCACCATCGCGATCCACACGCATGATATTCCGCACGTGTTCTCCGACGAGGCCGAAGAGCAAGCCCAGCGCAGCAAGGCCGCCCCCTTGGGTGACCGCACCGACCTGCGCGACATTCCGCTGGTCACCATCGACGGCGAGGACGCGCGCGACTTCGACGACGCCGTGTGGGCGGAGCCCGACACGGACCCCGCCAACGCCGACGGCTGGCACCTGGTGGTGGCGATCGCCGACGTGTCTTGGTACGTGCGCCCCGGCGACGCGCTCGACCGCGAGGCGTATCAGCGCGGCAATTCGGTGTATTTCCCCGACCGCGTCGTGCCGATGCTGCCCGAGGCCTTGTCCAACGGCTGGTGCTCGCTGAAAGCCCGCGAGGATCGCCCCTGCCTCGCGGCGCACCTGTGGATCGACCGTCACGGCAAGCTGCTGCGGCATAAGTTCGTGCGCGGCTTGATGCGCTCGGTGGCGCGGCTGACCTATACGCAGGTTCAAAACGCCATCGACGGTCGGCCCAATGACCTCACCGCCCCGTTGTTGGAGCCGATCCTGCGCCCGCTTTACCGCGCCTATGCCGCCCTGACGGAAGCCCGCCAGGCGCGCGGCACCTTGGAACTCGACCTGATCGAACGCCAGATCATCATGTCGGGCGACGGCAAGATTTCGGGCGTGGTGCCGCGCCCGCGCTACGACAGCCACAAGCTGATCGAAGAATTCATGATCAACGCCAACGTCGCCGCCGCCGAACGGCTGGAGGCGTCGCCCTACCCGTGCGTTTACCGCGTCCATGACACTCCCGACCCGGAGCGGGTTGACGGCCTGCGCGAGGCCTTGGCCACCCTCGACATCCCGATTCCGCGCTCGGGGGCCATGCGGCCCGCGGACTTCAACCGTGCGTTGGATAAGGTTCGCGGCGGACCCCATGTGCATTTGGTGAATACGCTGGTTCTGCGCACGCAATCCCAGGCGGTTTACAGCCCCCACAACGTCGGGCACTTCGGCCTGGCCCTGCGCCGCTATGCCCACTTCACCTCGCCGATCCGGCGGTATTCGGACCTCCTGGTCCACCGCGCCCTGATCGCCGCCGAGAAACTGGGCGACGGCGGCTGGGACCCGGGCCGCGACCCCGACCTGGACGAAATCACCGAGCATATTTCCGCGACCGAACGGCGCGCGGCGGCGGCCGAGCGCGAGACGGTCGACCGCTATACCGCCGGTTATCTGGCCGACAAGATCGACGCCGTGTTCCGGGGCCGGGTCAACGGCGTGAGCCGCTTCGGGGCCTTCATCACCCTGGATGACACCGGGGCCGACGGCATCCTGCCCATGCGCCACCTGCCCCAGGATTTCTACGACCTCGACGAAAAGACCCACCGGCTGGTGGGGCGACGCCACGGCCTGGTGTTGCGCACCGGCGACGTGGTGCACGTTCGCCTCTTGGAAACCGACGAAGTCACGGGCAGTATCCTGTTTGACTACGTCGACAGCGTCAGCAGCAGCGGTTCCAGCGGTAGCCCCCATCGTGCACAGCGTCCCCGTCACACATCCCATCGCCCGAGTTCCAAAGGCCCGTCGCGCGATCACCATCGCGGGCGCAAGCGACGCCGCTAATCCTTCGGCCGCCGGGCGCTCTCGCCTCGTCACGCTTGCGTTGCTCGCCGGGGTCGTGCTCGGCCTCGCCGGCTGCGCGGGATCGGGCAGTTCCCACCGCGCGGGTTCGCTCAGCGCGCAAGCCGAACGCGAAACCGTCAAGGCGGTGCTGCGTTCGGGCTTCGGCGAGATCAGGGACAAGGCGATCGTCGAACGCTCGCCGGCGGAGTTGTTCCTGCCGGGCCTCAAGCGCGTCAGCCTGCTCGATTCCGATCTGCGGCTGGAGGTGACCGAGACGCACCTCACGCTCACCTATTTGGCGGCGGAGATTCAGCAGTGGCCGCGCCCGCCCGCCGACGACTTGCAGGCCTGGGTGAATGTCACCGCCGATATTTACGGCCGCGCCAAGGTGGTTTCGCAGTTGGCCCAAATCACCGACCGCGAGGCGTTCTATCAAATCATGTTCGATGCGGCGCTGCCGACCATCGACGCCTATTCCAGTTACTCGGGCTGGCGCAACGCGCGCACCAACCGCGCGACCCGCAACGGCTTCATCGGCATCGGCATCGATTTCGACATGGTGCCGGGCGGCGTCATCATCCGCTCGCTGGTGCCCGACGGGCCCGCCGCGCGCGCCGGCCTGCAAATCGACGACCTCATCGTGTCGGCCGACGGCCAGGATCTGGTGGGCCAAACCCGCGAGGGCGCGCGCAAAGTGCTGTCCGGGCCGCCCGACAGCATCGTCAAACTGGTGGTCTATCGGGCCAACACCCGCGATGGCCTGGACCTCGCCATGCGGCGCGCGCTCATCGTGCCGCGCTCGGTCGAGGCCACCGACGCGGAGGGGATCGCCTATCTCCAGGTCAAGACCTTCAACGTCAGAACCTCGTCCGACGTCGCCGAGGCCATCGCGCAACTGAAGGCCGCGCGCGACGGCCAGATCAAGGGCGTGGTGCTCGACTTGCGCGGCGATCCGGGCGGGCTGCTCGACCAGGCGGTGGATCTGGCCGATCTGTTCCTCGAGGCCGGCACCATCACCACGCTGAGCGGACGCCACCCCGGCGCCCACCAGTACTACGCGGCGCGGCCCGGCGACATTCTCGCGGGCAAACCGTTGGTCATTTTGGTCGATGGCAAGTCGGCGTCGGCGGCCGAGATCGCCGCGGCGGCGCTGGCCGACAACGGGCGCGCCATCGTCGTGGGCACCAACACGCTCGGCAAGGGCTCGGTGCAGACGCTGATCCGCCTGCCCAACGACGGCGAAATCGCGCTGACGTGGTCGGAAGTGGTTTCGCCGGGCGGCTACCGGATTCACGGCCTCGGGCTGCTGCCGACGGTGTGCACCAGCGGATTTGTCAAACCCTTGGCGACGATGGTCGAGCACGTCTATCGCCGCGAGGCGCCGTGGCGCGCGGCCATGGAGCAATGGCGCACTGCTGATCGTTCAACTCCGTCGCTCACGGCGCTGCGCGAGTTGTGCCCGGCCGAGCCCCGCACCGAGGCTTACATCGATCGCGCGCTGGGCCTGCGGCTGGCCGCCGATCAACCGCTTTACGCCCAGGCCAGCGCCCCGAGCCTCGCCGCTGGACGCTGAGCGCGCGCTAAGCCATTGAATGTCAAAGTGATTCGAGCTTTCGCGTCAGCTTGACTTCGCCCGAACGCGGTGTATTGTCCGCGCCTCTTTCGCGACCGCGCAGCCATGCTGTGCGCCAATCCAAGGACGACGCGCTATGGCCAAACCCGCGACCATCCAGATCAAACTGGAAAGCACCGCCGACACCGGTTTCTATTACGTCACCAAGAAGAATCCGCGCACCAAGACCGAGAAGCTGCAGCTCAAGAAGTACGATCCGGTCGTGCGCAAGCACGTGGTCTTCAAGGAAGCCAAGATCAAGTAGCCGCTGAAGGTACTTGATCCCGTCAGGCAGCCGTTGAAGGTGCCTGATAAGACGAAAACCCGCCTCTGGCGGGTTTTTTGTTGTGAGAGCAGTTCTCTCTATTTGGCTCCCAGTATCATCCTGGGGCTTGTCCCCAGGATCCAGGGCAAAACGCATAATCGTGGCGTTACCCTGGGACCCCCGGGTCCGCGCGTAGCGCGCGGCCCGAGGGCAGGCTCTTGGAATAAATCCCAGGACGACAGGTGTGTTACGCCGCTTTCGGTTCCAGAAAGTTGGAGACGGTTTGCAGGAAATTCGCCACCGAGATCGGCTTGGCGATGTAGCCGTCGCAGCCGCCGTTGCGGATTTTTTGCTCGTCGCCCTTCATGGCGAAGGCGGTCACCGCCACCACCGGGATGGTGTTGAGGTCGTCGTCGGCCTTGAGCATCTTGGCGATTTCCAGCCCGGAGATTTCCGGCAACTGGATGTCCATCAGGATCAGGTCGGGGCGGTGCTTGCGCGTCAGCGTCATGACGTCGCGCCCATCGCGGGTTTGCAGCGTGTTGTAGCCGTGCGCCTGCAACAAGTCGTTGAACAGCTTCATGTTCAACTCGTTGTCCTCGACGATCAGGATGGTCTTCGACGTCAATGCGGCTCTCCCCAACTTGGCCGGCTACTTTAGGCAGTTTCGACTCTAATCGACAACACCCATGATGGCCATGGTCATGAGGCAAATAACGGCCCATTGCGCCTTGATAATTAACGGAAAACCACGGTTTTGCCGCCGTTCAGCAGCACCCGCCGCTCGGCGTGGTAGCGCACCGCCCGGGCCAGAACCACGTTCTCCAAGTCGCGGCCGACACGCACCAAATCGGCCACGGAATGGCTGTGATCGACCCGCTCCACCGCCTGCTCGATGATCGGGCCCTCGTCGAGATTGGCCGTGATGTAGTGCGCCGTGGCGCCGATGATCTTCACGCCGCGGTCGTAAGCCTGCTGGTAGGGCCTGGCCCCCTTGAAGCTCGGCAGGAAGGAATGATGGATGTTGATGCAGCGCCCGGCCAGCGCCGCGCAAGCCTCGGCGCCGAGCACCTGCATGTAGCGCGCCAACACCAGCAGCTCGGCCTTGAGATCGGAAAAAAGGCGCATCAGGTCGGCTTCGCGCGCGGCCTTGGTGTCGGGCGTCACGGGCAGGTCGTGAAACGGAATGTCGTACCATTCCACCAAACCGCGCATGGTTTCGTGGTTGGAGACCACGCCGACGATGTCGATGGGCAGTTGGCCCGCGTGCCAGCGGTGCAATAAATCGTTCAGGCAATGGCCGAAGCTCGACACGGCCACCATCACGCGCGGTTTTTCCGCCGCCGGCGTCATGGCCCAGGTCATGCCGAAGGGTTGCGCGACGGGGGCGAAGCGCGCCCTCAATTGCCCGATGTCGGGGCTGGCGGACCCGCGCGTGAATTCGGCGCGCATGAAGAAGCGCTGGGTGGCGGGGTCGCCGAATTGCGCCGACTGATCGATGAAGCAGCCGCGATCGCGCAGGAACCCGGCGACGTCGGCCACCAGTCCGGTGGTGTCGGGACACGTGATGGTGAGGATGAACTGGCGCGCGGCGGACATGAAATGAACAACCGGAATTGACGGAAACCTTGTGCCCCGTGACCGGAGCCCCGCGCAAGGATTTTGCGGCGGGCGTGTTGATTTGCGATATCATCGCCCGTCATGATCGATTGGTTCACCCTCGCCCCCGAGACCGAGTCCGCCATCCGGATGGGTGTATTTCTGAGCCTGCTCGTGGCATTCGCCGCATGGGAGGCCCTGGCCCCGGCGCGGGCGCGCACGCTCGGTCGAATATTGCGCTGGACGGGCAACATCGGCGTGCTCGCCGTGGGCAGCCTGCTGGCGCGCCTCGTGGTGCCGCTGATGCCCGTGGCCGCGGCGAGTTTGGCGGCCGAGCGCGGCTGGGGCATGTTTCACGCCGTCGACTTGGCGGTGTGGGTCGAAGCGGTGATCTGCTTCATCGCGCTCGATTGCCTCATCTATTGGCAGCATCGCCTGATGCACGCCGCGCCGCTGCTGTGGCGGCTGCACCGCATGCACCACGCCGACCTGGAATTCGACGTCACCACGGGCCTGCGGTTTCATCCCTTCGAGATCGTGCTGTCGCTGGCCATCAAGATTGTCGCCGTCATTGCGCTGGGCGCCCCGGCGCTGGCGGTGCTGGCCTTCGAAGTCGTGCTCAACGCCACCTCGATGTTCACCCATATCAACGTGCGGCTGCCGGCGGCGTTGGACCAAGCCTTGCGCCGTCACATCGTCACCCCCTGCATGCACCGCGTGCATCATTCCGTCGTGCGGGCCGAGCACGACAGCAATTTCGGCTTCAACTTGTCGTGGTGGGATCGCCTGTTCGGCAGCTATCGCGCCGAGGCGGCCGGCGGAGCCGACAATCTCGTCATCGGGCTCAAGGACTTCCGCGACCCCAAGCAGTTGCGCCTGGACCGCATGTTGATGCAGCCGTTTCGGTCGCGTCAACCGATGTGATCCAAGGGCAACCCGCCCGGCTGCTTGACCTCTTTCAACACGAAGCTCGACCGCACGTCCTTCACGCCGGGCAACTTGAGCATGCGGTGGGTGATGAAATCGCCGTAGGCCGCCAGGTCCGGCGCCACCACCTGCAGCAGAAAGTCGAGCGAGCCCGTCATCAGGTAACACGCCACCACTTGCGGCAGCTTGTCGACGGCGGCGAGGAACGCTTCCGTGGCGCCGTGCGTCTGGCGTTCAAGCTGAACCTCGACGAAGGCCGAGACGCTCAACCCCACGGCCTCGCGATTCACCTTGGCCGCATAGCCGGCGATGACCCCGGCCCGCTCCAGCGCCTTGACGCGCCGCAGGCAGGGTGACGGCGACAGACCGATGCGAGCGGCAAGCTCGGCATTGGACAGCCCACTGTCGGTCTGCAGCACCTTCAGAATCTTGCGGTCGAAGTCGTCCATGATCCGTGCGGTCAATTCTGCCAATAACTCGTGAATATTAGCAGAATATGGCTGTTAAGCGCCAGAATAACCTACTGATCGCCGTTTCATGGCGCGAAACCAAGCGTATTCTGGCTCCCGTCAACGCGGGAGGGACCCCTGATGCTTCGCGCTGCCGCGGCGAATTGCGCCGACAATCCCATGGCCACCGACGGGTTCGAGTTCGTCGAGTACACGGCGCCGAATCCGGCCGAGCTGGGCGCGGTCTTCGAGCAGCTTGGCTTCGCCGCCGTGGCGCGACACCGCTCGAAGGACGTCACGCTTTACCGCCAGGGCGACATCAACTTCATCGTCAACGCCGCGCCCGCCAGCCGGGCGCAACGCTTCGCGCGCGAACACGGACCCAGCGCCTGCGCCATGGCCTTTCGCGTCGGCGAGGCGACGGCCGCGCACCGGCGCGCGCTCGATCTCGGCGCCGCCGATGTGCCGTCCACAGCGGGGCCGATGGAACTCAATATTCCCGCCATCGAGGGCATCGGCGGCAGCGTGATCTACCTAGTCGATCGGTACCGCGATCTCACCATTTACGACGTCGACTTCCGGCCCCTGCCCGGCGCCGACCCGCGGCCCCGCAGCGTCGGACTCACCTCCATCGATCATCTCACGCACAACGTCTATCGCGGCCGCATGGATTACTGGGCCGACTTCTACGGCCGCCACTTCAACATGCGCGAGATCCGATATTTCGACATCGAAGGGCGCCTCACGGGGTTGAAATCGCGCGCCCTGGTCTCGCCCTGCGGCAAGATCCGCATTCCGATCAACGAGTCCGCCGACGATAAAAGTCAGATCGCGGAGTACCTGCAGCAATATCGCGGCGAGGGCATTCAGCACATCGCGCTCGCGACCGACGACATCTACGCCACCCACGACGCGCTGAAACGCCGCGGCGTGCGCTTCGTCACGCCGCCGCCTCCGGCCTACTACGACATGCTGGAGACACGCCTGCCGGGCCACGGCGAACCCGTCGGCGAACTGGCCGCGCGCGGGCTCCTGCTCGACGGCTCCACGGCCGGGGGGCGGCGCCTGTTGCTGCAGATTTTCACCGAAACGGTGATCGGGCCGATCTTCTTCGAAATCATCCAACGCAAGGGCGACGAAGGCTTCGGCGAGGGCAACTTCAAGGCCCTGTTCGAATCGATGGAACGCGATCAAATCCGCCGCGGTGTCCTGCAGGACACCGGCCGGGGCGCGGGGGGCGACGCATGAGCGATTACTTCCGGATGTCCCGCCGCGAGGGGATCACGTCGCGCCAGGCCCACGCCGACTTGCCGGACGGCACCTACGAACGCGAGGTCAGCAAGGAGGGCTTCTTCGGCCCGGCGAGCTTCTTTTATCACCGCCATCCGCCCACGGCGTGGCAATCCTTCGAGGGCCCGCTCAGTCCGCACGCCTTCGACCTCAACGGCCTGCCCCAGGCCGCGCCGTCGCCCTGGGACGCCGCAGAGGTGCTGCACAACGCCGCCGTGCGGGTGCGCTACTGGCGGACGGCGGGCACGATGGATCACCTGGTGCGCAACGCCGACGGCGACGATCTGCTGTTCGTGCATCGCGGCGGCGGCGACCTGCATTGCGATTACGGCCATCTCGGCGTCGTCGCCGGCGACTACATCGTCATGCCGCGCGGCGCCATGTGGCGCCTGGTGTGCGCCGAGCCGACCGACGTGTTGATGATCGAGTGCACCAACGGCGGCTACCGTTTGCCCGATCGCGGCTTGCTGGGTCCCACCGCGCTGTTCGATCCGGCGGTGCTCGACACCCCCAGGATCAACGAGGTGTTTCGCGCGCAGCAAGACGAGGCCGGCCCGTGGCGCGTGCGCGTCAAGCGCCGCGGCCGGATCAGCACCGTGACCTACGGCTTCAATCCGCTCGACGCCGTCGGGTGGCATGGCGATCTCGCGCCGCTCAGGCTCAACGTTCGCGACATTCGCCCCGTCATGAGCGCGCGCTACCACCTGCCGCCGTCGGCGCACACCACGTTCGTGGGCCAGCGTTTCGTCGTCTGCACCTTCGTCCCGCGGCCCTTCGAGACCGATCCCGGCGCGCTCAAGGTGCCGTTCTTCCACAACAACGACGACTACGACGAGGTGCTGTTCTATCACGCGGGCGATTTCTTCAGCCGCGACAACATCCGCCCGGGCATGATGACCTTTCATCCCGCCGGGTTCACGCACGGGCCCCATCCCAAGGCGCTCAAGAACATGTTGCGCCAGGCCAAGCCCGCGACCGACGAGGTCGCGGTCATGATCGACGCGCGCGATCCGCTCGAGGTCGGCGCGGGCGCCCAGGCCGTGGATCAACCCGCGTATGTCGATAGCTGGAAATCATGAAGCTCGCCAGCCTGAAACACGGACGCGACGGCCGGCTGGTCTTGGTCAGCGCCGACCTGACCCGCGCCATGCCCGTGCCCGACATCGCGCCCACCATGCAGGCGGCGCTGGACGATTGGGCCGCGCGCGCGCCGCGCTTGCGCCAGGCGGCCGCCGATCTCGAGCACGGGCGGGGCCAGGATGTCTTCGCCCTCGATCCGCGCGCGTTGGCCGCGCCGCTGCCGCGCGCCTACCAATGGGTCGACGGCAGCGCCTATCTGGTCCATGTCGAACTGGTGCGCAAGGCGCGCGGCGCCGAGGTGCCGGCGACGTTCTATGACGATCCGTTGGTTTATCAGGGCGGCAGCGACGACTTTCTCGGGCCGTGCGACGACATCGTCGCGCCGCGCGAGGACATGGGCATCGACCTCGAGGCCGAGGTGGCGGTGATCGTCGACGACGTTCCGATGGGCGTCACGGCCGCGGCGGCGCGCGACCACATCAAGCTTGTCATGCTGGCCAACGACGTGTCGCTGCGCAATCTCGTCCCCGGCGAACTCGCCAAGGGTTTCGGCTTTTATGTCTCCAAGCCCGCCACCGCGTTTTCGCCGGTGGCGGTGACGCCCGACGAACTGGGCGCGGCCTGGGACGGGGGCAAGGTCGCGCTGCCGCTGGTGAGCCATGTGCGCGGCGGCTTGCTCGGCCGGCCCAACGCCGGGACGGATTTGACCTTCGATTTTCCGCGCCTCATCGCCCACCTGGCGCAAACCCGCAATCTGCGCGCCGGCACGATCATCGGATCGGGCACGGTCGCCAACCGCGATCACGACAACGTCGGCTCGTCGTGCTTGGCCGAGGTGCGCACGCTCGAGACCCTGCGCCACGGCCAGCCGCACACCCCGTTCCTGCGCTACGGCGACGACGTGCGGATCGAGATGTTCGACGCCGGCGGCCGCTCGATCTTCGGCGCCATCGCCCAGCGCGTGACGCCGCCCGGGAGGTGACATGCTGCGTTTGTACGACTACCGGCGGTCCTCGGCGGCCTACCGCGTGCGCATCGCGCTCGCCCTCAAGGGGCTCGAGTACCAATCGCTGCCCATTCATCTGCTCAAGGACGGCGGCGAGCAGCACGCGCCGGATTATGTGCGGGTCAATCCGCAGGCCTTGGTGCCCGCGCTTGACGCGGACGGCGAGTTGTTCACGCAGTCGCTCGCGATGATCGAATACCTCGACGAAGAGCACCCGACGCCCGCGTTGCTGCCCGGCAGCGCCGCGGACCGCGCGCGCGTGCGCGCCATGGCGCTGGCGGTGGCAGCCGACATCCACCCGATCCAGAACTTGCGCGTGCTGAACTATCTGCGCGGGCCGCTGCGTCAGCCGGAGGACGCGGTCCAGGCGTGGGCGCGGCACTGGATCGAGACGGGGCTCGCCGCCCTCGCCGCGCTGATCGCGCGCGCGCCGATGCAAGGCCGCTATTGCTACGGCGACGGCGTGACCCTGGCCGACGTCGTGCTGGCCCCGCAAATGGTCAACGCCCGTCGCTTCGGCTGCGACCTGTCGCGTCTGCACCGCTTGGTCGAGATCGACCGCGCCTTGCGGGACCTTCCGGCATTCGCGGCGACATCGCCCGAGGTTCATCCCGATGACAAGACTTAGCCCGCGCCCGCCGGCCGACGACCACACGGTCCCGCAGCAGTGGGAGCGCTACACGCGCGACGAGCACGACCGGTGGCGGGTGCTGTTTGAACGTCAGGTCGCCGTGCTGCGTGACCGCGCCTGCCCGGAATTCCTGGCGGGGTTGTCGGCCCTCAATCTGCACGACGGGGGCATCCCCGATTTCGCGCGGCTCAGCGAGGCGTTGCATCGGCTGACCGGCTGGACCGTGGTCGCGGTGCCCGGGCTGATCCCCGACGCGGCGTTCTTCGCGCACCTCGCCGAGCGCCGTTTTCCGGCCGGGAATTTCCTGCGCCGCGCCGATCAAATGGACTACCTGCAGGAGCCCGACGTCTTTCACGACGTCTTCGGCCATGTCCCCATGCTCACCCAACCGGCGTTCGCCGACTTCATGCAGGCCTACGGCCAAGGCGGCCTGCGGTCGCAATCGTTCGGCGCCCTGACGCAGCTGGCGCGGCTCTATTGGTACACGGTCGAATTCGGGCTGATCGCGACGCCGGCCGGTTTGAGAATCTACGGCTCGGGCATCGTCTCGTCCCGCGCCGAGACGCTTTACGCGCTCGAAAGCCCGGCGCCGCGCCGCCAGGCCTTCAATCTGCAGCAGGTGATGCGCACCCCCTACCAGATCGACCGCTTTCAGGACGTGTATTTTGTCATCGACAGCTTCGAGACGCTGCTGCGCGAGACCGCCCAGGATTTCGCGCCGATCTATCGCCAGCTCAAGACGCTGCCGGATCTGCCCTGACCCGAGCTTCTTTCTTTGATGACGACAGTTTAGGCGTCGCGTGACTCCTGAAGTCATAAAAAAACCGCCCCGAGTGGCCCCGGGGCGGTTCGTATCAATGGCTGAGTTAAGCGGCGGCCGCTGAACTTGGCTGCGGCAGCGCGTGGGGCACGATGGCGTCGATGCGCTGCGAGGCGGCCAGCACTTCCTTTTGCAGCTTGGCGAAGGCCTTGTTCTCGATCTGGCGGACTCGTTCACGACTGATGCCGAAATCGGCGCCGATATCCTCTAGCGTGCGCGGTTCCTCGGCCAAGCGGCGTTGCTCGATCACCACGCGCTCGCGCGGGGTCAGCACGACCATGGCCTCGCGCAGCAACTTCATGCCGACGGTGCGCTGTTGGCGGTCCGACAGCGCCGATTCCTGATCGGGCTTGTCGTCCACCAGCAAGTCCTGGCGTTGCAGATCGGTGTCCTCGCCGACGGGCGCGTTGAGTGAGGCGTCGCCCTTGGACAGCCGCCGGTTCATCTCGTGGACTTCTTTCGTCGTCACGTCGAGGCGCTTGGCGATCTTCCGGGCCTCGACCTCGGGAATGTCGCCTTCCTCGTAGAGACCGAGCTTCGCCTTGATCTTGCGCAGGTTGAAGAACAGCTTCTTCTGCGCCGCGACCGTGCCGACCTTCACCAGCGACCACGAATTGAGCACGTACTCGTTGATGGCCGCCTTGATCCACCACATGGCGTAGGTGGCCAAGCGGAAGCCGCGGTCGGGCTCGAACTTTCTCACGGCGCGCATCAGGCCGACGTTGCCCTCGGAGATCAGGTCGGACACCGGCAGGCCGTAATAGCGGTAGCCCATGGCGATCTTGGCGACGAGGCGCAGGTGGCTGGTGACGAGTTTGTGCGCGGCCTCGGTGTCCTCATGCTCATAGAAGCGCTTGGCCAGCATGTACTCGACATCGGGCTCGAGCATGGGGAATTTCTTGATCTCGTCGAGATACTTCGACAGCCCGGCGTCGGACGCCAGCATCGGCATGCGCGAGGACGAGCGCGGCACCAGGGCCGCCGGGGTAAACGAGGACATCGCATTCATCACAACCTCCTGGGCCGTAGCCCCAGTTTCCTAACAACGGCAACGGACGTCCGCGGCCGGCGCGACAGGCTGTTCAGCTACGGAGGATGAGGGTGAGCGGCCCCGGGGGGCGGATACATTCTCGGACCCATCGCCACGTCCTCCGTACGAGCAACATGACGCATCTTTTCGGCCCGCCTTGCGGCCGGACCGGGTCTCGAAGGCCCCTTCTGGGCACCTCCGATGTTTCAAATATTAACTAATTTCGGGCGCCGGGTAAACCCAAAAGCGACAGGTCGCAAAATTGTAATAAACAATATATTTCAGTGAATTAGATAGGATTCTCGGAGTCGTGATCCCGGCCCATTGGCAGTGTGGGGCTGAGAGTGCCAAGGCGATCCCAGAGAGTAAAAAGAGAAAAACCGGAAAACTCTGGATTACCCGCTTTCGCGGGTAATGACATGTGAGAGGGAGGCCCCGGTTTCCGTCCCACACTCAAATTGTCACCCCGGCCAAGCGAAGCGCGAGCCGGGGTCCAGGTGTTTCTCGTTTCTGTTTTTTCTACTTCGCCGCCGTGACGGTGATTTCCACCAGGAACTCGGGGCGCGGCAGCTTGGCCTCCACCACCGTGCGCGCCGGGCGGTTCTTGGGCGCCCAGGCGACCCAGGCCTTGTTCATGGCGTCGAAATGCTTGAGGTCGGCCAGGTGCACCAGGGCGAACAGCACGGTGTCCTTGGTTGCACCGCAGCGCGCCAAAAGTTCATCGACTTTTTTCAGCACCGCCGCCGTCTGCCCCTCGGCATCGCCCGCCGGCTCGCCCGAGGCCTGGCCCGCGAGATAGATGATGCCGTTGTGCACCACCGCGCGGCTGATGCGCTCGCCGGTGTCGTGATACTCGATGGGCATGGGCGTTCTCCAAAAAAACAGAAACCAGATACCTGGATTCCCGCGTGCGCGGGAATGACAACTTGAGTTTATGTGCTGAGGCCATTGCCCGCACACTCACCTTGTCACCCCGGACTTGATCCGGGGTCCAGAGTTTTCTCGTTTCTGTTTTACTTCGCCGCGATCACCGCGATCTCGACCACGTACTCGGGTGCCGCGAGCTTGGCTTCCACGGTGGCGCGCGCGGGCGTGGCAAGGGCCGGCACCCACGCATCCCACGCCTTGTTCATATCGGCGAAGGTCTTGATGTCGGCCAGATAAATCGTCGCCGAGAGAATGCGGTTCTTCGACGATCCCGCTTTCGCCAACAAATCGTCGATCTGCTTCAAGATGGCCTGCGTCTGGCCCGTCACGTCGGGCACGTCCTTGTTCACCTGGCCCGCCACATACACGGTGTTGCCGTGCACCACGGCCTGGCTCATGCGCTGGCCGCATTCGATGCGTTCGATGGTCATGTCGTTTCTCCCGGTTACTTGTTGATCATGTCGCCGTGAACCAGTTCACGGGTTTTCATGAATTTGATCTTGGGGTTGTCGTCCTGGGTGCGGTTCATGTGCCAGGCATTGCGCGCCAGGAACACCGGCGCGTGATCGTGATCCTCGGCGACGCTGCCTTGGTTGGACTCGAGAAACTTTTTGAGATCGTTGGGGTCGTCGGCCGCGAGCCAGCGCGCGGTGTAAAGCTCCGAGTTTTCGAACTTCACCGGCACTTCATATTCGGTGCGGATGCGGTCGGCCAGCACGTCGAACTGCAGCGAGCCCACGACGCCCACGATCCAATCGGTGCCGATGCGCGGGCGAAACACGCTGGCGGCACCCTCCTCGGCCAGTTGTTCAAGTGCCCGGCCCAGGTGCTTGGCGCGAAGGGGGTCATCGGCGCGTACAGTCTGCAGCAGTTCCGGCGCGAAACTGGGAATGCCGACCACGTGCAACTTCTCGCCCTGGGTCAGCGTATCGCCGATGCGCAAATTGCCGTGGTTGGGAATGCCGATGATGTCGCCGGGAAAAGCCTCCTCGGCGGTCTCGCGGTCCTGGGCCAGAAAAAGCTGCGGATTGTGCACTGTGAGCTGCTTGCCCGAGCGCACATGGAGCAGCTTGATGCCGCGCTTGAAGTGCCCCGAGCACAACCGCACGAAGGCGATGCGGTCGCGGTGCTTGGGGTCCATGTTGGCCTGGATCTTGAACACGAAGCCGACCACGTTGTCTTCCGTGGGCTCGACCTTGCGTTCGGCCGTGGGTTGCGGGCGCGGCGTCGGCGCCATCTCGGCCAGGCCTTGCAGCAATTCGCGCACGCCGAAGTTATTGTAGGCCGAGCCGAAGTACACCGGCGTCATGTGGCCTTCGAGGTAAGCTTGGCGGTCGAAGGGCTTGCACAGCCCGCGCACCATCGCGACCTCTTCGCGAAGTGTCTTCACGGCATCGGCGGGCAGCAATTCATCGAGCTTGGGATCGTCGAGCCCCTTGCACTCGGTGCCCTCGTCCAGCAGCGCGCCCTTGCTGCGCGCCATGAGGATGAGGCGGTCTTGAATCAAGTCGTAACAGCCCAAGAAACCGCGCCCCATTCCGATCGGCCAGCTCACGGGCACCACATCAAGTGCGAGTTTTTCCTCGATCTCTTCCAGCAGCGCGAAGGGGTCGAGGCCCTCGCGGTCCATCTTGTTGACGAAGGTGACGATGGGCACGTCGCGCAGACGGCATACCTCGAACAGCTTCAAGGTCTGCGTCTCGATGCCCTTGGCGCAGTCGAGCACCATGACGGCGGAATCCACCGCCGTGAGGGTGCGGTAGGTATCCTCGCTGAAGTCCTGGTGGCCCGGCGTGTCGAGCAGGTTGAAGGTGCGCCCGGCGTAGTCGTAGGTCATCACCGAGGAGGCCACGGAGATGCCGCGTTCCTGTTCCACCTTCATCCAGTCCGAGCGCGCGCGCCTTCGGTCGCCGCGCGCCTTCACCGCGCCGGCCAACTGAATGGCGCCGCCGAACAGCAGCAGCTTTTCCGTCAGCGTGGTTTTGCCCGCGTCGGGGTGCGAAATGATCGCGAAGGTGCGCCGCCGCGCGACCTCGCTGGACATGGCGTTCATGGAGCGGCTTAATCTAGGAAATCGCCGCGGATTTCAATGGGTGATTGGGGGGTTGGCGCCCTTAGGCCGTGACACCCAGCTTGGCCTGGATGTTGGAGCTGGACGTGGTGTGCTCGAAGCGCAGTTTCTGGTTGGGCCGGGCGTAGTGGAACGAGCCGTGGGCCATGAGCGCCGATTCGTGGAAGCCCGAGAGGATGAGCTTCAGCTTGCCCGGGTAGTCGCACATGTCGCCGATGCAGAAGATGCCCTTCACATTGGTCTCGAAGTTCTCGGTGTTGACCGGAATCTTGTTGGCGTCGAGGTTGATGCCCCAGTCGGCGATGGGGCCGAGCTTCATGGTCAACCCGTAGAACGGCAGGAAGGTTTCGCAGGGCACGTCGAACTCGCCTTTTTCGGCGCTCTTGAGCGTGACCGAAGTCACTTGGCCGTCGGCGCCGTTGAGCCGCACGATGTCGCCGATGTGCAGGTTGACCTTGCCCGCCTTCACGAGCGCGTACATCTGATCGACGGTGGCCTGCATGCCGCGAAACTCGTTGCGCCGGTGCACCAACGACATGCCACCGACCAAGTCGTTGAGG
>JANRJL010000042.1:0-24415 GCA_033763995.1 Rhodospirillaceae bacterium | reverse complement strand
GAAAAACTCGCTGAGAAAATGACAGCGAGAAACAAACGAATCAAAATTGCGTTGACTTTGAATCTATCATTCGCAATCGAGTCGATCCAGGAATCGATGTTGCTCGCCAGTACACCTCAAAAACCTTTTTCAACAGCCTGTTAGGGGTTCCCAAAAGCAAGAGGCGCCGCTCAGTTCGAGCAGCGCCCCAGAGAGACTCGCTAGCCGGGCAAGTTGCCAAGCTTCTTTCTTGATCGTGAGATCGGCTACTTGGAACCTTCGATCGACGCAATGCCTTTGTTGGCAATGGACTTCACACGCACGGCCTTAAGATTGCGGTCGTCAGAGCCCACCGCGACTTTCGGGTTGGATTTCATTTCCAAAACCTTGCGATACATTTCCGCTGCTTCTGTGTCGCGGCCCTGCTGCTGCAAAACGAAGGCCAAATTGACCATGCGCATGGCATCATCCGGGGCCTGCGCCAGTTCCGTGCGCAGCTGAGTCTCGGCTTCCGTCCAATTACGGCTGGCGATTGCGGCGTACGCGAGGTCGGACTTGAGCGGCTCGACCGCCGTTGCCGGGGCAGCGATCAAAACAGCGAACAATCCAAGCGTGGTGATGAGGCGTGACATGGCGAATCTCCTGACTGTGCGAATCTGAAAATTGCACTTTTATGACAGTGAAGTGAATTTTACAGGAAAAAGTTCTAGCGCGAAATCGAAATCATGCGCTTAGCGAAAAATGTCATAAATCTCCCGGCCGACGTTCAAGCCGTTTCTTGCGTCCGCGAGCAAGTGACGCGAGGGCTCACGCTCGCCCAAGAAAACCGCGATATTACTCCCTTGCATGCCCGCACATCATCGAGAACGTGTCACGCAATTGTCATGGCTATGACACCGCACTGACTTCCTTGGACACGTAGACATCCGTCCGACCTAAAGCGCCGAGATCGTTGGGGGACGACACGGTCATCCCCGTCGGCATTGTTGTCTGCTTGATGAAAGGGAAGACATGTACCCGCGCGTCACTCCGATCCGCATTATCCTCACAATGTGCTCCGCCTTGGCCTTGTTTGGCTGCAGCGAAGCGAATGTCTCCTCTCCCGGCAGTTCCGGCCAGGTCGATGGCGGAACGAGCGGAGGCGGCGGAGGCAGTGGCGGTGGCGGTGGCGGCGGCGGCCAGACGGGCAGCTGCCCAACCGGCACGACGGTGGTTACGCCTGGGGTTGGCAACAACACCACGTGCGCAATCTCGGGCGTCATCAATTCCAATCTCACGCTCACCAGCGGCGTTATCTATCAATTGAACGGTCGCGTCGAAGTCGGTAGCGACATCGGCGGCGACGGCAACAAGGCCGGGGGTCAGGCCGTCACCTTGACCATCCAGCCTGGCGTGCGCGTCTTCGGAAACTCTGGCGCTGACTTCCTGCAGGTCAATCGCGGCTCGCGCATCGTTGCCAACGGCACGTCCACGCTGCCGATTACCTTCACCAGCCGCCAGGACATTCTCGGGCAAGCCACCGCGACGTCCCGCGGGCAATGGGGCGGGCTGATCATCAACGGTCGCGCGCCGATCAACTCCTGCCCGGGACCGGGCGGTGTCGTGAACTGCGAAGCCCAAGTCGAAGGTTCCACGGGCTTCTACGGCGGCGCCGACGCCAACGATAACTCGGGCATTCTGCGCTATGTCATCGTGAAGCACTCGGGCTTCGAAGTGACGCCGAACAACGAACTCAACGGCATCACCCTCGCCGGTGTTGGTTCGGGCACGACCATCGAATACGTCCAGGTGCACAATAGCTCCGATGACGGCATCGAGTGGTTCGGTGGCACGGTTAATGCCAAATACCTGGTGTTGACCGGCATCAGCGACGACTCCATCGACTGGGCCTCGGGCTGGCGCGGCAATGCCCAATACGTCTTGGTCATTCAGGCGACCGACGAGGGAGACCGCATTGTCGAAGCCGACAATCTGCCCACGGATCAAACCAAACAGCCCCTGACGGCGCCGAACATCGCCAACTACACCTTCATCGGTAAGCCGGGGCGTAGTGCCTCGATCTTGCTGCGCGTCGGCGTCGGTGGCAATTTCGTCAATGGCGTCGTCACGGGCGCGCCTCAGTGCCTCGACGTGGACGATGCTGCAACCCTTCAGGCCAATCCGCGCTTTCACTCCACGCGTCTCGATTGCGCGACTAACTTCGTGAACGACACGAACGTCGACGGCACGGCCGTGGCCGGAGTTTTCAACGCGGGCACGAATAACGTGCTGGGCAACAGCTCGTTGGTGAGCAGCTACTTCCCTGGGCCGCAAGAGCTGGCCATGACGCCGTTCAATCCCACGACTTTGAGCGGCTTCTTCGCCAACTCCGCTTACATCGGCGCCTTCTCGCCGACCGAGACCCCCAGCAGCAACTGGGCCTTCGGCTGGACCTTCGGCGTGTTCGCACCGCCGGTGTGCCCTGCTGGTACCACGCAAGTGGGCATTCTTGCTGGTCAGAACCGCTGCGAGTTGCGCGGTGTCATCGTCAACGACCTCACGCTCACGGGCGGCAACATCTACCAACTCACCGGCCGCGTTGAGATCGGCATCGACATCGGCGGCGATGGCCTTCGCACCGGCGGTGATCCCGCGAACCTCACGGTCGACGCCGGTGTCACCGTGTTCGGCAATTCCGGCGCCGACTTCCTGCAAGTCAACCGTGGCTCCAAGATATTCGCCAATGGCACGCCGACGCAGCCCGTGATCTTCACGGCGCTCGCCGATGTCAACAACACTGCAGCTCCAACCGGTCGCGGGTTGTGGGGCGGCATCATCATCAACGGCCGTGCACCGATCAACTCGTGCCCGGGACCGGGCGGCGTGGTGAACTGCGAGGCTCAGGTTGAAGGTTCCACCGGCTTCTACGGCGGTGCCTTGGCCAACGACAATAGCGGCCGCCTGAACTATGTGCAGATCAAGCATTCTGGCTTCGAAGTGACCCCGAACAACGAACTGAATGGCATCACGCTCGCGGGGGTCGGCAATGGCACGACCATTCAATACCTCCAGGTGCATAACAGCTCCGATGACGGCATCGAGTGGTTCGGCGGCACGGTGAATGCGAAGAACGTCGTGCTCACCGGCATCAGCGACGACTCGCTGGATTGGGCGTCTGGCTGGCGCGGCAACCTGCAATTCGCGCTGGTTGTTCAGGCCACCGACGAAGG
Organism: Rhodospirillaceae bacterium; assembly: GCA_033763995.1. Taxonomy (GTDB): domain Bacteria; phylum Pseudomonadota; class Alphaproteobacteria; order Rhodospirillales; family Rhodospirillaceae. Next base: position 21,227 of record JANRJL010000042.1, on the reverse strand, counting down.
CGACCGTATCGTCGAGGCCGACAATCTGCCGACGGATCAAACCAAGCAGCCCCTGACGGCGCCGAACGTGTCGAACTTCACGTTCATCGGCCAGTCCAACCGCAGCGCTGCAATCCTGCAGCGCGTGGGTGTCGGCGGCCGGTTACTGAATGGCGTGGTGCGCGGCTCGCCGCAGTGTCTGGACATCGACGATGCGTCGACGATCACGGCGGCGCCCACCTATGACTCGCTCTTGTTCGATTGCGCCTCGCCCTTCGTGAACGATACGAATGTGGATGGCGCGGCAATCGCGGCCCGGTTCAATGCCGGCACCAACAACACGACGACCGTGCCGAGCACCTTGACGGGGACGTTCATCAATGGCCCGACGGAAACAGCCCGCGCTGTGCTCAATCCGGCGACCATCGATCCGTTCTTCACATCCGTTCAGTACATCGGCGCAGTTCGCAACGCGACCGACACGTGGTGGCAGGGATGGACGTGCGGTCTCGGTGCGCCGACGCCCGCTTGTTGATCCGCCGATGATGAGGTGACCGGGCATCTTTGTTCGGTCATCGCCATACGCGGCGAAAGAAGAACCAAGCGGGACTGAGAACGAGGTAGTGTGATGAAGCGATATGGTACGTTGGCTGCGGTCGGGCTGTTGTCGACGACGGCACTGACCGGCATCGCGCCGGTGATGGCCCAAGAGGCCGCCCAGCCGGTGATCGAGGAACTGGTCGTCCGCGGCCGTTTCATTCCCGAGCCCAAGCGCGAAACGTCTGAAATCTCGAGTTTTCTGGGCGAGGTTGACTTCCAACGCCAGGGCGACAGCAACGTCGCCTTGTCATTGCGCCGTGTCACCGGCCTCAGCCTCGTGAACGGCAAATTCATTTATGTACGCGGTCTTGGAGAACGCTACTCCAACGCCATCCTCAACGGCTCGCCGCTGCCCAGCCCCGAGCCATTGCGCCGCGTCGTCCCGCTCGACTTGTTCCCGACATCGATTATGGCCAGTGCGGCCGCACAAAAGACGTTCTCACCGCAATATTCCGGTGAATTCGGTGGCGGCCTCATCGAGATCAAGACCAAATCCACCCCCGACGAAGAGTTCTTCGAGGTGGGTGTGTCCGGTGGGTTCAACACTGAGACGACCTGGCGCGACGGTCTGCTCTATGACGGCGGCAGCCGTGACTGGACGAGCTTCGACTCTGGGATTCGCAAGATCCCCGGAGCCCTCCGCGCGGCGATTGACGCCAATCGTCGCCTCAACAGCAACAATTTCACACCGGCTGAGTTGCAAACCATCGGCCGCAGCTTCGCCAATTCCGAGCTTTGGGTGTTGTTCGACGGCACGGTTCCGGGCGATGTCGGGGTCGACCTAACCTATGGAAATCGCTGGGACGTCGGCGACGGAAGTTACGGCGTGATCGCCTCGGCCGGCTACGACAGCGATTGGCAGACCAAGAAGGGCCAGAAGCAAGACGGCCGACTTGGCGCCGGCGGCGCGGGTGGCCAAGCCCTCGTGTTGGGCAACGATTTCACGTTTACCAGCACGCAGAACGACATTCGCCTGCATGTGCTTCTCGGTCTCGGCGCCGAACTTGAGAACAGCGAATACAAGTTCACCAGCATGATCATTCGCAACACGTCGAAGGAGGCGCGTAGCGAGGTGGGCCTCAATGCGTCGCTCGGCGACGATGTTCGCCGCGACAACCTCGAATGGATCGAACGCACGCTGTGGACCAATCAGGTCGAGGGCGCGCATACCCTCAGCGACAGCTTTGATCTGACCTGGCGCGGTTCCTACTCGACCGCCGAGCGCGATTCGCCCTACGAGCGCACTGTGCAATATCGCGACTTCAATAACGACGGCGTCATTGAGTATGATGACCAGCAGGGCCGCAATCTAACCCGCTTCAGCAAGATCGACGACACCGTGAAAAGCGGCGGCGCCGACGTCAAATGGCTGGTGAATGGTCTTGAGGAATACACGATCAAGGCCGGTTACGCCTACACCGACACCAATCGCGACTCCGCGCAGCGCGACTACCGTTTGCTTGAGCTAGGCGGCCCGCTGCCCGAGGATTTGAAGACACGGCGCATCGACTTCGTGTTCGCGCAGCAGAACATTAATCCGGATCGCTTGGTGATCTCGGAAGTGACCGGATCTGCCGCACCGCCAGCTTATACCGGCGCGCTTGAGGTTCATGGCGCTCACATCGGCACCGACGCGGAGCTGACCAGCTTCCTACGGGCGGCCCTCGGCGTGCGTTACGAAGACGGCCAACAATTGGTCGATACCTTCGACTTTTATTCGCCCAACCCGGCGGTCGAGACGACGATCAAGGAAAGCTATTGGCTCCCGGCGGCGACCTTGACCTGGAATTTCGCAGAGAACATGCAATTGCGCTTCGGCGGTTCACGGACCATCGGCCGCCCGCAGTTCCGCGAACTGGCCCCCGCCGAGTTCATCGACGTGGATACCGACCGCGCTTTCGTCGGCAACCCGTTCTTGACCAACTCCGAACTCGATAACTATGACGCGCGTTGGGAGTGGTACTTCGGCAGCGATCAATTCTTCACGTTGGGTGCGTTCTACAAGAACCTCAAGAAGCCCATCGAAGAAACCATCAACGAAGCCGGCGACAATCTTCAAACCACATTCCAAAACGTTCCGCGTGCTCGCTTGTACGGCGCCGAGGCGGAGTTCAAATACACCTTCGAGACACCGTTCGATTTTGCCTGGGCTAAGACGAAGAACTTCTTCTTCAGCACCAACTACACCTATAGCGACTCGAAAATTAAGGTAAAGCCAGGCGATACCGTCATTCGATCCAACGGCACGGTGCTGCCGGCGAATTTCGTGATTCGTGATGGCCGCGCGTTGCAGGGCCAGTCGGACCACCTCGCCAATTTGCAAATCGGCTACGAGGACATCGAGGTCAACTCGGCCGCAACCTTGTTGCTGAACTACGCCAGCAAGCGTATCCGGGCCAGCGCCGCGCAGACTCTGCCTGAGATCATCGAACAGCCGCCGCTCTCACTCGATTTCACTTACAGCCGCAGCTTCGACATCTGGGGCGGTGAATACGAACTGGGCTTCAAGGCGGAAAACCTTTTGGGTGACAACTATAGCGCGACCCAACGGTTGGGCCAGAACCGCGTCAACGTCGACCGCTATGACTTAGGACGTTCGTTCTCGCTCAGCCTCAAGGCCAAGTATTAGCACCGCAGAGAGACCGCTTCGTCTCTGTGTCATAGGAATGAAACATATCTGTCACCAAACAGATACCTAACTGACCCATAACTCTTGCCACGAGATGCAAGGCCTTGACCCTCTCGGGCGAGGAATGTGCAGCGATCAACGACCCCCTGGGCGTGAGAGTGGTGCGAGCGGCATGGACGGTTGGCTTTCTTGGACGCAACGGCTTTTCGCAGGCGCTCCGCTGGCGCTGACGGCGTCATTGTCGAGATTGACCTCCACTCGGGCGGGCGCTGCGGTTCTCAATCGCCGAGTTCTTGTTGCCGCCGTCGAAGTGGCCCTGGTGTTGGGCTGTGCCTATCAAGTTTCGCTGCTAGCATGGACCATGCTAGCCCCGGGCGCGACCGGCAGCCTGTCCTCCGCCGGGACGAATTCCGGCCCGCGGCCGATACCCTTCCAGCTTCCGCAAACGCTCTCGATCACGGCCACGGACTATTTTGCGCCGCGAGCCAAGGGTGCCGATAGCGGCCATTCAACGACTACCGCGCCTGAAACAGCCCTGAACCTTGAACTCTTTGGGGTCCGTGCCGGGGCCAATGGCGCGCAGGGCAGCGCTATTATCCGCCGGCCCGACGGTACCCAGGATGCGTTTTCCCCTGGGCAAGACATCCTCGACGGCGTGGTGCTGGAACAAATTTTCCCGGACCGTGTCACGATCCGGCGCCTGGGCATTCGCGAAAGCCTGCCGCTCGACAAACGCCGTGCCGCTTCCGCGCCGGCTCTGGCCGCCCAGCCCGGTGATCCGGCAACGGCCAGCACGGCAGAGCAAACCGAACCCACGCGCCGTCGTATCGACTACTTCGCGCCGGAACTCTTCGCGGCTATCGAGCTGACGCCCGGCGTGGCGTCAGATGGCACGCGGGGCCTGGTCATGCGTGCTCGTGGCGACAACGACATGCTGCGATCGGCCGGTTTCGAGCCCGGTGACGTGTTGATCGCCGTCAACGGTCAGTCCGTAGCCGACCCTGCCCAAGCGGCACGCACGGTCGCGTCGTTGGCCGAAGCTCGCAGCGTGATTGTCAGTTTCAGCCGCGGCGATAAGCGCATACAGCAACGCCTCATCGTCGACCGGTAACCGCCATGCCATCGTTTCCAACGCTGTTCCGTCGCATTGCCGCCGCCGTCCTTTGGGTGGGCGTCCTGGCCGGATCTGCAGCGGCGCAAGACAGCCAAGTCATGAATCTGCGCGAGGCGGATATCCGCGCCTTTATCAACGACGTCTCGATGATGACCGGGCGAACCTTCATCGTCGACCCGCGCGTGCAAGGTAAAGTCACCGTTGTGTCGCAGCAGCCCCTGCCGCCCGATGACCTCTTCGACGTGTTTCTGGCGACGTTGCGTGTGAACGGGTTCACGGCCTTGCCGACGGCGCGCGGCGCTTATCGCATTGTACCTGAAGACGTCGCGGCGCAGGACGCGGCACCGGCACGCCCCAAATCGGGGCCCGACGACCAGCTCGTCACCGAGGTGATCCCGCTGCGCTACACCGACGTCAACACGGCCTTACAGATGATTCAACCGATCGTCAACAAGCAGGGTCGCGCCATCAGTACGCGCGGCAGCAACGCCGTGGTCGTCGTCGACTATGCCAGCAACGTGCAGCGGATACGCCAAGTTCTGGCCGATATCGACCGTGACCCGACGGTCATGCGCACGATCACGCTTCGCAACACCGCGGCGGCCGACATGGCGCGGGCGATGGTCGACCTTCTTAAGTCGGAAGGCGAGGGGACGGGGGCCAACTCTCACTTCTCGGCGGTCCCTGTCGATGGGTCGAACCTCATTGTCGTGCGCGCTCGGCCCGACTTGATCAACCGCCTTGTTCCCATCATCGAGGATCTTGACTCACGCAACGCGGAAACCAGCGACACCAAGGTGATTTACCTGAAGCACGCCGCCGCCGAGGAGATCCTGCCGATTCTTGAGCGCATGAGCGCATCCATGGTTCGCGGCGCCGATGGCCAGTCCGGCGGGCCAGCGCGGGCCAACATCGGCGTGCATGCCGGCACCAATGCGCTGGTGATCAGCGCGCCGCCGGAGATGCAGCGCCAATTGAGTGATGTCGTGCTTCAACTCGACATCGCGCGCGCTCAGGTTCTGGTTGAGGCCATCATCGTTGAAGTGTCCGACACCGTTGCGCGTCAACTGGGGCTTCAATACGTGCTGGCCGGCGGCGACGGCAGCACCATTCCCTTCACGGTTACGAATTTTCCCAACGCTGCCCCCAATGTCTTGGCGGCCACGGGCGCCGTCATCCTCGACCGAGAGACACGCGGTCCCGACAGCGATGCGATCAAGGGCCTTCAATCGCTGGCCGTCGATTCGCTGCTGGGCCTCCAGGGCCTTGGCTTGGGTTTAGGCGGTCAGGCTGACGACGGCACGATTTTCGGTGTGATCTTGAATGCGCTGCAGTCCGATACCGGCTCGAACGTGCTCTCCACGCCCTCCATCATGACCATGGACAATCAGCCAGCGTCAATCCTGGTGGGCCAGGAAATCCCCATTACCACCGGCGAGGCGCTGGGCAGTGCAAACACCAATCCTTTCCGCACGATCGAGCGCAAGGACGTGGGGATCAAGCTGGAGGTTCGCCCGCAGATCAACGAGGGCGAGGCGATCAAGCTATTCATTCGTCAGGAAGTCTCCAGCATTTTCCGGCCGCTCAGCGCGACGTCGAGCGAACTCATCACCAACAAACGCGAAGTCGAGACCACGGTGATGGTGAATGACGGCCAGATCATCGTGCTCGGTGGTCTGATCGAGGAAGGCGAGCAGGTCTCCCTCGACAAGGTGCCGATTTTGGGCGACATCCCGATTCTGGGCCGCGCGTTCCAAAGCGAGGGTAAATCCAAACGCAGGACTAACTTGATGGTGTTCATGCGTCCGACCATCGTCAAGTCACGCGAGGATCTGCGCGCGGTCACCGACCGCAAGTACAATTACGTCCAGGGCAAGCAGCAGATTCGCAGCCGCAGTGGCGATTCGAGCCTTGATCGCATGGTGAATGATCTCATCGGTCGCGGGCCGACACCCGCTTCCGCGCCCGCCAACCCCTGAGAAGGTCGCCATGGCCGAATCCGCCGCCACGTCCTTGGCCTATACATTCGCCCGCGAGCACGGCGTTCTTGTGCTGGAGCGGGGCGACGTCGCCACCATCGGCGTGCGCGGAACGGCGCCGCCGCACTCGCTGTTGGAGGCGCGGCGAGCGCTGGGCATTCCGATTCGTGTGCGGCGACTCTCGCCCACGGAGTTCGAGCGCAGCCTGGCCGAGACCTATGCCATTGCTGGCATTGGGGCCGGCGAAGTCGACGACGATCTTCGGCAAGATGAGTCGCTGGATCAAGTGCTGCGCGGTATCTCGACCTCGACAGACTTGCTGGAAGTGGAGGACGAGGGGCCGATCATCCGCCTGATCAACGGACTGATCGCCGAAGCGGTCAAGGTGCGTGCGTCCGATATCCATATCGAGCCTTATGAGACCAAGCTGTCCGTGCGGCTGCGCGTTGATGGTATTCTCGCCGAAGTGGTCAAGTTGTCGCAACGTGCGGCGCCGTTGCTGGTGTCGCGCATCAAGGTCATGGCGCGGCTCGACATCGCCGAGAAGCGCCTGCCGCAAGACGGTCGCATTTCGCTGTCCATCGCGGGGGCCGCCATCGACGTTCGCGTTTCGACGCTGCCTGCCCAACATGGCGAGCGGGTGGTTTTGCGGCTGCTCGACAAGCGCAAGGGGCAATTGGACCTGGGCGGCCTCGGCATGAGCCGCGATGTGCTGGCGTCGTTCAAACGCGCGCTGGCGGAACCCAACGGCATCATCCTGGTCACTGGGCCCACGGGCTCCGGCAAGACCACGACCCTTTATGCGGGGTTGTCCAGCCTGAATGACAAGACACGGAACATTCTGACCGTCGAGGACCCTATCGAGTACGCGCTGGACGGCATCGGCCAGACTCAAGTGAACGCGAAAGTAGGGCTGACCTTCGCGGCCGGGCTGCGCGCGATCCTGCGCCAAGACCCGGACATCGTCATGGTCGGCGAAATTCGCGATGCAGAAACGGCGCAGATCGCGGTGCAGGCAAGCCTCACCGGCCACTTGGTGCTGTCGACTGTTCACACCAACGACGCCGTCAGCGCCATCACGCGTTTGCGCGATGTCGGCATCGAGCCGTTCTTGCTCGCGTCGACCGTCAAGGCGATCCTCGCGCAACGCCTAGTGCGCCGGCTGTGCGATGCCTGCAAAGAGCCGCACACCGTGGCCGCCACCGAGCGCGGGTTGTTGGGGACGGTACACGCCAAGGCGCGCACGATCTATCGCCCCAAGGGCTGCAATGCGTGTAAGGGCCAGGGCTATGTCGAGCGCATAGGTATCTATGAACTTGTAACGGTCACCGAAGAGCTGAGGCGGATGATCCATGACGACCGCGCCGAGCACGATTTGGCGAAGGCTGCGTTCCGCGAGTCCGCAACGTTGCGGGCGAGCGCCATGGACCACGTCGCCGCCGGATTGACATCCCTCGAGGAAGCGCTGCGCGTCAGCCGCAGCGAGGGGGCGCTTGATGACCGCGTTTGATTACGAAGCCCTCGATGTCTTGGGGCGCGTCAAGCGCGGGGTCATCACAGCCGACAATGCGCGCCTGGCCCGCAAGGAGTTGCGGCATAGCAAGTTGGTGCCGGTCAAGTTGGAACCGGCCAGCCAAGCCGCATCGCGCAACCGCGTCATGCTGCCGACGCCGTGGCGGGACCGCATTCCATCGGCCGACGTGATGTTGGCGACGCGGCAATTGGCGACCATGGTGAATGCGGCCGCCCCGATTGAGGAAGCGCTCAACGTCATTGCCCTTCAGGCCGAAAATCGGGCGCTGCGAAACATACTTTTGAATGTGCGTGCATCTGTCATTGAGGGCGCACGTCTATCGGAGGCTCTTGCCGCCCACCCGCGCGTATTTACACCGCTCTATGTCGCCCTTGTGAGCGCCGGTGAGATGTCGGGCGCCTTGGGTGCGATTCTGGAGCGACTTGCCGATCATCTGGAGAAGACGAGCCGCCTCCGCGCGAAAGTGTTGACCGCGCTGATCTATCCGGCGGTGTTGGCGGCTGTTGCTGGGCTCATGGTGCTGCTGCTGCTGATCTTCGTTGTCCCCAAGATCGTCGATCAGTTCGCCAGCCTGGGCCAGGACCTGCCGTGGCTGACCCGCGCGTTGATCGTCGTCTCCGAGGGTCTGCAAAGCTACGGCCTCATTGGCCTTGCGCTGATCGCACTCGCTGCCGTTGTGTTGAAGCGCGAGTTGCGCAAGCCGGCCGTGCGCTTGGCGGTGGATGCCCGGCTCTTGAGCGTGCCGGTGCTGGGCAAACTCGTCCGGCGCCTTCATGCCAGCCGCATGGCGCGCACGTTAAGCGTGCTCATCGGTAGCGGTGTTCCAGCGCTCGATGCCATTGGCGCCGCGAAATCCACGGTCACGAACGCGGTTCTCACCGAGAAAATGACGGGCGTGCTGAACGCGGTCCGCGAGGGAACCAGCCTGTCGGCGGCCCTGCGGCAATCCCAAGCGTTTCCGCCGATCCTCGCGTTCATGGCCGCCAGCGGCGAAACCTCGGGGCGCCTCGATGTGCTTCTGGAAAAAGCGGCCGATCAGCTCGACCGCGAACTCGAGAATGCCACGGCCGTCGCCCTCGGCTTGTTGGAGCCTGCAATCGTGGTGCTGATGGGGGCCATGGTTGCCGTGATCGTCATGGCCATCGTGATGCCGATCTTTCAACTCAACTCCCTGGCCTTGATGTGACCGCCATGTCCAGAACGAATTTTCTTCGCACAAATACAGCCCAGCGCGGTTTCACGCTGATCGAACTGATGGTCGTCATCGTCATCATCGGTTTGCTCTCGACTTTCGTCATTCTCAACGTCTTGCCCAGCCAGGATCGCGCGATGGTCGAAAAAGTCCGTGCCGACGTGGCGTTGATCGAGCAAGCCGTGGAAATGTATCGCCTCGACAACTTGGCCTATCCGACCACAGAGCAGGGCCTTGAGGCATTGATCGAGCCGCCTGAAGGTCTCGGCCGTCCGGAACGCTACCGCACAGGCGGTTACATCAAGCGCTTACCAGCCGATCCGTGGGGGAATGCCTATCAATATGTGCAGCCCGGCGAACGCGGCACCTTCGACATTTATTCGCTGGGCGCTAACGGCCGCATCGGCGGCGAAGCGCTCGATGCCGACATCGGCAACTGGATTGACGGCGAGGACGGACGGCGGCGATGACACGCGCGCGCGGCTTCACACTCATCGAGGTCGTGATGGTCACGGCCATTATCGGGCTTACCACGGCAACGGTGATCTGGTCGCTGTCGCCCAATGGCGGCGCAGATGAAGCAGCGCGGCGGTTCGCGGCGCGGGCGGCCTTGGCGGCGCAAGACAGCGTCATCGCGGGCAGGCCTACAGGCATCGATGTTGACGCCGAAGGGTATCGTTTCCTTCGCCTGCGCAAGGGCCAGTGGGCCGAAATTCGCGGGGATCGTCACTTCGAGCCGTCGGTTTGGGGGCCCGAACTCGACGTGAGCGTCGCCATGACGGCCGCGACGCGCATCCCAGCGCGCAAAACAGACAGCAGCCCGCGCCCGCCGCTGATCGTATTTGACCCTACGGGCCTCGCGACGCCGTTTCGTCTCGCCGTGACCGTTCGCGATCATCGCCTTGACGTCAGCGGCGATGAGCGCGGACACATCGAAGTGCAGAAAAATGCCGACGCCCGGTTCTGATCAGCGCGGCTTCACCTTGGTGGAAGTCATCGTCGCCCTCGGCATTCTTGCCGTGGCGATACTCGCGATGATGAAAGCCGTGAGCGAAGGCATCGTGACCACAAACGCCCTGCGGGACCGCTTCATTGCTGGCGTGATCGCGGAAAATCGCCTGGTGGAAACTCATGCCGCGCCGCAACTTCCCGACATCGGCACGCGCAACGGCCGCATCGCCATGGCCGATCAAGACTGGCTGTGGTCGGAAACCATCGCCACCACCAACGATCCGGCCATCGTGCGCCTGGAGGTGACGGTCAAGGCAAGCGGGGACGGGCCGCAACTGGCAAGCCTCACGGCGTTCCGGAGAAAGCCATGAGCGGCGGTCATCCCGACGTCGCGCGTGGCTTCACGTTGGTCGAAGTGCTGGTGGCCATGGCGATCTTTTCGCTTTTGGCGATTGCGTCCTCCGCAATTGCCTCGGGGGTGCTCAGCGCGCGTGAAAGCCTTGATGCTTCTGACCGAAGCCTTGCGGTCTTGCAGACCGGCCGTGCACTGATGAAGGCGGATTTCGCACAAATCGTGTTGCGCCCGACGCGGGATGCCTTCGGGACAGCACGCCCGGCGTTTGCCGGCGGGCCCATCAGCGAGCGTCAGCCCTTGCTTGCCTTCGTGCGCGGCGGTTGGACCAACGCCGGTGGGCTCGCGGAACGGTCCTCATTGCAATATGTCGAGTACGAGGTGGTCGACCGCCAACTGATTCGCCGGGCGCGCGTCCACGTCGATCCTAGCCCCGACACACCGTCCACCACGATTGTCTTGGCCGAGGACATCGACAGCGTGACGATCTCTTTCTTGTCCAAGGGACAATGGCGCCCGCAATGGCGCGGCGATGTGGGTGCCGGCGGCGCCATTCCCGATGCCGTGGCTATCGAGTTCCGACTTGGTCAGGTGGGGCCCATGCGTCAAGTTTTCGCTGCCGCGCCATCATGACCGCGCGAGTCCCCACATCCCGCACCAGCGAACGTGGCGTCGTCTTGCTCACCACGCTGCTCTTGGTGGCCGTGTTGGCCGCCTTGATCGTCGCGGTCATGGACGACATTCGCCTCGCCATCAAGCGCACCGGCAATATTCGCGCGCACGATCAAGCGCTGTGGTACGCACGTGGCGCTGAGAACTTGGGTCGTGAAACGATCGAACGTGGCTGGAAGATTCATCCGTCGGTGTCGACTCTGAACGACGCTTGGGCCATGGAGGGCGTGCGATTTCCCATCGACAACGGCGTGATCGCCGGGCGTATCCGTGACGGTGGCAATTGCTTCAACCTCAACAGCGTCGTGCAGCGCGACGGGCGCGGCCGCTTTATCGCGCGGCTCGAAGGCACGGCGCAGCTCCAGGCATTGCTTGCGGCCTTGGACGTCAACCAGAGCGATGCAGAGGCCCTGGCCGCCGTGTTGGTCGACTGGATCGACAGCGATAGCGCAGCGTCGCCAGGCGGTGCCGAGGATTCCGAGTACATGGGCCGTACACCGCCCTATCGCACCGCGGGCGCCCTGCTGGTCGACGTCACAGAGCTGCGGGCTATGCGAGGATTCAGCGAGAAGCTTTACAGTGCTTTGCGGCCGTTTGTTTGTGCATTGCCCACCGAAACGCCGAGCCTAGTCAATGTCAACACGTTGATGGCCGAGCAGGCCGTACTACTGGTGATGTTATCCGGAAGCGGTTTGTCGATATCGGCCGCGACGCGCGTGATCGCGGCCCGCCCGTTGACGGGATTCGGCACGATCGATGAGTTCTGGGCGCTCGACGACATGGCGCCGTTCAAACCCGCGGCAGAACGGCCCGGTGTCGCCGACGTCAAAACGCGCTACTACATCCTCGAAACCGAAGTGACCTACGACACCGCGGAACTGACAACGGCCGCCCTTGTGGAACTCAACGACGCCGGCAAGACGCAACTGCATACCCGCCGGATCGGGGCCTTCGAATGACCGCCACCCGTATTCTTGTATTCGACGCTGCCTTGGGCGTGATTTGGGGCCTCTTCGAGAATGGTACCTTGGTCGCTTCTGGTGAGGGTCTGGCCACGCCGCCCAGCAGCAACGATGCTGCGACACGGTCGCACGGTGCGCCAGGCCCTTTGCGTACTTGGGTTGTCGTGCCGGGCCAAGATGTTCTGCTGCGCACCGTGGACTTGCCGCCGGGCGCTGGCACCAAGCTTGACGTGACCTTACCGTTCTTGTTGGAAGACGATCTGGCCACGGGACCCGAGGCTTTGCACTTCGCTTTGGGGCGTCGCGCAACAGGTACGTCTCACCTCGTCGGAGCGACGGCGGCGGCGAAAGTGGAATTCTGGCTCGATACTCTCGGCGCCAGCGGCGTTGCCCCCGATGCTATGATTCCCGACGCGCTCGCGTTCCCGGCCCATACCGACCGCGCCGTTATCGTGGTGCGGGATTTGTCCGCGACGCTGACGCTGCCCGATGGCCCAGGTTTCACCGTCGATACCGACCTCATGAGTGATGTCTTTCCAGCGATCTTGGAGCAGCACGGCGTGGCGCGTGTCGATCTGCTGGGTGAGGCGAAGCACGCCAGTAGCTTTCGACTGCCACAAACAATTCAACTTCATGTCGAGCGTCGCCACCTGCGCAACGATGAAATCTTCGCGGCCGTTTATGCGCGCCTCAGCTTGGGGATTGATCTCAATCTGTTGCAAGGCCGCTTTGCGGTTCGTCGGGCGTGGGCAATGGATGTGGCGCCGTGGCGCCGAGCCGCGGCGCTGCTGGCTGTGTTCGCCGGTCTTGCCGCCGCGCAACAGATCACATCGGCGTGGTCCTCCAATGCGGCCGCCCAACGCGCCATGATCGACGCCGACAGGATTGCACGCGAAACCTTGCCGCCATCGACGCGCCTAGTGAATGCCCGCGCGCAATTGAAGGCCCATGCCGCATTGCTGCGTGCAGAATCCGCCGATGAGTTTCTGGCGGCCTCAGAGATTCTTGGCCAAAGCCTCGCCGAGGTCCGCGATGGCTCCCTGGACAGCCTCACGTTCGACCGCGCCGGCGGCACGCTCACAGCCAGCGTTTTACTTCCGACGTTCGACGATATCGTCAAACTCAAGGCGGCCGTGGCAGAACGCAACGGCATCCTCGTGGATGGCGAAGCTCGTCAGACCGAAGACGGGGTCACCAGTAGCGTTACGGTGAGGTTGCCGTGAACGCACTGAAATCCTGGTGGGCCAGTCGTGCCCCGCGAGAGCAGCTAGGTCTGGTGCTGTCTGCTGCGCTGCTATTGGGCGTTCTGGCTTTTCAAGGCATTTACAAGCCGATCTCCGCATATAGCCGCAGTGCGGCATCTGCCTATGCTGAAGCGACGGCATACCTGTCTGACGTTGAGCAACTCGTCCGGACAATCCGCGGCCTTGGGGAATCAGCGCGCGGTCGCGCGCCGCTGCCCGCCGACGGCCTCAGGGTGGCTGCAGCTGCTGCCGCGAAGGAGGCCGATTTGGTTATCAATCGCCTTCAACCCCGTGACGATGGCGTTGTTGAATTCTGGATCGAGGATGCAGACTCGGCTCGGATCTTTCGCTGGCTGGCCGGGCTCAATCGCCGGTATGGGATCGTCGCCACCAAGATCGATATGCGCCGCACCGAACAGAGCGCGCGCGTGCGCGCGCAGATCGCGCTCAGCGCTGGGTCGGCGCCATGACTTTGGCCCAGTTAGGCGGGCTTTTCGGCGCCGCTTTGGCTGCCTTCATGATCGCGATGGCTCCCGCCTCGATGTTGTTATCCATGACGAGCCCCGATCGCTTCGGCATTGTCCATGGCCGCGTTGATGGCCGGCTGTGGCACGCAGAAGTGAAGGATGTTTACTGGCGCGACGGCGCGCTTGGCGACATCACGATCCGCCTCCAGCCGGCGTCGTTGCTATTGGGCCGACTCGCTGCCCAGTTTGATGCATCGGGGGCCAACGCGACCGCACGCGGGACCCTGAGCAGGTCGCTCGGCTCTACAACCATCATTCGCGACACCAATATTGCCCTGGAAGTCGCCGGACTGCCGACGCTGTTCAGCATGGCGGGGCAGGTACAGGCCGAAATCGACCACCTTGAATACGCGCCCGATGGCTGCGTCGCGGTGACGGCCAGGGTCGCGACGGACGCCCTTACAAGAGGCATTGCGGGCCTGGCCTGGTCGGGGCCGCCTCTAAGCGGCGACGCGCGGTGCGCGGATGGCGCATTGGTGGTGTCGTTGACGGGCATGGACGACATGCAGCAGGTCACCATAGACTTAGTATTGAAACCGGATCGGTCATATCAAACCCGGATTGGTGTAACGAGCCGCGATGCCTCATTGGCGCAACTGCTGCCGACGCTCGGCTTCAAGCGTGAGGGCGACAAATTGATTCTAGTGCAAGAAGGAACATGGGGTTGAGCAACGCCGCACGCACTGTTTCCGGCAAGGGTGTTTGCCTCGTTATGACGCTCGCCATGACCTTAGCCGGCTGCGGCAACATCACCTTGCCGTCACTGCCGACATCAAACCCTGCGGCAGCCGCCGTCGACGACACCGATCTTGAGGCTTTGATCAGTGAGCTACCGCCGCAACGGCTGCGCGCCGGGCAGTGCGGCATGTTCCTGTGGTCGCGCGACGAACAACGCCGGCTGACATTGTTTGCCATCAGCACCGATCAGGACGCCAAGATGATGATCAACAATCGCGAGCAGTTCGTACCGCGCGTGGCGGGCGACGGGCGCATCGTCCAGGGCTTTGCGGAGCAACAGACCTATGCCTGGCGCAACCTTACCTTCAAGGTCGCCGTTGAATTTGAGCAGCGTGCGGGTTTGGGGCGCGGCGCCGTGATTCCCTCGGGCACATTGCGCGTCTCCCGCCGCGACGGATGGGAAGCAGTGTTGCCCGTGGGCGGCCTGGTCGCCTGCGAGGGGCAATAGCGCGCTGGGCGGGCCCGCGCGAAAACAATTGCCCGTCGTGGCAATATGTGTCGTGGCCATATTATCTTGTGCGACAGCGGCGTTGCCCATATGCAAACCAGCGCCATACGAGAGTCTATTCTGTCGTCAAACCTTCATTGGATAGCAACCACCCCGACACGAATCCCCGATACATGGGGCCCCGGGCACACCGAATGTGTGTCGGCGTCCGTGTTCTTGTTCAAGGGGTATCCATGTTTTTGTTCCGGTCTTTCCTGCTCGGCGGCAGTGCGTTGATGGTTGTGTCGGCTTTCGCGCCGGCGTTTTCGCAGACCACGACCGGAGGCCAAGCGGCCAATCAGCAAGTCGCCAGCAGTGCATCGCTCGAAGAGATCGTCGTGTTCGGGACCGGCCAAACCCGCCAAGTACAGTCAGTCGGCAAGATGGACATCGAGTCCGTGGCCCCCGGCACCAGCCCCTTGCAAATCATCCAGAAAATGCCCGGCGTCAACTTCCAGGCGGCCGATCCCTTCGGCGCCTACGAATGGGCGGTGCGGATTTCGATCCGCGGCTTCAACCAGAACCAATTGGGCTTCACGCTGGACGGCGTGCCGCTGGGCGACATGTCCTACGGCAACAACAACGGCCTGCACATCAGCCGCGCGGTCACCAGCGACAATATCGGCGGCATCGAATTGGCTCAGGGCGCCGGCGCCCTCGATACGGCGTCGACCAGCAACCTGGGCGGCACGCTCAAGTTCACGACTCGCGCACCGGCCGAGGATTTCGGTACTTTGGTGCAGTTCACCGGCGGCACCGAGAACACCTACCGTCCGTTCGTGCGCGTCGATACCGGCGCATTGGGCACCGAGGGCCCGCGCATGTTCCTGAGCTACGGCTATTCCCACATCGATAAGTGGAAAGGCGATGGCACGCAAAAATACCACCACGTCAACGGCAAGGTCGTCCAGCCTGTTGGCGAAGACAGTTCGGTGTCTTACTACATCAACTATTCGGACCGCCGCGAGCAGGACTATCAAGATCTCTCGCTCGATCTGATCAATCGGCTGGGCTACAAGCACGACAACTTCTTCCCGAACTATGCCCTGGCCCTGCAAGTCGCGCGCGCGGGCCAGACGGGCCAGCCGTTCCCGGCGCCCATCCGCACACTGGACGACTCCTATTTCGACGCCTCGGGGCTCCGCAAGGACCTGTTGACCTATGCTGCGACCGACCTGGCGGTCACCGACACGATCACCTTCAACGGCAACGCCTACTGGCACAGTAACAAGGGCCAAGGAAGCTGGATCACGCCTTACGCGCCGTCGCCCAATGGCTCGCCGGTGTCGTTCCGCACCACCGAATACGACATCAACCGCAAGGGTGTCACCGCCTCGATCACGGCCGAAATCGAAAATAACGAGTTGAATGCAGGCGTGTGGTACGAGCACAATAAATTCGATCAAGCGCGTCGTTTCTATCAGATGGGCTTGACCACACCGGAACGCTCGGTGCTGGACTACCAGTCCGATCCATTTCGCACGCAGTTTGAATTCGACTTCGACACTAAGACCACCGTATTCCACGTCCAGGACACGCTGCGGTTGGATGGCTTCTCGCTATTCGCGGGCTTCAAGTCTATCAATGCCGAGAACACGGCCGTGCCGCTCGTCGGCACGATTCGCGGCACCATCAAGGCTAAGGATAGTTTCCTTCCTCAAGCCGGTGCCACGGTCGATATTAACGATGAAAACGAGTTGTTTGTCACCTATGCCGAGAACATGCGCGCATTCTCGGCCTCGGCGACATCCGGGCCGTTCTCGACCACGCAGGCGGGGTTCGACTTCATCCGGACCCGTTTGCGCCCCGAGAAATCACGCACCGTCGAGGCCGGATGGCGTTTCAATCTGGAGAACTTCGGTGGCGTGATCGCGCTCTATGACGTGAAGTTCAAGGACCGCCTACTCTCCGTCTCGCAAGGCCCGGGCATCATCGGTGCGCCGACAGCTTTGTCCAACGTCGGTAGCGTCAAGTCGCGCGGCGCGGAGTTCGGCGGTACGCTGGCGCTCACCGAAGACTTCTCGTTGTTCGGCTCCATGGCGTATAACAAGGCCGAATACGCCGACAACACCGTCGATGGCCAAGGCCGCGTCACCGCCACAGATGGCAAGCGCCTTGTCGATGCCCCGAAGATTTTGGCGAAAGGCGAGCTGGCCTATGACGACGATATTTACTTTGGCCGCGTCACCGTGTCGCACACGGGCAAGCGCTTCTATACCTACCTGAACGATCAACCGGTGAAGAGCTACACCCTGGTCGACCTCACCGCCGGCTACCGCTTCGGGCCGGGGGCCGGCTTTGCCCAGGGCTGGGAAATCCAGGGTAACATCACCAACCTGTTCGACAAGAAGTACGTCTCGACCATCGGCTCCAACGGGTTCGCCAATAGCGACCCGACCGGGACCAACCAAACCCTCCTCGCCGGGGCGCCGATGCAAGCCTTCGTGACCATCCGCGCGCAGTTCTGAGGCTGGGCCATGACGGGCGATCTGACGCGACGCGATGCATTGACCGGCTCCGTCGCGATCGCAATGGCGACTGCCGCCGTCACGGTCTCCGCAGAGGCGGCGACGTCCGATCCTCATCCGGCGCTGGAGCGCACGCTCGCGCGAATCGCTTTCGGGTCGTGCTGTGACCAGGAGAAAGATCAACCGATCTGGGATCACGTCGTCGCGGCGAAGCCGGACCTGTTTGTCTTCTTGGGCGACAATATCTACGGCGATTCTGCCGACATGAACATGATCCGGGCACGCTACGCCAAGCTGGCCGCCAAGCCCGGCTTCAAGAAACTGCGCGCCACCACGCCGATCGCCGCGATCTGGGACGACCATGACTACGGCGAGGATGACGCAGGCGCCAACTATCCCTTTAGCCGCGAGACGCAAAAGATCTTTCTCGATTTCTTCGGGGAACCGTCTGACTCCCCCCGGTGGTCCCGCAACGGTCTTTACGCTTCGTATATCTTTGGACCCAAGGGCAAGCGGGTGCAGTTGATCTTGCCCGACCTGCGCATGCACCGCAGCGCCTTGGTCGAGATGGACTTAGGGGGACGCGGTTACAAGTCATGGGCCAAGGACAAGGAGAAAGCCGGAGAGCCGGTGCCGGGGCCCTATCAGCGCAATCCCGATCCCAACGTCTCGATGTTGGGCGAGGCGCAATGGGCGTGGCTTGAAGAGCAATTCAAGGTGCCGGCCGACATTCGCCTGTTCGGATCAAGCCTTCAGGTTTTGGCGGACTTTCCGGGCTGGGAGGCGTGGATCAATTTCACGCGGGACCACCAGCGCTTGATCGAGGTGATCGGTCGCACGAAAGCCGGCGGCGTCATTTTTCTCAGTGGCGACACACACTACGGCGAGATTTCAAAACTCGATGTCAACGTGCCTTACCCACTGTGGGACGTCACCTCCAGCGGGCTGACAGAAGTTTGGCCGGTTCTGCCGCCCAACGACAACCGGGTTGGACCGGCGATCAACGCAGAGAACTTCGGCGTGATCGAGATCGACTGGAAGGGCCGCAACACCAAGATCAGGATGCAAGTGCGCGGCGGTGACGGCGCCACCAAGCTGGAACAGCAAGTCGATTTGAAAGCCCTGTCGGTCTAAAGGGAGTCCTGTCGACTATTTGCTTCGGCGCCAGAATTTCTCGGCCTTGCGCAGGCGCTCAAGCTGCCGCACCGCGTCAGCCATAGCGGCTTCCGAGCGGCGATCCATCCGACTTAAGCTGGCCTTGGTATCGCGTGCGTGTGCCTGCTTCCCCGAGACAGCCAGCAAGTAAGACCGCGCCACGACGGCATCGTTGAGCGCGCCGAGAGAGTTTTGAAGCCCCTTGACCGGGGCCAGCACACCGGAGACTTGCCGTGCCGGGTAGGGCGATCCAAAGAGTTCAAGCCCGTAGCGCAACTTCTTGCAGGCGATCCGCAACCGATGCAGTTGCGTCGGAGACTGTTCGTCGGCCTTTCGGCCGCGCTTGCGTGCGCGCTTCATCAGGCGGTCGAATATGGCAGGCACCGCCAGGCGCAACGGTGTGGCCAGTCGCGCCGTGGGCCGCACAGCGCCGCCCAACTGCTCAAACCACTCCATGATGCCGAGCCACGCTCGCGTTTGGCTCGGCGACAAGACGGTCTTGCGTGCTTTGGCCAGCGCAGCCTGGCGACGCTTGCCCATCCATGCGGAGAGTTGCCCGCGACCCTTATCCTGTTTGCTGCGTTGCTTCTGTCCACCCGAGACTTGCGAGGTCAGCACGTCGAGATCGCGCAGTTCGCCCAGCGCGCGTTGAATCTTTCGCAGCCGAGCATTCCACTTATCGGCAGCACCGTCGGGCAGGAACGGTTTGGCCGCGGACACGGCCGAACGCAGGCGACGCACCGCGACGCGCATCGCGTGGGCGGCGTCGGGTTCGCCCTCGAGCATGAGGGGAATGTTGGCGACATACTGCGCAAAGTAACGCCGCCCCGTGCGCTGCAGCGCGGTGCCCAGCGCTTCGTCCAAAGTGAAGACCGGCGGGTCCAGCCGCGCGATGCTGAGCCGATGGCCGTGGAATGCGAAGCCGCGTGCGGACTTGCTGCGCGGCTCGAGTGAAATCTCGACGCGCCGTGAGATTTCCAGAGCGGCGCGATACAAAGCAATCGGGTTCCCCGATTTGAGCTCCAGTTCGATCTCGGTCACAGGCTCTCGTCGACCATCCGGCGTCTTGATTTCACCCGTGTCGATGCTCGCCTCGATCTCGGCGCCCGACTTGCCACCTAGCTCGAAGATATGCCGTGTGATGTTCACGCGAAACATCGCCCGCAGTGGGTCGCTGCTGATAATTCGGCGGATCTTGCGTGCGGCTGCCCCGCCCGTCAGGTCGGGCTTTTGCATGGCGACGGGCTTGCTCCATTCGTCGCGGACCAGCGCGTCGCCGGTAGCCTCGCGTTTGAGCGTTTGGATGAAGTCGCGACCCTCGGCACGTACGCGCAGCGCGTATCCGGACTTCGTCAATCGCAGTCTTGCGGTATCGTAGTAGACTGCCATCAGATGATTCTTGCGCGCCGGCGTGCCGCTGATCCGCGTCAATGCCTTCAGCGCCGCGGGAAGCGCCGCTCGCGCAAGACGGAGTTTGAGCTCTGTTTCCTCGTTTGAGTTCATGTCGCGCGGCCTCGACGCGTCAAACGTTGTGGCGTGAAAATGCAGGCGTTCGGGATGTCCGGCGGCGTAGATGCCAGTCTGTTACCCCCTGATTCCGCGGGGCTTATAACACGGTTGCCCAATGTCGGCGCGCCTGAGTCGCCGGGAATCCGCGATTCCGCGCGTCGTTTCATGCAACCGTAACAAAAGAGTCATGCTGACCGCGCCGAGGCCTTTCCCGGGTGGGCTCAATCAGCTGTCCCTTCTATAGTGCGTTGATCAAGATCGAGCCGCTGGTATTCGCCGAGAATACAGTGTTGACGCTCAAGCTGCCCCATCTTGAGGTGGCTACGGCTCGTCTCACGTCGAGGACATGATGATGGTGACCAGGTCGGGCGCGAGGCCGCTGTCGAGAGGCGAGGTGACCTTGCGCGTTTGCTCGGCGCAATCATTTTGTCATCTTGTGTTTCGCTTGACGTCGCTATGGCTTCACCGTGACGGTCACGTGCCGAGGCCTTACCGCGCGTATCGCGCGGCATAATTTTCGGCACCGTCGCTGGTAAAAGTCATAAAAGAGTCAGACTCAAGTCACGCATTCAAGGATAGAGAAGCGTCCATCCAATGATGTGGGACGGACGTGTCCGACCAAATTGCGGCCATCGACGAAAGCTATCCCGAGCGCGATCTGCGCATCGGACTATGGGCGTGCATCGTTGTGCCGCTGGCCTTCGGAATGTTGTCCCTCGCGCTAGGCCAAGACGCCAACTGGGACCTCAAGAATTATCACTGGTACAACCCTTACGCCTTCCTGACGGAACGCTGGGCGCAAGACATCGCGCCGGCCCATGTGCCGACCTTCTACAACCCGACGCTCGACGTGCCCTTCGCGCTGCTGGCCGAAGCCGTGCCGGCGCGCGTGGCGGGCTTCGTGCTGGGTCTGGCGCAGGGCCTGAATTTCGTGCTGCTTTACGTTTTGGCGCATATGGTGCTCGCGCGCGCCTTCGCGCAGGGCGCGCAGCTCTGGGCCGTCGCCATCGCGCTTGTCGGTATGGTGGGCGGCGGGCACTTGGGCCTAGTGGGCACGACCTTCTACGACAACATCGTCAGTCTGTTCATCCTCGGCTCGCTGTGCATCACCATCGCAGGGCGCAGTTGGGAGGCC